>JACRLQ010000018.1 GCA_016215155.1 Nitrospirota bacterium
ATTCCTTGAGGTAAAATGCACCTCACGACATAGCCGCCTCACAAAGATGTTTACTGGTGTTAATGGAGAGCATTTTCGCAAGAGTGTCAGGTTTATTCATGAAAAATTAGAAGAAGAAGGCAGAACGCTTTTTGTCCAGCTCCCATTTGAAAATGCACCGAAGGGAATAAAGGACCTTGTTTCAAGAGTTCTACCGCTTGACGACAGTTCCTTGCAGTTTTCACCTGAGGGATATGGAATAACCGACGACCTGCAAAAAACGATAGAGCAGATCTATGAGCGCTATGTTGAGAAGTATCACGAAAAGGGTGGAAAACATCGTCGTACTGAGGAAGATATTTGGAAAACGTTCAAGAAGCCGTTAAGTGACAGAAAAATTCTTGAGCGTTTAACCCCACATAGAATTGCTGGAAAAGATTATGAATTCGAGTTCAGGCATTGCTGGAAAAATGATATGTGGCATGCTAACCAACCCATTTCTTTTGATCTTATGGATGCCGAAGAGATAGCCGACAAGGCGAACCGCTGGGTTGGACGGATAATGAGTCTTGCTGATAGCGACGAAAAGTTCAGGCTCAATGTCTTACTGGGAAGTCCTCAGGATGAAAAATTCGGGGGCGCTTTTATCAAAGCGCAGAATATTCTGAATAAGATGCCTTGTGACCATAAATTTGTTAAGGAAGATGAGGCAGAAGAGTTTGCAGAAGATTTACGCAAAGAGATAGAGACCCATAGTCACAACTGAAAAATATGGTTCATTGCAAAATGCCCGTGCAGCATTCCGGCATTGCACTAAAACTCTGGAACCGAGTACAAGATTTTTAGTATAGGGGAGGGGATCGCAGAATGAAAAAAATATCTGACATTCCAAAATCAGACAGGCCTCGGGAAAAGATTCAGGCAAAAGGCCCTGAAGCATTGTCAGACCATGAACTGCTTGCCGTCCTTCTTGGCAGCGGCACAACAAAGCATGACGTTATGAAGGTAGCTGAGAAAGCTCTTAAAGCAATAGACGGAAGCGACGGAAATCCTTCCATAGAAAAGTTACAAAAGACAGAGGGGATTGGGTTAGCCAAAGCGACCCTGATAGCAGCAGCTTTGGAGTTTGCACGCAGACGAATCCGCCCTGAGGGACTGCGAATCTCATTCCCGGCTGATTGCCTGCCCCTGATCCGGCACTATGCAGACCGTAAGCAGGAGCATTTCCTCTGCATTTCGATCAATGGCGCGAATGAAGTGTTAAAAAGCAGGATTGTTTCAGTGGGGCTCGTAAACAGAACCCAGGTCCACCCACGAGAAGTCTTTGCTGATGCTATTACGGACAGGGCCTCTGCAATCATAGTGGCGCACAATCATCCGGCTGGCTCCTTATTACCAAGTGCTGAAGACAAGGAAATAACCGGCCAATTGAAAGCTGCAGGCGAAACCCTCGGAATCAGACTGCTCGACCATATCATTTTTAACCATAAAGGGTATTACAGTTTTCTGGAGCACGGGGAACTTTAAATTTAACAACATGCGGGTTGCGAAAGTAATTCTTGGTATTTTTATAACGAGCCTCATGGAACTTGAGAAAAGCGTTCCATGAAACTGTTGATGATTACCTTGAAAGCTGCAAGGAGTTGGGCAGGGGCCGTCAGAAAGCTTCAATGTAAGGATATCGCCGGAGCTTCACAGGAGGGCTGTGAAGGAGGCGATCATGAGGAGCATGTCCCTGAATCAGTTTGTACGGAAAGCGCTGGAAGAAAAAGTAGCCGTCTTTGTTGCGGAATCCCCGCGCTGACGGACGGCAGCATTGACAAGCTTCATTCAAATGTTTGAAAAGCTGAAATTATTAGGCGCGCAGATAAAGCGTGAAATCAGGTTATACCAAAGGGTCCTGAGGGATGACAGAACACCTAAAACAGCAAAATGTCTTCTCGGTTTTGCCATAGGATATCTGCTTTTACCCTTCGATATAATCCCTGATTTTATCCCCGTCATCGGACATCTTGATGATTTGATAGTAGTTCCCGCACTCGTTGTCCTGGCTTTGAAGTTGGTCCCCGAGGAAGTTATCGAAGATTGCAGAGTGATGACGAATAAAAAATCCCGTGGATGAAGCCGGAAAAAAGATGGAAAGCACATAAGCCGGATAATGGGTCGAATCTTTCAACTGCACTTACCCTGACAACCGCAGGTCAGATTGCCCTTTGCTTTTTCGAACGCTTCTTTTCCTTCCCTGTATGAAAAGACCGCTATCCCCATGGCGCCAAGCGAATCAAGCATGCCTATCCCCGTCAGCGCGTACCCTAAACTGGAGACAAACAGGATGATGGACAGGTACATGCATGCCTTTGTGCAGTTGGCATCGGCCATCAATGCCTGGGAATTGTACTGCTTGCCGATTTTCATCTTGTAATGGACCAGCGCCCACATAGACAGGATCGAAATAACGGAAACTACAATACCCCAGAAGGCGGTTTCAGGCCTGTTGCCCCTGTATATGTTCAGTGCGGAGGTCACTGCCAATCCGGCGGCAAGGACGTAAAAGGCCCCTCCGGTTATCCTCAATGCCCTTCTCTCAAAACCGTCATGATTAATATGGTCACTCCGTCTCATCCGCCTGACCATATGCCATATCCCGATACCCGAAACCACCTCAACAAAGGAATCAAGGCCAAACCCGAAAAGCGCGATTGTCTCATCCTGAAGTCCGAAAAAAACAGAGACGCATCCTTCCATGATGTTGTAGAAGATGGTTATAAGGGCAAGGGCGGACGCCCACCTGTAAAAATGGGCCCGGTCCTGACCGGGGCTGATCGATACAAGTTGAATATTATTCATGTCGCGGGCGGGCCATATATAAGGCTACGGACTTCAGCATAACACTTTTTATATATAAACAGATATTGATATATAAGTCAATTATGGCGGTGATACCGGGTGCGCGACAAATTTATGAGTAACACTACCCGGCATGATATAATCTCTCATATGGCTCACTCTTTTACGCTCAGGCTTACAGACGAATTATCCGGGGTCCTCGACAGGGTCCGAAGCGGTATAGTCGCGGGCGGAGGCAGGTTCGACGGCAACGCGGAACGCGGCTCATTTGAGGGAAAGACGGTTGTCGGCATGATAAAGGGCGAGTATCGCTCCGTATCCGCCTTCGAGATAGAGATCACGATAACCCACAAACCGTTTATCGTGCCTTACGGCAGCATTGAATCCGAGATAATAAACTACTTCTCTTAGGAGGTCTAATTAAATGGGCCAAAATAAAATTTGTCCAAATTGTAAAACCGAATATTACCCCCACATAGAAATATGCGCGGATTGCGGCGCCGGCCTTCTCCTGTCCGAAGAGTTCAGCAGGGCAGAGGCCGAAAAAAAGAGGCTCGGGGAGAAGGCCCCTGAAAATACGGTAATGGTACTGGATGGCGAGCTGGACTGGATGAGGGAGCTGCACGCGGTCCTCATAGATGCAGGCATCCCGGGGGCCGTACAGTCCAATTCAGACTGCAGGAAAGGCTGCTGCGGGACAAAATGCCGGCTGGTAGTCTCGCCTGATGATCTTGCCAGGGCACAGGACAGGATACAGGAATACTTTATGGAAATCAGTCCGGAGCTCCGGGTCTCTCACGACCTCCTGATGCAGGGCAAGTGCCCGGCCTGCGGTTCGCCTGTGGGCGCTGACGCCCGCGACTGCGCAGACTGCGGGCTGTCACTGGTCATTGTCGAAGAGGAGTGATTTAAAAAAGGCGCGGCCATTAAGATCAGGGGCAGTTTACTAAAACATTGCCGGGATGAATTCGGCGGGATATTCGTATCTGAAGAGGATGGGGTCCGATCTCTTTACTTCAGTGCGGACGTCCTTCAAAGCAGCATCCGTCTCGACAGCCCCGGAAGCATAATCGAAGACTACAATCAGGCGATAATGAGCAGCCTTTTGTTTGTCGAAAAACCCCGGTCGGTCCTTCTTATCGGGCTTGGGGGCTGTTCACTGGTGCACTTCCTGCTCCGCACCTTCCCCGGCTGTACGCTGGATGTAGTCGAGATCAGAAAGGAGGTGATCGAGCTGGCCTATGAATATTTTCTCCTTCCGAAATGGAACCCAAACCTGAGCATCTTCCACGCGGCGGGCCAGGACTTCATGGGGCAGCAGGGGATGGGGCGCCGGCCCTATGACCTTATCATCGTGGATGCCTTCGATGACGGCGGCCCTGCCTCAGCGCTTTTATCAGCGCCTTTTCTCTCCGGCTGCAGGGCGGCGCTCAAGGAAGGGGGCGTATGCGTGATGAACCTCTGGCACAGGCCGAAGGACGATTTTCCCGGTATGTATGCCGGTTTTCATGAGGCGTTTATGGGCAATACACTGAAGCTATTTCCGGATGAGAGGGGCTGGAACGTCATAGTGCTCGGGTTTGGCCGCACGGTCGATACGGCGGCCCTTGCCTCATACCGTCGAAGGGCCGGCGCCCTTGAAAGGACATACCAAATCAATCTGCCCAAATTCTTCAGGTATATCTGCCTGCAGAATTTCGGCTGAGCCGTCCGGACCTCCGGCAGCATCCCCCTCGCCGCGCTCGAAGAGACGTTCCATAAGGACCTGGACTATTTTGAGGAGTTTTTATGAAAGTGCCGCGCCGGGCATTGGCGGAACTTTTTCGTAACGGATAACAACGAATACGTTACCGTTTGATCCCGCCCAGCACCGCTTTTTTCCCCCCGAAGCCGGGTCGCTGCGATACCGAAAACCCGGCGGCGGAAAGACCGTGTCTCACCACCGCTGCGACCGTATAGGTGGCGCAGGTCCCGCCGGCGACCGTCTTGTCTCCTATCGCAAGAAGAAGTTCCTCCCGCCAGATGTCAGGGTTTGTCTTTGGCCCGTGGCCGTCCAGGAACCATGCGTCACATGGAGCGGTCAGCGCGCGGACCATTTCGAGCGCCTCCCCGACCCAGAGGTTAAGGTTAAGGGCGCCGAAGGGTCTGGTGAGCTGTATCCGGCGCCAGCCGGGGGTGGCAATGTCGAGGCGGCCGTATGCGCTTACGAGGACATCGATGAGCGGCCCGAACCCCTGTTTAAATCCCCCGAGGATCGAGCCCATTCGCTCTGCCGAAACCGGGTGGAGTTCCACTGAATTGTAGGTAACCGCAAGGTCTCTGACTCCGGAGCGATCAAGATAATCGAGCAGTGCTATCAATACCCGGCCCGCGCCGAAGCCTGTTTCGCCTATCCTGAATTCTTTTGGCCCGCGTCGCGGGTCAGACAGGATGTCCGCCAGGGCGCTTCCCTGAAAAAAGATATGCCTCGCCTCTTCGATCGCGTTGACCACGTCGAAATAACGGTCGCCATAATGTTCGTTTACAAGATAGGGGGGGATCTGCACGCTCAGGTCGGATCTATACGGACTCTACGCGCACATCAGGGAAACTTTTTTTCAGTTCCGCCTCGACCCCGCCCTTGAGCGTCATCCTGGACATGGGACAGCTCCCGCAGGCCCCGGTGAGTTTCACCTTAACGATGTTGTCATCCGTGACATCCACGAGCTGGACGTTCCCTCCGTCCCTTTGAAGAAAGGGCCTTACCCTGTCAAGTGCTTCTTCTACCTTTGTTCTGTCGAGCATGGCAAACCTCCTTAAGTGTAGTGATAATCTATTTTATCGCATCCTGCGGCTTTAGGGGCATGATCTTGATCATAAAAAAACGCGGCCTTTTTGTCCCATATTCTTAATTTCAGGCAAACGGGCGGACGCGGCGTTGACGGGCTTTTTTTATTTGGCCGCAGGCATGTGATAAAATAACGCATGGGCAAGGTTGTTTCCTATAAAAATGACGAGCGGCACTGTTTCTGCCAGATAAAATTCGACATCATGGACAGGGTCCTTGTGTCGGTGGCAGGTGTGCCCGTGCCTGGCATCAGGGTAATAAAGCTCCTGTTCGGGTTGGTCCCTGCCGGGACAATCTGGGAGATTGAGGCGCCTGAAGGGGAAAAAAGATGTAATGACTGGCTTGTCGCGGCGGTCACTGGGGGCAAGGATGCAGGGCTTACCCATCCCCTCGATGCGGTTATACATAAGCTCCTGCCATGCAGATCCAGCGTCGAGGCGGTCCTTGCGCTCAAGGACGCGGGCGCTGAAGCGGTCCGCAAGAGCTGAGGGGAGGTTATTTCTGCGGGCGGGCAAACTCTTAAGGGGACAACTCTTGTCGATCTAAAATCCCAGGCGGGGGTTCCAGTAATCCTGATAGCGGATGCATTTGATCCTGACCCGGCAGCGGTTACAGACCGCGATCTGCTTATAACACTCGAAGTGGGCGCACCATATCGTTTCGGCCTTCGCTCCGGGCGGAGCGCTGTTTTGTGCAACTGGCGGACGGGGCGTTACTTTCTGCATATCTGAAATATTATGCATTTCCATAAGCCGCTCTGGCAAGCATAAGTCATCAGCAGTGACGCTTCGTCGTTGGGCAGTACATATTCATAGTTGCGAAATCTATTGACAATATTGCGGACCTCTGCTATAGTTAAAACAAGCAGGAGGTAAGATCATGAAAATTGTGGAGCTAAGTCCTAAGCTGGGGCTCTTCCTGATGTTATGCATGTTCGGTTCGATCGGCGTAGCTTTATACAGGGGAAGGGCCTGGTGCGACTGGATGTGTCCGCGCGGCAGTTTCTATGACCTCTTTCTCACACGATTCAGCGCCGGCAGGCAGATCCCCCCGCTTTTCAGAAAAGGCTGGTTCCGGGCCGCGGTCCTGGGCCTCATGCTGTCGGTGCTCGGCTACCAGGTCTTTCTCGCGTGGGGCGATGTTTCGGCCGTCGGTCTAGCGATGGTCAGGGTCCTTACTGTGACGACCACCGTAGGTCTGGCACTGGGTCTCATATACCACCAGAGGATCTGGTGTCACATATGTCCGATGGGAACGATCGGGAGCTGGATGTCCGGAGGCAAGGAGCCCCTCACGATAGAAGATTCCTGCGCCGGCTGCGGCGTGTGCGCGAAGGCCTGTCCGATGCAGCTTTCACCGCATAGCTTTAAGGGCAACGGCGTGATGGCGGACAACGACTGCATCAAATGCTCAAGTTGTGTCGCGGTCTGTCCAAAGAGGGTTCTTAATTTCGAAACAGGGCTGAAGAAGGCCGCCTGAATAAAGCATCCGGAGTGGCAACCTCGCCCCCGTAATATTCAGAGATAGGGGACCTGCCCGCGCTGGAGGTTATCTAAGACGAGATGTGCCGCGTCCATACAGCTCTTTGCAACCGAAACAGGACGGAATCTCACAAAACAAAGGGGTTTTCACTGACATGATTTTCCTCCTTTTAAGGAGTAAAATCTGATCTGGGAAAGGCGCCGGCGGGTATCCCGAAAAAAAACGAAGAAACACAAGGCAGAAGCCCGAAGGAAGAACCGACATGCAAAGAATCGTTCCGCATTTATGGTTTGACAAAGAAGCAAAAGAGGCGGCCGAATTCTACACGTCCGTTTTCCCCAAAGCCAAGATAAAGGACACGGCGACGCTCCATAACACCCCTTCCGGCACTGTGGATATCGTTACCATCGAGCTCCTGGGGCAGGAATTCATGCTGCTCTCTGCCGGGCCTCTTTTTAAGTTTAACGAAGCGGTCTCGTTCATCGTCAACTGCGATACACAGGAAGAGATAGACTATTACTGGGAGAAACTATCCGCGTCGCCGGAGGCGGAACAGTGCGGCTGGCTCAAGGACAGGTATGGCCTTTCATGGCAGATTGTCCCCACAGTCATGAAAGAGATGATGAAGGATAAGGACGACAGAAAACGGGCGCGGGTGACCGAGGCGTTCCTCACGATGAAGAAGCTTGACATTGCGACGCTCCAACGGGCGTATAAGGGGGAATAGCATGAGAAAACTTGTTGTTCTGTCTTTTATAACCCTTGACGGCGTTATGCAGGCCCCGGGGGGGCCTGAAGAAGATCCCACAGGGGGGTTTGAATACGGCGGGTGGGTTGCCGGTTACTTTGATGACTTTCTAGGCGGAGTGATGGACAAGCAAATGAACAGACCCTTTGATTTATTGCTTGGCAGAAGGACGTATGAGATATTCGCGGCCCACTGGCCGTATGTGAATACCAATGACGATCCGATTGCGGCCGGAATTAATAAGGCAAAAAAATATGTGGCGTCGAAGACGCTGATAAAGTTAGACTGGGAAAATTCCGAACTCATAAATGGAGACGTCGCCGATCGGGTCAAAAAACTAAAGGAGTCGGACGGGCCTGAGATACAAGTTCACGGCAGCGGCGGTCTTATTCAAACACTTCTAAAGCAGGACCTGGTTGACGAGCTTCGGCTTAAAATATTCCCCATCACACTCGGCGCCGGCAAGCGCCTGTTTGCCGGAGGCACAATCCCGGCCGGATTCAAATTGCTTGAAAGCGGCGCTTCGCCATTCGGAGTCATAGTCGCGACGTACGAGCGCGCGGGGAAGGTGAGGACAGGATCGTTCGCGCCTGAGGTCCCCTCCGGGGCCGAACTTGCCCGTCGCAAACGGCTGAAAGAAGAGGAATAACATATGAAACCGCGAATCACGCTGATCACAGTCGGGGTGGACGATCTGGAGACGTCGCTTAAGTTTTATCGCGACGGGCTCGGACTGGAAACCGATGGTATAATCGGCGAAGAATTCGAATTTGGAGCTGTGGTCTTTTTTGATCTGCAAAATGGCGTTAAGCTTGCGCTCTGGCCGAGAAAGAGCATTGCCCATGATTCCGAGCTCCCGTTACAAAAGCCGAGCGCTACAGAATTCACCTTGGGGCACAATGTGAACAGCAAAAAAGAAGTTGATGAGACAATGGCCCAGGCGAAAAAGGCCGGAGCCCGGATTATAAAGCCGGCGCAAAAGACTTTCTGGGGAGGTTATGCCGGATATTTCCAGGACCCGGATGGCCACCTGTGGGAAATAGCATGGAACCCTGCATGGAAAATCAGTGAATAGTTACAGGGCCGTTAAGCGCCCGGCTTAGTTTCCGGACAGGCGTCCGCGACCGGGTATGACCTGACCATAGCGGTTTCTTTTATTTTCGACAAATCTGTGAATTATTATGGCGGCTATAGCCGTGCTCGAGAGCGATATAATCCAAATGAAGCGTGGCGAGGTCCTCGACCGGGAGCATCTCCGGAGAGTTCGGGCTGAAGGCAGTGATCACCTTGAGATATCCATGACAGACCTCACAGACCTCTACGCGCACTGAATTATGTCTGCCCTCGGGATAAAGAAAGCCAAGTGTCCTGTGGTCGTCATTTCCGCAATATATGCATTTCATCCTCGAAAATTGCCAGTCGGCGCCGCACTGACCGCAGCGGAGGCGCCGTGCCTGATTGTTCCCCTGAAACTCCGCCAGGGTGGCGACCGCGCCGCAGATCGGACAGTCGCCCCTGTCCCATGAAATTTCGCCGGTCATTGCCGTAAGCTGACGGTGCCAGGCCCGGAGCGCGGGCTTCAGGGAGTTCCGGGCAAGCAGTAATACAAGCGCGGGGTCGAGCTTAAGATCATGGGCCATTGAATCTATCGGTCCCCGCTCGCCTGCTGCCGTGTGCGCTAGAAGCGCAGCGACATCCAGCAGGCCTCCCTCGACCGCAAGCCTTATCCTGCCTGCCTCGACCGGGAGACGGTCGCTTTTGCGCGCGGACTTTTCGAGCGAGAGCGCAAGTTTTACAAGCAGGCCCGAGACAGCCTGGGTGTCGAGTGCAAGCTCGATATCGGCGAGTACGGGTCTGCCATGGCTGATCTTCAGGCGGACCTCGTCAGGGGTCATCGAAAGCGGCAATGCCCCAAGTTCCGCCTCACGGAGGACAGGTATCAAAGCGCCATATATTGCGGCGGCATCGCACAATTCAGGCGCGCCTTTGCCGAGCTCCGACAGGCGGGAGACGATCGGGTCTGACAAATCAGTCCTCCCGGGCGCGGTCTCCGGACTTATTAATCCCGCGCTCACGAAAGCCTATTATGACAGCTGCCCCCGCAAGCATCGCCGCCAGTTTTCCGCCCAGGAAGGAAAACCTCCTGCGCTGCGGGATGACCGGTTTATCCGGCAGTCCATAGATCGCGGGGTTATCCATGAGGAGATAAAATACCTTAAGGCCTCCGGCCTCGCTGTAGCCATAGATGTTCGCCTTGGCCTCACCCGTCGCCCTCAGCTTACTAAGACGGGCGTCCGCCCTGGCCTTAAGGTCCGGGACATCGCCGAACTGTATCGAGCCGGTGGGACAGGCCTTCGCGCAGGCGGTACCCATCCCGTTATGGATGCGGTCGTTACAGAGTGTGCATTTATGTGAGGTCCGGGTCTTTTCGTTGTATTTGACGACCCCATAAGGGCATGCCTTGTTGCAGAGCTTTGTGCCCACGCATTTGTCCTGCCGTACTATCACATTGCCGAGGTCGGTCCTCTCTATCGCCTCTACCGGGCAGACATTCAGGCAGGCCGCGTCGCTGCAGTGCTTGCAGGAATCGCTCATGAAGAGCCAGCGCGAGTTGGCGCGCCGGGAGTTTATCTGTTCGATAAAGATGACATGGCGCCAGTCCCTCGCGCCGAGCCTCGCGGTGTTATCGTAGGAGTTGCCCGTAAAGTTGAAGGCTACAGGGTATGGCGCGCCGGGGCCTTTTTTAAAGTACTCCGGCTCGGCCTCAAGGCCGTTCCACTCTTTGCAGGCCACCTGGCAGGCCTTGCAGCCGGTACATATGGAAGTATCCACGAACATTCCCTTGTCCATTATTCCGCGCCTCCTTTCCGGCCCGCGGAAACGTTGCAGGTAAATACCTTGCCTTCATGGATCGTAACGTTCGGGTCGGCAACGAGCGAGCTCAGGTTGTTAACGATATCTCCCTGGGCGGTGCCCTGCCAGCCCCAGTGCCATGGAAGCCCTATCTGGTGTATGGTCTTCCCGCCGATAATAAAGGGCCTCATCCGCCTCGTCACCAGGGCGCGGGCTGAAATAGCGCCGCGGGCCGTCCGGATCGTCATATAATCTCCGTTTACTATCCCTTTTTCCATGGCGAGCTCCGGCGAGACCTCGCAGAAAAGCTCAGGCATAAGTTCCGCCAGCCAGGGGAGCCATCTGCTCATGACACCGCTTAAGTAATGCTCGGTCAGCCGGTATGTCGATATGACGATAGGGTAGTCCGGATCAGCGATCTTGTGGTACGGGTTGCCCGGCACCTTCCAGACTTTAGCGACAGGGTTGGATTCCTGCTTATACATAATGTTATGGACGGGAGATTCATACGGCTCATAATGGGTAGGCAGCGGCCCGTCCACGAGGCCGCTCGGCGCGAAAAGCCAGGCCTTGCCGTCGGCCCTCATGATAAATGGATCATTGCCGCCCAGCCAGTCAAAGCCGATACCGTTGTCTTTCCCCTTAGAGCCGGGCGCCTTTGTCGGGGCGAAGTCTATTCCGTCTCCTGAGGGTGAGACCCACTTCCCTGAGACGGAGTCCCAGAAGACGAGTTTCTTTTTTTCGGACCAGGGCCTCCCCTCAGGGTCGGCAGAGGCGCGGTTATACATGATATGCCTGTTGGCGGGCCAGGCAAAGCCCCACTCCGGAGATATCCAGTCGTCGCCCTTCCTCCGCGCGGAATTGTTTTTGCCCTCCTCCGGGACCACTCCCGTATATATCCACGCGCCGCAGACCGTGGAGCCGTCCTCCCTAAGGTTTGCGAACGAGGGGAGGGGCTTTTTGTCCGTCCATGTGTAGCCGTTTATTTCCTTGAGCGCCTTGTAGGCGGACGGCTCGTCCTTGATGCGCCATCTAGCTGTCTCTGCCGGTTCGGGCTCATAGTCCCATGTCAGGTTCCTGATCGCCCAGTCGCGGTCCGCTACTGAGTCCTTGTAAATCGCTTTGAGCTTCTTGCCCAGATGGTACGTGAACCAGAGGTTACTGCGGCAATCATCAGGCGGGTCGGCCGCCTTTTCGTGATATTGCAGCAGGCGCTGTGTATTCGTGAAGGAACCTTCCATCTCAGGCACGCATGCCGAGGGCAGAAAAAAGATTTCCGTTTTGATGTCGGGAGTTTTCAGCTCTCCCGCCTTGATCTCGGGGGAATTGCGCCAGAAGGAGGCGGTCTCCGTCTCGTAGAAGTCGCGCACCACCATCCAGTCAAGCTTTGCAAGGGCCTTCCTCTGGAAACGCGCGTTCTGTCCGCCGACGGCAGGGTTCTGTCCGACGCAGAGGAACCCTTTTATCTTCCCGTCCATCATGTCCACGAACATCGGCAGATGGGAATGGTCGCCGGTGATCTTCGGATGGTAGTTGTACCCGTAATCATTCTCCTTCGTGGCCGCGTCGCCGAACTGGGCCTTGAAGTATGAGACGGCGAACCTGGGGTAGTTGCCCCAATAACTCGTCGAAAGCGGCACGGCCTCGGTCAGGATGAAATCTCTTAAGGAGTCGTGCGGTCTGCGTGCATCAGGCATGTTCAGATACCCCGGCAGCGAGTGGTAAAGGGTCGCGATGTCGGTTGACCCCTGGATAGTCGAATGACCCCGCAGGGCCAGCACACCTCCCCCGGGTCGTCCGATGTTGCCAAGGAGCGCCTGGAGCATGCCGGCGCAGCGGATTATCTGTACCCCAACCGTGTGCTGTGTCCAGCCGACAGCGTACGTTATATTCGAGGTCTTCTCCCGCCCTGAATTATTCAGCAATGTCTCGGCAACGTCAAGAAACACTTCTTTGGAGCAGCCGCAGACGCTCTCCACCATTTCAGGAGTATAGCGGGCATAGTGTTTTTTGGTGATCTGGAAGACGGTCCGGGGGTCTTTCAGCGTGGGGTCGGTCTTCGGCCGCCCGGGCACGCGTTGAAGAAGAAGGTCGGTAAATGTCTTCGCCTCGGTGACAGCGGGCGCAGGCGCCGGGTCGCGCTGGTAAGACCAGCTTGCGGCGGAATAGACTTTGCCGTCAGCCGAGAGGCCCGAAAACACGCCGTCCAGTTCCTCTGTGTCCTTATAGTCGGGGTTGACCAGTGTCGCGGCGTTCGTATAGTTGACGACATATTCCTTAAAAAACGGATCGGTATTCCAGCGGCTGCTGTTTATGACGTGATTGATCAGGGCGCCGAGGAATACGATGTCGGTGCCCGCGCGTATCTGAGCATGGATATCGCACAGCGCTGAAGTGCGCGTGTAGCGCGGGTCAACATGCATCAGCACCGCGCCATGGTCCGTCTTGGCCTTAAGCGGCCAGCGGAAGGCAACGGGATGGCATTCGGCCATGTTCGAGCCCATGATCATTACCGCGTCGGAGTTAACGAGATCGCGGGGAAAGGTGGTTGAACCGCCGCGGCCGAACGTGACCCCCAGTCCGGGGACCGTTGAGGAGTGTCATATTCGGGCCTGGTTTTCTACATAGACCACGCCGAGGCCGTGCATCAGTTTCTGCTGCGCATAGTTCCATTCGTTGTCGATCGTCGCGCCGCCCAGCGAGGCGATCGCGTATGTGTTCATCACGCGCTTTTTTACGGTATTGCCTTTGCCGTCCGGGACCTCTCCAAATTCATTGAAATTTTTGTCACGGGTCTCGCTGACAAGCTGCGCGATCCGGTCCATCGCCCAGTCGAGGGGCTTGTCTTCCCAGTGGTCACTTCCAGGCGCGCGGTACTTGACCTTTGTCCAGCGATGTTCGTTCATGACGAGCTGGTAGGTCGCAGCGCCTTTGGGACAGAGGGTCCCCTCACTGATAGGCGAATCAGGATTGCCCTGGATGTCGATTATTCTGCCGGAGTCGTTCACCATAACTATCTGTCCGCAGCCCACGGAGCAGTAGGGGCAGACACTCGGGACCTCTTTGCCCTTTTTTACCGGGATGCCGAGGGCGTTCTTCTTTACGTCGGCGGTATCGAGGCCGAGGGCCGCGGTGTCGGTGACGACAATAGTCCCGATGGTCCCTGCTGATAATTTTAAAAACTGACGTCGGCTGACTTTTGATATTGGCATATTCAATCCTCCCTGGAATTACAGGATATCAAACTTTCAGAGGGATTTATATAAGAAATCTCTGACAGGGTGTAACCCTTTAGAAGCTGTGAAAAAATTAAAGAACAGTGACATAGCTATATAGCTATGGTATAATAATGCCATCTCAACAGAGGAGGAATAGAGATGGGCTATATTTCAAAAGTGCAGGTTATTCAAAGGAGCAACGAGAACCGTCAGTATCGTGAGACGCTTCGGCATGCAGCTTTAACCCCAGCGCATCTATCACTTTTAGAATTGTATCGAAGCCTGGAGTGCGTTCGCCGGAAAGTGCTTTGTATAGACTTTCGCGAGATAGACCGGCATCACGAGCAACCTGTGTCATGCCTTTGGCTCGGGCGATATCGCCCAGTGCTTTTGCAATAAACGCAGCATCGCCGTGCGCCTCCTCAAGGCAAGCCTCAAGATAAGCTGCCATTTCCTCCTTGGTGCGGAGGTGCTCTGAAACATCGTAGCGGGAGGTCGTTGTCTTTTTCATCGTTTACTCCTATAGGTTACGTGCAAGGCGTAACGCAGTCTTAATGTCGGCGGCTTGGGTGCGCTTGTCTCCGCCAGCCAGCAAGATTATTACCGTACGTCCGCGCATTGTGTAATACACCCGGTAACCGGGGCCATAATCAATTCGCAATTCTGAGACACCCTCACCAACCGGTTTTACATCTCCGGGGTTCCCGGTGGCCAGGCGTTCGACACGAGCCAAAACGCGTGAGCGCACATGGATGTCACGTAGGCCATCAAGCCATTGGACGTAGATGTCAGTTTTCCGGAGTTCATACATAAATTTATTGTAGCCGCTTGGCTACACCGTGTCAAGGAGACAAAGCAATTGAATCAAATCATTATCCTGTTTATATTTTTGTCTTTTTTATCCTTCAAATAGATGCCTATATGCGTTCCAGCGACAGAAATACATCCCCATACAGATGAGCTGATAATTGAAAAGATAACAAAGTCTGGGATTAGACGGCCAATTTGAAAGAGTGTCGGTAGTACGCTGAATAGAGCCGCGTAAACCCCTAGGCTAATGAATATATATGTTAATAAAGACCGATGACCAAGTAAGTAATAATAATAAACACAGTAGCAAGATACAATGCTATGCTTATTGCTACCCCTAAGACCACATAAGCGAGTTTCTTCATCATATTTTTCCTATTTTAGAATCTAAAAAGTTATTAAGCAGTTTCTCGTTATCATACGTCCGCCCTGTGACTTCGTCAAGAATTTTTGTAATTTTGAGGCGATATGTGTAAAAAATTCCCAATTTCTAACCCGGTTATCATACGAAAATGCGTGGATAACCAGTTAACTCGTTATTTACAAATATAAAGATCATGCTGCCGATGTATCGAAACACTTCACAATTCTGAATGGGTTGATTTGTATGAAAACACAATGACCTGAAAATAGTGGATTCCCGCCTGCGCGGGAATGACGGAATAAATTGGCGGAACTCCTGCATAAATCTTCTATGGACATCGACCCGCTTTCGAGGTAAAGTTATTAGATAAATATCCGAAAAAGGGGGCAGGCAGATGAGTAAAAAATCTTTTTTCTTTCTTTCAGGGACTATAGGAGTATTGTTTTTAATTGCCGGGGCGGGAATTCTTTCCGCTGACCAGAAGTATGATATCAAGGCCCCAAACGGGCTGTCCTTTAATGACATAAAAGGATATGAGGCCTGGCAGGTCGTCGCGCCGAGCTACCGGACCGACAAAAACGAGGTCCGGTATATCCTCGGGAACCCGGTCATCATCGAGGCATATAAAAAAGGCGTGCCGAAGACCAGCCCGGCCTTTCCCAACGGGTCGATCCTTGTAAAGGTCGCCTATTCCGAGATGAAGGAACCCACGTTCCCTCCGGCGCTGGTGCCGGATAAGCTCCAGAGGATAGAGTTTATGATGAGGGATTCGGAAAGGTTCAAGGACACAGGGGGCTGGGGCTATGCCAGGTTTGTTTATGACAGCGCCACGGACGCGTATAAACCCTACGGTAAAGACGCCTCTTTTGCCTCCGAGTGTTTCCAGTGCCATACGCTCGTAAAAGACAGGGATTACGTCTTCACGAAATATCCGGTTCGATGAACCAGTCAGTCACAAAATCATGTGGAGGTAAGATGAAGAAAATTACGATTCTGCTTTCTGCAGTCCTGGCTGTTTGTTTGTTGGCCCCTGCTGTCTATGCCAAAGGGTCCAAAAACCTTAAAAAAGGCGAAGAATTATTCAAACAGCACTGCGCCATCTGTCACCCCGACGGCGGCAATATAATAAACCCGGCGAAGACCCTTCATAAAAAAGACCTCTCCGCGAACAATGTAAAATCCGCGGGTGATATAGTCTCGAAGATGAGAAATCCCGGGGAAGGGATGACAAAATTCGACAAGACGGCGGTCCCTGACGCTGACGCGAAGGAGATCGCCGAGTATATCCTGAAGACCTTTAAGTAAATACTGGAGCGCCGATGGAAGGGTCCCGTATCGAACATGATGCCCTGGGCGAGGTGCGTCTGCCCGCCGATGCCCTGTATGGCGCCCAGACGCAGCGTGCGATCGAAAATTTCCGGATAAGCGGACTCCGCTTTCCCCCCGTCTTTATCCGTTCGCTCGGGATGATCAAGAAGGCTGCCGCCCGGGCCAACAGTGATTTAGGGCTCCTTGACCAGAAGAAGGCCGGGGCGATCGTCGCCGCCTCGGAGGAGGTTTCCTGCGGCAAATGGGATGCTCAGTTCCCTGTCGATGTCTTCCAGTCCGGTTCGGGCACTTCCACGAACATGAACGCCAATGAGGTGATCGCAAACAGGGCGATCCAGTTGACGGGCGGCAAGCCCGGTTCGAAGGAGATCCATCCCAACGACCACGTAAATATGTGTCAGTCAACCAATGACGTCATCCCGACCGCGATCCATGTCAGCGCCTATATTTTAACGGCCGAGCTCCTAATCCCTGCCCTCCGTCATCTGCATGAGACATTGACAAGGCGGAAGGATGAGCTGCAGGATATTGTAAAAACCGGACGTACTCACCTTATGGATGCGGTGCCGATAAGTTTCGGCCAGGAGATAAGCGGCTGGGCCGGGCAGGTCATGCTGGGCATCAAAAGGATCGGGGATTGTCTGCCGAGGCTCGCGGAATTGGCCATCGGCGGCACGGCCGTAGGCACCGGAATAAACGCCCACCCGGAGTTTGGGAGAAGGGTTGCCGGGGCACTGGCCGAAGAAACCGGGCATCCCTTCAGGGAGGCCGGTAACCACTTTGCCGCTCAGGCCGCCGCCGATACCGCCGTTGAGTTAAGCGGACATGCAAAGACCATGGCGCTTGCGCTGATCAAAATATGCAATGATTTGCGCCTGATGAACAGCGGACCGACCGCCGGTCTTTCGGAGATATCACTTCCTGTCGTACAGCTCGGCTCGAGCATTATGCCCGGGAAGATCAACCCTGTCATCTGCGAGTCGGTCACGATGGTCTGCGAGCAGGTGACCGGAAACGATGCGGCGATTTCCGCCGGCTGCCAGCAGGGCAGCTTTGAGGTCAATATAATGATGCCTCTTATCGCCCATAACCTGCTTCAGTCTCTGACTATACTTTCAACCGCGGCGCGCCTTCTTGCCGACAAGGCAGTTGCGGGGTTTACCGTAAACAAAAGACATATCGCGGAACTCGTCTCGCGGAACCCTGTCCTCGTTACAGCCCTTTCTCCGGTAATCGGGTATGACCTTGCGGTCGAGATCGGGATTAAGGCATCAAAGGAGGGCCGCGCCATAAGTGAAGTAGCGGCTGAGATGACCGGTATTTCTCCGGAGGAGCTGAAGCGGCTTCTCGATCCGGGTTCCATGACAGGCAAGAGGAAAGGGTAGTATGCCGCATTTCGGACTGATGAGCACTGCCGAGAGTTTTAACTCAGGTGAAGGCGCGCTGCTGAGGGCGAGGCTCCATATCAGGGGCGGAAGACGCAGGCTCAGGCAGGGCAAGATCTCCTCAGGCATAGTGACCCTTTATGACGCGCTCTCCTTCGCGCTTATGTACTACATATCAATACCCCGGAATGTCTCGAAGCTCATCGTTAAAGAAGATGAGGACATGAAAGACGACCGCACTGTGTTTAACGTTCTGGTCCGTGCAAATGTCATAAGGAGCGGATTTGATTATGATGCCTTCGATGGCCTTGTTGATGCCGCGACGAATGAAGAAATGCCGGCCTATGATTACAAAGAGATGCTCGCGTCCTTTGAGACGCTCATGACGGAACTTGGGGTGATGCCCTTCGATGAGGACGCGCTGCCGCCGGAAGACCCGGCAACACCTTGAAAAAACTTCAGCTTAATGCAATAATTTGCGTGCAATAAATATCATTATGCGCATTATTTTGCACATTTAGATACAATAGAATCATGCAAGGCGCTGATAGGGAATTTATCGCTCTGGTCAATAAATACGGCCTGTTAGGTGCGATAATGATTTCTTCCGGCCTTACTCAGGAATATGGTACGGTTTTTGATATTAATGTGTATCATGCGCTGCGTCTTTCAGGGCTGACAGTCATGAATGGACCGTTCTCATTGGAGGCACAAAATGGAAATACTTAAAATTGACCATCTGGGAATAGCCGTTAACAGCATTGGTGACGGAAAGAATTTTTGGTCCGACATTCTCGGACTGAGGTTCGAAGGCTCTGAAACGGTAGAGACCCAAAAAGTGACCACGGCTTTCTTTCCGGTCGGTGACAGTGAAGTGGAACTCCTTGAGTCGACCTCTCCCGACGGGCCTGTGGCAAAATTCATTGAAAAAAAAGGCCCCGGGTTTCAGCATGTCGCTTTTCGGGTAGCGAATATCGACGCTGCCTTAAAAGAGCTTAAAGAAAAAGGTATCCAGCTCATAGACGAGCAGCCCAGAATCGGCGCAGGCGGCGCCAGGATTGCCTTCCTGCATCCCAAGGCCACCGGAGGCGTCCTGGTTGAACTCTGTGAGCGTTGACAGACCCTCTGACAAGGAGTAATAAATGGCACAACATCCACAATTACCAAAATGGACGGAAATTGCTGAAAAGCAGATGAAGGGCAGATCCATAGAGACACTATCCTGGATGACCCCGGAAGGTATTAAAGTCAAGGCCCTTTATACCGCCGAAGATCTGGAGGGCATGGAATCGGTCAACACCCTCCCCGGGATGGCCCCTTATGTCCGGGGCCCTATGGCCACCATGTATACCGGGCGGCCATGGACCATTCGTCAGTATGCCGGCTTTTCAACCGCCAAAGAATCGAATGCCTTTTACCACAAGGCCCTGGCCGCCGGCCAAAAAGGTCTGTCGGTCGCCTTCGATCTGGCCACCCACAGGGGTTATGATTCCGACCACCCGCGGGTTGCCGGCGATATCGGCAAGGCGGGTGTCGCCATAGATTCCGTTGAAGATATGAAAATTCTCTTTAACGGCATTCCGCTTGACCGGATGTCGGTATCGATGACCATGAATGGCGCGGTCATCCCGATACTCGCGGGGTACATTGTCGCCGCCGAAGAGCAGGGTGTTGCCCACGACAAACTCGAAGGCACGATACAAAACGACATCCTCAAAGAGTATCTTACCCGAAACACCTACATCTATCCCCCCGCCCCATCGATGCGTATCGTCTCCGATATCATAGCCTATTGTTCCAGGGAGATGCCCAAATACAATACGATCAGCATCAGCGGCTACCATATGATGGAAGCAGGCGCCAACAGCGTTCTGCAGACGGCCTTTACCCTGGCGGACGGCGTCGAATATGTAAGAGCGGCATTGAAAAGCGGAATGGATGTCGACACCTTTGCCCCAAGGCTTTCTTTCTTTTTCGGCATCGGCATGAATTTCTTCATGGATATTGCCATGCTGCGGGCGGCCAGATTCCTCTGGCATCGGTTAATGAGCCGGTTTAACCCCAAAGATCCCAAATCCTCCATGCTTCGTACCCACTGCCAGACATCCGGGTGGAGTCTCACCGAGCAGGACCCGTACAACAACATCATTCGCACCACTTTAGAGGCCATGACCGCTGCTCTCGGCGGCACCCAGTCCCTGCATACAAATTCCTTTGACGAAGCTATCGGTCTGCCGACTGATTTCTCCGCCCGCATCGCCCGGAACACCCAGATAATCATCCAGGAAGAATCTCAGATCTGTCGTGTCATTGATCCCCTGGGCGGTTCATACTATCTCGAATCACTGACCAACAGCATCATCAATGAAGCTCAAAAGATAATCGATGAGATCGAAGAATTAGGCGGAATGGCCAGGGCCATCGAAAGCGGTATGCCAAAAATGCGTATCGAGGAATCCGCGGCAAGAAAACAGGCCCGCATCGACCAAGGCCTCGATGTGATAGTCGGTGTCAACAAATACAAGCTTGCAAACGAGAAGATTGATTTCGAGGTACGGGAAGTGCCGGCCTCAGTTCGTGATGAACAGATTGCACGCATCAGGGAGATCAAGGCCGTACGCAACAAGGCAGCCGTCGAAAAAGCCCTGGCGGATCTGACCGGAGCCGCGAAAAACGGAGGCAATCTTTTGGAGGCGGCGCTGCCCGCGGTCAGGGCAAGGGCCACGGTGGGTGAAATTTCCGATGCCATGGAATCGGTGTTCGGCCGCTTCGTCGCCATGACCCGTTGTATATCCGGCGCCTACTCGTCGGAATACACAGGGGATGACAATGCTATCACGGCTATAAGGAGGCGGACGGATCTGTTCCTTGAAAAACAGGGCCGGCGCCCGCGCCTCCTGGTCACCAAGATGGGACAGGACGGTCATGATCGCGGCTTCAAGGTCGTTGCCAGCGCCTATGCAGACCTCGGCTTCGACGTTGACATCAGCCCGATGTTCCAGACCCCTGAGGAGGCGGCGAAGATGGCTATCGAAAACGACGTCCATGTCATCGGCGTCTCCAGTCTTGCGGCGGGGCACAAGTCGCTCATCCCTGCCCTGATCGAAGAACTGAATAAAACCGGAGGCGGCGGAATTCTCGTCGTTGCCGGGGGTGTCATCCCTCCCGGGGATTATGATTTCCTCTATAAAGCCGGAGTAAAAGCCATTTTTGGGCCGGGCACGCCTATCCCGGACTCTGCCGATAAAACTCTTGCCTTGCTGGAAGAAAAATATCTTAAATAAACTAAACTCAGTATTTCCCATGTTCAATGTTAAATGATCCCCAGCACTATGTGACGGGTGTTCTTGATCGTGACCGTCTGACACTTGCCAAGACCATCACCCTTATCGAAAGCACACTTCCGGCGCATCTGGAGCTTGCCCGGACGATAGTCGACAGACTCCTTCCCCATACCGGCCGGGCCATTCGTATTGGCATAACCGGCGTTCCCGGCGCGGGGAAGAGCACCTATATCGAGAGGTTTGGGACGATGCTCACGGGTCTTGGACACCGGGTGGCGGTCCTTGCCATCGACCCAAGCAGCAGCCGCAGCGGCGGCAGCATTCTGGGCGACAAAACCCGCATGGAACGACTTGCGGTCGACCCCAACGCCTTTATTCGCCCGTCCCCGGCAAGCGGAACTCTAGGGGGTGTCGGCAGAAAAACCCGCGAAACCATGCTCGTCTGCGAAGCCGCCGGCTATGATGTCGTGATAATCGAAACGGTCGGAGTCGGTCAATCAGAGACCACCGTTGCCTCCATGGTCGATTTTTTTCTGGTGCTGATGATCGCCGGAGCTGGAGATGAACTCCAGGGAATAAAAAAAGGCGTGCTTGAAGTGGCCGACGCCATTGTCATCAATAAAGCCGACGGCGACAATCTGCTGCGGGCCGAGACAGCCCGGAAAGAATATCAGGCGGCTTTGAGCATGCTCAAGCCCGACAGCCCGAATTGGAGTCCCCCGGTCCTTACCTGCAGCGCCGTGGAAGGCACGGGGCTTGATAAAATCTGGGAGACCATCCTGGAGCACCGAAACAAATTGACTATAAGCGGAGAAATGGCCGAAAAAAGAAAAACCCAGGACCTCGACTGGATGGCCTTTCTTCTTGATGACGGATTACGGCAATGGTTCTACAGCAACCCCCATGTCCGCGAGGCCTTACCGGCATTAAGAAAAAAAGTGGCGGAAAAAAAGATTTCGCCGACCGCCGCCGCCGACAGCCTTCTAGCCTTTTTGTATAGCCGGGATGGCAAATAAAGCAAAGGTGTTGGGTAAAAAGGCTATTTGTACCAGCCGGCGTATTTAGTATAGTTGTTCGCTATTCTTTCAATTTCACCGGAGATCAGTTCCTGACTGATATCTTTTACCTTTTTCGCCGGCACACCGGCATAAATTGTTCCCGCCTCCACCCGTGTGCCTTCGGTAACTACGGCGCCGGCAGCTATGATTGAATTGCTCTCAACCACGCAGTCATCCATCACAATCGCCCCCATTCCCACAAGGACATTATCGTAAATTGTGCAGCCGTGAACGATGGCGTTGTGTCCAACGGACACGTTATTGCCGATAGTGGTCGGGGATTTCTGATAGGTGCAATGCACCACCGCCCCATCCTGAATGTTCACTTTGTTGCCCATCCGGATAAAGTGAACATCACCCCGGACCACTGCATTGTACCAGATACTGCACTGGTCCCCCATCACCACGTCGCCGATAATGACGGCATTTTCGGCCAGGAAACAATCCCTGCCGAACTTCGGGGTATGTCCATTCAACTCTTTTATTATCATAGAACCTAAGCCTGCTTCACCCGATAACACAGAGCACTGCGCCTTTTGCGACCGTGTCGCCGCTGGCAAACTTGATGCCTTGCACCTTCCCGTCACAGGGGGCGGCAAGGGCGTTTTCCATCTTCATGGCTTCAAGGACAACAATGGCATCACCCTGCTTTACGGTATCTCCGTCTTTTACCATATATTTGATGATCATCCCTGGCATCGGCGCAAGGAGGACTGTTCCTTCTCCGTCGTGCGCAGGCTCCGGGGCGGGTGCGGGAGCCGGCGCCTTCATAGGAGCCGGGGCGACCTGAGGCGGCGCAGCGGCAGGGGCTACCGGTTGGGGGACCGACACAAGATGCGTGTTGCCCACAGGATCGACCTCGACCGCGAAGTATTCCTCATCGACAAATACATTGAACGTCCTGACTGCCTGCGATTTCGGCGGTTTCTCGACCTGTTTCACCTCGACGAGTTTGCCGGCGAGGGCCTTTTTCACGAGTTCATCTCTTTTCTTGACGTCCTCGAGGGTGATCGGCTTTACACTGGCCGGGGCCTCCGTCTTGCCATACTTCCACTCGAGAAATTTCCTGCCGGTGACCGGAAACAGGGCGTAAAGGATGAGGTCCTCCATATCCGCGGCCAGATCACCGATCTCGGCTTTCGCCTTGGCCAGTTCCGGCTCGAGCACTTCCGCCGGACGACCGGTGATCGGCTTTTCTCCGCGGGGGTAGCCTTTCAGGGCCTTTGCCTGCAATTCAGGATTAATAGGCACGGCGGTCTTGCCGTACAATCCGTAGCAGAGGTCCTTCACCTGCCCGGTGATCATCCTGTAACGTTCGCCGGGCGTGTCATGAAGGACATTGTTGACGGTCTGCACACCGACTATCTGGCTGGTCGGGGTAACAAGGGGGATCTGGCCGAGGTCTTTGCGCACCCGCGGCAGTTCCTTGTACACCTCATCAAGTTTATCCAGGGCATCCATTTCCCGCAATTGATTGACCAGGTTCGACAACATCCCGCCCGGGGTCTGATGCAGCAGGACATTGATATCGATTATCGAGACCTTCGAGTCATCGAGGAGGTGTTTATATTTCGGCATCACCTCTTTTTCCAATATGTCATTGATTTCGGCCAATTTTTTAATATCAAAGCCGGTATCGCGATTCGTTCCCAAAAGGGCCATGACCAAAGGCTCCAAAGCGGCATGGGAAGTCCGGTAAGCATAGGGTGTCATGCAGGTATCGATAATGTCCACTCCTGCTTCAATGGCCTTGAGGTGCGTCATTGGCGACATGCCTGAGGTAAAATGGCTGTGCAGATGAATGGGCGCCTTGACCTTTTCTTTCAGGGCCTTAATGAGAGGGTAGGCATCATAGGGGGCCAGCAGCCCGGCCATATCCTTGATACAGATGGAATCCGCCCCCATCGACTCAAGGGCTTTTGCCCTGTCAGTATAATATTCAAGGTTGTAGACTTCTCCGCCTAAGCGCGGCTCGGTGAGGGTGTAACAGATGCAGCCCTGAAAATGTTTGCCGCTCTTTTTTATCTGTTTGACCACCGTCTCGAAATTGCGATAATCGTTTAAGGCATCGAAGGTCCTGAAAATATCCATGCCGTTTTCGGCCGAGCGCTCAACAAAGGCAAGGGCCAGATCGTCGGCGTAATTTCGATAACCGACCAGGTTCTGCGCCCGCAGCAGCATCGAAAAAGGGGTTTTTTTAATATAGCGCTTCAGGGTGCGCAAGCGTTCCCAGGGATCTTCGTTCAGGAACCGGTGCATGGTATCGAAGGTGGCCCCTCCCCAGGTCTCAATCGCCCAGAACCCGACCTCATCCATCAGTTCAGCCACAGGAATCATGTCCTCCGTGCGCCCGCGCGTGGCGAAAAGGGACTGATGGCCATCGCGCAGGGACAGATCCATAATCCTGACAGGATTCTTCGCCTTTGGCCGGTCCGCGGAATAGTTCAACGGGGTCATCTTCACTTGATCGCTCATTGTATGTGTCTCCTCTTTCCTCATCGTTAACAAATGGTGCTGTTAAAAGCGCGTAAACGTCCTCAGCTGGATTAATTTCCGCATGGCCATCATCTCCTGCCGCCCACTCTGCCCCCACTGGCTGAACTCGAAGCTCTGAGGTCTCTTAAGGGATGCCTGCTGCTCCTGCGCAGCCATAGCTTCCTCCTGTTGCAGATAGAGATTCACGGCAGCCAGGGCCGCGGCCATCTTCTTTCTTTGAACTGCCATCACATCACCCATATTTAGTATTTACTACGGGGCCCCGGACAGGACACAACGCCCCTGTGCGGGATGTACGTCACGAACACAGCCTTTAAGTCCATCATCAGGAGCTGTACATGGCGTATTCCGTTTCTTCGCCAAGAAGTTTGTCTATCTCCGCCTGAACTTCGATGCGTTTCGGATTGTTTACCCATCTGTTCCAGTCTTCCAGGGAACGCCAGGTGCCGATCACCATGCACTCATCTTTTTTGTCTATTCTATGGTAAGTTTCTCCTGAGATATAGCCGGGTTGGCTAAGCGCGAGTGCCCGCAGTTTTGTAAGGAGGAGTGTCAGTTCAGCGACATTGGTATCCTGTACCTTTCGTTTAATAAAAATCTTTACCGTCATGTGGACTCCTTATGATTCTGAGAATGTGTGCATCTGTCATAGTGGTATATTGCCGTGCTTTTTCATCGGGTTTGTATCGCGCTTATTCCGGAGCAGCTCCAGTGACTTTATTATTCTTGACCTGGTTTTCGACGGTTCGATAATATCATCTATGTAACCGCGTTGGGCTGCTACATAAGGATTGGCAACGGCATCCTGGTACTCCTTCTCCTTTGCCGCCAAAAATGCGCTTGGGTCCGGGGCTTTTTGGGCATCCTTGCCATACAAAACTCCGGCAGCGCCCCTTGCCCCCATCACCGCAATTTCAGCGGTGGGCCAGGCATAGTTAATATCGCCCCGTAAATGCTTGGAGGACATGACGCAATAGGCCCCTCCATACGCTTTTCTCGTGATGACAGTCACCTTGGGAATAGTCGCCTCGGCAAAGGCATAGAGAATTTTAGCGCCGTTACGTATTACTCCGCCGAACTCCTGAGCGGTCCCCGGCAAGAAGCCGGGAACGTCGACAAAGGTGACGACCGGAATATTGAAACAATCGCAGAACCTGACAAACCGGGCCCCCTTTATTGAGGAGTCGATATCGAGGACCCCGGAGAGGTGGGCCGGCTGGTTGGCGACTATGCCGACGCTCATCCCGTTATACCTGGCAAACCCGACTATGAGATTCGGCGCGAAGTGTTCCTTGACCTCGAAAAAATCATTGTTATCGACTGTTTGAAGGATGACCTCTTTCATATTGTAGGCAGCATTCGGGTTTTCAGGAATAATCCGGTTGAGCGCGGCAATCTCCCGTTCAGGCGGATCGGCGCAGGGCAGAACGGGAGGATTTTCCATATTATTCTGGGGCAGAAACGAAAGCAGCCGGCGAATATAGGCGATCGCATCGTCGCCTGACCCGGCAGGGTAGTCAACAACTCCGCTGCGGCTGGCATGCATCGCAGCGCCGCCCAAAGTTTCTTCGCTGACATTTTCATGGGTCACCGATTTTACGACTTTCGGGCCGGTGAGAAACATATATGATTGTTTCTGGACCATGATGACAAAATCGGTGAGGGCCGGCGAATATACCGCGCCACCGGCGCAGGGACCAAAAATCGCCGAGATCTGGGGCACTACTCCGGAGGCCATGACATTGCGCTGGAATATCTCGGAATAGCCGGCGAGACTCTCAATTCCTTCCTGGATACGCGCCCCGCCGGAATCATTCAACCCGACCACCGGAGCGCCGTTTTTCATGGCAAGATCCATTATCTTGCAGATTTTTTCCGCAAAGGTTTCTGACAGGGAGCCGCCGAGCACGGTGAAATCCTGGGCAAAAACATAGACAACACGGCCATCGACAGTGCCATGCCCGGTCACTACGCCGTCTCCCAGGAAGACCTGCTTTTCCATGCCGAAATCCCTGCATCTATGTGTCTTGAACATATCGAATTCCTCGAAAGAGCCCTTGTCTAAAAGTAGATCAATACGCTCCCTGGCGGTCGAAAGGCCTTTTTCATGCTGTTTGTCGATTCTTTTTTGACCACCGCCCAAACGGGCCTCTTCCCTGAGTTTTCTCAGATGTTCCAGTTGGTCATCGGTCTTCATGGGCTCTCCTTGAAAGAAATATCACTGTATTCACTATATACTATCAAGAATTGTACCACCTTCCAATATCCAGCAATAATAAACCTTAAACACCGGCAAACAGAACGTCTTCATCGATAGTACGATGAATTCCCTTGTCAGAGTCTTCAATCTTTGGACTGTTCATATCTGCAATATACTGCATGTTATCACATTTTTTGCATGCAATTAATTGCATTTAATCATGCTTTCCCGTGAGTAGATGGATATAGAACGAAAAAGGCCCATCTAATGTTGTCGGTCGCGGTCACGATGGCGTCAGTCACGTAAAGCCTTTGAGGGCTTATAAATAAATCTTATAAAGTTATTGCCATTTCATGGTATTTCTGTTAATATTAATTGGCCTTTTTCTTGCAAGAATTACATTTAAAAAATGCTTGTCCCGATAGAAGGCCGAACGTTTTATAATACTGCTGACGGGTCAACGTAAATTATAGGGAAAAGAGGCTGAGCGATGAAGATCCATGAATATCAGGCCAAGGAATTATTCCGGAGCCATAATATTCCCGTGCCTGAGGGGTATGTTGCCACAAATCCCGATGAAGCCTCCGCGTCAGCCGAGAGACTTGGCGGCTTCCCCGTCGTAATCAAGGCGCAAATCCACGCAGGCGGCAGGGGCAAGGGCGGCGGCGTCAAGCGTGCCGGAAGCATTGAAGAGGTGAAAAACACGGCAGCGGTGATTTTGGGCAGACCGCTGGTGACGCCGCAAACAGGACCACAGGGGAAAAAGGTCAGAAAGCTTCTTGTTGAGCAGGGGCTTGATATTGATAAGGAGCTTTATTTTTCGATCATACCGGACCGCTCGACCGCGAAGATCATGATCATCGCAAGCCGGGCGGGTGGAATGGACATCGAAGAGGTTGCCGAAAAATCTCCTGAAAAGATAATCAAGGTCCTTATAAACCCGCTCACCGGAATCGGACCCGCTCATGCGGGGGAAATCATCGCCGGTCTTGACCTTTCTGGGACGCTTGCCGGAAAGTTATCGACGCTTATTGAAAACCTGTACGGACTTTTTATCGAGGCTGACTGTTCCCTGCTTGAGATCAATCCGCTGGTGATTACCGCACAGAAGGACCTCGTTGCACTGGACGCGAAGATCGAGATCGACGATAATGCCCTGTTCCGGCAGAAGGATATTCTGAAATATCGTGATACAGATGAAGAGGACCCGCTTGAAGTGGAGGCCTCGAAATATAATCTCAATTACATTAACCTCAATGGCAATGTAGGCAATATGGTCAATGGCGCGGGACTGGCCATGGCGACTATGGACCTCATCAAGAGCGCCGGAGCCGAGCCTGCGAATTTTCTCGATGTCGGCGGCGGGGCGAATGAGGAAATGGTCGAAAACGGTTTCCGCATCATTTTAAGCGACAGCAATGTCAAAGCGGTCCTCATTAATATTTTCGGCGGGATTTTGCGGTGCGATGTTCTGGCTGAGGGAGTAGTTCAGGCTGCCAGAAAGACCGGGATAAATGTCCCGGTCGTGATCCGGCTGGAGGGGACCAACGTCGAAAAGGGCAGAGAAATTCTCGCGGCATCAGGACTGAATCTTATTACGGCAAAGGACCTCAGCGATGCGGCCGGAAAAATTTCAGAGATCGTAGGAAAATGACAGAACTGAAAACCATTGGTTGCGTCATTCCCGCGAAGGCGGGAATCCATTTTCGCAATGAGGGATTCAGAAAAATGGATCCCCGGGTCAAGCCCGAGGATGACGATAAGGTGTTTGTTTCAGTCTTTTTAAATTTAAGTGGAATCTTGAGAATGGGGAAATAGGATATCATGTCAATATTCGTAGATAAACAAACGAAACTGCTTGTCCAGGGGATTACCGGCAGAGAAGGCCAGTTCCATACCCGTCAGTGTATTGAATACGGCACACAGGTAGTGGCCGGCGTGACCCCCGGCAAGGGCGGACAGACAATGGACAAGGTGCCGGTATTTGATTCCGTCCGGGAAGCTGTCCGGGAAACCGGCGCTAACTGCAGCATGATTTTTGTGCCCCCGGCTTTTGCCGCAAAAGCAATCATGGAAGCAATCGACGGGGATCTGGACCTCATTGTCGCCATTACCGAAGGCATTCCGCTGCTGGACATGATGCGGATCAAAAATTATCTGAATGGAAAGCACGTGAGGCTCATCGGGCCTAACTGCCCCGGGATCATAACGCCGGGGCAGTGCAAGATCGGTATCATGCCCGGCTTCATCCATAAACCCGGCGGGCCCATCGGGGTCGTATCGCGCTCCGGCACCCTGACTTATGAGGTAGTGCATCAATTGACTACGAAGGGAATCGGCCAGACGACCTGCCTTGGCATCGGAGGCGACCCGGTTAACGGGACAAACTTCATCGATTGCCTCAAGGCCTTTGAACAAGACCCTGAGACAAAAGGGATCGTCCTCGTGGGCGAAATCGGCGGCGCCGCTGAAGAAGACGCCGCTGCGTATATCAAAGAAAAAGTCAGCAAGCCGGTAGTCGGGTTTGTCGCCGGATTAAGCGCTCCCCCGGGCAGGCGCATGGGACATGCCGGGGCCATAGTCAGCGGCAAAAGCGGCACAGCCCAGTCAAAGATTGCGGTCATGAAGGAAGCCGGTATTCATGTGTGCGATAATCTCGGCAGGTTCGGCGATTTCTGCGCCGGGGTTTTTTGACCTGTTTCGAAAGTACCTCTCACCTCCCGTACGGACGCCCTTGCCGGGACAGATTACTCCCCGCACGGAGGGGCCTTCCTTATGTGCCGCCAGGGCTTGTCGGAGGCGGCTAGCCCTATTTGAGGCGATGTGCTAAAATCAGAAAAAATGCCTGATGTTCAATAATACTTCGAGCTGATCGAAGACAAATAAAGCAGTGCGAGGAGGCGACGGATGGGCAATTATCAGGAGATTTTCGATCGGAGCATCAAAGACCCTGCAGGGTTCTGGGGCGAAGCGGCAGGGGCGATAGACTGGTATAAAAAATGGGACAAGGTGCTCGATGATTCCAATGTCCCTTTTTACCGCTGGTTTACGGGAGGGGAGCTGAACACCTGTTATAACGCGATTGACCGCCATGTCGAGCGCGGCAGGGCCGACCAGGTCGCGATCATTTATGACAGCCCCGTGACGAACACGATCCAGAAATTCACCTATGCCGAACTCCTCGACATGACGGCAGGGTTTGCCGGCGGGCTGAGAAAGCTCGGCGTCGGCAAAGGCGACACCGTAATTATTTATATGCCGATGATTCCCCAGGCAGTTGTTGCGATGCTTGCCTGCGCCCGGCTGGGGGCCGTCCACTCGGTCGTATTCGGAGGTTTCGCCCCCCACGAGCTTGCGATCCGCATTGATGACGCAAAGCCCAAGGTCATCATTACGGCCTCCGGGGCGCTCGAAGGCGTCCGGATACTTGAGTACAAACCGATGCTCGACAGGGCGATCGAGTTAGCAAAACATAAGCCTCAAAACTGCGTGATATTCCAGAGGCAGTTTGTGAAGGCGGCCATGCATAAAGACCGCGACCATGACTGGATGACCCTGGCCTCGGCGTCAGAACCTGCTGAATGTGTGCCGGTAAAGGCGACCGATCCTTTGTATATACTTTATACCTCCGGTACGACCGGGGTCCCCAAGGGGATCGTCCGTGACAACGGGGGGCACGCGGTGGCGCTCCGGTGGAGTCTCGAAAATATTTATGACACAAAGCCCGGCGAGGTCTTCTGGGCCGCCTCGGACGTGGGATGGGTCGTGGGCCATTCATATATAGTTTACGGGCCGCTTCTTACCGGCTGCACTACTGTTATCTATGAAGGCAAGCCGGTGGGCACCCCCAACCCCGGGGCATTCTGGAGGGTCATTTCCCAGCATGGGGTAAAGGCCCTTTTTACGGCCCCTACGGCCTTCAGGGCGATAAAAAGGGAAGACCCCGTGGGAGAGCATATCAAAAAGTACGACCTCTCCGGGTTCAAATATCTGTTCCTCGCCGGAGAGCGGCTCGATCCGGACACCTATCACTGGGCGCATGACCGGCTTAAAAGGCCTGTCATCGACCACTGGTGGCAGACGGAGACAGGCTGGCCTATTACGGCCAACAGTATCGGGATCGAGCATTTCCCTGTCAAGCCGGGGTCTTCAACGAAACCCGTGCCCGGGTTTGACGTCCAGATATTGGATACGGAGGGGAAGGTCCTCGGGCCTAAACAGGAGGGGCTTGTAACCATTAAACTTCCCCTTCCTCCCGGGACACTGCCTACACTCTGGAACGCGGACGAAAGATTTCTTCAGTCATATATCAACACCTTTCCGGGATATTATTTCACCGCCGACGGGGGATATAAAGACGAGGACGGGTATGTGTATGTCATGGGCCGCGTCGATGACGTGATAAACGTTGCGGGACACAGGCTCTCTACCGGTGAGATGGAGGAGATAATCTCTACCCATCCCGATGTCGCGGAATGCGCGGTGATCGGCGTCGGAGACAATCTCAAAGGCCAGCTGCCGGTCGGCTTTGCGGTGCTGAAGGCAGGGGCAAAGAAGTCTCCTGAGGAGATCAGGACCGAACTTGCGAAGCTTATCAGGGGGGAGATCGGCCCGATCGCCTGCTATAAGGAAACGGCCGTCGTGGCCAGGCTCCCCAAGACAAGGTCCGGCAAGATCCTCCGCGGCACCATGAGGAAGATAGCGGACGGGGAAGAATTCAAGGTGCCCTCAACAATAGATGACCCGGCGATTCTGGGCGAGATAGAGGAAGCGCTTAAAGGCGTGGGTTACGCGAAACAGAAGAAGGATTATCTGGTACTATAAATCGAAGTATATAATTAAGTAACGACAGAACAGGGCACTGAAAAAGTCTTGTAATGACGACGTGATTAAATTTATCTTCCACGTGACCGCAGTATGAGGGGCGGGGTCTCGCAGAAGAAGGCTGGCAGTCTCAGGGACAGGCCTTTAATGTGTCGCTACAAGACATTTTTCAGTGCCTCTGTTCTGTAAAGTTTATTTATAGATGAGGACGAATGAGTCAATATATGATTAAGAGCTCAGTTGGGCGAAAAATGGTAATGGCTGTCACGGGGGCCGGGATGATATTTTTCATCCTTGTCCATCTGCTTGGGAACCTCACGCTTTATTCCGGGCCGGCTGCGATCAATGCCTATGCCTATGCGCTTCACCGGTTTGGGCCGCTCATATGGTCTTTTCGCCTGGTCATGTTTTGCATGTTTATGCTTCATCTGTTTTTCGGGATCCAGCTGACCCTGGAAAACAGGGCTGCCAGGCCGCAGTCATATGCGGTAAGGAACGAGCGCGCTACCACTTTCGCCGGAAAGAGCATGGTCTGGTCAGGGCTTTTGATCGGGGCATTTCTTTTGTTCCACCTTCTGCAGTTTACTCTTCAGGTCATAAATCCCGGTATTGCCGCGGCAAGCCATCCTGACCCGATCGGCCGGCCCGATGTCTTTACCATGGTTGTGCTGAGTTTCCAGAGGCTTTCTTACGCGCTACTTTATATCGTTTCTCTGACAGCTCTGGCCCTTCATCTTTATCACAGCATACAGAGCTCTTTTCAGACGCTCGGGCTCAATGGCGAAAGGACCTTTCCCGTTGTTACCGTTACAGGCAGAGTTGCCGCAATTATGATATTTCTGGGATACGCGGCATTCCCGATAGTTATCTACATGGGGTTTCTAAGGTAGGGAGATGACGCGGATGCTTATAAAAAGATATCAGGAGCAGGCATTATGATACTTGACGGAAAATGCCCGTCCGGTCCTCTTCCGGAGATGTGGGACAGGCACCGCAAGGAGATGAAGCTTGTGAATCCCGCCAACAAGCGGAAATACCGCATTGCCGTCGTTGGCACCGGCCTTGCGGGGGCCTCGGCAGCAGCGACCCTGGGGGAGCTGGGGTATAATGTGGACGCGTTTTTTTATCAGGACAGCGCAAGGAGGGCCCACAGCATAGCGGCCCAGGGCGGTATCAACGCTGCCAAGAACTATCCCAATGACGGAGACAGTGTAGCAAGGCTTTTTCATGACACGATCAAGGGCGGCGATTTCAGGGCCCGCGAGGCAAACGTCTATCGGCTGGCCATGGTAAGCAACAGCATCATCGATCAGTGCGTGGCACAGGGTGTGCCCTTTGCCCGCGATTATGCCGGGTATCTTGACAACCGCTCCTTCGGCGGCGCCCAGGTCTCCAGGACCTTCTACGCGCGCGGACAGACGGGCCAGCAGCTGCTTATAGGCGCGTATTCGGCGCTTTCCAGGCAGGTGAAGGCCGGCACGGTTGCGTTGCATCCGCGTTCAGAAATGCTCGACCTTGTGATCGTCAACGGCGAGGCAAAAGGGATAACGGTGCGTAATATGGTAAATGGAAGGCTGGAGTGCCATACTGCGGATGCGGTATGTCTCTGTACGGGCGGGTATACAAACGTCTTTTATCTCTCTACAAACGCGATGGGCAGCAACGTGACAGCCGCATACCGCGCCTATAAAAAAGGGGCCTTCTTCGCGAACCCCTGTTACACACAGATACACCCGACCTGCATCCCTGTGACCGGTGACCACCAGTCGAAACTTACGCTTATGTCCGAGTCCTTAAGAAATGACGGCAGGGTCTGGGTCCCCAGGATAAAAGGAGACCGGCGCTCTCCGGGCGAGATACCCGAGGACGAGAGGGACTATTATCTTGAGAGAAAATATCCAGCCTTCGGGAATCTCGCGCCCAGGGACATCTCCTCCCGCGCGGCAAAGGAGGTCTGTGACGAGTCGCGCGGGGTCGGTCCCGGCGGACGCGGCGTATATCTGGACTTTGCTGACTCCATAAACCGCCTCGGCATCGACAAGGTCCGCGAGCGCTATGGGAACCTCTTTGACATGTACGAAAAAATCGCTGACGAAAATGCCTACCGGCAGCCGATGCGGATCTATCCTGCGCCCCACTACGCAATGGGAGGACTCTGGGTTGACTATAACCTTCAGTCCAATATCCCCGGTCTCTTCGTCCTTGGCGAGGCGAACTTCTCCGATCATGGCGCGAACCGGCTTGGGGCCAGCGCACTTATGCAGGGCCTTGCCGACGGGTACTACATCATACCGTACACTATAGCAGGCTACCTTGCAGGGACAAAACCCGGGGTGGTCGGGACAGGCCATCCTGAATTTATCAGGTCGGTTGAAGAATGTGAAGGGACGATCAGGAAGCTGCTTTCAATAAACGGAAAGCGAACCGCAAACGAATTTCACCGGGAGCTAGGCGGCCTGATGTGGGAGCATGTCGGAATGGCACGAAGCCATGAGGGACTCACCTCGGTGCTGAAGCGCATCCCGGAACTCCGGGCCGAGTTCTGGGAAAATGTCAGGGTGCCCGGAGGAGAGGCTGACCTGAATCAGGAGCTCGAAAAGGCCGGCCGGGTGGCCGATTTCCTTGAGTTTGCCGAGTTGATGGCCCGTGACGCGCTTCATCGCGAGGAATCCTGCGGGGGGCACTTCCGTGTCGAATACCAGATGCCCGACGGTGAGGCAAAACGCGACGATGAACAGTTCTGTTATGTCGCGGGCTGGGAGTTTAAAGGCGCAGGGACGGCGCCCGAGCTCCATAAGGAGCCGCTGAAATTTGATAATGTCCCGCTTGCGGTGAGGAGTTATAAATAATGGACCTGACGCTTTATGTCTGGAGACAGAGCGGACCCGGCGCAAAGGGAAGACTCGAAGAGATAGAGGCGAGGGGCATTACTGCAGACATGTCGTTCCTCGAAATGCTGGATGTTGTAAATGAAGGACTTATAAAAACCGGCCGTGAGCCAATAGCCTTTGACCACGACTGCCGGGAGGGCATCTGCGGCATGTGTTCGCAGGTAATAAACGGGGTCCCTCACGGGCCTCAGGAGAAGACGACCGTATGCCAGCTTCATATGCGCCGTTTCAAAGACGGCGACAGGATCTACATCGAACCCTGGCGGGCCAGGGCCTTCCCGGTTATCAAGGACCTGATCGTTGACCGGTCCGCCCTTGACCGCATAGTCCAGGCAGGCGGCTATGTGTCGGTGCATACAGGCGGTGTGCCGGACGCTAATGCGGTATTGGTCCCCAAGGCTGATGCCGACACTGCGATGGACGCGGCCGAATGTATAGGCTGCGGAGCATGCGTGGCGGCCTGCCCCAACGGCTCGGCGATGCTTTTTACCGCCGCGAAGGTGGCCCATCTCGCGGCGCTTCCGCAGGGGAGGGCCGAGGCAGCCCGCCGCGTCTGTATGATGACAGAGGCGATGCTGAAGGAGGGGTTCGGCAGCTGCAGCAATCATTACGAATGTCAGGCAGCCTGTCCCAAAGGGATCAAGGTAAAATTTATAGCAAAACTGAACAGGGAATTCATCAAGGCACAATTCAGCAAAAAAAGTGAGTGACCTGTCCCTGAATCACAACTCGCCCAAGCCCCTCTCGCCTTATGGGGGGTGACGGAGCCCAAATCAGGCGACGCAACGTACGTCAATGACGTAAAAATAATCGAAGCATCTCATCAGTAACCTGCTAGAATATAGTCATGAAGATTCAATCCGTCAACCCCTATACTGAAGAGGTGCTGAAGGAGTTCGAGCCCCTTGGTCCTGAAGAAACGGACACCGCGATTAAATCCCTCAGGCTTGCCTTTAATTCATGGCGGACACAGCCTGTATCGGCCCGGGCGGACCTCGTAAAAAGGCTGGGGGAGCATCTAAGGGAGGATAAACGCAGATATGCAGAGACCATAACCCTCGAGATGGGTAAGCCGATCAGGGAGTCAGTCTCGGAGATCGAAAAGTGCGCATGGCTCTGTGACTGGTTTGCGGAGCATGCTCCCTGTATGCTCGAGCCTGAGGAAATAATCACCGAGGCAAAAAAGAGTTATGTTATGTTCCAGCCCCTCGGTATTGTGCTTGCGATAATGCCATGGAATTTTCCATTCTGGCAGGCGTTCCGGTTCGGTGTTCCCGCGATAATCGCAGGCAATGTCATCGCGCTAAAACATGCGTCCAATGTCCCGGCGTCCGCTCTTGCCATAGAGGAAGCTTTCAGAATGGCCGGGTTTCCTGAGAATATCTTAAAGACCCTCCTTATAACCGCCTCCGACGCGCTTTCGCTGATCGACGGCGACATGGTTGACGCGGTATCGCTGACAGGCAGCAACCAGGCCGGTCAGCAGGTGGCGGAGCATGCCGGACGGCGAATCAAAAAGACGGTGCTGGAGCTGGGAGGTTCTGATCCTTTTATTGTTCTGGACGACGCGGACATCGAAAAGGCCGGCAGGATGGCGGTTTCAGCACGGACCATAAATGGAGGCCAGAGCTGTATAGCCGCAAAAAGGTTTATTGTTCTGGAAAAGGTCGCAAAGGAGTTTATTTCCGTCTTCCTGTCACGGATGAAGGAACTCAGGGTCGGCGATCCCATGGATGAGACTACAGATATAGGGCCTGTCGCAAAGAAAGAGATACTCGACCTGCTTTTGGAGCAGGTGGCTGACGCCCAAAAGAAAGGTGCGACTGTAATAAAGACGGACCATTCATTCGGCCGGGGGTTCTTTTTTCCTCCGTGCGCTGTTTATGATATAAAAAGAGATATGAGGGTTGTCTCCGAGGAGGTGTTCGGACCGATAGCCCCGATCATCGTTGTACGCGATGAGGATGAGGCGGTCAGGACCGCAAATGACACCGAATACGGGCTTGGGGCCTCAATCTGGAGCAGGGATCTAAAACGGGCGGAGAGACTTGCCGGGCGGATAGAGGCCGGTTTTGTCGCGATAAACGATGCGGTCAGGTCAGACCCGAGACTGCCTTTCGGGGGGATAAAGAAATCCGGTATCGGCAGGGAGCTCTCTCACTACGGACTTAAGGAATTCGTCAATATCAAAACTGTTGTTGTAAAGGAGTAAGACGGATGAAGGCGTCGGATCTGCTGATACAGTGCCTGAAAAACGAGGGGGTAGAATATATATTCGGGGTGCCGGGCGAGGAGACTCTCGACCTCATGGAGTCGCTCAGGACCTCGGGCATTCGTTTTATCATCACCAGGCATGAGCAGGCTGCCGCATTTATGGCCGATGCCTACGGCAGACTGACCGGAAAGACCGGGGTCTGTCTCGCCACCCTCGGCCCCGGGGCCACGAATCTTCTGACCGGGGTCGCCGACGCCTTTTTAGACGGGTCGCCGCTTCTTGCCCTGACCGGACAGGCCGACTTAAAAAGGATACATAAGGAATCCCACCAGTATATAGATATAGTCGAGGTCTTTAAAAGCGTGACGAAGTGGAACGGCAGGATAGAGTCTCCCGAGATCATCCCTGAGATGGTCCGGAAGGCCTTCAAGGTAGCGGAGTCCGAAAAGCCGGGGGCCGTCCAGCTTGAACTGCCCGAGAATGTCGCCTCGACTGAAGTAGATGATAAATACGCGGCCATGATCGGGCCGATCCGTCCAAGAAGGAGCTCCCCTGACAGGCAGTCCTTAAGAAAAGCGGCCGATCTTATTGAGCAGGCGAAATTCCCGGTCATACTCGCGGGGCATGGGGTGGTGCGGAAGTCCGCCAACCTGCGGCTGCAGAAGTTCGCGGAACTCTTCAGTATCCCCGTCGTGACGACGTTTATGGGCAAGGGCGGGTTGACCGCCGAAAGCCCCTGCAGTATCGGAACGTTGGGTCTGAACCGCGACAGGCTGATTGCCGATGTCTTTTCGAAGGCCGATCTTATCATATCGCTTGGTTACGGACTGGTCGAATACGCGCCAAAAAACTGGAACCCCGGCCTCGACAAGAAGATCATACATATAGATTTCACGACGAGCGAGGTGGACCTCCACTACGTCCCCGAGGTCGAGATCATATCCGATATCAGGGAGACACTTGAACTGCTCGAAGGCATGCTGAGCACCAACAAAAAAAGCGATTATGCGATCGGACTGAGGACGGAATTTACAGAGGCCTTCGAAAGGGAAGGCAGAGCGCCTTCTCTGAGGCCGCGGCCCCAACATATAATTTACGGGATACGGAAGGTGCTTGCCGGGGATGATATCCTCGCGACCGATGTCGGCACCTGCAAGCTCTGGGCGGCAAAGTTCTACCCGGTCTATCAGAACAACACCTTTATGATATCCAACGGATTCGCCTCGATGGGATGCGCGCTGCCGTTTGCCGTTGTGGCGAAACTGCTTTTCCCCGGGCGCAACGTGGTGGCGCTTGCCGGAGACGGTGGTTTTATGATGAACCTCCAGGACCTGGAGACCGCCTGCAGGCTGAAACTCAATATCGTCGTTGTGCTGTTTAACGACTGCGGATATAACCTCATAAAGTGGAAGGCCGAAAAAAAATTCGGGACCTCTTTCGGGGTAAATTTTTCGAACCCTGATTTTGTCGGCCTCGCCGAAAGCTTCGGGGCGATAGGGGTAAGATTGGGACCGACGGATGAGTTTCAGTCAGTGCTGCGCGGCGCACTGACACAGACTGTCCCTGTAATCATAGACGTCCAGATAGACTACAGCGATAACGACATGATTTACAGACTGCTGTAGCCGAAAGCTTGTCCGTTTCAGTCCTTGCGTGCCGGAAATTGACCGGCTGATCGGTTTGCCGCTGAAGGACAGAGACAGCTTCCCTCCGGGCGCTGCGGGCTTGTGGATACCGGCAAGTCCGTCCGCGGAGCGCGCGCGTTGTGATATACTTCAATTATGAAAAGGGTGTTGATTTGCTGCGCGCTGCTTTTTTTTACGGGCTGCGCTACCCTTCCGGCGGATTTTATTGATATGAATGACCATCAGACCCTGGGTCTGGACGCCGTCATGGACGATATATCAAGGGAAAGGGTCATCTATATCGGAGAGATACATGGGACCTCAAGCATACACCTCCTGCAGCTGGAGATTATAACGCGCCTCAGGCAGGGAGGTAAAAATCTGGTCATCGCGCTCGAGGCATTTCCATTTTCGAAACAGGCGATATTGGACAGATGGACCAAAGGGTCCCTGGACAGGTACGATTTTGAGCGGGCGTATGGGGAGGTCTGGAATATCCCGTTTGAGTATTACGAGGGGATATTCGACTTTGCCAAAGAGCAGCGCATACCCCTTATCGCGATGAATGCCGAAGACGAAATGATACTGGCGGTATCGAAGAAGGGACTGGAGGCCGTGCACGGGGATTTCCTGAGGATGATAAAATTTACGGACTGCTCGACCGACATTGCGTACAAAAGGATGCTGACCAACCGCTACCATTCCGCTGAATTCCCCTTCTTTTGCGAGGGGCAGCGTCTCAGGGACTCCGTCATGGCGTTCAATATCACAAAGGCGCTCAACAGGGAGGATTATACCGTGGTGGTGCTTGCCGGCATCGCGCACGCCTCAAAGGTGGCGGTGCCCGGCATGGTTCAAAGGCAGACCGGAGCGGCCTACAAAGTGCTTCTTCCCGGGGAAGTCCGGCATCTTATCAACAGGTCCCCGGACAGGGATATCGCCGACTATATCTGGTATTAACGCCGGAAATTCGGGGCGTCCTTTTAACGCACCCTACATAAACATCCTGGCAAACTCCTTAAGCTCCCCCGGGCCGACTTCACCCGAGGCGGCAAGCCTCTTGTATGCGCCGGAGGGGTCATCATGGACGGCAAACGCCACCTTCTTTACGGCGTTCGAAAAGCGCCCTATCCTCTCATCCACCTTCTTCGGAAAAAGAAAGGTCACCACCTTTGTAAAAAAACCCGCCACCGCGCTGTTGACCCTGATATGGCAGGTCGTTTTGGAATCAACCGGCGCCTGCTCCTGACCGGGCCGTCCGGAATACGAAATATCCATCACCATCTGGCCGTTGAACCTTAACTTCAGGATGTCGAAATGGCCGGTAATAAAATAGACCCGCCTGCCCCTGTCGGAACTTAAGAGTTCCATGTCGCCGGCCAGCCCAGCGGGGTCGTCGACATGGATTATGCCGTCGGACCGGACCTCAATCCTGTAGAGGTCAAGGGCCGGATCATAGGCGCGCGCCAGAACCATCGACAGACGCGGATGGTCTATGAGGAAATCATATTGCCTCTGGCTGACCGGGAGTTTCGGGAGTGCCGAAACCCGCACGATCGTCGGCCTGTTTATCACCTCTTCCGCCCTCTGGCGCTTCTTCCCCGGAATGTCCGGGTCGCCGCTCATCACGCCCGGCAAAAACAAAAGAGCAAACAAGAGCGTTACAATCATTAAATGATTTTTGACCTTCATCTTTTCCTTACTCTTTCCCCGGAGAGACGAGTCCCCGGAATTTTGGTAATGCGGTCATTATACACCCTCTTGCGACTCTTTTTCCCGTGTTCTCCAACGTCCCATATTTAAGGGGGGAAGGTAGACATTCCCCAAAAGCGCTGATATGCTTTCCTTATGGGACCCGAAAACTCAGACAAAAAAGTCATAGATGAAGACATCACACGAAACACAGGGTGGCGGGTAACATTCGCGGGCATGGGGATAAACCTCGCACTCGGGGTGCTTTACACCTGGAGCGTGATCAAAAAGGCGATACCCTCGGAGTGGGGCTGGTCTGACGCTGACAAGGCCCTGCCTTACTCGATCGCCTGCATCGTCTTCGCGCTCGTGATGGCGCCGGCCGGCCGTCTTCAGGACCGCATCGGCCCCAGATGGGTTGCCACGGCGGGGGGAATACTGACAGGGATCGGCTGCATTGTCGCGTCCTACGCGGTCACGGTGCTCTGGTTCGTCATCGGTTTTGGCATTTTCGCGGGCGCCGGAATAGGCCTGGGATATGCGGCAGCCACCCCCCCTGCCGTCAAATGGTTCCCCGCCCGCAAGACCGGGCTGATTGCGGGTCTCGTGGTGGCCGGCTTCGGTCTGGCCTCGGTATATATCTCCCCGATTGCAAACCACCTGACAGGCTTCACTCTTTCCGGTCAGCCGGTCCCGGAAGTTGTGGAATTGTCCCGCGCCAAGGCGTTGGCCGATGCCGAGTTCGAGGCGGCCAAAGAGGTCATCACCATCTCGGAGTCGGAATTTGCGGGTGTCAACGTCACGTTCGTTGCGAAAGAGCTGGAAGTAAAGGACACGGCGAGGAAGGACGCTGCCGCCCAGTTGCTTGCGCTTAAGGAACGCAATATACACCGGACGCTGCTATTTTTCGGGATAGGATTTCTGATTGTCGTAACGCTTCTTGCCCAGTTTCTGGTTGCTCCTCCTCCGGGATATAAGCCGGGGGGCTCAGCCTCCCCCGGCGCCGTCGCTCCTGTAAAGGCGGTCAACCTCGGGCCGGGAGAGATCCTGCGGACGCCGCTTTTTTACCTGCTCTGGAGCATGTACGCCTTCGCCGCCGGCGCCGGACTGATGATCATAGGCAACATTACGACCATAGCGAAGCTTGGGAAGATAGAGGCCGGGTTCATCCTTGTCGCGCTCCTTGCGGTCGGAAACGCGGCCGGCCGCATCATAGCCGGCATGCTCTCTGACCGGATAGGCAGGCCCTGGACGATGTGCATCATCTTTTTGTTCCAGGCGGCCCTTATGATGGTCCTCCGGAGGGGTCTGACTGACATGGCCGCGTTCGTGGTAGTGTCGATGCTTCTTGGGTTCAACTATGGGGCGTGCCTCTCGGTATTCCCCTCCGCTGTAAAAGACAACTTCGGGCTGAAGGATTTCGGCGTAAATTACGGGCTTGTTTTTACCGCATGGGGCGTCGGCGGCTTTGTCTTTCCGCTCCTGGCGGGGCAGCTCTTCGAGGCCTCCAGAAAAAGCACCGGGACGGGCAGTTACAATAACGCGTATTTTATCGCGGCCTCCGCGCTGGTGCTGGCCGCGATGCTGACCTTACTGACCCGGACCGTAGAAAAGAAACACAAAGCTCGGGTATTGCAGAGGGATGACGCATGAAATGTTTGCGGCGCGCATCACAGGGGCATGGCATAACACTCTGTCGCAACGCTCTGTTTTATTTATCCGGAGTCGATATTTCAGACACTATCGGTATTGACAGAACCCGACGAGTCTAAATATACTCTAGCAGATGGCGAAGGCTGAGGCTGAGAAACTATATTGCGAAGGTGCGGATGCCCTTGACCGGGGTAATACGCTCTTCGCCCTTGCATGTTTCGAGAAGGCGGTACAAAAGGACGACCACCCCCTTTACAGTTCCTGTCTCGCCTACTGCATCGCAAAGGAACGGGGACAGTTCCAGATGGCCATATCACTCTGCAAGAGGGCGATCGCGCTGGAACCGGACCGCTCCGCCCACTATCTTAATCTCGGCAGGATCTATCTTATGACGGGGGATAAACCCGATGCAATCAGCACCTTCAGAGACGGCCTGAGAAATGAGGCCAATACGCAGATCATTGCTGAACTGGACCGGCTTGGGACGCGTAAAGCTCAGGTAATATCCTTTTTGAAAAGGAGTAATCCGATCAACATATATCTAGGCTATTTTCTGAAGAGGATCGGCCTGAGGTAATGCCGTGAACTGTTTTGTGAGGCAACCGGATCAAGTGCGTGGCATACGCCTATTTAAATGGTGGAGCTGATGGGAATCGAACTCACGACCTCTTGAATGCCATGGTGCCACATCCAAATAACAACAACCTGACTTGTTGATATTGCTTGCTTTAGCAGGATGACAACACCCCAAATCTGAGATTTTTCCTGTTGCAGACCCTACAAAAACCAGACACATTTTTACCCTTACACATACCCCCCTGCTGATAGTCCCTGCAACTGTAGACCACATAAGGGATTACAGGCATTTCCATACATACCGAATTTTACACCCTGCAAATCAGAACAGAATAACATCAAAAAGACCAAGGGGGATAGGTGCAATGCCTTCTCCGTATTGGCTTTACATACCACCTGTGTCAACTGATTTACTGTTTTTGTCCTGACTTCTTAGGGATGATTGGTATCTTGATGTCAGGGTACTTCAGGAGCTTACTGAATGCGTTTAATTGCTTCGGGTCTTTAGTCAGGGACATAGCATGAAGGATATTGTAAGGGAATGCACGTGCCACGGTAATCACCTGCCTTTATCTGAGTTTATAATAATTACCCCTGAGTCTTTGGTTAGGTAACAACTACTCCATTGCTAAATAGCAGCGACCATTTGGACTTCTTGATATGCCGAATCTTTATCTCAGTAGATGATCTTCCTTGCTTTAAGAGTTCTTTACTCCTTGATATTAATACTAGAGAGCTTATTTCTAGATTTACATAAATATGATACTAAATAAAATGTTAGTGCAACCCACCAGAGATTATTAAGACCTGAATACATTGAAATATATTCTGAGAACCCACCAACAACACCTCCGAATAAATTAGAGCCTAATGCGAGAGCCCTGTCATTGCACCTCTGAAAATAATGAGTGAAAATAATAGATGCAAAAAAAGTGGGGACCAGACTGATACACACATAATAATATTTGCTCGGACTTGTAAGCAGTATATCAGGATAATAATAGGAGATTAACCATCCAGTAACTATTGTTGCAAAGAGCGCACCATAGGAAAGTCCAACAAGGTTCCTCCGTATCTTTGAAATCACGAGTACACCCAACAATACAAAAAAGAGCACGGTTACGACCACCACGGTATTAATTGTCCATGTCGATCCGAAGCTTCTCGATAAAACAACAATCGCCTTAGTCTCCAAAATCATAAAGCCGGCACCGAGACTGAAGAAAAAGATATCAAAATGCTTTTTGTTTTGCAGGGCACCATATACAGATACACATGAAAGCAGAAGGATTCCACTTATGATTATAAGATAATGCATGGGAATTCCCCTTTTTAACATGTAAAGGTACGGCCAGTCATCTGTGGGGAGGTTTTGAGCCGTAAGAGATTTCAACTCCGCAGGTTTTATTTCTTCTCCGCTGTATACTCCAGGCCCTGAGAGAAAGGTATCTATGGTAATGGGGGCCGTAGATTGAATTATATATAATGGCTGCTGGTGGAATGCCAGAGTGAGCATGTTACGCATTCGCTCGGTCATCCATTTGGAGGTCTGACAGAAATTGACAGAGAGAACACCTCTGTCCGGATTAAGCAGTTTACTTAGTTGCCGAAAGGATTCCAGCGTATAAATATAGTTGTCAAGTCTTATGCCGGGAAGATTCGAGTGCAAGGTATGCGAATCAATCAATCCAATAATGACGAGATCGTATTTTTTCTTTGTATTGTTGATAAAGGTTCTCGCATCGTCGTTAATGATGGTGACCCGCGGATCACTGTATGGCTTATCCGGATGGATCTTCTTTCCAATGCTGATGATGGTCGGATCGATCTCAACGGCGTCTATTTGGGCTGTGCCATTGAGCAGTGCAGCATCAATGTCATTGCCCGTGCCAGCTCCGAGGATGAGGATACTTTCATAGCGATTGTTTTGATAGAGAAAATTATAGTAACTATAAAAAGGGCTTTGCATGGGAGATTTACTCGCAGGTTCAGAAGATGAAAGATGCATTGGCCATTGATGGTTGTCATCATTGACTGTCAGCATATAGGACAATTCCGGTACCATTGTATCCACATTTATTTTATAGTACGGGGACCAGGTTTCGTCAGGTTTCTGCCCTGCATACAGCATGATTATCATAGCGACAAAGACAATACTCGGTATAGCATAGCGCTTATAATATCGCTTATATAGAACAATGAGTGGAGCAAGTCCGGAGATCACCCAGGAAATTGGACCCCAGTTCAGATAGGAAAACAGGCTGAATATCACCACGCCAGCGATACTTCCGGCAATGTTAACACTATAACAGGAAAGGGGAGAAAGTTCTGAAAATAATTGGCCCATTTTTTGACCTAACGGAATAAAAAATACGGCTACTATGCCAAAGACAAGAAAGATGACAGGCAGCAGGCTGATGTCATTTAGCATCTTATTATAGGCAAGCCAGAAGACCTCTATTCCACTTGTCGGCCGGACAGCTGTTTTATTAAAGAACAGAACTAGCGCCGGGATAGGGAATAGGGCCAGATAGAACCACTTGAACATATTAATTCTATTGTTTGCGAGCATGTAACCGATACCAAGACCAAAGAATGAGGCGATCAGAATCAGGTTGCTGAAGTACGAAACAATACGGATATATCCGGGGATAATTCGGATCAATGCCATCTCAATAAATAAAGCGCAGAAGCTTATAATAAAAAGCTGAATAGCCTTGTTGTCTATCGACCACGCCGAGCTTACGCTTATCCCCATGGAAGGTGACAATACAGCTTTATTTATTTTATTGAGTTCTTGTGTCATTGTTGAGATTAATGGACCAATCTACTTGTTTTTCATGCTTATTATAATAGATATAACTATTTTATTATCTTTATTTACCATAGGGGGATAAGAAATCCTCTTTAATTTCAATTATAGTCACAACAGGACTACATCCTTTCTTCTGCACTACCTTTATAAGGCCGGCACCTTCCAATGCCTTTAGTGCTCTTCTTTTTGTGTTCTTACCGATTTTCATTTGCTGAAGCGGTTTGTTAGATAAGCTCACAGTCATACTTTTATTTAAGCCAGCCTGATACCACAACACCAATGCCAAGTGTGAAGCCCCACACGGTAAACCAGCAGCTACAATGAACCAATCAAGTGGTAGAGGTCCTAGGATGAATTTGCTATATCTCCTGATGGTATTGGGAGTCTTAACCCCTTGTAATTAAATGGTGGAGCTGATGAGAATCGAACTCACGACCTCTTGAATGCCATTTCTGCCCAGGGGTTTCGCAGGAGACCGTAAACACTCTACAAATCCTTATCTGGAGCCATTTTACAGCAATTATCCATTTGACTGGATATTAGGCAAATCGACCGATTTTGATGGCGTATTACTACGTTTTTACTACGGTAGCTTTTTGTTATCATAAGGTCCTCTCGAAGCTGCTTTGGACCTATGTTTTCTTTAAAATCCATTTCCATACAGGAAGCACCGATATCGTTATACCGTCCATCAAAAGCTCACCCTCTTCATTGTCCGTTAGCATAAAGCCCTGTTTTCTTGCCAGATGCTCGCAGGCCTCCCTCAGACCTTCTATTTCCCGCTCCCTGTTTTTGTCGTGCAGGTCAGCGCACACCTGATAGGGGATGAATTCGGCATCTCCGGATTTGACCACAAAATCACATTCATGTCTACCCGAAAAGTAGAACCCTTCACTCCCTCTGCGTTTTAACTCCAGAAAGACGATTGCCTCCAGAAGGCGTCCTGCGTCGGCAGATGTTACCCTCCGGCAGAGGCCAACGTCCGCAGGATAAATTTTTGCCGGATTACGCATCCTCTTATAGGACGATTCCGCAAACATCTTCACCTCGTACATCAACATGCTCTGCTGCATATGGTGATAATAGCTGAACAGGATATCTTTAGAAAAAGGCATATTTTCGTGATACTGCTTATAGAAGGCAGTAAGCGACATCTTCGTCGAAAAGGACGTAAATATCTTGTCAAAAAGCCGGTCCAGCAGGGGCACATTTGTTATCCTGTATCTCTCAACCATATCCTTAAAAAACATTGCCTCAAGATATTCTCTGAGTATCTTTCTTTTTTCGAATTCCGATTGCGCAAAACAGACTTCAGGGAACCCGCCCCACTTTGCATAGTGAGTAAAGTGGTGTTTCATGGCCACGCTCTCTCTGCCATGCAGTATCTTCGGGCTATTTGTATCGACCCCTTTTTGATGAAGATATTCGACAAAGGAAAAAGGAAACATCTCAATGTTCCATGATCTTCCTCTCAGTTCTGTATGGATTTCCCCAGGCGTCACCTTTGATGATGATCCGCTGACAAATACCTTGATGCCCTCACGTTCGACAGCCCTCCGGCAAAACTTCTCCCATCCGGACACCTCCTGTACCTCGTCCAGCAGGAAATAAAGTTCCCTGGAATTCGCAAGGTGCGGCTTCAGTTCAAAAAAAGCCTTTTTCAGTCTTTCGAAATCGGCCGTTTCAAAACCGTCAAGTCTGTCGTCTTCGAAGTCTATATAGAGGGAATTTTCAGGATGCTTTTTGAAAACTTCATAAAGCGTGAAGGTCTTGCCGCATCGGCGTACTCCGTAGAAGACTACGACCTTGTTAGCTGTCTCAGGCAGCATGACATTGCCCCTGGAAACATATTCCTTTATCTCCCTGAGGATGAACTCCTCGTTGGAGACTATGACTTCTTTAAGGCTCTGCAGGCTTACCATTACATATCATCCTTTCAATAAGGACATATTAACCCTTTGTTGTCCTTTTGTAAAGGATAATTTATTGCGCTGATATGCACCAGGCACTTGAACTGTCAGCTTTCTGCCTGCCATTGTAAACGGCCACTGTAACAGCTTACCGGCAGGGCGTGCAGCCTCTTGCCAAAAGGAATAACTTCACTTCCGGCGTAAAGTTTTCAAATTATTAACCATTACGTGGATGATTTTCAACCACCAAGGGGACACCACCAAAGGGACAATTCACTCCTCCGTAAATGTTCAAGCGAAAAAGAAAACCCTTTTAGAGATCGGCTTGATGAACTTGATACTGCCGATTTATCTTATTTAAATAATCTGCACATTCCTTTGCGTGAGTGATTGCAAGCAAGTGGCCGGCATTTGCGATGATTTCGCAACCAGTTTTAGGGCACGGGATAATACGGTCTTTTCCCCCATGGATTCGGAATATGGGTACTGACTCATCCGCATTCCCTACCCATTTCGGCAAATACTGACACATTGCCCTGACAAATTCCGGATCAGCTTCAGCGAACATCTTTGTAATAACGTTTTCATGCTTTCCCGAAAGAAGTTGGATAAACGATATTGGAGTTATGGACGTGAGCGGTGCCAAAAGAGATAAAATACCGCATACCTCTGCCTGTCTCAGGGCACTGCCGATGAGCACAACCGCCTTGAGTTTCCCTTGACGGGCTATCTCAAGCGCTACAATACCGCCGAGCGAAGAGCCGCCGACAATGTCATTATCTTTTATGCCGTGTTCTTCGATAATTTTTTCTGCTACAGCAGAATACGTTTTTTCGCCGATATATTTAGGCCAGTTAATAAAATTGATTTCAAATTGCAGCCTCTTGTTAAGAATGTCATACATTGCCGAGTTAGCGCCCATCCCGGGCAAGAAGTACCATTTCATTTTATTATTACTGAAGCAACCAGCCAATCTTCAACGAACAGCCAGAGAAGACTATAGGAATTAAGGCTCGCTTTGGACATTGCCTGATTCTTGTTGTTTCGTTAACGCCCTGCCCGGGAGCTGTCGGTCCTGTATCCCCGAAAGCGCAAGGAGCGAGAACATCGCACCACAGAAACACATGAACATATCCCACTGAGTATCCCACGTGTCACCCTGGGTGCCCAGGAAGTCGTCAGCGGCCTGCCCCAGGGCAACGGCTGCGCCCCACTCGATCAGCTCATACCAGGCGGTGATTGCCATGGCAACGCAGAGAGACAGAAAAGCGGCCATGCGTTTATTGACAACATATCCGCCCCTGATGAGTATCTCACGCGCAACCAGAGCTGGCACCAGCCCCTGGAAAAAATGGCCGATCCGGTCGTAGGGATTGCGGGTTAACGACAATATATGCTGGAGCCAATATCCAAATGGAACGCGGGCGTACGTATACGCTCCGCCGACAATCAGAACAATTGCATGCAGAAATATGAGGAAATATAGCAGTGAAGTCAGCGGGAATCTTTTATAAGTGAAGAGGAGAATCGGTGCGGCTAGTAATACCGGGGCCACCTCCATAAGCCATGTGGCCCGGTCATAGGGTTTTATACCCGACATCACAAGGAGGCCGATGATAATGATCAAGAATCCTACAAGATAACGTTCCCGCGGCATAATCGCCCCTTTACAGTGTTTATCATATTCCATCCGGCAATCCAGGCACAACAGGTTTACATATTCCAGGAAGATAATGGCACCGTGACTATTTTTTTGTAATTCATTCAACCAGATCTTTTACGTTTATTCCGCTGTGTTTATCGATTGCGGATATTTACAAATATAAGAACGGATATGACACTTAACGGAACAGCAGCAACTGACCACGCAGTAGCTGCAATAAGGCCACCTTTCGCCGAGGTTAATCACTGTCGCCTCGATTATATTGGGCCTCTTTTTTGTTTTTCCCTAATATTTTCTTTTCCGCTTGCATATGCAAATCCGACTTTTCCCGCTCCATCAACGAAAAAATAAATCGTCTAGTTTCTTTAAGAGATCCTTCGTGATTCTTGTAATACGAATCCACGTGCTTAAATGGCACCAACACAAAAGGCAATAGGAATGAATCCTGTCCTTCGATCCTTTCATGCCGTAAATCTCGAAAGCCTTCGCCGGAATCCATCTCAACCACATTCCACCGATGCAATGCGGCTTTCAATTTGTCATTTTGACGCGTTGCACGACTCGCCATGAATTGTTGTTCTGTTTGTATTTCCGTCCTTATCAGTTCACGATAAGCGGGTCGTACATACATATGGAGGAGATTCATAAGAATAGCTCCGACAAATACACCACTCAGAAATATGCCGGTTATCCTTAATATTTTCCGCATTTATTTGTTATCCATATTTCATTATCATCCAAGGAAGCCATAGCCCAGGCTCAGCGCCGACATGTCCTTCGGAGATATACGTGACACACCGGGATGCCTCTTCAAAGGTAGAGATAAATCCGTTAGTATTTGGTATGACGTCTAGTGCTTCTGCAAATGTTTTCTCAAGACTATTACACAACCATGAGCAAGTGAGATGACCATATTGGACACCCAGCAACTCATAGCCTAGTAAAGTACCGCCATCGGGCAGTAGCGCACCGCGAGAGACAATTTCGAAGACCCCGGTTGCGCCTTCCGGCGCGAATCCAGATTGCTGAGGTCTTGGCCCAGCAACAGATAAGAATTGCTCAACATTCGATTTGTGTAAGCCCAAACCGAAAAGGGCAACATCGTCGAGATGAGAGAGAAACATGGCCCTTGCCTTTCTGGCCCCATACACGGAATAAAAGACATTAGGCCAAGCAAACTCTATGGAAAACGATTGCGTAGCCCATTCTATGACTTTCGGGAGATCGGCAGGTGAAATTCCAAATTTCTCGGCACTTTCGAGTCTATCTTTTTCATCTTCAGAAGTCCATTCAATTGCCCAAGTGTCAGGAAAGGAGTCGCATATATCGCCCGAGGCGCTCAATAGTCGCTCTGGCAAAAGTTGCGCCGAGACATATTCTGGACGATTAGCAAGGCGTACTAAATAATAGCCAGCTGCTATGTAGTCTGTTTTTATTGTTTCAGTCATTATTTATATTCGGCCCAACGCTTGCCATGAGTCGCGCCGCCACAGATCCTTTGCGGAAAAATGACCGACGCCATTTATCATGAATTCTTTATTTGTCATTTCTCTGTCGATTTCTTTTAAATAGAACGATTCCTATGGTGATTGTTGGAATAAAAGTAATCAAGAAAATGATGAAGAAAGCGATTCTGAATAAATACCAAAATGGCTTCGAAGCGTAGTCATAAGGGTCTCTACATAAATCGTCTTCTTCATAGTATCAAAAGGTTCAAAATCACTATTACAGATTATTCTTAGTCTGTACCGTTCACCCCTTTTTGCTAAGAAAAACATCAGTCGCCACTCAAAATAGTCATTCGCGAAGCCACCCTGAATACGACTATTTTGGTTAATTGTCTCCTTCTTGATAACGTTATTTTTTGAATCTATCAGCTCTATCTCTACGATATAAGGCACCTTTTCCATAAATAGGTTTGAATAATTTACGTCTTTATCTTTATAAAATCTCAAAAAGATGTTGTAAGTATAACTTCTTAAATTGTCAAAGACATAGTCGTTAGCATTTTTTGTAATGTTAAAGATGCCCTCATGTACAACGACCTTGTGAATAGCCAGCAAATTATTGAAGTGTAGGACGGGAATCAAGAAGACAATGCATAAAATTATTAATGGGCCAAGGCAACGTTTCATGATTTCCTATTTAATTTATATTTCTGATTCATAACTAAGACTTCTCCAGAATTTATATTGCCGTAATGATTCATTCTATATTGCCGTAAATATTTAGGCTGTGGGGGTGGAACTTCCCATATGAAGAAGATTACATAAAAAAGGGCGCCAAGATAGGGAATTATCAATAAAGATAACGAGATTATTTTAACTTGCTTGCTTCCCTTTAACTTGAAAAAGTAGTGCAGAAGAAGAACTGCATTGACCACCCATCCGACAATTACTTTGTTTTCAATCATATTTTATTATTCGTAGAACCGAAATAAATAACCCGCTGGTCCACCGGCAAAGATGAAAACCAAGCGACGTTATTGCCAGTCGGGTTGATTTTCTGGTTGGCCGAGTTATCATTTTTTTGTGATAAATCTCATACTTCATAAAAGCCCTATCTGTTATGTCGCTCACATGTCCTTAGATGACTTGTTTTGGAGCATCTTACCTCTTTCGAGGAGGCGGAAGGGTCTCCCAAGCCTGCCTGCCGGCAGGCAGGTTCCTGACGCTTCTCTCACTGCATGCCATGCTCTTGGACCCCGGCAGTCCCTCGGAAATCTCACCATCTCGATTCCCTTGTGCTGGCTTCCGGCACGTTAAAACCGTCGACGACTGCTTCTGTTTCCTCTAACGGGGCTGAATAGCTTTGGAGAGGTGCGTCTCCCCTACGGCCTACAGTGTTCCTTGTACGCTTCACAACTGTTGTTCATTCCATAGGGAACTCCTTCTGCTGTGCAACACTCAGTACGGGCTGCTGGTCAGGCTTTCCCCGGCAGGGACTTCCACTAATATATAAATGTTCATCAGTCCGACATTAATGAATAACAAATAGTTTGCACGTCAGGCGTTTTCCCCATTCATGGGGTGAAATTAGCATATTTTATTTTTATTGGAAAGACAAAAGTTGATTTAAATCAAGCAGGATAGTGAGCAGTTTAGACTGATTAGCGGCCCTGGTATCTACAGAGCTCTGATTTTCAGAGCCTTGCAACTTACTGATTTATTGGCAGAAAATGGTGGAGCTGATCGGGATCGAACCGACGACCTCTTGAATGCCATTCAAGCGCTCTCCCAACTGAGCTACAGCCCCACTTTGGCAGACAAAGCTATATAACGTAACATAACGTCAGGATTTCTGGCAATCTGCCGAGAATGACCGAGAATGACCTCGCCCCGAACCTGGTCCCAATAAGGAAGGAACCTATAAAGAAGCCGGGAATTATTATTCTTGAGGGACATATGTCCTATATTAGCGCCTATGAAAGATGAAGCAGATACCCTATAAGAAATGCGGCGATGGAAAGCACCGTCAGTATAAGAAGGATATCAAGGATTAGGGAAGGCCGGTAGGTATCTTCGTCTATCTGACGCTCATCCTTCTTAAAACGAACGAACGACAGCACACCCATAAAGGCGCCCAACCCGACCAGGATTATGCCGAAGACGGAGGCAAGTCCGAGCGAAGGAGATGGCGCGGCGGCTGCAATTCCGCCGCCGGTCAGGATCAGGAATTGTCTGAGGAAGAGCGCGAACCTCTCAACCACAAAGCCGAAGGCCATGATCCCGATGCTAGTTCTTATCCAGGCCAGGAAGGTCCGTTCATTCGCCATATGCACACGGCGGTTGCGTATCCTTGGTGGTCTGTTTATTTCAGGGCCGTCCGGCATAATGATTAGATTATACTACAGGTTATATGAAGTTTTTGGCAGCGGCGTCAGTCGGAGCACTCCATAATCTGCTATGCCCATCCAAACAAATCCGGCCACCTGTCCCCGTTGCACTGGACTTCCCCCGCGTTTTAGTTAAAAATAATGATAGCCTGTTGCAAACTTAAGAAGCGGAGCGCTATTTCAGCATGAAAACGGCGCGGCGGGTATTTTAGGGAAGGGTCAAAATGGAAAGAAGAAGGCATCAAAGAATAAAGACAAGCGTATTCAACAAGATAATTATCGAGAGTAAATGCGATAAATTTCAGCTCGCAGATATCTCGGAAGGCGGCATCGCTTTTTGGAGTAAAGATCCGCTGGCCACGGGTGACAGAATTAAACTCGTCATCTGCAAGGACCATGATGATATTGAGCTGGTTGTCGTGGAAGGCTTGAAGGAGTTGACCAATGAAGATTTCCTGGAGCCTTTCTATCGCGTGAGCGCGCAATTTGTCCGGGAGCTTTCCTCCGATGAATGGCGTAACTTCCAGGCTTACCTTAAGGACGAGTATTCAGAAAACCTCACCTCATTCGGCAAAGCCTATCGCGACAATGTAGCAAAGCTCCGGAAGGCCTGTGAAGCCGCGGAAACAGCTTCCCGGGTAAAGGGCGAATTTCTTGCCAACATGAGTCATGAGATAAGGACCCCTCTTAACGCCATACTGGGCATGACCGGCCTGACCCTTGACACGAAATTAACGGTAGAACAGCGTGAGTATCTCAAGGTAGTGCAGAGAAATTCCGAGGCCCTGCTCTCCATCGTCAACGACATACTGGACATTTCGAAAATGGAAGCAGGCAAGTTCAGTCTCGTGACGGTCCCTTTCAGGCTTCGGGATGTGATCGCGGAAGTGGAAGAGGTTTTGTTTTACCCTGCCCAGGACAAGGGCATCGGGCTGACGTGTTCGGTCGGGCCCGGCATACCGGCAGTTATCCTTGGGGATCCATCACGTCTTCGCCAGGTGCTGATGAACCTGGTTGAAAATGCCATTAAATTTACGGACAAAGGGAAGATAACGGTTGAAGTGATCAAGGAAGATGCGGCGCCGGACGCGACATGCAGGGAAGGGATGGTTGGACTTCATTTCATGGTCACGGACACCGGCACCGGCATAAGCAGTGAAGATCAGGGAATGATATTCGGGAAATTCACCCAGGCAGACAGCTCCACCACCCGCAAATACGGCGGAGCAGGTTTGGGTCTGAGTCTCACAAAGTCCCTTGTAGAGTTGATGGGGGGGGACATATGGGTAGAAAGTGAAGTCGGCAAAGGAAGCACATTTCATGTGGCTCTCACCCTTGCGTATCAGCAAGACAGTGATGATCTTCCGGCACAACTGACGGCTGACAGAATTATTGACCGGGGCATGCCCCATCTTAAGATTCTGCTTGTAGAAGACAATACCGACAACCAGAACCTTGCGAAGAAAATTTTGGAGAAGGCCGGTTTTGCCGTAGATATAGCGGCAAATGGGAAGGAGGCGGTTGAGGCCGCGAGGAACTACCGCTACAAAGTTATACTGATGGATATCCAGATGCCAGAGATGGACGGATTTGAAGCAACCAGGCTCATCAGGGCGTTAGAGTCAGAACGCAAAGGAGAGAGGACCCCCATTGTCGCCCTGACAGCGCATGCCCTGAGAGGGTACAGGGAAAAATGTCTTGAGGAGGGCATGGACGATTATTTGACAAAACCTTTAAATAAAAAATCGCTTCTGGAGACCCTCGACAGATGGATAGACAGGCGCATGTCCATCCTGATGGTTGATGATGTCGAAGACAACAGGAACCTGGTGGAGAAGTATCTCTCAAAAGAAGTCCGGTTCAAAACGGTCTTCGCAAAAAACGGGGTAGAGGCGATAACGGCATTCAAGAACCAGGCGGTCTCACTGATTCTTATGGATATGGAAATGCCCATAATGGATGGCTACACGGCAGTGAGGATAATCCGGAAACTTGAGGGATCATCGGGGACGCCGATCATAGCCATGACGGCACATGAGGGACCGGAGGAGATCAAAAAATGCATGGATATGGGATGCACCGACTACATACAGAAGCCGATGAAGGACAGTGAGCTGCTCGCTCTTATACATAAGTATCTGGACGAAGATACACTGCCAGGCCGGGAAGCGGAACGGCAGGGGGATATAGTCGTGTATGTCGATCCGGACCTGGCGGACCTTATTCCCGGATATCTTGAAAACCGGCACAGGGACATCCAGGAGATAGAAAGGCTTCTGACCGAAGGTGACCTTCAGGAAATCCTGAGGCTCGGCCACAGCATGAAGGGCTCCGGGGGAGGCTATGGCTTTGACGGGATAACACTGATAGGGGAGGAGATGGAAGAAGCAGCCAGAAGGGGAGATAAAGATGCCTTGTCGGCGCTGCAGAAGAGACTGACGGAATATCTTTCACGGGTGAGAGTTGTGCCCAGGGGCAACACCTAATATAATGTCTATAAACGCGCGAGGATTAATGTTTTAGAGGATTCGGAGGAGATATGAAGGTTCTAATAGTCGATGATGACCAGGATATTCTGAACATGATTAATGCCTTTCTAAGCCATTATAAGGGTATTAACATCATAACCAGCAAAAACGGCGAGGAAGCTTATCAGATAATCATGAAGGAAAGCCCTGATCTGGCGATCATCGATGGGCTCATTCCGGGAATACACGGATTCGAGCTATGCAAGAAGGTCAAGGAAGATACCGGGCTGCAAAAGCCCCCCAAGATTATTATCATGTCCGGTATTTACAAAGGGCTGAAATATAAATTCGAGGTCATTAAGACATATCATGCCGACGACTATCTGGAAAAGCCGATCAGGAAAGAAGAACTTATTACCAAAATCGAAGCGCTGACAGGGCCGCTTGAGCTGAAGGAAGACAGCGCTGCCGGCGTTGAGGCGCCTGAGGCGGCGACGGTTGAAATGCCTGAAGCGCGGATAGAAAGCAGGCTGGACCCCGAGACCAGAAAAACAATAGACGCTTTGTACGGTAAATGTGAAGGTCTGGGACATTACGGTATTTTGGGGGCAAACAACAAGGCCACTCTTGACGAAATCAAGGCGGCTTACCGTGAAGCCGTAAAAAAGTATCACCCCGATGTGTACTCCCACCTTGGCAACGATTCGCTCAGGGACAAGTTATGCGAGATATTTTCCCATATATCCGTGGCGTACTCAACCTTGTCAAACCCAGAAAAGAGAAAAGAATATGACAACGTATTGCTGACCATCAAACCTGCACGGTTGAAAACCGTCCAGAACAAAGCAAGGTCCGCCTTTGAAGAAGGGAAAAATTACCTCCGGGAAGAAAGATATCAGGAGGCGGAGCATTTTTTTCAGGAGGCCGCCTATTATGACGCCACAATATCTGAATATCATTATTATTATGGGTTGTCCCTGGCAATACAAAATAAATTCAGGGAGGCGGAAAAGGAGCTCGAAGCGGCCCGAAGGCTCGAACCTCACAATGCCAGATATCTTTCGGAGCTTGGGCTCGTTTATCTGGAACTGGGTTTTCCGGTAAGGGCGAAGGGGCTGTTTGAGAAGGCCTTGAGCATCTCCCCTGACAATACCAGGGCAGCCGATGGATTGATGAAGATCAAAGATATCAGAAAGCGCGCCAAGAAATAATAGAGAGTCCCGGATGTATGCCATATTGGACAAAGCGTGTGAACTCCACGAACCGGCAGAGTCAGTGTCCAGATGAGGAAGGTCCGTTCATTCGCCATATGCACACGGCGGTTACGGACTCCTGGTAATCTGCTTTCTACATGGTCTTCGGCCATAGTGGTCCAATTACACTAGTCTGAGGACATCGCTTTAATAAAATTATCCGGACATGAGATAATAATTTCCAACTGACGCTGCCATGCGTCAGCACTATGGAATAAAAGAGGTGAGAAGATGAGATATCAGATAGGAAGACCCGGAAGGATGGTTGTGGCGAGATTGGAGGACAAAGACGATGTCCTTGGCTCTATCGCCGAGATCGCGAAAAAAGAGAACATCCGCGCGGGCGTCGTCCATATTGTAGGGGGCATGCGCGAAGGCGGCATAGTCGTAGGTCCGGAGCAGGATGTTTTCCCCCCCGTGCCCGTATGGAGGAAACTGGGTGAAAGCCATGAGGTGACGGGATTTGGGACTATCTTCTGGCAGGGGGATGAGCCAAAGGTGCATTTTCACGGGGCCTTCGGCAAAAAAGACATGGTTAAGGTGGGCTGTCTAAGGGAAAATTCAGAGACCTTTCTTGTTCTTGAGGCCGTTATTATCGAGATAGAAGGTGTTGACGCAAAGAGGGAGGTTGATCCCGTATCAGGCATGGTGCTTCTAAAGGTTTAACTTGATTTTTTTCTTTTCCCACGCCCAGGCGGTTTTAATTATGAATTCGAGGTCATCAAAGGACGGCCTCCAGCCGAGTTCTCTCCTTATGCGCGACGAGTCGGCTATCAGCGACGGGGGGTCGCCTTCCCGCCTTTCCGTCTCCCTGACAGGGAAGTCAATCCCTGTCACTTTCTTCGCCATCCCGATCACCTCCCTGACGGAACACCCCCTCCCGTAGCCGCAATTGAATATCCGGCTTTCGCCGCCGCCCGAAAGATGGTCCAGGGCAAGGACATGTGCCCCGATGAGGTCGTCGATATGAATATAATCGCGTATGCAGGTGCCGTCAGGAGTATCGTAGTCAGTGCCGAACAGATTCAGGTATTCCCTCTTGCCGAGGGCCGTCATCAGGGCCAGGGTTATAATATGCGTAGCGGCCTTATAACGCTGCCCTATTCTTTCCTGCTGGTCCGCGCCCGCCACATTGAAATATCTGAGAGATACATACCTGAAACTCCCTGTGGCGGCCAGGTCCTTCAATGTGCGTTCCACCATCATCTTGGAAGCGCCGTAGGGGTTTATCGGCATCAGCGGCATATCTTCGGTGACAGGCGATTTTTCCGGTATGCCGTATACAGCCGCGGTAGAAGAAAAAATGAACCGGTCTACATGATATTTCCGGCAGGCCTCTATCAGGTTCAGGGCGTTGACATAGTTGTTCCTGTAATATAGCAGGGGGTTCCGCACGGACTCCTCAACGGCGATAAAAGCGGCGAAATGAATGACCGCGTCAAAACCGCCGTCTCTCAATGTCAGATCAAGGGTGTCCCTGTCCGCGAGGTCGGCCTCGACAAGCCTTCCATAGAGCACTGAATCACGGTGCCCCGACGACAGGTTGTCATAAACAACAAGGTCGTGTCCCTTTTCGCCCAGGGTCCGGGTCATATGGCTTCCTATATATCCGGCTCCGCCTGTAATAAGAATTTTCATCCGGCCAAGCCTCTCATGCCGATATTGCTCTGGATGCAGGCGCGCGGGTGTGTTTTTGAGAGATGGGAACCGATGAACCCGGCCGCTCCTGTGACCAATACCTTTCTTTTCGCCAAAAAACCTCCGGGAGATATCAGAGCCCGTCTCAAAAATGAATCATTACAGAGTCTATTTTCGTCATTCCCGCGCAGCCAAAAGCAGGTGCATTAAGCAGCGGGAATCCAGGTTTCGAGCCGCTTAAAATGGACCCCCGTCTCCACGGGGGTGACGGACTCTCTCGAATCGACAATTTTGAGACAGGTTTTACTCATATTTCTGTCCATCAATACATTAATTATCTTTGAAATTATTTTCAACTCTGACGCCCGGCAGGTTATAATCCATCTATGAAAACTGCTCTTACAGTAGCTGGTTTTGATCCGTCCGGGGGCGCAGGTCTCCAGGCAGACCTGAAGGTTTTTCAGGCGCACGGGATTTATGGATTGTCCTGCGTCTCCGCCCTTACGGCCCAAAATTCAGCCGGCGTCAGGGGCGTCATGCCGGTTGAGCCGGCTTTTTTGGATAAACAGCTCTCCGTCCTTCTTTCAGATATGAGGCCTGACGCCGTGAAGACCGGCATGCTCTGGAGCGGTGAAAATATAGACATCCTCGTAAGGGCTATAAAAAAGTTCAGACTGAAAAATATTGTGGTTGACCCTGTCATGCTCTCTTCGAGCTCAAGGCCTCTTGCGGGAAAGGGCCTGTGGGAGGCCTTAAGAGACAGGCTTCTGCCTTTCTGCGCCGTCATAACCCCGAATATTCATGAGGCTTCCGTCCTTTCAGGTACCAAAATAAAGTCGATCGATGACATGAAAAAAGCCGCTGTTTTGCTGCATGCTATGGGGCCGGAGTGTGTCGTTATCACCGGCGGGCATCTGACTGAAAATGCCACTGATATAATCTATGACGGCAGGTTCACTATCTTAAAGGGCAGGAAACTGACAGGTGAATACCATGGCACAGGCTGCAGGTTTTCCGCGGCGATAACCGCGCGCCTGGCACAGGGGTATGACGCTCATGACGCGGTTAAAGGCGCAAAGACATTCATGCGCCTGTCTTTCAAAAAAACCTTCTCCACCGGAAGGGGCATGAGAATGTTTGTGGTATGAGAAACTGACACCAACGTAAAAAGTCCTTTTAAATGCCGTCATTCCCGAAGTCCTTGATCGGGAACCCATCGGCTGCAGTTATTGTTCGCTTTAGTTTAAGAGGAAAGGGCGGAAGTCTGTAAACCAAAGCTTCCGCCCTTTGTTGTTACCTCATCGCGTAACAGTCACTGAGATATATAATTCATAAAACTATGGACAGACAATAAAGCTGAGTGAATCCTCAACCAGGAATATGGTGGATTGCGCCAGGTTATCGGTGCGTGTTAAATTGCCCATACCTATCCCGTCTCCGGTATTGAGGTCTATTGACCAGTTCAATGAATATGTCTGTGTCCCGGATGACCCGAATGACCCTCCACTGAACGACATGGCAAGGACGTCGTTTCCTGCGTCCACGGCAATTTCAGCATTCCCGGTGACTGGTATTACTCCGCCACCCGACGGCTCTGACGTGCCGTTAATCAGGAAATGATCGTCCCCCATATTGTTAACCGCGAATGTATATATTGTTCCGTCCAGATTTGATTGCCAGCAGAACTGTCCCAAATAAACGGATGCCTGCGCAGCCGGGCTTAAACTAAAAAAAACAAAAGTAATTCCTAACGCCAAGGCAGTAATATTGCGGCTCATTCTTCCTGTTTTCATTGCTTCCTCCAGTTTGTATTTAGGGTGTACTGCATATTTTTCAGTATAGGCCGTCATGCTGCATCTGTCAATGCAAGAGAGCATCAATTAATAAAACCGGACCTGCCCTCAGGAAATCACGCAATTTTTGCCGGAATTCTTTCCCTTGAGGAGATTAAGGTCTGCCTGCTTCATCATTGAGTTGATAGAATCATGCGCACTTGAATGCGCGGTCCCGATAGTCAGGGTAACGCTTAAAGGCTCTCCGTCAACAAGAATAAAAGACCTGGCCACAAGCGTTTTCAGTTGTATGGCCAGAGATTTCAACTCGTCCGCATTTACATGTCTTGCAAGAATCAAAAATTCCTCCCCGCCCCATCTGCCCAAATGGTCATAGGACCTGATGTTGGAACCTAACGTCCTTGCAACCATCTGAAGGACCTTATCTCCGAAATCATGTCCGTAGTTATCGTTTATGCCCTTAAAATTATCGATATCCGAAAAAATTACACCGAATGGAATATCGTGCCTTCTGGACTCTTCCACAGTCGAAATCAATTCAAGGTCAAGGCCCCTCCTGTTTAATACTTCCGTAAGCGGGTCGATAAGCGCGGCATTTTTCAACTCGTCGATATAGGCTTTGTCGAATGAACTCCCGGTGGCCGGCCAAAACAGTTCAGCAGCTCCAAGGACGGCTCCGGAGGCATCCCTTATCTTGGAAACCCTTATATTCACAGGGACTCTGTGGCCATTTTTATGGTGCAAATATACGGACGCGCTTGTGCTGTTCCCATCTTTATGAAGGACATCCTCGATAGGGCAGCAATGGGCGCAAAGTTCCTTTCCATTGGAGTCAACATGGACGAGGACATTGTCCGAGCATGACCGGCCGAGTACCTCAGCGGCGGAAAAACCCGTGATTAGCTCCGCTCCTTTGTTCCAGAAATGAATTCTCCTGTCAACATCCACAAAATATAGCCCTTCGACGATATTTTCAATAATCAGACCTGCTGTAACTTCAACTGCGCTCATTTTTTCATTCTAGCAATAAAAATCGGACCCGGCAACCATCACGCAAAAAAAGGGTACTCTATGTCCGATCGGTTTTTTGCAATGAAAAATGCCCCGCGGAAATAACAGTTCGATCGTGAACGTCGCCCGGTTGACTTATGGTGTCGTCCATAATAATCTGTAAACAAGGCTGCGGTCGTGATTACAAAATTTTACCACTGGGAAAAGGAGGTCTCATGTTCGGGAAAAAGGTTATACGGGTCCTGTTCATTGTAGTTGTTGTCTCCGCCATTACGGGTTTTGCCGGTAAAGCATACGCTATCGGAGTCGGCGGCACGGCATGTTTCAGGGACAGTCTGGGCGGCATATGGAGTCTTGACTATCTTGAATATGCGGCAGGTTCCGGCAAAATCAGTTTAATGGGGAACCGTCTGGCTGACGTTGAGATATGCAATAATTCGAAAGTTCAACCTGCTGTAGGGTCCGCGAGCATTCTGTCAAACGGGGTCTTATTGATGGGACTGCAGACCATCACCAACGACCCTGGAAAGTGCTCCGATGTTTCCTGGTCTGTACCGTTAAGCACCAGTTCATTTGCCGGGACTGCAATGGACGAACAATGGGGTCCTTGGCCACTCCGCGACCAGCGGTGCAAACTGGCCTACGAAAGACGGGATATGGGATTCGGAAATCCTGTCGGGCGGGCAGAGCTTTTCTTTCACCTTTACCCAGTCCGGCACGTTCCCCTATTTCTGTACACCCCATGGATTCACGGGCACTGTAATAGTGCGCTGACTATATAATCGGACGGCCCCACATCCCGACGCACGTCTATCACAAACATGGATTGGGAGACGTTCTAAATAATCCGGGATTTCTCCCTCTCCTTTTTTTCTACAACACAATAGATGCCGCCTTCCTTCAAGCCGGGCCTGAAACAGCCGTTACAGGAGATACACCTTGCAGGCATGTGGTTGCCCGCCTTCCAGCGGTTTGCCAGTTCCGGCTCCCGTATAAAGGGGCGGGAAAGTGAAATATAATCAATGCCTGCTTCCATAAGCGCGCTTCTAATTACATCAGGCGACCTGAAGCCTCCAACTGCCATGACGGGACATTTAACGGCCTTTTTTATCTCTCTGGAGGGTCCGAGGTTGTAGGCCTCCTGCTCCGGGGTATTAATATTCTTCCGTACAGGGGTTTTTTCGCCTGAGGCCGAGGTGCCGCCGCTTACCTCAATCGCCTCGATTCCTTCCGCATCAAGAAGTCTCGCGGCATATACAGCGTCATCTACATCGAGTCCGCCATCTAGGTTGTCCGAACCGTTTAATTTTACCAGTACCGGGAAATCCGGGCCGACTTCATGACGTACCCGGCGCAATACCTCGATCATAAACCGGCAGCGGTTTTCGACAGGCCCGCCGTAACCGTCGCTTCTGCGGTTGGTATGAGGAGACAGGAACTGGCTGATGAGATAGCCATGGGCCGCGTGGAGTTGGACCGCATCGAAGCCGTACTCCTTTGCCCGCCTTGCGGCATTTCCGAACGCGTCGATAATATTTTCTATTTCCGCCAGGCTTAACTCCTCAGGCTCTTCCGGGTACTGATCGACCTTGATCGCTGAAGGCGCAAGGGGTTTTCTGCCCGCGTTTTTGCTGTCCGTCTGTCCGCCCGCGTGAACGAGCTGGATACAGATCTTTCCGTTTTCGGCATGGACTTCATTGACGAGGTTTATCATGTCGGAGGCAAAATCGTCGGTGTGAATACCCATCTTCCCCGGAAGCTGTTTGCCCTCGGGCCTCACAAAGGCATAGCCGGTTATGATAAGGCCGACCCCGCCTGAGGCAAGTTTCCGATAATATGCGGCCAGCTTCGGCGTGGGCCGTCCGTCAGGCCCGCACATGCCTTCCCAGGTTGCCGACCGGACAAGGCGGTTGCGCAGGTCCATGCCGTTTATTGATGTATTGTCGAATATGCCTTTCATCTGGGGTCCTCCAATGACTAATCAGTTTTTGGTTTTATATCTTTATCTTTACGAAGACTGCCTTTATTTTCGGCGGGTCTGTCCGCGCCGGCCTTCTTTACGCAACACTCTTCCTTGTCGGAGCAGTCGATAAAGGCGCCCTCGGCAACTTCTTCGTTATGAAGGCATGATTCCCTGCAGGTCCCGTGATATTGAGTCACGCAGTTTTCGCTGCCGAAAGAAATTGCCGGAAACAGTATCATAGCTAAAATCCATTTCATAATTTATTATACCTATTCCTTATCTTTCTTATGCTGTACCCTTATTGTGTTTTGACCGCCCTCGACCCCCAGATAAAACACAGCCAGTTTTGCGGGCGACTTGCCATAATTCCGGCCGTTATGGGCCGTGTTCATGACCTCGAAGATGGCGTCGCCTTCGGTAAAGGAATATTTTTCGCCTTTTTCCATTTCGACTGTTATGCTGCCTGAAATCATGTACGCGTATACCGGGACCGGATGCATATGCCAGCCTGTCTCGCCTCCCGGCGGTATCTCTACGGTGAGGGCAGTGACCTCGGGGCTGTCCGTCTTCGGATAGGTGATCTTCTGTCCGTCAGTGGTAGAGCCGGTTTTTTTGATGAGACTGACCGTGACGTTTTTATAATCGTCGCCCAGGGCCGGACTCTGGATAAACAGAACCGAGC
>JACRLQ010000019.1 GCA_016215155.1 Nitrospirota bacterium
ACGATGTCGGAGGCGGATTTTACATCCGCCACTATCTCCCTGAGTTTTTCGACCATGTTTTTCATAGCAAGGAGCAGCTGTCCAGTCTCATCCGATGAATTTACTTCTATATTCACCGTCAGGTCCCCGTCGGCAATTCTGTTGGCCGTGCCGACGCCTTCGTCCAGGGGCTTGGTTATGCTCCTCGTTATGAGAATACTTATGAAAATTCCAAGCGCAATCGCTATAGCCGCTATCGCAAAATTGATTGTTATCGTCTGCTTCTGAAAAACTCCCATTTCCTCTTCGGCCGCAGCCATTCTTTTCCACCCTTCAGTCGCAAAATCCTTTGCGTCTTTTTCGGCGGCATGGACTTCGTCTTTTGCCTCAGCAACCGCCTTGTTGGCCTCCACTGTCGTCGTTATCTGGCCCGCGGCGATCATGCCGTAGACTTTTCTGAAACTGCTCTCATAGGCTTTCATGTTGTCCGTAATGCGTTTGACAAGTTCCTTGTCCTCTTTACTTTTGGCGACCTTTTCAATGGACTCGATGCGCTTTTTAACGGCGTCGACCTCCTCGGTCCACTCTTTGAAATATCCATCGGTTTTGTCCATGCTTCCGATGTTGATGAAGATGTCCTTCTCAAACCGTCTCGCGCCGACAATATTGGCCCGCAGCCTGCCTGAATGTTCGGCGACAGCACCCTCCTGGTCCAGCATATGCTCTGCCTTGTCATGCATCCTTCCGACACCCATATAGGCAGTAAATGCGACTACGGAAAGCAGAACCAGAATGACCCCGAACCCGAGTCCCAACCGTTTCCCTATCTTCAAATTTTTTACCATTACTTCCTCCTATATTAGTTGCATTTAGTAAGCCCCGAACAGCACCTTTATAAAACGATCGACCCGCTTTAGTCACCTCCCCGTTTTCCAACAACCTCCAATAACTGCGGGACATCCAGGATCAGGGCCACGCTGCCGTCGCCCAGAATTGTCGCGCCGGACACGCCCGTTACGTCCCTGAAGACCCTTCCCAAGGTCTTTATTACCGTCTGAAATTCCCCTATGACTTTATCGACCACAAACCCGACCTTCTGTCCGTCCTGCCTCACGATCACGATCTGTTCCCTCTCCGGCCTGTCTCCGTCCATAGAGAACTGCTCCCTGAGGCGGATGTAAGGCACCAGCTGCGAGCGTATATTGATCACCCGGGTCGCCTCCGTCCGCCGGGCACTGTCCCGTCCGAGTTCCACGCATTCCTTCACCGCCGAAAGCGGCACGACGAACATCTCGCCTCCGACCTCGACCAGAAGCCCCTCGATAATGGCGAGGGTAAGCGGCAGGCTTAACGTTATCGTCGTGCCGACCCCGGGCGTACTTTCGATCCCGATCGTTCCCCTGAGCGCTTCCACGGATTTTTTCACCACGTCCATCCCGACCCCCCGGCCCGAGACGTTCGTCACGTTTTCAGAGGTAGTGAACCCGGGCAGGAGTATCATCGAAAAAAGCTCCCTTTCCGGTATCGACTCATCGGGGGCCATAAGGCCTTTTTCCACCGCCTTCCGTCTGATGACGCCGCGGTCCAGGCCCGCGCCGTCATCACTTATCCGGATAATGACATTGGGGCCGGACTGAAGAGCGGCCAGATGGACCCTTCCTTTTCTTTTTTTCCCGGCAGCCGCCCTGACCTCCGGAAGTTCGATGCCGTGATCCACACAGTTTCGGATCAGGTGGACCAGAGGGTCGTTGAGTTTTTCTATAACGGTCTTGTCGAGTTCGGTCTCCGCCCCCTCGGTGGTAATCTCAACGGCCTTCCCGAGTTCCTGCGAGAGGTCCCTGACGAGCCTCCGGAACCTGCTGAACGTCGTCCCTATAGGGACCATCCGTATATTCATGGTGTTGTCGCGGAGTTCGGCGGTCAGCCTCTCTATCTCTTCCGCGATGGATATCAGACCGGGGTCCTGGCTCCGGAGCGAGGTCTGACTGAGGCGCGCCTGCACCGTCACCAGCTCACCGACAAGGTTCACAAGCCTGTCGAGTTTCCCGGCCGACACCCTGAGACTCGATATGCCCTCGGCCCTCAACCTGCTCTCTCTTGCCAGCCTCACCTGCTCCTGTTCCGCCAGGGCCGCCTGAACGCTGTCGCGGTCAACCAGACCCTCATCGATCAGCAGCTCCCCCAGCGGCAGCGTTTTTTTTTCGCTCAAGACCTTCTCCAGATTCTCCCTCGTGAGCTCGCTTTTTTCGATCAGTATCTCCCCGAGCCTTTTATAGTCGGAAGTGTCGAGGTCGCTCTCGCCGTCATCGACGACCTCGATATTCAGCTCGCACTGCCCGTCAATGAAGATAAAAACGTCCCTGATCGCGTCGGTCCCCCTGCTTGTGGTAAGTATGATGTCCCAGTAAACATAGCAGGCCTCGGGGTCAAGTTCATCGAGTTCAGGGATGTCATCCATGTGGGCCACGACCCTGCAATCTCCCAGCCCGCTCAATTCTCTCATGAGGAGGACCGGGTTGGTCCCGCTTAAAAATATCTCTTTCACCGGCTTGAAGCGGATCCTGTACGTGACCTCCCCGCCTGGTTCTGCCGAGAACATAAACGGGTTGAGGCCGGAGGGGGGAAGCACAACACGCGGCCGTTTCCGGCCCTCATCAGAGGGGGAAAGGCTTTTAAAGCCGGCGAGTATCGAAGCGGTCTGCTCCTGATACCCGTATTCCCCCGGGTGAGGGTTAAGGACCATCTCGCGGATCAGGTCGGCCGCGGAAAGTGTCAGGTCTATTAGGGTCCTGCACGGCAGTACCCTGCCGCTTCTTACAAGATCATAGACATTTTCTATATCATGTGTGAACCCCGACACCTCGTCGAACCCGGACATGGCTCCGGAGCCTTTTATCGTGTGGAAGGCGCGGAAGATGGACGAAACCGCTTCAGTGTCTCCGGGGTCTTCCTCCAACTGCAGCAGTGAGGCCTCAAGGGCCGTAAGGATCTCGAAGGTCTCGTCAGTGAAGGCCTGCCGCATCCTGTCCTGTAATTCTTCGCTCACGGCAGCACCTTTTTAACGACCGCTGTCAGCTGGTCGGGCGTAAAAGGCTTTACCATCCAGCCCGTGGCGCCCGCGGCCTTGCCCTCGTGTTTCTTTTCGGTCTGAGACTCCGTTGTAAGTATTATGATCGGAATAAGCTTATAAAGCGGGTCCTCCCTGACCTTCCTGACCAGGCTTATTCCGTCGAGCTCCGGCATATTCACATCCGTAATAAGCATGTCGATTCGCCTGCCGGCAAGTTTTTTCAGCGCCTCCTTGCCGTTGGCAGCCTCGATGATCTCATAGCCCAGCTGCTTGAGGGTGAAGTTGATCATCAGTCTTACACTTGCGGAATCGTCAACGGACATTATCGTCTTGGTCACTTTTTCCTCCTGTCCACAGGCAGCTCCCGTCACGGTCATGGGAACAACCCTTTTCCCGCCTGAACCCGGCGGCGTCGATACATGAAGCCAAAGGCGCCTGCAAAATATTTTTTATGACCAGCTGCCTGTTTTCCCGAAGCGCGGTGCGGTGGGCGGCGCACAGGATCTGGAAAAAAGAGACGTCCGCTTCCGAGGCCGGGTCCAGGCTGAGGACGATCTCCCCTGCCCGTTTAAGCTCTTCGCTCAATACGCCGCGGATAGCGACGGCATTTTCGAGCGTAAGCATACCGCCCAGATTAAATTCAAGCCCGTCATCCGACTTACCGCAACTGAACGTTTTCATCTTTGTCCTGGCCCCTTTCACTGTCCGGTATTCCCGTTAGTCACCAACGCATGTCTCGCAAGACCAATGCCAGCCATGCCTGTGTGCTACTAAATAATTACGGTTGCAACCTGCTGATTTAAAATGAATTTAATCGTCATAACCCTGGCGGGCAGACAAGTTCAGGCAGTAGCGCCCGAAAACCGGTCACCTTGCCCGAAAACCGGTCGTTAATATGAATACGCGGCGGATGGGAAGTCAGGGGAAATTTGAGGGCATTTAATTGGTGCCGATGGAGAGAATCGAACTCTCACGGGGTCGCCCCCACCGGATTTTGAGTCCGGCGCGTCTGCCAGTTCCACCACATCGGCACCGATCTGTTACCTTTTGATTCTAAAGTATTTTCTCGGGTTTATGCAACAGGTTATCTGTTTCTATTATTTAATGGATCAGCATAATTTCCACAACGCGCGCTGACCTCACTGATTTATTTTATCCGCTGAATAAAAAAAAGCTAAAATCTTATAAGATATACGACATATGAAAAAAAATAATCTGATAAGAGCAGGGCATCTGAGACAGATCTTCCCCTCTAATGAATATCTTCAGGCAGGTGCAGTTCTCGTGCTCCTCCTTAATGTATTCTTTTTCCCGGTTATCTGGGGAAATAAGACCCTGATGAACAGCGTGAGGGACGTGCAGAGCATCATGCCCTACGGAGCATATGGAGAGGTTAACGGCTACGTAAAGAACGACCGCACACCTGATGCAGGCGCCTCCGGATGGGTGGCCGAACCGTACTTCAAGTTAAAACAACAACAGTATTTCAAAGAACATTGTTTTCCTCTCTGGAACCCCTATAACGCTTATGGCGTGCCCTTTTCGGCTCAAATGGACTCAGAAACGTATTATCCGCTATCGATTCTTGCCTCAATAAGCCCGAGCATTCGTTCCTATGATCTCTATTTAATATGCCGTTTGTTCATTGCCGGCATATTCACCTATATGTTCCTGCGCTTTTTTATCGAAAAATTGCCTGCGCTTTTTGGGGCCATATCATTTATGTTTACCGGTTATTTTATTATTTATATAAATCTGCCGCACTTGTCAGTTGATGTTTTTTTGCCCGGAATATTTTTCTTTTTTGAACTCCTTCTGAGGAAAAGAGATGCAAGAGGGGTCATCTCTGCCGCCGTTGCAATTTCCCTTTCTCTTATCGGGGGGATGCCCGAATCAGCCTTTCTGGGTTTAACTTCGGGATATCTGTACTTTTCCTTCAGGGTATTCACTAATTCGGATTTTAAAAAGTCGAAAAAACATCATTTCAGAAATTTCATCCTGATGAATATTCTGGGATTCCTCTTGTCCGCATTTCTGCTTCTTCCCTTTTTTGAACTTGTGAAGAATTCTTTTACTATTCATACTTCCCAATATTTTCCCAAACCGCCCGGTGCATTTTATATCAATTTTACTTTATACAGCCTCCTGAGTTATTTTGCCCCTTTTGTATTTGCCGTATCTCCTGTTTTTGACATTTCTTCGATGTCGATCTTTTACGATACAACGGGCTACTATGGAATAATTCCGTTTATATTTGCGTTGCTTTCTTTGGCGTATTACTTTTTCTTTCCCAGAGACAGCGGCGATAGGGACATCCGCCTGGTATGCGGCTTTTTTTCAGTTGCCGCACTCCTGTTGGTAATGAAGCGATATGGTCTTGCACCCATTCAATGGGTAGGATATCTCCCCATCCTGAAAATGGTATTTTTTTTTAAATACCAGGAACCATTGATAAGCTTCTTCCTTGCATGTCTTTCAGGTATCGGATTTTCCGTCTTGTTTACGGAAAAATGTAAGCCCAAGCTAATAAATACGGTCATTTGTGTCTTCGCCCTTGTCTTTGCAGGCATTGCCATCAGCGCATGGTCCCCTGGAGAAAAAGCAGGACTAACGGGGCAGCATTCAGCTTCATTCTATTCGTATTGTGTGCTCATAATACTTACTTTGTTAACAGTGTCGATCTTAAGCTATCGGTACTTATCCTCGAAAAAGAAATATGCCCTTTACTGTTTTTTTATTCTTCTCGTATTCGAGCTGTTTTTCATTTTTTTATATCCTTTCTTTTATATGAAAAAAGGATATCTGGCAGACAAGACGGCCGATCCTTATAAGGGCGCTCCTTTCATCGAATTTCTTAAAAAAGAGAATGTCGATTATTCAAGGGTATTCGGTCGTGACGGGGTGCTCTACCCTAACTGGGCAAGCGCTTTCGGACTTTTCGACGTCAGATTTCTCGATGCCATGTTATATGATAAATACCGAAATTTTGTGCGATATTTTTTTATCGATAAATATGGGGATAAGGAAGTCCCCTTTACCCTCGAATTATTTGACAGATTTACAGGGCAAGACACGGTTTTTGAATACGATTTCCGTACATATTCCGAGAAAAGATTCCTTCAACTTTCCTCCGTTAAGTATCTGTTGACGATGAAAAGTTTAGGAAAAGACGTTGAAGATACCGCAATAGGCAGAATGATCTATGATGATGAAATAAAAATCTACGAAACATCGGACATTCTGCCCCGAGCCTCTGTTTTTTACGGGGCCAAATTGTCTGATAATGAAAACCAGGTCCTCTCCATCTTGAAAAATCCGGGTTTTGATATCAGACAGGAAGTAATGATTTATTCAAAAGACTTGGGTAACAACGAAAGAAGCCGTCTCGAAACGATAAACTCCCTGCCGCCCAGGAAGTCTGAGCCTGCAAAGATTGTATCGTATACATCCCAGAGCGTAAGTATTGAGGCCGAATTGGACAGAAGCGGCATTTTGATGTTAAATGACAGCAACTATCCGGGATGGAAGGTCTCTGTGGACGGGCAGGAAGAAATAATGCTTAATGTTAACTATTTATTCAGAGGGGTATTTCTCGATAAAGGAAAACACATAATACTATTTACGTACCAGCCAATGTCGTTTTACATCGGGCTTTGTATCTCTGTGGTGACATTAATGCTTATGATCGCTGCAAGTTTCAATATATCCAAATCAGCCTCCAGGTCTAATGACATCAGTTAGTGAAGCAGTTTTCACGTAAATCTATTGAATTTTGTTCCATATCTTCCATACTGCGTTTAATTAAATCCGGCGCACCGGTTCCACCACATCGGAACGCATGGATTCTAAAGGATTTCACTTCGTGTGGTCAAGCGGTCCGAAGCGTCCTGTATTTACCGGTTCCAGCGCCATAAAAACCTGCAGGGAACGGGCAATCATGCCGTGGAAAACCCAGATCAAATTTTTTGCAGGCAAGGCCCCTTGCAACATAAACGCCATTATGATATATTTAGGCAACTAACTTAAACTGGAGGTCTTCTAAAATGAGAGCAAAAAAGAGTATTGTCGTTGCATTACTGCTATGTCTCGGACTGCTGACAGCCTCGGCTGCTTATGCGGATCCGGCGCGTTATCCGGGGTATCCTGCCGCCGCGCTTGTGAATGTCAGCACCCCTGACATAAGTCTCAATTTTGTCGTTCTAATGAAATTCGCCGCTGATTCTTCCGGCATAAACGGCTTTACCGCGGACGAGGCCCAGCTTAGCTCTGAGCAGCTCGGCGCGCTGGTCGCGCCGGTAATCGGCATAATTACCAGTCAGTTGCCTTCGGCGGACGTATCTTCTGTATTTGTTACCCCCTCAGACCTGGAAGGCTGGAGTGCCGATGAGGTGGCCGACGTTGTTGCCGACAATTACCTTTCCTGGGGATACGACGCATATTTATTCCTGGATATCAACAGGGTAAGCGGCGTTTCAGGCGCTTTCGTGCCTGTTGAAGGGCTTCCTAACACAAATGCCAGGGTAGACCTCTGGCTGGGCGATGCCGCGGGGACGATTTCGTGGCTGCTGTCGGAAGACATAACTCCATTTCTGGCTGCGATCGGCGTAGCCGGCGATTACCTGTATATCGTGTCGCTTGAGGTACCTGAAACTTACTGGCTGCTGCTTGGCGCATTAATGTCGGGGTTATAAGCCGACCCTGACCGGCAAACAAAGAAGGTCATTTCCGACCAGCGGCGCTGTCATGATACAATGACAGCGCCGTTTTTATTTCCATTGAATTATCAGGCCGCCAGTGGCATCGACCTGCAGATGGCCTCAAGATGCCCCTGGAGCGCTTCCGGTTCAGGAAGTCCTTCGGGCGCCCGATAATCAAGCCTCGAACATGATATGATTTTGTTGATCAGTCTTCTGACGCCAAAGTCGATGATCTCATCGGCTGAAAGACCATCGGCCTTATTGATCAGCAACGGCTCAGAATGCCACACCTCACCGGTAGTGGCTATACCCGAACACTGCGGCCCGCTCACGTCGCTTGGGACGGCGCCTTTTGAAATGGCATAGGTGCAGATGTCATATTTCACAAGCTGCAGCCCGCTAAGCACCGGATTGCCGCCGATGCCGTACCGGCCTTTCGTAATCGGAGCGAAACGTTCGAGGTTGACCCCCGAGCATACGGACATCACATCTCCGCCTTCTTTACGGTCGGTGTTCACGACAAAATAGATAAAATCGTTTACATATTCGCGTCGTTCCATGGACAGCCTCCTTAAACGGGACTTTATATATCCTTTTTTATCATAATTAGGGTATTTTGTCAACAGCGAAATGCGCGGAAGTTTCCCAATAATTAGATCTGTGAATCTGGAATACATTGTCAAATAAGGATTTAGGAAGAAAAGGATGTAGTTATAGTCTGTCTTAATAAACAGGGAAATCCACGACTGAAAATCTCAGTAACAAGCTTTTATGGAACAGTAAAATCGAGGCCGTCATTCCCGCGCAGGCGGGAATGACGGAGGAAGAGGCCCGCTTAAACTGTTAATGGCCCCGGCCCATGCTGAGGGCCTGGCCAATTGCGGGGATAAAATCTTTCTTCCTCGACATCACCCGGGGCAGAATGCAGGAGCCGTCTTCGACAGTCACATTAAAGGCCTTCTCGATCATCCAGGTCTCGCCTTTGACCAATACCCGTTCATGAGACGAACTGACCGGGTTGGTCACGAGGAGGACCGTCATGTCGTAGCCGCTCACAACGCGCAGGCGTTCGAGCTCGTCAAGCAGGTCTTCCTCCCTCTGGTCGATATCGTTACAGTCAAGGACCATCATCTGGCTTACCCCGAGCTTCTTGCCCCCGATGAGAAATTCCTTGAAGTCGGCCGCGATAAGTTCCGAAGCGGTCTTGCCCTGCACATTTATGCTGGCCTGAAGGAGCTCCCTGCCATAGTCCTCCAGGGCCACCCCGGCCAGTTCGGCAAGCTTCTTCGCGGCCTCCCTGTCACGCTCGGTCGTCGTCGAAAGGGTCAGAAGAAGCGTGTCGGAAAGGATACCCGACAGAAGCAGCCCCGCTATCTCGGCAGGGACCTTGACCTGGTAAAGGAACATGACCCCGGCAACCACCGTGCAGGTGCTGCCCACAGGGTCGTTATAGACGAATATCGGGGCCACGGTCGAGATGTCTCCCACCCGGTGATGGTCTATTATCTCGATGATTTCGGCCTCCTCGATATTGTCAACCGCCTGGGAGAGCTCATTATGATCCACGAGCACGGCCATTTTTCTGACCGGTTTAAGCAGGTCCGTCCTTGTTATGAAGCCTATCAGCCTTTCGTCGCTGTCGATGACCACGGCGGAACGGTACTCCGACTCTACGACCTTTTTCCTCAGGTCAGAGATCTGGGTAAACAGTCCGACCGTCGGACTCTCTTTATGCATTATGGCCTCGACGGGCACCGACAAGGTCATCAGCTGCACGGTCGAAAAAGTGTGGTGCGGAGACAATAATATCAGCGTCCCCTTTTTTTCGGCCTCCGCCACGACGTCGTTATTTACCTGCATGTTGTTGACCACGATCAGCGCCGAACACCCTGCCTCGATAAGCTCGGACTGTATGTCATGCTGGTCGCCCACGATCACTATGTCTCCCGGCCTGACCCGGTTGAGGATCGTGCCTTTTTGCATCGAGGCTATATGTATCCTGCCGCTTAGACTCTGGATCTTCCCCGAGTTCGTGATGACCCTTCCCTCCAGCGTCCTGACCAGGATATTGAGGTCTATCGGCGCCTTCGAAAGGTCGGTAAACCCTACGCTGTCCATGTAATGCATGGCGACGTCCTTGAGGCCGACCATCCCGGCCAGCCTTCCCTCGTCGTCAATCACGGGCAGGGACCGGACATTTTTCTCCTTCATAAGAAGCATAAGCGCCTGGACCGAATCACGGACCCCGGCGGACACAGGCCTCTTCATATCGAGGTCGCTGACCGTCGCGGCAAGGCTCTCTATCTCGTTAGGCGCGGCTACGCCGAAGCGTGAAAGGACAAATTTCGTCTCCTCATTGATCTTTCCGGCCCTGGCAGGGCTGAAGAGGTACCGTTTGTCGGTGACATTCTTGAAGTGGGCATATCCGATGGCGGAACAGACGGAGTCCGTATCAGGATTTTTATGGCCTATCACATACACTATTTTTTTATTGTCGTCCGGCATATTTCCATCCTAGTTTAGAGGATATTTGCGTTATTTCCCGATGCAGAAGTCGCTGAAGATCTTATCGAGTATCATGTCGTTGGTCACCGCGCCTGTCAGTCCGCCGATGCCGTCGAGCGCGTCCCTGAGCTCTATCGAAAATATCTCAAGCGGCTGACCTCCCGTCAGTGCAGCTTCCGAGCGCGCGAGGGCCGAAGCGGCATTATCCAGGCAGAGCTTCTGTCTGAGGTTTGTGATGACCACCCCCTCGCGCTCTTCATCCCAGTTTTCGAGGTTGGCCCTGATGATCTCGGATTTGAGCTCTGCCAGCCCCTCTCCGGTGAGCGTCGATATCCGCACCTGTTTCTTCCCCGAACCACTCATGGCCTCATAAGATATTCCCGGCGGAAGGTCCGTTTTATTTATGACCATGACGCCCTTTTTGTCCCTTATCAACTCGATGAGTTCCATATCGTCCTCGGTCAGATTTTCGCTTCCGTCAAAGACCGCAAGCACGTAATCGGCGTTATCGAGCGCGTAGAGACTTCTTTTGATCCCCTCTTTTTCGATGACCTCATCGGCCTTCCGGATGCCGGCGGTATCGACGATGCGGAGGGGGAGTCCGTCTATATTGAGACCTTCCTCCAAAACATCCCTCGTCGTGCCCGGTATGCTGGTGACAATCGCCCTGTCTCTCTCCAAAAAGGCGTTAAGGAGGGACGACTTCCCGACATTGGGTCTGCCGACTATCGCGACCGAAAGCCCCTCCCTGAAAAAACGGGCCTCATCAAACGTCCTTGATAATTTCTCGAGTTCCAGCCTCACGTCGCTGATGCGTCCGAGCATATGCCCGTTCGTCTTGACCTCTATCTCGTCTTCCGGAAAATCGATATACGCCTCGGCAAACGCGCATATCTCGATCAGCGAGTCGCGCAGACCTTCGAGTTTAAGGGACAGCCCTCCTTTGAGCTGGTCCAAAGCTATCCGCCTGCTCTCGTCCGTGCGGGCGAGTATCAGGTCCATCACCGCCTCTGCCTGGGGAAGGCTGATTCTTCCGTTTAAAAACGCCCTTTTTGTAAATTCGCCGGGGGCCGCGAGCCTCGCGCCCAGGCCCAGTACGGTCTCAAGGACCCTTCTCACCGTGGCCATGCCGCCGTGGCAGTTTATCTCGACGACATCCTCTTTGGTGTAAGAGCGGGGCGCCCTCATGACCGAGACGAGCACCTCGTCGATTACTTTACCGCCGGAGGGGTCTACCGCTTCTCCGTAGCGCATTGTGTATGTCCCGGCCGCGGAGATATCAAAGGGGGCCCTTCGGCCGCGGAACATTTCCCCTGCGATCCTTATCGCGTCGGGCCCGCTCACGCGCACGATGCCTACCCCACCCTGCCCTACGGGTGTCGAGATCGCCGCTATTGTATCATCGATATATTCCATCTGAAAGTAATTGTATCAGGACGCGGACTGTATTGCGAAAAATATAGGTTTTAAATCAGGCGGCAGGCTGTGAGGCGGCCCTTCTGTTAGAGACGAACTGCTGGCCTATGCTCAGCAGGTTATTGATGAGCCAGTACAGCACGAGCCCCGAAGCAAAATTCAGGAACATGAATGTAAAAATAACCGGCATAAACAGCATCATCTTCGCCTGCTTGGGGTCCATCGTGGAGGGCGTCATCTTCTGCTGAATAAACATGGTTGCGCCCATAAGATACGGCAGAGGCCCGCCCAGGGAGAATCCGGCCACATGCCCAAAGAGCGTGTCCGGCGCGGAAAGATCTGTAATCCAGAGCATAAAAGGCGCGCCTCTGAGCTCTATCGACACGAGAAGCACCTTATAGAGGGCAAAAAATACAGGTATCTGAAGCAGCATCGGGAGGCACCCGCCGAGCGGATTGACCTTGTGCTTTTTATACAGCTCGCTCATCTCCAACTGCATCTTTTTGGGGTCTTTCTTGTATTTTTCCTTGATCTCGTTCATCTTCGGCTGGAGCGCCTGGAGCCTCTTCATCGAGGCCTGCCCCTTTTCGACTATCGGGATAAAGGGTATCCTGACGACTATGGTCAGGAGTATGATCGCCCATCCGTAATTGCCCATGAAGCCGTAAAAGAACTTGAGGACCCAGAAAAGCGGCCTCGCGATGATCGAAAAAAACCCAAAGTCAATGACATGTTCAAGTCCCAGGTTAAGCTTTGCCAGCCCGTCATGCTCTTTAGGCCCGGCGTACAGGTAAAATTTATTCACACCCGGCTTCGCCTTAAACGCGATGGCAGGTTTTTCCTTATAGAGCCAGACCCGCGCCTCTTCAACCGGGGTCTGCGGCGCCAGGGCCGCAACAAAATACTTGTCTTCCTGTGCGATCCACTTGAGCGCCTCTTTAAAAACAACGGGTTCTTTGAGGTCCCCGGGCTTGAACTCCTTGAGGTCGCTGCCGGTAAGAAGCGCCGGACCCGAGTGCATCGACTCATCCACCTCAATTATTCCGAAATCGGAACCGAGCGTTATCCAGTACTCCGGCAGGCCCGAGACCTCATCGGTGAGTTCGACGTCGTACCGCCCGTAATTGAAGGTGTAGGTCCTCCTTACGGAAACCCCGTCCTTTGCGTATTCGAATACTAGTATCCCTATTTTATTGTTACCGTCGAGTGTTATGTCTTTACCGTTTGTCTGGAAATTGACGGAGGCGAGTTCGAACCCGGCGCCGGAGCCGATCCCGGCGGAAGGAAGAACGCCGGTTTTGGAAAGAAGCACAAGAGGTCTCTTTATCTTGTCTTTATAAGACTTCAGCTCCCAGGACTTGACCGTCCCGCCTTTAGATGAAAATACGGCGGTGAAAAGATCGGTTTCGACCTTTATGTCTTTTTCGCCGCCGGCCGGCGTCGCATCAACAACCGGAGCAACGGGGGTGACAGCCTTTGGTCCAGTTGGGACAACCTTGTCTTGCGCCTTCTCCTCAGTCTGAGCTTGAGGCGGGGGAGGGGGCATCTCCTGCTTGGGCGTGAGAAACTGGAACCCGAGGATCACCATGATAGAAAGCGCTATGGCCAGTAATGTTTTGTTGTCCATCATATCTATCGTACCGGATCAAATCCGCCGGGATGAAATGGGTGGCACTTAAGGACCCTTCTTAAAGAAAGATAGAACCCTTTGGCGGCGCCATAACGTCCAATGGCTTCCATGGAATACTCCGAACAGGTCGGGACAAATCTGCAGGCAGCGGGCAGAAGCGGCGAAACAGCATATTTATAAAGTTTTATTGTCGCTATCAGTATGTTTTTCATCTGCAAGTCCGAAAAGACATCTTGTAAACGCCTTGCTCAGGGCAACAAAAACAGCCTCCGAAGCCCCGCGCCTTGCCACAACGACGAAGTCGAAGGCCAGGGATTTGTTCAATAACTGTTTTCTGACGATTTCACGCAGACGCCGTTTGGTCCTGTTTCTCGAAACGGCATTGCCGGTCTTCCTGCTTACGGCAAGCCCGAGTCTGCAGAATGACAGCCCGTTTGGTTTCGCGTATATTACCAGATACTGAGAAGGAAATTTGAGGCCAAGCTCGAATACTTTGTCGAAATCCCCTTTTTTTCTAAGGGGCAAGTAAGCCTTTTTTCCGCCTAACAGGCCAGCTTTTTCCGTCCTTTTTTCCTTCTTCTTCTGATAACGTTACGACCGCCAGGGGTGCTCATGCGCTCGAGAAAGCCGTGAGTCCTCTTCTTCCTGATGTTATGTGGCCTGAATGTAGTATATGTTCCCATAATTTTCTCCGAAGGAAAATTATAAACACAGAGGACGAATAAAGTCAAGGCAACGACAGACAAATTTTTACGCTCAAACCCAGGGGTTATGATTTATACTATCGGAATCAGGCTCAGGACAAATGAAATCGGCCTTTTTTCATAACATAATCCACCTCAACGGGCTGGACCTCCGTGGGTTCAGGGAATGGTCCTTTCTGCCGGGGATGCTGTTTAATTCCGGTGAGAAGTGGTGGGGAGACCGGTCGGAGCGCGGTTTCCCCCATGAAGGGCTCGACCTCTGCTGTTACCTTGCCGCGGGAGGCGAAAAAATCGCCCTTGGCAGCGGGGTTCTCGTACCCTCGCTCTATGACGGCGCTGTCGCCTCTGTTGCCGACGATTATATCGGAAAAACCATATTTTTAAGGCACCCGCAATTTTCATCGGGGGTCCGGGATTTCTTCACGATTTACGGCCATACAGACCCTCTTGCCGGGATCAAAGAAAATACCGCGCTTTCAGAAGGGACACCCCTGGCAATTATTGCCGCCGTAAAAGGCCGGCAGTCAGGGCCGCCTCCCCACCTGCATATCTCGGCGGCATTTATATCGAAAGAGGTCCCGGCGGAAGAACTCGGCTGGAAGATGATGAGAGACACCGACAGGGTCAGGCTGATAGACCCGCTGCCTCTTCTTTAGCATAAAAAAACCCTGCGCAGGGACCGCAGGGCCATCTATTGTGTGAATACTTATTTTCTGCGTCATTCCCACAGGTGAAACGTGCCGGGAATCCGGCCGGAAAGATTCCGGACGGGCCGGAACGACAAAAATTCGTAACCGGCGGCAGCGGCTATTCGGTCTTTTTGGTGCCGGACGCCTTCTCTATCGCCTGCCCGCCGCTGCTGATATCCTTCCCCAGGCCCCCAACTGTATTGCATCCGGCAAGGACCGAGAAACATAATACAACAAGAGCTATCAAGGCCGCATTTTTCATCACGCTGTCCTTCCTTTCAATGAAATTTTCAATGATTATTATAACCCACCTTCGATAATATATAATAAGTTTATAACAAAACCGAAAAAAATTCACGGGGGAAACATCCTGAAACATAACATATTGCCGGGTCATATATTCTGGGGTCCCGTTATGGCGCTGCTCCTTTTTTTCGGGGCCTGCGCCCCAAAGGAGACGGTCAAGGCCGGAAAGCCTGCCGCGAAAATCGCCATTGTCCTGGGCGCCGGGGCCTCAAGGGGGTTTGCGCATATCGGGGCGCTGAAGGTGCTTGAGGCCAACAGGGTCCCTGTTCACATGATCGTCGGCACGAGCGCCGGCAGCTTCGTCGGCAGTCTGTATGCCTATGGCTATGACTCGTTTACCCTCCAGAAGATGTCTCTGGACATAGAAAAAAGCGACATTGCGGACTATGTCGTCCCCGACAACGGCTTTATCAAGGGGGATAAACTGGAGGAATACGTTAACCTCATGGTAAAAAACACGCCCATCGAAAAACTCCGCATACCTTTCTACGCCATAACTACGGGCATCCCCGGGGGGCAGGAGCTCGTCTTCAGTAAAGGCAACACGGGGACCGCCGTGAGGGCAAGCTGCTCTATACCCGGCATATTCAGGCCTGTGAGGATAGGCGACCGCATGTATGTTGACGGCGGGGTCGTAAGCCCCGTGGCAGTCGACACCGCGCGGACCTACGGAGCTGATATCGTCATAGCTGTCGACATTTCATCGGACCGTGACACCAAACAGCCCGAGAGCACCTTCGAGACGATACTTCAGTCCATAAATATCATGTATTCAAAGCTCTCGGCCGTCCAGCTTGCGAGGGCTGACGTAGTGATACGTCCGAAGGTCGGGCATATAGGTTCGGCTGATTTCGAAAAAAGGCATGAGGCGATTCTCGAAGGCGAGAAGGCCGCCTATGAGGCGATGCCGCGCATAAAGGAAATTCTATCGAGGTTGACGCAGGAAGGAAGACTTTAGTTGCCGCTTATCTTAATCGTATAAATCCGAACCGGGGGAAAATCTATCGGGAAAAAACGATGGCGCCATAACATGAAACCGCCGCTATTAATGCCGAACATGGGATTGTGAGGACCCATGCCCAGACGATCGTCCCTGCCACACCCCACCGGACGGCGCTCAGCCTCCGGATCGAGCCTACTCCCATTATTGATCCGGTAATCGTATGTGTCGTGCTTATAGGGACCCCGAGGGCGGAAGAGACAAAAAGCATGGTAGCGGCGCCGGTTTCCGCGCAGAAACCGTCAACGGGCGTTAATTTTGCAACTTTCTGGCCCATGGTCTTTACGATGCGCCAGCCGCCGAACAGGGTCCCCAGGGCTATAGCGGAATGGCAGCTGATCACGACCCAAAAAGGCACGTAAAATTTGTCGCCCAGAAGCCCGGCGCTGAAAAGGAGACTGGCGATGATGCCCATGGTCTTCTGGGCGTCATTGCCGCCGTGGCCCAGGCTGTATAACGAGGCTGAAACCAACTGGCCTTTTCTAAAAAAACCCTCGATAAAAGTGCGGGGACTGTTTCTGGAGAGCCTGTAAACAAGCAGACCAAATCCGAGGCCGAGCAGCAATCCGGCAACCGGGGATATGACGATAAAGGCCAGGGTCTTCAGGATGCCTCTCCATACGAGCGCACCGGAGCCCGCCTTGACCAGCGCAGAGCCTATCATGCCGCCGATAAGGGCATGTGACGAACTGGTGGGAAGGCCAAAATACCAGGTGATGATATTCCAGCTGCAGGCCCCTGCAAGTGTCCCGAATATAACCGTATTGTCCACTATGGAAATGTCGATAATACCTTTTCCGATCGTATTTGCAACATGCAGACCGAAAAAAAGAAAGGCGATGAAGTTGAAGAAGGCCGCCCAGATTACAGCCTGTCTGGGTGAAAGGACCCGTGTGGAGACAACCGTTGCGATAGAGTTGGCGGAATCATGGAACCCGTTGAGGAAATCGAAAACAAGGGCCAGAAGAATAAGGCTGAGTATAGTTAACGTCATGCGCTGAAAAATCCGGCAGCCGGCATCATCAGAGGACCGGAGCTGCCGAAAGAGGTCAGGACCATGACAGGGGAAAGGTCATGCATATTTGAGGACAATAGCTTCAAGAACATTGGCGACGTCCTCGCACTTGTCTGAGGCGTCTTCGAGATGCTCGTATATCTCTTTCCATTTTATGATGAGGACCGGGTCCTTGATCTCATCGAAGAGCTTACCGAGCGCGTCCCTGAAGTCCCTGTCGACGACGTTTTCGAGCCGGTTGATCTCTATGCAGTACTCCTGAACGTGGCTGTAATTTTTCTCCTTCAGCTTCTGTATGGCCTTATGCATGGCCTCGCAGGTGGCATGGAGGTCCTTCGACATCGAGACGGCCTCCTTCGTGGATGCCGTTAACCGGAACAGCGAGAGCCTGTCGACGGCCCCCCAGATAAGATCGAGCACATCGTCGAGGCTCGAGGCAAGGGCGTGCAGGTCTTCGCGGTCGATGGGGGTGATGAAAGTCTTGTTGAGCTTCTTCATGATCTCATGGGTCAGAATGTCGCCCTCCTGCTCGACCTCATAGATCTCTTTTGCGCGCTGTTCGATGTTGTTAAAATTTTCCATGAGGTCAACAAGGAGCGCGGCCGCCTTTGTTATATTGAGCGAGGCCCGGTCGAATATCTCGAAAAAATCAACTTCTTTGGGAAAGAGTTTCATAGCTATTTACCTCAAATAGGATAAAAAATTTTTGCCGGCATGTCAAACAAAGGACCGCCGCTGCCCCTGAGAACTTACCTGTAGATTATGATATACTCCCTCATGCCAATAGTCAACGCAGAACTGAAATATGACGACCTTCCGCAGGGCATATAAACTAGTCCTGCTGGTCTGTCTGGACATCTTTTTCCTCTTTGTCGGGCTGCTGATCAGCCTTACCCCCTTTTTAGAGAAGGGAACAAAGACCAGGGTGGCTGTCCGGGGCATGATGCTCTGGGCGAAGGCGACGTGTCTTGTCCTGGGCCTGAGGGTCCGGACTTCCGGGGCGCCGCGGCATGACCCGGGCGCGTTCATCGCCTGTAACCACGCAAGCTACACCGACATCCCGGTGATCGGCAGCATCATACCCTCGGTGTTCGTATCGAAGCATGAGGTCGGCTCGTGGTTTCTTTTCGGAAAGCTGGCGCGGCTCGGCGGCACCGTGTTTGTGCGGCGGGAATCAAAGACCTCCACCATGGAGGCGGTGAAAGAGGCGGGGGAGAGGCTCCGGGATAAAATAAACATCGTCCTTTTCCCGGAGGGCACGACCGATGACGGCAGGCATGTGAAGGAATTCAGGAGTTCTTTTTTCCGGATACCCGTCGATACAGGCGCCCCGATAATCCCCGTCAGTATATTCTACAGTTCCGTGGACGGAAAACAGACCGGAGATTATCCTGAAAACGAGATGGCCTGGCACGGAGACCAGGCGCTCCGGGAGCATCTGTGGAACCTGCTGTCAAAAAAGAGGGTCGAGGTGAAGGTCCATTTCAATCCCCTTATATCCGTGAGGCCGGGAGATGACAGGAAGGAACTCGCGGCCCTGGCCTGCCGGAGCGTAAGAGAGGGTCTCAGCCTGCTTGAAGGACCTGCTCCGTGACGCAGGCCGGCCCTCAAATTATGGTTTGCTTTATTTTGGTCCGTCTTTTATACTTTTAACTGGTGTTCGCTAGCGGCTTCAATTGGCGGAGAATTGACATAATGAGTGGGGGATTAATGAAAAAAAGAAATTTCAGTTTGATCATACTTGAGGTGTGCCTTTCTCTGTTCTTTATTTCCTTAACTGCTTCCGCAGTAATTGCATCGTATGAACTCACCGTGAACTCTCTGAACCCCGCAAGCGGAGTGGCGGTTACCGTCACCCCCAATGACAACAGCGGCCAGGGTAATGGGACAACCTCCTTTACAAGGACGTACGATGATACCGCTGAGGTGACGCTGACGGCCCCCGCAATGGTAGGATGGAATAACTTCATCAATTGGACCGGGTGTGATAGTACCTCCGGCGCCGGCAATACCGACTGCACCGTCTCGATGACGGCGGCCAGGGCAGTGACCGCGAATTATCAGGACGTATGTCATTTCAGCATTTTGCCTGCTGACCGGTACTTTGGTTCGAATGCGGGAACCGGCAGTATAAGGGTGACGGAACAGTTGTCGCCCTGCAGTGAAGTGTCGTTGACCGTATTGGTGACCAATGCCCTGACCGGAGCCGCGATTCCAAATGCAGCGGTCACTTCAGGCGCGCAAAGCGGCTTTACCGACGGCACAGGAGCTTTCAAATTACTGGTGCCTCTTGATTTGACCGGCAACGCGATCGTAAGTGCAAGCGCGGTCAATTACGGTCCGGTGACGACGACAACGTCTCTTACCTGCGGCACGGAAAACAGTGTGAGTGTGTCATTAATGCCTATCAACAACGTCGGAACGCTGAGGGGAGATATCCGTATGGTGCTCACCTGGGGTTTAAACCCCGGCGATCTGGACTCGCATCTGACAGGACCATCTGTCGGCGGAGGCAGCAGATTTCATGTGTACTACGTTGATAAGAACAATTGCGGTTCGGCCGCATGTAACGCCGGCATACCTGCCTGGCTGGATGTGGACGACGTGACGAGCTATGGGCCCGAGACGGTCACGATCATGAAGTCAAACGGGTTATTCACCCCGGGGCTTTACAGATATTCCATACATCATTTTGCAGGCAGCAGCGACATAGCAAACAGCGGCGCTGTGGTGAATTTGTATGAAGGGGCGACCCTGATAAGGACGTTTTATCCGCCGTATCCTGCAGCTGGCCAGACATTGAGTGACGATTGGGTATGGACGGTCCTTGAGCTGGAAGTCGATACCGATGGGACCAGCTATGAGCTCAATGACATTGGAACGTATTTCGGACCCGTGACCGCCGGCAGTGTCTCACGTCCGGGTCAGAACCCATCCTCAGAAGAGAGGGACCTGTTCAGGGACCTCCCTCCCAAGCAGGAAGAACCCGGCGGAACGGCACTTTCAGTTGCCCCGGTGGAGGGCGGACGTTCCGCCGGCGCGGTGACGCCTCTGACCGTGGGGAGCTGTCCATGGACGGCGGTGAGCAATGACGCATGGATAAGCATTACCTCAGGCGACAGCGGAACAGGCAATGGCATGGTTGGGTATTCGGCTTCTGCGAATACAGGGACAAGTCTGAGGACCGGAACGATAACCGTGGGAGGGCAGACATTTACAGTAATACAGTCTGGCGCACCGATAAGGACGCTGAGCGTGAACTCTTCAAACCCTGCAAGCGGCGTCGCGGTCACGATAACTCCGGATGACAACAACGGCCAGGGCAACGGGACAACCTCCTTTACAAGAATGTATGTCAATAATACCGAAGTGACGCTGACGGCCGCTGATGAGGCTGATGGCAACATCTTCTCCACCTGGACCGGCTGTAACAGCACCTCAGGCGCGGGGGGGATCATTTGTTCAGTGAAGATGTCGGCATCAAGAACGGTGAAAGCGGTCTACGTAAAGCCCACCTTTGTGTTAACAGTGAACTCTACAAACCCTGCAGGCGGAGTATCGATTTCCGTCGATCCAAATGACAACAGCAGCCACGTCAGTGGCACGACCTCATTCACGAGGAGATACAACTTTGATACCGTGGTGACACTGACAGCGCCCGCAACCGCGGCAGGCAACAGCGTCAATTTCGGCAGTTGGACCGGCTGCGACAGCACCTCAGGCGCAGGGGGAAGCATCTGTGCCGTAAAGATGACCGAAACAAAGACGGTGACGGCCCATTATCTGATGCCAACCTATACATTGACCGTGCAGTCCGCAACCCCCTCAAGCGGAGTGGAGATCACGGTAACCCCCAATGACAACAGCGGCCAGGGGAATGGGACAAGCTCCTTTACAAGGACATTCAATAAAGATACCGTGGTGACTTTGACGGCGCCTGAAACGTCAGGGGACAGCGGCTTCAGCAGCTGGACCGGATGCGACAGCACTTCGGGTGCAGGCGGTGTTACGTGCTCAGTAAACATGTGGGGCGCAAAGACGGTAACGGCAAACTATCTGGCGTATACCCTTACGGTGCAAAAAGATGGAACGGGGGCCTCTCTGGGCACCGTAGTGGCTGATAGCGGGGTGCTTGGCTGGACTGGCGTTAATGGAAGCGCGGTATATCCTGTCAATACTCCGGTACAATTAACAGCATCAATCAATGATGCCAATTATATGTTCAGCGGGTGGTCAGGCAATTGTGGCGGCAACGGGACGGTGTGCAATCTCATAATGAACGGCAGTAAGGCGGTTACCGCGACATTCGACCATGTCCCGGTTTCCTGCATAAATGGAAATATACTGGTTGGCAGTTCTTTTCACACGACCATTGAATCCTCACTTTCTTCCATAGTGAACGGGGCGTTGATAAAACTTGCCAAAAACAGTTTTGTGGAAAATGTCGCATTTGAAACGCCAGGCCTGCTTACGCTGAAGGGTGGCTTGAATTGTGATTTTGCGACCATAATCGGTCTTTCAACAGTCGTGGGCAGCATCACAATAAGTGTTGGAGAGATAACAATCGATGGGATAATTATCAGATAAAGGAGCTTGCCGTTTTATCCTGCCGGAGCGTAACGGAGGGCCTCAGACTCCTCGAAAAGAAAGCGCCTTCCTGATGTCTTCAGGCTTAATGCCCTTCTCGATCCTTACCGCGCCGATTTTTTCGGGCAGTATAAACTTCAGGGTCCCTGACACGGTCTTTTTATCGAGCTCCATGGCAGGTATGAGGTCCGTGGCCTCGATGCCGGGGGGCAGCTCTGACGGCAGACCATAGGCCATGATAAGGGCCCTTATCCTCGACACCTCCCGCTCCTGTAAAAGACCGAGGACGTTCGCCAGTCTCGCGGCATAATACATGCCGATGGCCACCGCTTCTCCGTGAAGATATTTCTTATAGCCCGTGACGGTCTCTATCGCATGCCCTATGGTATGCCCGAAATTTAATATCGCCCTGAGACCGGCCTCTCTTTCGTCCCTGGAGACCACCTCCGCCTTGATCTCACAGGAACGCCTGATCACCTCTGTTAATGCTTCGCCGTCGAGGCCCAAAACAGCGTCTTTTCCGTCTTCGAGAAACTCAAAAAACCCCTCGTCCCAGATCACGCCGTATTTTATTACCTCCGCAAGGCCCGACAAGAACTCTCTTTTGGGAAGTGTGGCCAGGGTATCGATGTCGATCAGGACAAGCCTCGGCTGCCAAAAGGCGCCTATCATATTCTTCCCGAGGGGATGGTTCACGCCTGTCTTTCCGCCGACTGAACTGTCCACCTGGCCGAGAAGCGTAGTGGGGACCTGTATAAAATCTATACCCCTCATGTACGTCGATGCCGCAAACCCGGTGATGTCGCCGATGACCCCGCCGCCAAGGGCCACAAGGGCGGACCTCCTGTCGAGCTTCGCCCTGAGCATCGCCTCGTAAATCTTCTCCATCGAAGCGAGGCTCTTATATTCCTCGCCGTCGGGAATGATGATCTCCTCGACCTCAAACCCGGACTTTATTAAAGACCCCGCGGCCGTGGCCCCGTAGAGTTTAAATACGGTAGGGTTGCTGACCAGACCTATTTTCCCGCTGAACTCAAATTTTTCAGCGGCGCCTCCAAGTTCCGGAAGCAGATTTCTGCCTATAAGAATGCTGTAACTTCTGTCTCCAAGGTCAACCCTTAGCTTCTGCATTATATATCTCCGCTATCTCCTCAGCGACCTGAAGAGGGTTTTTATTTTCGGTGTCGATCATTATACCCGCCGCCTCATAAAAAGGCCTCCTGTACCCAAGGAGGTCCATAATTTTTTTTAACGGGTCGTCCGTCTGAAGCAGAGGCCGCTCGTCATTTTCCGCCGTCCTTCTGAAAATGGTCTCGGGCCGCGCGTAAAGACAGAAGATAACGCTGTGCCGCCGCAGGGCCTCGATATTTTCCGGTCTCAGGACCGCGCCGCCGCCGGTCGAAATTATGACATGGCGTTCGCCCGCCGCCTTTCGTATCATGCCGGATTCGATCTCGCGGAACCTCTCTTCCCCCTGGTCCCGGAACAGGTCGGCGATCTTAAGGCCCTCGGAATGCTCTATCTCCGTGTCTATGTCGATCAGCCTCATCGAGAGCATCCGCGCGAGCTCCCTGCCGACCGCCGTCTTGCCTGTGCCCATAAACCCGGTAAGGACGATATTTTTCATATGCGGATATTAATAATCCCTCAGGTATTTGACGTATGAACTGTAATTCCTGCCGGTTTCTTTCATGCTGTCGCCGCCGAATTTTTCGAGGAAGGCATCGGCCGCGACAAGGGCGGACATGGCCTCGGCCACCACGGCCGCCGCCGGCACGGCACAGGTGTCGGAACGTTCATATGCGGCCTCAAACGGCCTTTTTGTCTTTAAGTCGACCGACATCAGCGGCCGCCTGAGCGTGGGGATAGGCTTCATGACCGCCCTTATTATCAAAGGCATGCCGTTGGACATGCCGCCCTCGATGCCTCCGGCGTTGTTGGTCTTACGATAAAACCCGGTCTTATCGCTGTCTTTTATCATCTTCCGGCTTCCGGCTTCCGGCTTCCGGCTTCTTCTGTAGTGTATCTCGTCCATGACCTCGGAGCCGGGTCTTTCGCCTATCTCAAAGCCAAGCCCTATCTCAACGCCTTTTATCGCCTGGATGCTCATCACGGCCTGCGCAAGCCTGCCGTCAAGCTTCCTGTCCCACTGGACATGGCTTCCAAGGCCGACTGGAAGACCTGTAATAAAGACCTCGAACACCCCGCCTAAGGAATCGCCTTCCTTTATCGCCTTATCTATCGCCGCTACCATCTTCCCGGAGGCCGGGGCGTCCGGACATCTGACAGGGGATTTTTCCGCCGCGGCAAATAGTTTTATCAGCTGCTCCGGCGACAATTTCCCGCTCCCGGCGCCCGACTTCTGCTTGCCTATCTGTACCACATAACTTCCAATGCCTATGCCGAATTCCGCGAGGAACTTCCTGGCCACCGCCCCCAGCGCGACCCTCATCGCGGTCTCGCGGGCGCTGGAACGCTCCAGGATGTTCCTGGCGTCTTTGTGATCATACTTGAGGACGCCGGAGAGATCGGCATGACCCGGCCTCGGCCGTGTGACGGCGCTGATCGAGCCCTCGTGTAAGGCGTCGGAGGACATGCCCTGTGCCCAGTTTTTCCAGTCCCTGTTTTCTATCAGGAGGCTGACGGGAGACCCAAGGGTCTTCCCCCATCGCACACCCGAGAGGATCCGCGCGTGGTCGGACTCTATCTTCATCCGGCCGCCTCTTCCATGGCCGCCCTGCCGCCGCCTCAGTTCTTTGTCGATGTCGGCCTCGGACACGGCAAGGCCTGCCGGCAGCCCGTCTATTATTCCGGTCAGTGCCGGGCCATGCGATTCGCCTGCTGTCAGAAATTTGATGTGTCCCATTTTGGTCCCTTCTGTTTTATTTTTTTCCCGCTTTGCTTTGAAAAGTGTCCGTCTTGAGGATATATGAATCAAACAATTCAGACACCTCCCGTGAGTATACATAAAAGACGCCGAGCACGAAGCAAAGGGCCAATGCCATTTTTATGACCGCGCCCGTCAGGCCGCTCAACCGGGATTTATTGATCGCATGTATGAGCGCGATCAGGCCTATAAAGGCGGCCGCCACACCGGCATGCCTTAAGTATTCCGTTTCCCTGAAATCCTCGACGGCCTTACGGACTTTGCTTCCTGCCTCCGGGACTTTTGACGGGACCTTCGAAGACTCCTTCTTTTCGGCCGTGACGGACCGGGAGACTTCATCCTTCTCCCTGCCCGGCTCCACCTTCACCGCGTTTTTTCTATACCTCTCCGGGACCGCCTGGAGGCTGTCGGTATAGGACTCGACCCCGTTTTTGTCGGTATATTTATACATCTCCGCCGACGCGTGACGAGGTACAGGCATCAAGCAGTAAAGAAAACAGATGAAAATAATGATTTTTTTATAGTTCATCGGAATCATAACGCCCCCTCGCCCCCTCTTATCTTAAGAGGGGGGAAGAGATTACCGGCATATCTTAATTAATCCTTCGCCCCTCATCACTCCGCCGTCGTTAACACCCCCTCTTAGTGTAAGAGGGGGTTGGGGGGCGTTATTTCTATCCAATAACTTCTTAACTGCCTTGATTCATGGTTGGATCGTAATAATCAGGGTTGCCTGCGGAGCCGGATTATAGGTTTCATTGCCTGACTGATTTGCAGCAATTTCGCATGATCCGGCAGCTTTGCCTGTCACTTCTGACGCGCCTGTAATTTGGCACGTTGTCGGAGTATTACTGCTAAGCGAAACCAAAAGCCCCGATGAAGCAGTGGCAGTCACTAGACCAGTGCCACCTACCGTAACAGTTGGTGCAGCTCCAAAAGTTATTGTCTGAGCCTGCTTAGCTCTAACAGTAAGGTTTGCCGTCTTGGTCTTTCCTATGGTATCTATAACTGTGAGGGTGGCAGTTTGACCTGCCGCGTCTGACGGAGCAAAAACATTAAAAATACCACCGCTTGCATCCACGTGCGAAGGGCTCGGATTAATATTGGGGTTGTCGGAAAGAACCGTATAGCCAGGCACACCGCCAACGATCGCAAAGGTCGCTGTTGCGCCGGCATCCATTGTAATTGACGCTGGAAGGACATCCAGGTTAGGCGGAGAAAGAACTGTAATAACAACATCAGGTACAACAGTTCCTCCGATTGAATCACGGACAGTAATATCTACAGTAGAAGATGCTGGAAAGTTTGCAGGTATTGTCACGTTGAAAGTCCCGCCATTTGTAGTCACTGTGGCCGGAACAGGCGCAATTGCTGGATTGGACGAGAATACCGAATAATTCGGCACCCCGCCTATGATCGTAAATTTAACCGTGCCTCCCGCTATAACCGAGGCCTTATCAGGCAGCACTATGGGGGGCGGGGGATCACCCGCTGTTACTGTTACCGTTATTGGCGCGGCGAAGGTGCTGTCTCTTACTATGTATTGAAATTTCGTATCCTTTGCAGTACCGACAGGAACGGTCACCTTAAAAGTACCGCCACTCGACGATACTGTCGAGGGGACTGCGGGGACCCCAGTATTGACTGCAGTTATCGTATATCCGGGCACTCCTCCCGTAATCGTAAATTGACCGCTACTTCCTGCAGCTAACGTAAGAGCGTCAGGAGACACAGTGAGCGCCTCAGTCGTCGTGATGACCTTGATCGCCTGCCCGACGAACTGCTGACCGCTTAAGATCTTGAGATTGCCCGAGTAGTTCAGCCCGGCACCTGTCTTATACACGACGCAGAGGTTATATATGCCGTCCCCGTCAGTCTGCTTCCTCGCCAGAGTGTTGATTATCGCCGAACCGTCGCAGAGACCGACCAGGGAGCTGAGATCGGCAATGGTCGTGCCCGGCGCCTCGGTGAGTTCAAAGGTGACGTCGAAGATGGTGTCCCGCACTCCCTTATTCGTATTATCGAAGTCCTTGACCGCGATCTGATATATCTGGACTATCGACTTCAGCACCGGGCTGGTACTTGCTATTGTGAGCGCGTCATCGCTTGAGGGGGTTATCGTAATCACGGCCCCGATAGGCGCAAAGAGGCTGCCTGTGCCGCCCCCGCAGCCCGCGACGGCTGCCGACAAAATAAGAATAAACATTAAAAGGACTATTTTCCTCATATGACCTCCGGCCACCCTTCACCCCTCCCAGGAGGGGAATTTCCAGAACTATCTCAAAATCGATTTATTCATCCGGCAAGCGTCTTCCCGTCATTCCCGCGCAGGCGGGAATCCATGTTTCAAGCCGTTTCAATTGGACCCCCGCTTTCGCGAGGGTGACGACTTTTACTATATCACCTGTTTTGAGACAGGTCCCAGGCAATTACAACATGATGAATTTACAAATTATATCATAAATCCCTGATATACCACATTCGACAGGAAGTGAAAGAGTATCGGGGGGACGACATTGCCGGTCCTCAGGTATAAAAACCCCATGACCAGCGACGGGAAAAAGGTAAACAGTGCGGAGGGGTCATGGGAAAAGAAAAAGGCGGGAACATGGGCGAGCGCGAACAATGCGCTTACCGTTATGACCGCCTTCATATCATTGCCGAGCGACTGCTGAATAAACCCGCGAAAGAAGAACTCCTCAGGGACTGACACCATGGCAAACTGATGAAATATCAGTGAAAGCGGCGGCAACCGCCATGGGCCGACGAAGGCCGACATGACAAAATATGTTGGGAGCAATACCAATACGGAGACAACGGAACCCAGCTTGAGATTACTTCGATTTAAGGTCATATGTATTCCATCCGTCAGGACGAACGATACCAGGAGAAGATAAAAAGGGACAAGATAACGAATCAGGGGCGCTGACGGGTAAATATAAGAAAGCACGACCGCAAAAAGAAGAAAAATATAAGATGGGATTATTTTTTTGTATATCAATTTATCGGAATTAATTGTCAGCATCGGTTGCAAAGGCCTCAAAACAATATGCGCGTGCTATTGCCAACCCACCGTTCATAACCCCTGGGAGTTACTCTGAACAATTGCATCCGTCAATTCATTACAGATAATGTCCATACCATTATGAAACTGTTTTTAACTGTCCCTCTAAAAAACAGGGGCAGGGAGAAATGCCCTGCCCCATAAACCGGCATCGCCGCGACGGCTTCAATTTCTATTTTATTACAATTCCATCAATTATTAGCGTTCCGTTGGTTATCGTCAGCGACCCTTCAATAGCTGAATTTGAAAAATTGCTTATAAACGCGCAATCATACCCGCCCCTGAGGGTAAACGTGCCCGGACGGTTAAGGTTGACGCTCTCTGCAGAGGTCAGGCTGACCATGCGCAGGATGTCGCCGTTTTGAACATCGACGACATCGGCGAAAGCGTTCTGGACCGTAGAGTAGACCAGGGACGTCCGTGTGTCTTTGACCGGCATGGTCCTGCAGGAAATATTGGGCTGCAGGAACGTCTCCGCAAGGAAGAGGCTCATGTCGGCCCTCGTCAGAGAATTGTCGGGGCAGAAGTTATCGCCTCCGCAGCCCACAGCCACGCTGAACTCCCAGAGTTTCTCAATATACCTGCAGGTATTATTGCCTCCAAAGATACTGCCGTTTACATCATCAAACTTTGTGGCGGTGCATAGGTCCGCGGGTAATACACCCAGGGCCTTCAGAAGGACCACCGCCATCTCGCCGCGCGAGATGTAGGCATTGGGAAGAAAATATCCGTCGCTGCGCCGGGCCACTATGTTAAGTTCGCTGAAGGCCTCTATATATCTGCAGACCTCAGCCCCCTGAGTCATGGCTGCATTGACGTCGTTATAGATGGCCCCTGTGCAGGCCGGCGCAGGGGCCAGCCCCAGCGCCTTGATTATAAAGACCGCCACCTGCCCGTTGTTTACGAACTCATTGGGGCAATAGGTGTTGCCGCCGGCGCAGGCCGGATTGAATTCGTTATTAAACAGGGTCTCTATGTATGGCGCAGCGTAACTGCCCGGGGAGACATCCGAAAAAGAAGAGGTGTTAAGCAATAAAAAGTGGGCGGTGACTTCCTGGTCTGAGCCCATGAGGACACGGCAGGTATTTCCGGTGTTCCTGCAGGCTCCGCTCCAGCCTGTAAATACGGCGCCGAAGGAGGGGGTCGCGGTCAGTATGACCGGGGTATTATAGCCGTATGGCGCCGTCCCAATGGTGAGAGGGCCATTCCATGTTATCAGGCCGGAACTGGCAGCGACTGTCCCGCCGCCTGTGCCGGCGATGTTTATCGTAAGGATGGCGGAGGGTGGCCTTGTAAACTCAGCGGTTACGGCTCTGTCGGCATTCATCGCAACTATACACAAATCTCCGTTTAAGCTGTCGCATCCTGTCCAGACGGTAAATTCCGAGCCCGAGGCCGCAACGGGCATCAGGGTCGCGATATCATTGGCCTTGAACGTCGCGGTCCCTATACTGCCGATCCAGATGAAATCGCCGGCCCGGGGAAGGACGAGCAGGTTATCGCTGTCGGTATCGTTATAGCTTATCCTGAGTATATTCTCAGCGTCGGAATCCTGGAACGACACCACAAGGATATTTCCGGAATACACGGAATCGCCCGTATTGATGTCATCGAGCCCCTGATAAAGGACGTCAACACTACCCGTGAGTCCCGATGCGTTGAGCTCGCCAAGGAGTATGGTACCGTTGCCCGTGCGGGAACCAGTGGCCACCTCCGTGAGCGTGAGGGTATTTCCCAGGTCAGTATCGGAAACATCTGCAATGACCTCAACGGTCCCGAACAGGCCTGAGAAATTCAGTGTTGAAAGAGTTATTTTCGCGTTACAGGTCCCTGTGCCGGCCGCCACCTTGTCGTCGTTTGTTTTGGTGACCGAGTTATAGAGGGTGACCGTGGCTGCGCATGACGACCCTGATACCGTGACCGAGAGATCCCAGTACAAAACGGAAGTGAAGGGGTTCATCCCCTGCAACTGCCAGTTTCCGACCTGACCGATACCGGGATCACCGGCCTCGATAAACTGTGACAGGGTGACCGTCCTGTCTCCAAACAGATCGGTCAATTTCCAGTAAAAAGCGTGCGCGTCAGGGGCCATGCCGGATATCCCAAGCAGGGTCCAGTTCGAGACCTGACCGGGGGTGAGGTCGTCCCCGAATTCAGTGATCTGGGGAACAAAAGCCGCATTGAGGCTGCCGGACATTCCCGAGAAATTCTGAGGGAAAAGATCTATGGGGCCGTCTCCGGTGCGGAAACCGGTTGCCACCAGATTGGCTAAAGACTTTGTGGACGACCGGTAGAGGTTCACGATCCCTAAACGATCAAAGTCCAGCAGGTCCCAGTAAATACTCCTGTTGGCAGAGTCGATGTTCGTGGTGGACAGCCCGGAAAGCGACCAGACTGAAAGCTGGTTTGAGTTATCTCCCGAATCGGCAAGCGCCACCTTAAGGGCCACCTTCACGGACCCGGACAGCCCGGAACTATTTTGGGGCAGGAGCGTGATTGTGCCATCGCCGAGCTTCGAACCCTCGGCCACAAGGTCACCTGCGGCCTTTGCCGCCGCCTTATACAGGCTCACCGTCCTTGTGCCGCCTGAGTCCGTCAGGCTCCAGTAGAGCATGTACAGGTCCGTGTTCGAAGAGGATATGCCCGTCAGCGCCCACTCTGAGAGCTGCTGTGAAGTCTCGTCGCCGAATTCAGTAATGACGGCAAAATAAAGAGTGTTGTTGATATCGGTGTCATCCACGGAGTAATTAACCGTGACACTGCCATTTATCCCGGACCCGTTGGCCTCAACAAGAGCGATCGAGCCGTTTGGTCCTGAACCCTCGGCCACCTTGTCGAGGGGATCAACTGAAGACTTCGCAGCCGATTTGTAGAGGCTCACCGTACTTGTGCCGCCGCCTGAATCCGTCAGGTTCCAGTAGAGGATATAGTCATCTGTGTTGGAGGCCGAAACCCCGGTCAACGTCCAGCCTGAAAGCTGGTTCGCGGCATCCCCATTTTCAAACTGCTGGGGGATGGTATTGGCAAAGGTCACGTTGTTGACGAGCACAGTGCCGAACCCGCTGCCCGTTTTGGTGACGGTAAGCGCATAATTTCCCGCCGCGGTGTCAAAGTTTGCGGTGACGTTTTTGGCGGCGTTCATGGTCACCTGACAGAGGCCAAACCCTGAGCAGTCTCCGGACCAGCCGGCAAAGTATGAGCCGGAATTCGTGACAGGCGTGAGGGTCACGACATCGCCGTTATTATGTGTTGAGGTTGCGGTGGACCCGTTCCAGAAAAGGGAACCCATGATCGCGTTCGCCGAATCTGTATCGTCTGCGGAGTAAGTGACGTCCACGCTCCCCGAGAGGCCGGAACTGATGCGCTCGCCGAGGATTATCGTCCCGTTGCCTACACGGGAACCCTGCGCCACGAGATCAACCGTGGACTTCAGGCTCGACCGATAGAGCTTGACCGTCGTGGTGACACCATCGCGCACCAGGTCCCAGTAGAAGGTATATGCCTTCATCTCGGTTTCAGGCAGCCAGTTAATGCTCCAGTTCGAAAGCTGGTCCGCCGTATCGCCCTGTTCCAGGACCGGGATTACCGTGCCGGCCCCGGCGCCTGTCTTTGTTATGGTAAGTCTCTGTTGGGTCGGCACGCCGGCCATAAAGGCGACCGTGACATTCTTGTTGTCGGCGTCCATGTCTATCTGACAGGGCGTTACGCCTCCGCCGCAGGCCCCTGACCAGGTAAATTGAGAGTTCGTCGCGGCGAGGTCGGCAAAGATGTTCACATGGCTGCCGGCCTTGAGGATCGTGGACATAATGCTCGTTGCCGGATAGGCGAAGTCGATGCCCCCGACATCGGAGAGCACTGATCCTCCGGCCTCGCCGGTTGCATTGACGGTCAGATTATAGCAGCCCAGGGTCGAGTACTGGACGGACTGGGACCCGGCGGCATTATCGGCCACCTTGATTTTAAGCGTATGCGAGCGTCCGGGCCTGAGGTCGGTCTCTGAATAGGTCAGCAGGTACCCGACCACATCCAGGTCGCTTGCAATGGCGGCGTATATGCCGGCAAGCTCAGCGGAAGTGGGCGCTTCGAAATATTTACCGCCCGTATCAACGGCCATCTGCGTCAGAGCGGTGGCGTCCGCCCCTCCGAGCCCTATGGTAAATATAGGGAGCTGGTTGTCTTTCGCGAATTGGATCACCTCGTCGATAGTGCGTGTAGAGCCGTTGTCCCCGCCATCCGTCATGGCAACTACCGCCCGGGTATTGGTAGTCACCGAGGCGGTATCGACAAGGGCCTGATATACCGAATCAAAAAGCGCTGTAGCGCCCCCGGCCCCTGGCCAGTCGTCTAATACCGCGGAGGTCAGGGCGCTCGCATTCGAGGTGAAAGATTGCATCACCTCCACCTCAGAGCTGAATTTTATGACCTCTGCCTGGCCGCCGGTCGAGGTTATACGGGTTATGAAGTCCACGGCGGCGTTTTCCATGTCCGTGATGGCATCTTCGGGCATACTGCCGCTATAGTCCATGGTCATCGCGACCGCCGTGCTTGCGCCGGGACAGGTCGCTGTCTGCAGAGTAAAGTCTGTCTTCTGGACAGAGTCAGCAAATACCGTAAAGTCTCTCTGGACCAGATTATTAAGGACGCCCGAGGCCCCCTTCACTTCAACGCATGCATAAACGGAGGCGCAACTGCTGTTGACGCTGCCTATCCTGATGGTCTTGTCGTTGAGGCTCGAAAAGGTCACAGTGACCGTCCTTGTCACCCCGTCGGACACAAAACACTGATTGGAGGTCGTGCTGCTGCATCCGTTCCACCTGACAAAGGATGACCCAGCGTCCGCCGTTGCGATAAGTGTCACCGGAGTGCCGGTAAAAGTATGTGAACAGACGACGGCGCCTGTTGCGTTCGGGCCGCAATTCATTACCGGCGGAGAACTCGTGACAATTCCCGTGCCTGTCCCTGACTGGGCGACGGTTATCGTGGGGGCGGCGTCGGCGCCTCCGGAGAGGCCAGAAAACAAAAAGGCGCATATCAGCATTAGAGAAAGCGGAACTAAAGAACCCACCCCTGCACCCCTCCCAAGAGGGGACTTTCGAGACAAGGACGCATTCGGAAATGATTTGGCTCTATTATTATCGCAGTTCATAGGTCCTCCTGATACTGTCATATATATAGCTTATGCTATAATTATGACGGAATACTTCTCATTAAGGCAAATAGCCGCACAGCGCCCCCTCCTCGAAAAAGGCGCCGGGAGAGGGCCGGAAAAAAAGACCGTTACTTTCTGCGTCTAAGGGTCCTTATTAATCCGATAACTACCAGCGGCAGCAGTAATACCGCGCCGTCGGAAACCGCCGTCGGAAGGTTCTGCCTCGGTCCGACAGAGCATCCGCCGCCCCCGCCGCCTAAGCCCGCCTGCGGACCGGCGGTCACACCCGTCACCCCGGAATATCCGGATTCAGCCATGACAGGGGAGCGGTTAGGAGGATTGGGAAGGGCGCTCACCGCCTTTATCCGATACGTGTACGATGTGCCTGCCGCGAGCCCCCTGTCGGTAAACGACGTCGCGTTCTGACCGGCCTCGGCTATCATCAGGAAGGTACCGTCCGGCTGCTTTCTCTCAATCACATACAGGTCCTCGCCGGAGTTGTCGCTCCACGACAGGTTCAGCTCTGAAGACACGGATGAGACCGCGGTGAGCCCGGCCGGAGGCAGGAGCGATGTTACGGCCTTCTGCGCGTTTATGCGGCCGCCTGAATATATCCACCCCTCAAGAGATGGCTGCTTGTCCACATATTTGATGATCATGCCCCTGATCTGGGAATAACTGTAGTTTGGGTAGGCGCTCTTAAGGAGCGCGGCAAGGCCCGCTACATGGGGCGCGGCCATCGAAGTCCCGGAACAGACGTTATAGCCGGCAAGCGGAGTTCCCGTGCACCAGGTGGCGCTCCAGTCAGTAGGAAAGGCCACATCAGTCGAGGTCGTCGGGACCGTGCTCATTATATAATCTCCAGGCGCCGACACATGCACCGTCTCCAGTCCGAAATTGCTGAACGTCGAGCGCCTGTCGTTCTGGTTGGACGACGCGACCGCGATGACATTGTCCAGCACAAACGACGCGGGGTAGACCGGGTTTATATCGTTGTTGTCACCCCTGAAGTCTCCGGGTATGTCCGAGCTGCCGTTTCCGGCGGAGGCTATTACCAGGACGCCCGCCTGTCTCGCCGCAAGGATGGCGTCTCTCATGGCATATGACATGCCGGGGCCCCCCAGGCTGGCGTTTATTATCTTTACACCTTTGAATGTCGCGTACCCTATCGCGTCGATAACGTCGGAACTGCTGCAGGACCCTGATGAGTCGCATACCTTAAGCGGCATGAGTTCCACCCTCCAGTTTACACCGGCGGTCCCTTCCCCGTTATCACCCGTGGCCCCTATGATGCCGGCGACATGGGTGCCATGGCCGTTGTCGTCCCACGGGTCGTTGGTGCCGTCGACGAAGTTCCAGCCCCTCCAGTCATCGATTCTTTTATTGTTGTCATATTCGATCGTGGAGGCCGTTAACCCCGCGGACTGGTCAACGAGCAGCGCCGCCTCGGTCCTGCCCTCGAGGATATCGGCAAATCTCCTGGCCTCCGTCTTGTTCGCCGCGGTATAATTCATCGGGACCGCCACTTTCGGGCGGATATGAAGGGCCGCGAGCGCGGCCTCATCCGCGGTCATCACGTCTCCGCCGGAGACCGGCAGGAGCGCAACATCGACGCCTGTAAGCGGGGGATTCATCATCTCGGGGACCAGGCCGGTGTCTCCGGCAAAGTAGATCTTCGGCCCCGGCTCAAGTTTGAGATCGACCACCGGGTTCGTCCCGCCGGTCGGGGTGTTTATATCGCGGTTTCTGTTGACCGTAAAGATGAACCCGACCCACCCTGCCGATGACGGATGATTGGGCTTGTTGGTGCTGTAAGCAGGCACCGCCTCGATATGGATGCCCCCGACGTCAAGCGTGTCCCAGTGCCTTACCGTCCTGATATTGGGGACGGCGTGGGGCTTCAGGAGCGGGACGTTGTCGGAGAGCCTCTTTGCGCAGTCCGGAGTAGTCACGATCACGGTGTTCGGTCCGAGCACTTTTACCACGTCAGAAGGGGAACAGTGGTCGCTGTGGTCGTGGGATATCAGAATTATGTCCGCTACATCGGTCTTCTGGATTCTATACGGATCAGTATAGATGACCTGCTCGCCCACGATCTTGAAGGTCGCCGTGCCGAGCCAATGGGTGTCCTGCAGGAGGACCTTGACCCTGTCGGCCCACATATTGCCGGCCAGGTCCGGGTGGGTATAATCGATCCCGGTATCCATGACGGCCACGGCCACACTCCTGGACCCCGTGGTTACATCCCAAGCGCCCTGGGCCTTTATGTCGGCGCCTGGGGTCCCGTTGGCGTACGTGCCGGTATTCTGAAGCGCCCACTGCTGCGGGTTATAATAAAGGTCATTGGGCATCCTCAAGACCGAATTAATATAATCAGGCTCGGCATAATCAACGCTTGCGCCGCTCATATAAATCCCTATGGCGTCCGGGACGGAAAGTCCGGCGGGCAGTCTGACAAGATAGAGGCTGTCGATACCCGATAGCTTCCGGAGGACGGTCCCCCCCGATAACTGGTGCGCGACGTTCATATCAGCGTCTGAGACGCCGTCCTTAAACTTCACGATGATCTGACCTTCCCTGAACCTGGCTGCGGCAATCTTTTCGAGGACGGCCTTTGCGGTCACCGCCTTCGAGGGCTGTACCCCCTGACCTCCGTTTATGACGTCCGCGGTCTTCGGACCTCCGCAGGCCGCGATCGATATGGTCAAAAGCGCTGATATTATAATTTTTTTCATTACGCCTCTCCTTCTTTGAATGAACTCGTAAACGTCTTTTAAAAGGCCTTCATTCCCGAAGTTCTTAATCGGGAATCCACTGTGCCGCTTTATCAATGGTTTCCCTTCTTCAAGGTACTGTGTCCGGTCCCCGGGTCAAACCTGTCTGGAGGCCCGAGGATGACAATATTTTACGAAAACGTCTTCTCTAGTGCCTGCTAAAAGGGCGGGCCGATCGCCCGCCCTAAACTCACTCATTTACGGATGGACCGTAAAGGTCGTGTTTGTCTGGGCGCCTACGTTATCGGTCACCGTAAGCGTACATGTCACACTTGCCCCCACAGCCCTTCCCGGATCGATAGTGACCGTGCCACCGTTTACGACGATCGACCAGGGCGCGGCAGGAGACAGACCCGGATTCGGGGTGCAGGTGCCTCCGTCGGAGATCAGATATGGCGGAGACCCGCCTGTTACAGAAAACGTGACGTCATCGGTGGCGTTGCCGTCAGGATTGATGAGGCCGATGACATCCGGCTTATTGACGCTTATAACGAGCCCCGTCGTCTGGGGGAAGATCTGGAGCGTTGCAGTGGCATTGGCTCCCGCGTTGTCGAAGACTGTAAGCGTAACTGTCGTCACGGCCCCTACGTTGTTCGCAAAGAAGCTGAAAGAAAACGGGGCCGCCCCGGAGGTCCATGTCCCGGAAGGCGTCAGGGCCGGGTTGTTCGATGTCACGATATACGGACCCGTTCCGCCCATGACAGTCGCCGTGACAAGGTTCGCCGCCCCGTTGGCGGACACAGGCATACCGATGACGTTGAATTTGTCGAGCGTTATGCCCAGAACAAGCGGGTTAACGGTGACCGGCACGCTTACGGTCGCGCCGACACTGTCAGAGACGAACAAAGTGACCTGTGTCGAGACATTCACTGAATTCGGATCTACAGTGAACTGCGTCACACCCGCGCCGAGCAATCCCGGACTTGCGATTACACCAGGGTTGGACGAAGTGATCGTATAAGGGCCGGTCCCGCCGGAGATCGAGAAGGTCAGGTCGTCGGCGGCGTTGCCGTCGGGATTTGGTATTCCCATGACCGGCGTGGGCGGATTCGGAGTGACGGTCAACTGCGCGACCTGAACAATCTGGAGGACCAACTTCACATCAACCTTCGCGCCGAGAGAATCATAGACACTCAGGGTGACGGTCTGATCGGCGGTCGGCACACCGGCGACCATCGCCGTAAGTACGGACCCGGCGATAGTGGCCTGAACGACCGCGGGACTGTCAGAAAATACGCTATAGGGGGCCGTGCCGCCCAAAATGGTGTAACGGGCGGTATTACCGACCACCGGGTTCGCTATCGTCTGCGAGGCAGGGATAACGGACAGCGCCGGAGGCCCGGCGGTAGGCACCGTGACATTGATGTTCGTGCTTCCCGATTGGCCGCCGGCAGATGCAGTAACGGTCGCCGTCGAGGCGACCAGCACCGGGTTCGGCGCGGTATATTTCGCCTTTGCGATACCATTGGCATCGGTAGCAGCGAATGCATCGATCGTGCCGAGATTGGTCGTAAAACGCACATTTGTTCCCGACGGAGGCGGGACCCCAACTGAGGTGGTCACCGTTGCGACCACGTCCGCCGTGCCGGGCGCCACAGCGGTGGTCGTCGTCCCTGTAGAGGTGGTGGTGGTTATGGTCCCTCCGCCCTGGACCGTCGTGGGGCTTGCTGAAACCGTTATGGAGGTGACGGTCACGGGTTTCAGAAATAGGGTCACGACGTCAACAGTATTGTTGTCAGCCTCGGCGGTAATATTTACGGTAGTGTCATAGGTCCTCAGTATCGAAGGAAGGACCCGCGCCAGGACAGAGGCCTGTCCCTGCGCATTAGTATGCACAACCGGGGCCTTGGTGTCTGAGCCGGCAGGGAAGGTGACCTCAGGGCTGTCGGCGCCGAACGTGACCGCGCTATTCATGAGCGGGGCTCCCGTAGAATCAGTAACAGTGGCCCGGATAACGGCATCCGTCTTTCCCGAGGGCTGAAAAAGGATAAAATCAGAGGTCTCGTTGTAGACGCCGTCATTGTCGCTGTCAACATCAAGGGTCAGGCTTGCAAGATTAAGAGTCCCTTGCCCGGCCCCAGGCCATACCATGTCAAACGGCGTGAAATAGACCGTCTTTCTGTCGCGGATTTTTTCGGTGCCGGTGTTGTCGGCATTCACCTCGGCCTGGACCGTCGCGAAACCGGAAGTAGTTGAATAAAGGGTAGCGGTAGCGATACCGTTTTGATTTGTCATTGACGTCGTTGTATCAAGGACGCCGGTGGTGGAGAGATTAGTCCAGACAACCTGCCTGTTAGGAATCGGGACTCCATTGCCGTCGATGGCCTTGGTCTTAAGATAGCAATAACCGTTGGTCTGGTTGACGTACGACGTCGCCATAAGTTCGACGCGCGAGACCACCCCGGGGTTTACGCCGTCAGGCAGGCTGGCTGACGAACCGCCGCCCCCGCACCCGAAAAGCGAGGCTGCGGCAGCCATTATCAATATAATTAAGGTCAGTCTCTTTATCATGAATCCTCCTGCTAACATTTATTGAAGTTATCGAGCCATATATCCAGAGGCGCCTGGAAAGTGCCAGACTTGCCGAAGTTACTGGTATATGTACATGTCATAAGGGCCACGTAATGGGTCGGTCTCTCGGCTGGCATGTGGGTCTGGTCAACTATGACCGGGGTCGAGTACTGCAGTTTCCTCGTAATATCGATAATGGTTACATCGCAGGAATTCGTGCCCTCGACCAGTGTGCAGTTCGGAAAGATCGTCAGCGACTCGATGATCGGCGCCGCGGGGTCCTCGTTGGCCTTCAGATAGGTTATGGTACATTCCTGGATCTTGGCCGGGAATTGAGCGTCCGTTATGGCCGGTGTCAGATTTGCAGTCGTCACGTCCAGTGTCGCACTCTCCCTCGTAAACACCTCAACACTTGTGCATGTCTCATTGCAGCAGTTTTGAAATGCATCGATATCGGGCGACGACATGGAAAGGATGGCCGAGTTAATCATAATGCCGGTGTTTTGCGGGTCCGCACCCGGGGCCCCTCCGCTGCCGCCGCAACTGATAAGCGATATGACCGCCAATATGACAAATGATATGGGCCCGTAATGTCTGTTAGTCATCCTTCCTCCTTATGCAACTTCCCTGTATTTCTATTAATAAATTCTGTCTGCAATAAATCTGTTTTGTTCTAACCGGGGGCGAAAAATCAACCCACCCCTTCCCACCATACAAACCGGCGGGCAAGCACCCTTCCGAAGAGGGGACCTGACTCCCCCTTCCCCCTCTTAAGTTAAGAGGGGGTGCCGCAGCCAACAGTAGGTGCTTCAAGCAGCGGGGCGTTATCTTCCCTATTTATTCTCCGCCTGATGCACTACTATCGTCGGTGTGATAAATATCATAAGTTCCTTCGTAGAGGGGCCGATCTGCTGCTTGGTCTTAAAAAGCCAGCCCAGTCCCGGTATCCTGCTCAAAAGAGGCACCATATCGGAACTCTCCGAGACGTCAACCCTGTATATGCCGCCAAGGACCAGGGTCTCGCCATTTTTTACGATGGCCTGGGTCGAAAGGCTCTTTGTGTTGACCACGGCGCTCGCCCCGGCGGTACCCGCTTCAAGGCTGTTGTCAGTGGCCTGGACCTTCAGCTGTACATAACCGTCAGGCGTTATCTTCGGCGTGACGGTCAGACTTAACGTTGCCGTCTGCGCCTGGCTCGAAGTGCCTGACTGGCTTACCGTAGGTATGAAAAACGTGGTGCCCTGCTGGATCGTCGCAGACTCATTATCCATGGTGAGGATCTTCGGATTGGACAACGTCCTCGATTTCCCGATAGACTCCAGGGCGGACAGGGAAAGGTCCACCTTCAGGCTGTTGGCCGCTCCGATCGTCATGCCGACTGCTCCGCCGGGGTTGCTGGTGGTTGATCCGGCCCCGACTACCGGACTGTTTACGGAGAAGGTCCCGCTTATCGGGTTTACGCCCTGCTGGATAGACATCGCCCCTCCCCACCTGATCCCGAGGGTTTCAGAGTAACTGCTCCCCACTTCCACTATCTTTGCCTCGATCATTACCTGGGGTTTGGGCACATCCATTATCTTTACAAGTTCCCTGATCTTGTTTATCGCCGACTGCGTGTCCTTTATAATGAGGGAGTTCATCCTTGTGTCGGATGTTATCGTCCCTCTGGGGCTCTGAAGCCTGCCCGCGGTAATGGCGGCGCTGACCTCACCTGAGGTTGCATAGTTGATCCTGAGTACGTCCTGAACAAGTTCTTCGGCCTTTTCCTGTGATGCCTTGGCAGCGGACCTCTCATCGATAATCTTCGTAAATACGGCCTGCGGAGCTATCCATAAAATGTTTCCTTCGATGGATTTGGAAAGGTTGAACGTATTCAATATTATCGAAAGCGCCTGGTCCCAGGGCACGTTCATGAGCTTTATCGTAATCTTGCCCTTGACCGAAGGGTCCAGCACCAGGTTATAACCGTTGACATCGGCCAGCAGTCTGAATATCGGGCCTACCTCAGCGTCCTGGAAGTCCAGAGATATCTTCTTTCCGCCGAAACCGCCGTCTGCCCTGGCCGATGGATCGGAAGGGGCATCCTTTGCCCCTTGTTCAACCACGGCGATTTTGGCATTTTCTTTCGATTGCCCCCTGACAGTCTCTTTGTTTGATACTCTTGGTTCTATCAACGTTACTTCTTTTACCGGCTCTTTGTTTGGTTCCTTTGATTCTATCGCCGGCACTTCCTTGACCGGTTCGCTGACAGCGACGTTTTTAACCACTTTTTCGGCAGCCGGTTCAGTCTGGGCAACCGCGACGCCTTCAGAAGCCGCCGTTTTGAGGGCCACCTCCACCGCCCTGCCGACCGCGGTCACCTCGAATCTCGTCTTTTCACTGAGGTCAAGGACGAGCCTGACCTTGTCTTTATGCTTGCCGGCCCGTATGCCCTTCAAAGGGGCCACAACGGTCTTCGGCACTGCGGCCCTCAGCGCGACCCCGGGGATATCGATGACGATCCGCTCATCGAGCGGAAATACATTGGGGGTCATGCCGCCATTGCCCTGAATGATTATTTTAAGGACATCTCCGGCCCTGCCGATCTCAATTTTGTTTATCTCGGTCGCGCCGGGTATCAGGGCCAGGGTATTTTCAGCGACCTTTTCAGGTTCGGCGGCCTGTTGCGCCTCCGGCTCCTTCTGCTCAGGGGCCGCCGGCTCAGCGGCCTTCTCCGGCTCTTGAGGCGCCGCGGCTACGGGTTCTTTCTGCTCATTTACCGCCGCGGGCTCCTCAGCCTTAACGGCAAGCGTCAAAGAGTTGTCTTTATAGCTGGGCGTCACCACCGAAGGGTTATGCAGCACCAGGTTGATCTTCAGCATCCTTGCCGGGGAATCCATTGCCTGGGGGACAACTTCGGCAATTCCCGCCTTGTCGGAGACTATTTTTTGGGTGAAGGCCCCAGCCCCCATGTCCGGTATATCGACCGTCATCCTGTAAGGGTCGTTCCCCTTATACATGGTATAGACAAACGCCTTGTTGCTCACAATAGTCACGCTGTCATCCTGCAGCCGGATGTCCGTGATGACGGGCGGGACCTCGGCAGGCGGGGCATCGGCGACCGCGCCCCTTGATGCGCAACCCGCAACGAGTGCAAGCACCATGACGGTGATTAATAAAAACAACTTTTTCTGATGTTCGGATTTCTTCATTATTCCCCCTCCTCACGGAGTTTCAATACGGTGTCTTTTATCACGTTCTGTCCTTTATAGTTTTTGACCTGCTCGGTGATCCTGACCGTCCTTGCGGTTATCTCCTCGACCCTGCCCCCATACAGGCCCAGGGTCATCCCTTTCCTGATTGTGTAGGATTTACCGTCAGGCAGGGTTATCATGGCATAGGAACGGTCTTTTTCCATTACCACCGCGATCAGCTTTATCTCATCGACATCGAAGTTCTCGACGGGGTTCGACTTCTTCTTGCGCGGAGGCTGGGTCTTTATGTCAACGATTATCGAAAGGAAGGGGTCCCGCCGTCCCCTGGGGTCGTAAGAATACACCTCTTTTTCGACCTTGAATTCATCTGACGGCGCAGTGACGGAGGCAGCCGCAGCCTTCGGTTTTTCCGCCGCTGGGGCCTCAACGGCCGGCTTGTCTTTGCATCCTGCCGCGCACAGCAGCAACACGGCCAGAGCGGAGGAAACCAATCTTTGACACATACCGGTCATACTATTTCTTCCCCTCCGGCTTTTTGCCTATATCGGCCTCGGCCACGGCTGAAAAAGTGGAAAGGGAAAAAGTTATGTTCAGGTTTGTCTGGGCCGGGGCCTTCCCCTTCTGGGCGCCGCCCAGCCTGAGGGTGGTGACATTCACTATCCTGTTGAGCTTCGTCAGGCTCGCGAGGAAATTACCCAGGTCGTGATATGTTCCGCCTACCACGAAATCGCTCGGTATCTCATAGACAATCCCGCTTGAATGCATCGTCTTGGGCCTGGGTCTCCAGGATTTTATCTCCAGCCCCGCGGCGATGCTCATATCGGAGAACTGCTTAAGCAGGCCGGATATCTCTTTTTCTTCAGGCAGCAATTCCTTGAGTTCCTTAAGCCTCCCGAGAAGTTTTTCGTTCTCCCTGATCAGCACATCGAGCTTTGCGACCTTCGCCTGATTTTCCGCGATCTTGTTGTTCTGCTCTCCGATCCTGACATCAAGGGCCTTGATCTCCTTCTGCCTGGGCATAATGAAAATGATTATCACCGCTGCCGCCACGATAATTGCGGGCAGGACGGCGATTATTATCCTGGCGTACCCCGGCACGGTCTTCAGGTCGAGCTTAAGGTTCAGGGAGAGCGCCATATCAGCCGTTGACCTTCATTGACACGCTGAAATTATATACCGAGAACCCGCCGGCCTGGGCCTGCACCGATTCCTTGAGATACACATCAGAAAAAAGCTTCGAGTTTTTGAGATTATTCACATAATTGACGACATCCGTATTGGTAAATGCGGTGCAGGCAATCCCGAGTTCAAGGCCCTTCAGGTCCAGGGAGATCAGCCATACCCCGTTTGGAAGCTGGGCGCTGATCTCATCAAGCACCTTTACCGGGATGGTCTTGCTCTTGCTGAGCTGCTCGATGATCTCCTTCCTGGTTTTGAAATCCTGGTTTCGCTTTTCGAAGTCAGCGACGTCCTTGATCTTTTTGTCGAGTTCCGCGATCTTGCTGTCATTTTCGGCGATCAGCTTTTTCCTGCCGTCGATCCTGGAATTAAAATAATAGATCAGATAGAGCATAAGCACCGTCGTAACCAGAGTTACCAGGACGGAGGCGACGACGAACATCGGGACCTGCTTGGCCTTCTTCTTCCTCTTGATGGGCAGCAGGTTGACTTTAATCATCGGTCGCCCTGTTTTCTTAACGCCAGGCCTACGGCAATACCGAGTATCGGGGCCACCTCTCCCAGATATGCCGAATCAATTTTTTTAGGGATTTTTATGTTTCTGAAAGGCTCCGCCACGGAAGTCTGGATCCCGGTTTTTTCGGCTATCATCTGGGCGAAGTTTCTTATCAGGGCGCCCCCCCCCGATAAGATGATTTCCGAAATCTCCTCATGCATTGTAGTGCTGCTGTAGTAATCCAGCGACCGGGCGATCTCGCCCAGGATTTCGCCCGAGGCGGCCTCGATTACCGAACTGACCTGCTCGGGGGAGACGTTCTCTACGGACTCGCCGCGTTTTAACTTTTCGGCGTTTTCATATGAAACATTGAGCTCCCTCTGGATCGCCTCCGTATGCAGATTGGTCCCCAGGGAGCTGTCACGGGTAAATACCGAGACCCCACCCTTTAGAATGCTCATGTTGATCGTGCTGGCGCCCAGGTTGAGAAGGGCAACGTTCCTGTCGGTATCTATCTGGTAATTTGCGCCGTACATATTCTCAAGCGCGAAGGCATCAACATCGACAATGATGGGGTTCAACCCCGCTTCCTTGACTACTGAGATATATTCATTGATTACATCTTTTTTTACCGCCACAAGGATGACGTCCATCTGCCCCGGCTCTTCCTTGGGGCCGATTATCTGAAAGTCAAGGTCCACGTCCTCTATGTCAAACGGGACATACTGCTCCGCCTCAAACTTGATGGACTCCTGGAGTTCCTCCTCCGACATCTCGGGCAGGGATATACGCTTGATTATGACGGATGAATGGCCGGAGACGGAAATAACGGTGTCTTTTGTCTTGGTACCGGTTTTTTTGACCAGTTCTTTGATCGACTCGACGAGCCGGATGGAATCGATGATCGAACCGTCAACTATCAGTTCCTGGGGCAGCTGCGCGATATCAAAAAGTTCCAGCTCATAGCCGCCTTTTGATTCCTTGAGCTTTACGATTTTAATATAGCTCGAACCGATATCTAATCCTATTGAACCTTTCGCGCCAAAAAGCATAGTTTATGATTTCAGAAAAAAATTATATTGTCAAGCAAATTCTGTAATACCTACCCATAATTAATACTGATATTTCATATAGTTGACCATGATTATTTATGAAATTAGTTTAACAATCAAGGAATAAACCTACAAGTTTAGGTTTCTCTCAACGTGTATAAACCCGGCCTCTATCCTTCCAATTCCGAACAAAGAACCGTCCGGGCCTTTAAGTTTTACCGACTTAGTATCATGGCCCGGCATGCCCGGGCCGATTTGAATCTTCATTCCATTTCTGGCCCTGACATACTCCTCCGGGGACAGGACGATCCCGGCCAGTCCCGAAAGCGCATCGTCCGGTGAATAAACGGACAGGCCATCAGGAACAAGTTCACGCGAGACAAGGTCTTCAAGATCTAAAGAATACCTGCCGTCAAAAGGCCCTATTGCCGACCTTGACAGAGAGACCAGGTGCGCGCCCACTCCGAGTTTGTTCCCTATGTCATCGCAGAGGGTCCTTATATAGGTGCCTTTGGAACATGACACGCACAGATCTACATACGGCAGATCGATCTTGTGTATGTCCAACTGAAAAATTTCGACCTTCCTGGATTCCCTCTCTATCGAAATCCCCTTTCTGGCGAGGGTGTATAACGGCATGCCGGACATCTTTATCGCCGAATACATGGGGGGGACCTGCTCTATCTTACCCCTAAACCCCATGACGGCCTCTTTTACCAGCTCGCCGGTTATAAAAGAAATGTCCTTCTTTTCGGTCACCTGTCCGTCTGAATCGTAGGTGTCCGTTTTTTCGCCGAGCTTTATTCTTGCCTCATACCGTTTGTCCATCTCCAGGAGAAACCGGGATATCTTGGTGGCCTCCCCGAGACAGACGAGCAGGACGCCCGTGGCGAGCGGATCGAGTGTCCCCGTGTGGCCGGCCTTCTTTTGTCCGAGGATCCGCTTGACCCTGGTAACGGCCTGCTGTGAGGTCATGCCGGAGGGTTTGTTGAGGTTAATGACGAGATTCATGGCAAGGTCCTGAATAACGCCCCTCGCTCCCCTCTTAATTTAAGAGGGGATGGGGGAGTTAAGTCTTTTTGTCTCCTTCCAGCTTTCTGACCGCCTGCAGCAGCGCTCTTCTGACGCATGCGAAGTCCCCCTCAGTCTTGTACCCCGCGGCATTTCTGTGACCGCCCCCGCCGAAGGTCTCAGCGATCGCGGCGACATTTACCGCCCCCTTGGCCCTTAGACTCGCCTTCCACTGGTTTCCGCCCAGCTCCCGGAACATCGCCGACATTTTGACCGAATCTATCTTTCTGGGGAAATTGGAAAACTGTTCCGTGTCCTCAGGTTTTGTCCCGGTCTTCCTGAACATTTCCCTGGTGACCCGGGTTATCGCGATGCCGTTTTTTTTCTCAAGGGTGTTCATGGACAGCAGAAACAGCCTGAATCTTTTATAATCCCATGTCTCGTATAGGCTCTCCGCAATCACATTAGGCTCGGCGCCCGCTTTTACGAGTTCAGCGGAGGCCGTAAGGACCCCGGCGGTCGTATTGCTGTATCTGAACGTGCCTGTGTCGACCGATATCGCGGTATAAAGGTTCTCCGCCATGTCCCGGGTAAGCGCGACCCCAAGGGCTTTTATGAGATAGTGGATAAGCAGCCCGGTGGCGGCGGCATCTTTTCTTATCCATCGTATATCGCCGAAGTCACTTTCAGTTTCATGATGATCGATCACGATCGACGACCTGAAGCTGAAGCCTTCCAACCCTGCCCTGTCAGGGGCATTGCAGTCAAGCAGGACGAGAACGGGGTCTGACTTCAGCATATTCCTGATATCAGTCCTGAACTTCCCGTGCCCGGGCATAAAGCGGTAGATCTTCGGCACGGGGTCACGGTCATAGACAAGGACCTTCTTGCCTATCGCCTCCAGGGCGCAGGCAAGGGCGACGGAAGAACCGATCGCGTCCCCGTCAGGGTTGATATGCGTCGCGATCAGAAACCGGGCGTCTCGCCGGAATGCCGAGAGGACCTTACCGGGGGTCTTCATCCTTCTCCCTTATCTCCTTAAGGATCTTGTCGATCTTGAAACCGTAGTCGATAGACGAGTCAAGCCTGAACTCCAGATGCGGGATGAACTTCATCCTGAGCCTCTTCGTCAATATAGAGCGCATAAAGGCCCTGGACGAATTAAGGGCCGCAAGAGTCTCCTCCCGCTGCTCTTCTTTTAGGATGCTTACGAATATCCTTGCGGATTTAAGGTCCGGAGACAGGTCAACCCCCGTGACGGTCACAAAGCCGATCCTGGGGTCTTTTAATTTGTACATGATTATTTCAGCGATCTCTTCCCTTATGAGGTCACCGACCCTCTGGGAACGCTTATATGGAAGCATATGTCACCTCACGTGGTCCTCCTCTTTAAAGGATTGGGAGAGGAGAACAAAAATGCCGTTTTGAAACAGGATATATATTCATCAGCAAATCTCCCCTTACCCCTTTTTTCCTAAGAGGGGATCTTTCCCTCCCTTAGGCAAAGGGAGTTTACCCGCCTCTGGCGGCGCCGAAGGCGACCAGGGGTCAGGAGGGATTTTTCAATCTATTTCGTTACTATGAAACCGTCGGGGAATTACTGTCAGTATCAGAGTTTTGAGGCTATCTTCTCGATGATATAGTTTTCAAGTATATCGCCCACCTTGATATCATTGAAGTTCTCGATCAATATACCGCACTCGTATCCGGTCTGGACCTCTTTGACATCATCCTTGAACCTTTTTAAGGTGGCAAGCTTTCCCTCATAGGCTACCACGTTGTCCCTGAGCACCCTTATTCCGTCGCAAGCCCTGGACATGTATCCGTCTATAACATATGCGCCGGCGATGGTGCCCAGCCTGGACACGGGGAAAAGCTGTCTCACCTCGGCCCTGCCCAGCACTTTTTCCTTGAGCGTGGGGGCAAGCATGCCCTCAAGGGCCTTCTTTACGTCTTCTATCGCCTCATATATGACATTGTAAAGTCTTATGTCAACGCCCTCTTTTTCAGCCGTCTGAAGCGCCTTGGTTTCGGGCCTTACACTAAACCCTATTATTATCGCGTTGGACGCGGTAGCGAGCATTACGTCCGACTCATTTATGCCGCCTACCGAAGTATGGATGACCCTGACCTTGACCTCGGGATGTGTTATATTTTCGAAGGCGTCCTTTATGGCCTCGACCGAACCCTGGACATCACCCTTGATGATTATGTTCAACTCCCTGATCTGGCCTTCCTGTATCTTTGTGTAGAGCTCATCGAGGGTAAGTTTTTTTGCCTTCGCGATCTCCAGAGAGCGGTGCTTCTGGAACCTCGTAAGGGCGATCTGCCGGGCCCTTTTTTCGTCCTCTACAACGACAAAGGTGTCGCCCGCCGAGGGGACCTCGGAGAACCCGATGACCTCGACCGGTGTCGATGGCCCCGCGACCTGAATTCTCTTTCCGATATCATCGATCAGCGCCCTGACCTTGCCCACGTGGACCCCTGAGAGTAACGCGTCGCCTACTTTCAGTGTGCCGTTTTGGACCAGGAGGGTGGCCACCGGGCCTCTCCCCTTGTCAAGCTTTGCCTCAACGACAGTGCCCTTTGCCTCTTTATCAAAATTGGCCTTGAGCTCCATCATCTCGGCCTGAAGCAGGATCATCTCAAGCAGATGCTCGATACCCATGCGTTTTTTTGCCGATACCTCCACAAAGATATCATGCCCGCCCCACTCCTCGGAGATTATACCGTGTTCGGCGAGTTCACTCTTGACCTTGGCGGGGTTTGCGTCCGGTTTGTCGATTTTATTGACTGCCACGATTATGGGAACAGCGGCGGCCTTCGCATGGTTTATGGCCTCAACGGTCTGGGGCATCACCCCGTCGTCGGCGGCCACAACCAGCACCACGATGTCAGTGATCTTGGCCCCTCTTGCCCTCATCGCGGTAAAGGCCTCGTGACCGGGGGTGTCGAGAAATACTATGTCTTTGCCGTGCAGGTTTATCTTGTAGGCGCCTATGTGCTGGGTTATCCCGCCGGCCTCCGTCTCAGTGACCTTCGTCTCTCTTATGGCATCAAGCAGAGAGGTCTTTCCATGGTCGACATGGCCCATGATCGTCACTACCGGGGCCCTGTGTTTGAGGAAGCTGGTATCGTCCTTGATCTCTTCGACCACCGTTTCATCCTCGACGGAAGCAAGCTCGAGCTTGATCCCGAAACTCTCGGCGACCAACAAAGCGGCATCCGTGTCGACCGGCTGATTTATGGTGGGCATATATCCCAATTCCATAAATTTCTTTATGACATCGGAGAATTTAAGACCGATAAGTTCGGAGAACTCCTTTACCGTAGTGCCTTCCCTGAGCTTCAGGGTCTTTTTCCTCGGCATCGTCGAAAGCGGCTGTGACTTCTGGTCCTGCCTGAAAGGCCCTCTTCCCCTGTCCCCCCGTCTGCCGCCTCTTATATCATGGGAAACTTCTCGATCTTTTCAGCCTCGGCGTCTTTTTTGAATTTATCGGGCACCTCAATGCCCTCTTCAGCCTCGGCCCCGGGTGCCCCGGCCGCATCAAGGCTGTCGGAGACGGCGGCGTTCGAATCAGTCACCGCCTCGTCGGGTTCAGCGGCACTTTCAGGGACCTCAACGGTCGCCGGCGTCCCAGGGGCGGTTACCGCGGCCTTTTTCTCCGGCTCGACCTGTGCCTTTTTTTCATGGGCTGCGCCGGTTGGGATCTTAACGTCAGCGGCCGGTTTGAGGGCCTCTTCCCGCGGCGCATGTGAAGCGGCCTTTTCCGTCCTGGGCTGTTCCTTCTTTTTTTGCGCGGCGGCGGACGGCGATTTTCCCTCTGGAGTTTGGGCCGGACCGGCGTGGACCACCGGCGCGGAAAGCGCCTTTATTATCCTGTCGGCAATGTCCTGGTCTATGCCTGAGGCGGGGGTCTTTCCCCCGACTCCAAGCCTTGAGAGTTCATCGAGGATGTCCTTGCTCTGCCTGTTGAGCTGCTTTGCTAATTCGTATATTCTCACTTTAGACATTTATATCCTTATCCCGGCTTTTGGCATTGTATTTTATAAAAGTGCTGTATGATCTTGTATCAAGTATCCTGAAATGTTATCATAAATGACCCATTTTATGCAATTCTGAAAGGAGGTACGAAATAATGGCGAGCTGTATTACATGTGGAAAAAAGAAGACTGTAGGCAATAACGTCAGTCATGCAAATAACAAGACGAAAAGACGCATCATGCCAAACCTTCAGCGCACGAAGATTGAAACCGCTCACGGAAACAGGCGGGCCTATGTCTGCACAAGATGTCTCAGGTCAGGAGCAGTCAAAAAGGTCGTCTGATGGACAGGGCGGAATCCCTTCTTGCCCCGATACTGAAGCGCCTGGGCATTGATGAAGATGTCCGCCTCCTTCGTATAAGAAAAGACTGGCCCGGCATTTTCGACAGGCCCCTTGCAACTCATATGTCACCCTCAAGGCTGCTTGAGGGTGAACTTTTATTGAACGTAGCTTCCCCTATCTGGATGCAGCAGCTCAGTTTCTCAAAAAATGAGATATTGGACAAGCTAAGAAAGTATGGCGTCAGAGACCTTCGCCTGAGGGTGGGCAAAGTCTCATGGAAGAAGGATGAACTCAAAGATCCGGAGATGTCCCGTCAGGTTGAACTCGGGGCTGAAGACGCCGAATTTCTTGATCAGCTCATATCAGGCATACACGACGACGAACTCAAAGAAACGATAAGGACCGTAGCGAAAAAATCGCTTTCCGCAAAAAGACGCAGGACAGGGCGGCACTAGTCTGGTATTTTGAAAAGATTGTCATTTCGACCAAAGGGAGAAATCTGATTATTTAACACAAGATTTCTCACTGCGTTCGAAATGACATAGCAAAAATCTCGGTGAAGCGGTGTGCTACGCCGACTCAGCCTGTTTTTCGTATATAAGGATCGGCTTTTCCCTCTTGACGACCGTATCTTCGGTTATCAGGCATTCCTTTATGCCCTTTTGAGAAGGTATCTCGTACATGACGTCGAGCATTATCTCCTCGAGGATCGCCCTCAGTCCGCGTGCTCCGGACTTGCGCTGGACCGCTCTTTTTGCTATCGCGGAAAGGGAGCCTTCGGTGAACTTGAGCCTTACGTTATCAAAAGACAACAGTTTCTGGTACTGTTTCACCAGGGCGTTTTTGGGTTCGACGAGTATCTTCACAAGAGATGCCTCATCAAGTTCTTCAAGAGAGGCAAATACCGGGAGCCTCCCGACAAATTCAGGGATAAGGCCGTATTTCATCAGGTCTTCCGGCTCCGTTGTGCCCAGTATCTCCCCGATCTTCCTTTCGGATTTGCTTATGAGATTCGTTCCGAACCCTACCGTTTTCTTCCCTTTTCTCTGCTCGATGATCGCGTCAAGGCCTATAAAGGCCCCACCGCAGATGAACAGTATGTTCGTGGTGTCCACCTGGATAAAGTCCTGCTGAGGGTGTTTCCTTCCTCCCTGGGGGGGGATGTTCGCTATTGTCCCCTCTATAATCTTCAGAAGGGCCTGCTGCACGCCCTCCCCCGAGACATCACGCGTAATGGAAGGGTTGTCGGCCTTTCTGCTTATCTTGTCGATCTCATCGATGTATACAATGCCTCTTTGGGCCTTCTCGACGTCATATTCAGCGGACTGCAGAAGCTTAAGGATTATATTTTCGACGTCCTCGCCCACATAACCGGCCTCGGTGAGGGTCGTCGCGTCGGCAATCGTAAAGGGGACATCGAGGATCCTGGCGAGGGTCTGCGCAAGGAGCGTCTTCCCCGTGCCGGTCGGCCCTATCAGAAGTATGTTGCTCTTTTGGAGTTCGACGTCCGACTCCGAAGGGTTATAGATCCTCTTGTAGTGGTTATGTACCGCGACGGAAAGTATCCGTTTCGCCCTGTCCTGCCCTATGACAAAATCGTTCAGAACGCCGTGTATCTCCCTCGGTGTAGGGAGTTTTGGAAACGCCCCCTTGCCGGAGTCCACATAGAGTTCGTCCGCAATGATCTCATTGCAGAGTTCTATACATTCGTTACAGATATAAACCGTAGGCCCTGCTATAAGCTTCCTGACTTCCTCCTGGCCCTTGCCGCAGAAAGAACATTTCAGCAATTCCTCATCTTTTTTTGCCATTTAATCCTCCGTATCAAAAGACCCGGACTTCATCGGGTCCGGATCAGAAAACAGCTCGACTTGCCCTTCCGCGTTACACTACCTTTTTGACCGTTCTTATGACGTCATCCACCAGGCCGTATGCCTTTGCCTCGTCGCCCGACATGAAGAAATCCCTGTCAGTATCGGCCTGTACCTTATCTATCGGCTGACCTGTGTGTTTTGCTATTATCTGGTTGAGATTTTCCTTAAGCCTGAGGATCTCTCTGGCATGGATTTCTATATCCGTCGCCTGGCCGGAGAACCCTCCCATCGGCTGATGCATCATTATCCGGGAGTTCGGCAGCGAGAACCTCTTGCCCTTTGTCCCCGCTGTAAGCAGCAGCGCGCCCATGCTCGCGGCCTGTCCGATGCAGTAGGTGCAGATATCGGGCTTCACGTACTGCATCGTATCATATATCGCGAGCCCTGAAGACACGACCCCTCCAGGGGAATTTACATACAGGTGAATGTCCTTGTCAGGGTCTTCCGTCTGCAGAAAAAGTATCTGGGCGATGACAGTATTGGCAACGTAGTCATCGATCGGGCTGCCCAAAAATATTATCCTGTCTTTAAGGAGCCTCGAATAAATATCATAGGCCCTTTCCGACCTTCCGGTCTGCTCTATAACGATAGGAATTACGCTCATTTCAGGCTCCTTTTACGATCTCGGCCTTCGATAATATCAGGTCGAGGACCTTCTCATCCCTTATGGTCCTGCCTAAATTATCCAGGGAGCCGTCACGTGTGACAAATAAATTTATAACTGCTTCGGGCGTTGCCTTGAAATGCCTTGCGAGCAGGCTTATCCTCGCCTTGATCTCCTCTTCCGACACCGCGACCTTCTCCTTGTCCGCTATCATGTCAAGAAGCAGGGCGACCTTTACATTATGGATCGCCTTGGGTCTGAGAGAATCCAGAAGTTCCGCGTCATTTTTGCCGGGCGCGCCTTCGGACTCAGGGTTCGAAGCGTCACCCTCAGGATGCTTCTCATTGAGCATGAGGTTTTCGAGTTCTTTGTTCAACAAAGACTCAGGCAGATCAAAGGAATGCCTTTCAACAAGTTTTTCGATCAGCTGTCCTTTCTGTTTCGACGAGACCCCATCTGCCTTGTTCTTATGCAGGCCTTCCCTTACTCTTTCTCTGAGGGCCTCAATGGTTTCGTGTCCGAAATCTTTTGCGAGTTCATCGTCGATCTCGGGCATCTTCTTTTCCTTGACCTCTTTGATCGTGATCCTCAGGCGGTCTCCCCTGCTGCTGTCGTCTTTTATCTCGCCCCCTTCCACCTCGGGCAGTGTCACTTCGACCAGATCCCCCTTTTTTCTTCCCAGGACCGCATCGGCAATTCCCTTCGGAACAAGGTTGTTACCCAAGTTCATCACCTGGTCCTTCGCGGAGGCGATCTCCTTCTCTCCGGCGGGGTCAAGTTTAAGATAGTCTATGACTATAAGGTCGGAATCCCGGACCTCCCTGTCAACGACCTCGAACATGGCCCGTCCTTCCTGAAGCCCTTTTATGGTCTCGTCTATCTCGCTTTCAGTAACCTCAAACGGTATATCGTCTACTTTAATGCCTGTGTAATCAAGTCCGGCGACCTCCGGCCTCACCTCAACGGTGAACGTAAAAGAGAGGGCTTCGTTTCTTTTAAGTTCAAGGGCGCTCTCCATGTCCGGGTAACCCACCGGCACAAGGTTCGACTCCCTGAGCGCCCGTGTGTAATAGTCAGGAACGAGTTTATCTATAAGATCGGATTTGATTTCACCGCCGAACTTCTTTTCGACAAGACTCACGGGGGCCTTCCCGGGCCTGAAGCCCGGTATCTTTGACTTCTGTCTCAGGTTATCAAGCGATCTCGCGTATTCTTTTTCAACAATATCAGCGGGGATCTCGATCCTGAGACGTTTTTTTGTACTGCTTATGTCCTCGACTTCTATGGTCAATGTCGCCTCCCAACAGTTTATCTAGAGTAAAATATAACCCGTTACTTAGTCAATTTGAGGCCGTTTGCGGGAATTATCAGGACCTTGAACTGATATGGTTCGACAGGCTCACCATGCCCGGTCACTCTGAGCTTGCCGGAGAGTTGGAACGCTATAGTCAAAAAACAATGAGCAGCTATTCTACACGGACCTTCTTTTGAACCTGCCCGCGATTGCCTGCTGAATATATCTCATCTCCTCATTCTTAAGGAAGTAGCTGACTGCCGCGTATATGACGATACATGCCACGGCCGCGGACGCAAAATAAATCGTCTTGAGTCCCGTGTTTCCGGACACCCTCCATAACTCGCCATGGAGCATGGCCCAGCCGGACAGTCCCATGACAAAAGAGGCTGCGGCGGTCCTGGCGAATGAGGTGATTATCTTCCTTGCGTCTATACGCTCAAGTTTCTTCCTGAGAAAATAGCCGAGGAGGAGAAAATTGATCCCTGAGGCAAGGGCGTTTGCGAGCGCAAGGCCTGAATGGAGCATCGGCCCCATAAGGGCAAGGCTCAGGACAAGGTTGGTTGCCATGCCGACTGCGGCAAGCTTGACCGGGGTCCTGGTGTCCTGCATCGAATAAAACGCGGTCGTCAAGACCCTGACGCCGACGATGGACCAGATGCCGATCGAATAAAACAGAAGCGCCTCCGCCGTGCCGCGTGTCGCGGCATAATCGAACTGTCCTCTCTGAAACAGAAGGTTTACGATCGGCTCCCTGAGCGCGATCAGGCCCGCCATTGAGGGGACTGCGATAAAAAAGAGGAGCCTTAGCGCAAAAGAGAAGTCCGCCCTCAGGTTCTCCATGTCACCCCTGACCGCATGTTCGGAAAGGGTCGGCAGCACCGCCATGCCCATGGCGACCCCGAATATCCCTATCGGGAATTGTATCAGTCTCATCGAGTAGTAAAGATATGTGATACTGCCGTCGGGGAGGTATGAGGCCAGGATATTGGATACTATGATATTGATCTGGTTCACGGCAAGGGCCGCGGTAGCCGGTATAAGGAGTATCGCCATGCGCCTCAAGCCCGGATGCCCGAACGAGGCATCCAGTCCGAGACTGTATCCGTTTCTGAAAAAAGAAGGCAGCTGAAAGGCAAACTGGGCCAGGCCCCCGATAGCGACGCCCGCGGCCACGGCCATTATAGGGCTGCTGAAAAACCGGGCGAAGAAAATGATGACCACTATGATCGTTATGTTGAGCATGGCCGGGGCCAGTGTAGGCACAAAAAAGACCTTTTTTGTGTTCAGTGCGCCCATGACCAAAGACGCGAGGCTTATAAAAAGCAGAAATGGAAACATGATGCGGGTGAGCACGACCGTCATCTGAAATTTTTCGGCTGACTTCAAAAACCCCGGGGCGACGGCCGCGACTATCGCGGGTGAGAAAAATATCCCGGCGATGCAGACAAGTCCGACGACGATCACGATAAAGGTGAATGTGATCCTGACGAGTGTCCTGGCCTCTTCCTCGCCCTTTTTCTGTCTGTACTCGGTAAGCACAGGGATAAAGGCCGAGGACATCGATCCTTCCGCGAAAAGCTCCCTCAGGAGGTTGGGTATCCGGAAGGCCGCGAAGAATGTATCCGAAAGACCTGTAGCCCCGAAAAAGACCGCCAGGATCATGTCCTTTACATAGCCCAGCACCCGGCTTATGAACGTGGCAAAAGACATGATGCCGGCCGCCTTCGCGATCTTCCCTTTTTGGTCCATGATGCGTAATTATATCAGATAGGGGATTGTTTTCATTATCAAGCGGTAGTCCTCTGCAAAGACTGCCGTTTTTGCGGCAGTGATACGATAAAGTTTGTCGATCTCGGACCGTACGACAAAACTTATAAAATGTGAGTTCCGGCCGCGCCTTGAAAATCCTTTCCCGTTACCTTTAAAATCCCTTATGTCAATTTTAGAAAAAATCGTCGATAAGAAAAAAGAGCGGCTTGCCTCTTCGAAACGGACAACGCCGCATTCCGCGCTGATCGCCGCAATCGGGGGCCTCGAAAAACCGAAAGATTTTGCGCAGGCCATAAAAAGGACCGATGCGCCTCTAAGGCTTATCGCCGAGATCAAGAAGGCCTCACCATCGAAAGGTCTGATCAGGCCTGATTTCGACCACGTCAAGATCGCTTCAATCTACGAAGACAAAAAGGTGGACGCCATATCAGTGCTGACTGAAGAAGATTTTTTCCAGGGCAGGCTTGAATACCTCCCTGAGGTAAGAAAAATCTCATCCAGGCCGCTTCTGAGGAAGGATTTCATTATCGACGAGTACCAGATATATGAGGCAAGGGCGAATATGGCCGATGCCGTACTCCTGATCGCGGCGATACTTGGAGAAAAACAGGCCGGGGAATATCTGCATATTTCACGGGACCTCGGGATGTCAGTGCTGTTTGAGGTCCATGACTACGACGAACTCGAAATGGCCCTGCGGCTTGACGTCCCGATCATAGGGATAAACAACCGTAACCTTAAGACCCTCGCGATAGATCTCGACACCACGTTCAACCTGATGAAGGAGATCCCAGCTGGAAAGACCGTTGTCAGCGAAAGCGGCATAAGCGGCAGGGACGATGTCCTCCGGCTGGAGCAGGCAGGAATAGACGCGATGCTGGTCGGCTCCTCTCTTATGGCCTCCCGGGATATGGGGGCACAGATCGACCGGTTGAGAGGCGTTATCTGACCCCGTTCCTCACCTCAGATAATTGCCGTATAACCCATAAATAAAGTGGCCTTTAATGGTATATGTCTCCATACCCCACTCCTCCGGCAGCGGCCAGTAGGGCTCGCCGTCTTTGAGGGCCTTGATCGCGGCATCGTCGAGGACCCTGTACCCCGAGGTCCTGACGAGCTCCGGCCTGCCCCTCAGAGTACCGTCTTTATTTATGGTGAACGTAAGTTCAAGGTCCCCATAAATGCCTTTTGCCAGCGCCTCGGGAGGATAGACCCAGAGGCCTTCTATCCTGCTTCTGAGCTTGTCCATATAGCCTTTAAAACGGTACTGTCTTGTGCTGAAGGTTATGCCTTCCCCCCGGCCCTGCTTTACCCCTCTGTCTTTCTGCGCGACCGCATCCGTCACCCGCCGGTCAAAAAGTCTCGCCCTCGGAGAGGGGCCGGGTTTAGCCGGTTCTACGCCGGGGGCTTTGTCTCCGTCTTCGCCTCTGTCTGCGACGCTGCCTTTTCCCGACACCTTCCCTCCGAACTCGGCAAGGGACTTCCCGGCATCGCTGTCGCCTGCTTCACTTAAAGGCTTCCCTTCGGGGAGGCTGTCAGGTGTATGTAAGGGCGTAACCGGTTTGAAAGGCGCTTCGTCCTCCCTGGATGGAGTATGAAGCAGAGGTCTCCGGCTGGTCCGGGGCAACGGGATTACAGGAGGGCGGGGTATGGACATGGGTATGCGCACCACCCGCTTTTTTGTTTCTTCAGGAGTTACGAGAGTCGCGGAAAACTCCTTCGGCTTTTTCACTTTTACAGAGGGAAGATTATAAATGCCCGCAAAAATGAATAGATGCAGGGTTATTGATGCTACGAAAAATGTCCTGAACCGCAAAGCGTAATACACCCTCAGCTGGAATAACGCCCCCGCCTTCGGCGCCCCCTCATTTCTCCTCGGCGAATCCGCCTGGGCGCGGAAAGATAAGTGGGGGAAGGGGGAGTTATGGTCCCGGAAAATGGTATTCGGAGATCTTTTATTGATGACATATTACACCAATGCACTTATTCGTATATCCCGAAAAATCAGAACCCGGGGGGGAAGGGGCAATGTATCCTCGCTTTACGGACAACCTGCCTGCTGTCGAGATAATGCGCCGAGATCTTGAAAAAAAAATCACCTACGGTGCCGGAGATCGTCTTGTCCCTGTTTTCCGCCCACCTCATCGTCTTTTTATAGTTGTTTATCGCGACGATAAGATATACACGGTCGTCTGCCATGCTGCTGATGTCCTCGGGGCTTGGGAACGGCAGCCCCTTCATCTCACCAAACTGGGTATGGGAATGAAAATCCCCGATGATCTGCAGACGGTCGAAACGGGCCAGTATGGGATCGATCTTCTTGTGGCTCCTGTCATGAGAGACGACCCCGGTAGGACGTCTCGACGCGGTCTGGAAACTGAAGGCATGCTCTATGATGAACCTGTCCTCAAGTCTGTACCCCAGCAGGAACCCAAGGCATTCCTGCTTATAGACCTCCGCTGAGCTCAGAAGCAGATCAATAAAGGCATTTTCCGATAGATACGCCCTCATCTATGACGGTTCGTTATTTTGTGTTCGTCAATCTTACCGAAAGCACGGGGCAGGGCGCGTTGCGGACGACCTGCTCGGCGGTGCTTCCAAACAGCATCCTGTCGATCCCCTTTCTGCCATGTGTCCCCAGCACGATCATGTCCGCCTTGTTTTCACCGGCAAACCTGCAGAGCTCTTCATACGGAATGCCTTTTAACACTACCCTGTCAATCTCCTTGAATCCCCTCATCTCATCGATAAAGCTTTTTTCCAGTTCCGCCTTCGCGCTCTTTTCGATATCGGTGTACATTTCGTCCATCGAGATGTGCGGCACGTACCATCCGGCGGCCTTGGCGACATCATAGACGACATGGACCAGGTAAAGCCTTGCTCCGTATTTTTTTGCCAGGTCAACGGCATAAGGCAGGGCATGTGAGGACCCTTCTGAGAAATCGGTTGCGAATATGATCTTTTTAATGTCCATCTTAAACCTCCCTAAGATATTTTGATGCCGCTTCCGGTGAAGTAGGCAGTATGTAAAAACCAGAACCCCATTCAAATCCGCTCGTTTTGAGAAATCGGGGCATCATCTCCAGATGCCAGTGGTAATCCTCCCCGAGGGTATGCCAGTGGTCTTTCCGGGGCATTCTGTTCGGAACGGAGTGGATAAAATAATTGAAGGACACCCCACTGAACAGCTTCCTCATCTTCTTAAGTATCGAAGAAAGAATAAGCGCGAAGTCTTCCGTCTCATCAGGGCTTATATCCTGAAACGCGCAGCTGTGGTTTTTCGGCATGATCCATACCTCAAAAGGGAACTTCGAGGCATAGGGACAGAAGGCCAGGAAATTCTTTGTCTCAAGGCTGACCCTGCTTCCCGCCCTCAACTCTTCACTTACAATGTCGCAGAATATGCACCGCTCCTTGTAGGCAAAATACTGCTTCGCGCCGTCAAGCTCTTCCTTGACTCGCTTTGGGATGACCGGGGTCGAGGCAAGGTGGGATATGGGATGGGAATAGACCGCCCCCGCGTCACTGCCGGAATTTTTATAAATAAGCGTGTATCTCATCCGCGGGTCTTTTTCGAGGTCGGCCATCCGCTCCCGATACGTGATGATCACTTTGGTCATCTGTTCTAGGCCCAGCTCCTCGGGCGGGACATTATGGTGAGGGGACTCGATAATAATCTCATTCGCCCCGATGCTGTTCATCTTGTCATACATCCCATCGCCCCGCCTGCCGAGTTCGCCTTCGATATGGAATATCGGATCGACATTCGGGACCACCCTGGTCGCCCAGTCCTTGTCTGAGGCCCCGGCGCACGTCGACTTTATAGACATGATCTCTTTCGGGGCCTCGCCCTCCCTGCCCCGGCACAGAATGCAGGACGTCTCTGAGCTCTCGGGTTGCGGGAGGACATATTCGGCTGGAGTTCTCGACCTGTTAAGAACAGCGACCCATCTGCCCAGCAGGGGGTCCTTCCTTAATTCATTACTTCCTGTTTTTATCATAAAGTGTCCTCAGCCCCTCGAAAATCAGGTCCGGTTTTATATCATACTGCCTTTTAATGTAGTTTTTCATCATCCCGCCGTATCCGCCCGTAATGACCATCCTGAAGGAGGCGCCCGTTTCCTGTTCGATCCCGGCGGCGATCCGTTCGACAGCCCCGGCAGTGCCGAAAAAGAGCCCTGAGCATATGCACTGCGCGGTGTCCGTGCCGAGAGCGGCGGCAGGCCCGATCAGCGGGACCTCTGTGAGCTTTGACGTACCCTTTTCAAGCGCCGAGTTCATAAGCCCCAGCCCGGGCATTATCGAGCCTCCGAGCAGGCGCCCGCCGGCATCGACCGCCGTTACCGTGGTTGCCGTGCCGAAGTCGACGACCAAAACAGGCCCACCGAAGATATCGTACGCCCCCGCAGAGGTCGCTATCCTGTCCGCGCCGAGCTCTTCAGGGGCAGTGAGCCTTTCAAAGTCCAGGCCGGTATTCATCCTTATGCCCACCACGTCCACGGTCCCGCCACGGCCCGCAAACGTCCGGGCCACTGCCTCGAAAACATCCGTATGCGTATCGACTACTGAGCATATTATACAGCTAACATTATCTTTTTCTATATTGTTCAGGGCGATGAAGTCCGACATCAGGCTGTAATATACGTCCTGATGAAAAACAGGATGAGTATCTATCCTCTGGACGATCAGCCCTGCCCCTTTGCAATAACCTATGTTTATCGAGGAATTGCCTATATCAAAGCAGATCAGCAACGATTGCCCCCCTCCTGCTCGGCAAGGTCCCCGCAGCTGACACGTTTGAGTTCGCCCGAAGCAAGCCTGACAAGGAGCATCCCCTGATCGTCGATATCTTCAGCCAATCCGGATATCGTGGTATTGGAGCCGCTGACAGTGACACTGACCTGCCTGCCCAGCGATGACGACAGGGATTTTATCTCCTCTATGAGCGGCCCGCTGCCGCTTTGGCCCACGCTTGACAGCCGGGACCCAAACTCATTGAGGACACGGGAGATCACCCCTGCCCTCGAAAAGAAACATCCGGTCTCTATATAGGCTGAGGTGGCCGTATCGGCTATCTCCCCGGGGAAATCGCAGGCAGGTGTATTGAGATTGATCCCGATCCCGACCACCGCTTTCCGAACCAGGCCTCTCTCTGACTTTACCTCGGCGAGAATACCCCCGAGCTTTTTCCCTGAGACCATAAGGTCATTCGGCCATTTTATCAGGACATCCAGGCCGGTTTCTTCCCTGAGCGCGGACGCGGAGGCCAGTGCGGCCATGATCGTCAAAAAAGAGGCGTGGCCCTCGATGATTTCAGGGCTTATACGCATGCTCATGCAGATATTTACACCCGCGGGGGAAGCCCATCTTCTGCCGAACCTGCCCCTGCCCTTTTCCTGGGCCTCGGCGACGATGACTAACCCCTTGCCTGAGTCGTTGAAGGGATGCAGAAGGGCTATATCATTTGTGGAGCCGGACGTCTGATAACAGATGACCTCTCCCCAGAAGCCGCTTTCAAGCCCGGAGACAATAGCCTCCGGGGAAACGGGACCCATATAGTCAGACTTATTATGCCCTGCCAACTATTCTTCCCTTAGTATCGTCACTTCTATCCTGCCTTTCAGCAGATCGGAAAACCTTTTAGCGTCCTCCGGCGACCCCACTATCGACCCGTAATGCATGGGGATGGCAAGCTTCGGCTTTATGTCTAGCGCGGCCTTTACCGCCTCCTCGGCGGTCATGACATAGGTGCCTGAGACCGGAAGCAGGGCTATGTCCGCCCTGAAATCTTTCATCTCCGGTATATGGTCGGTGTCGCCGGCCAGATAGATCCTCTGCCCGTTGAGGGTAAAGATATAACCTGCCCAGCCCCTGTCCTTTGTATGAAAATTCTTGTTTGTATTATAAGACGGCACAACCTCGACCTTTACGCCCAGAACTTCAATACGGTCTCCGGGCTTTACGGTCGTGATCTTCCCTGAGAGCTTGGCCGCGCAATCGGCAGGCGCGACTATGACCGTCTCGGGGCCCCTGACCTTCGCGACGTCTTCAGGTGAACAATGGTCGCGATGTTCATGGGTAATAAGTATGATGTCCGCGACGTCTTTTTTCTTTATCTGAAAAGGGTCGGTATATATGACCTTTTCGCCTGTAATCCTGAACGTGTCATGTCCGAGCCAGTGAATATTCTTTGTCATAGTATCTCCTCCATGGACTTCCTGGATGCCAAGCATATAAATGCAGGCCGTTACCGCAATAATAAGAAGAAACGCTTTTTTCACAATATTCTCCTTTGGTGTCTATTTGTCGTCATTCCCGAGGTAGTAGTCGGGAATGACCGGCGCTCAGCCCTGAGCCATATGCAAGGAAGCGTTGGACATACTCCCCTAGCAGCTGCTTCCAAGCCCCACATAACGGGCCGGATTATCAATTGCCGCCTCGCTGATCTCCGCGTCGGGGACCCCGATCTCTTTGAGGACCTCCACTGCGTCGGCTAAGGTTATGGCACTGCCCGAGAGGACCCCCGTTTTTTCATAAATGGCCTTGCCGCCATAAATCCTGGACATCCTGGGCCTCCCCTTCACTGTGTCGGAGACCAGGATTATCCTGTCGAGACGCTTCCGGTTGAATATCAGCTCCAGCGTTTTTTTGTGCAGGTGCACCCCATCGGCTATAACTTCAATATAGATGTCCTCATCCAGGAGCCCAAAGCCCGCAAGCCCCGGCTCCCTGTGGTGGAACGCCCTCATGGCGTTGAATAAATGAGTAATGCCGGTTGCGCCGGCCTTCTTGGCCTCGGCCGCCTCTTCGCAGGTGGCATCCGAATGTCCCATATTTACCCGTATGCCCAGTTCCGCACACCTCTCTATTACCCTCAGCGCGCCGGGGACCTCGGGGGCGACGGTGATCACCCTGATGATATCTTCGTTTCCGTCAAGCAGTTTTTTAAGATGTGAGACCGAAGGCCTCGCAAATTGTTTGCCGTCAAGGCAGCCGCAGTATCTGGGGTTCAAATAAGGCCCCTCCAGGTGCACCCCGATTATGGCGGCGCTTTTACCGGCCTTTTCACCCGAAAAATGCCTCTGCCCCGCGTCTTTTTTCTGCAGCTCGACCGCCTTTTTAACCGCCTCTATATTCTTTCTCATTTCATCGGCCGGCCCGGGATATATCGACAGACAGACGGCCTCCGTCCCGGAGTTGCCGTGAAGACCGGCAATCCTCAGGATGTCGGAGGGTTTGTTTGACCGCGTATCGTAACTGCCTATTCCATGTGTATGAAGGTCCAGGTAACCTTTGAGTTTCATGATGCCCACTATCCGATCCTTTCCAATCCAATATATTTTCTCAGGGCCTCAGGCACAACCACGGACCCGTCCTTCTGCTGGTAGTTCTCGATTACGGCCACGAGGGTCCTGCCTATCGCAAGGCCCGATCCATTCAGTGTATGGACGAACTCCGTGCCTTTTTTCCCCTCGCGCCGGAACCTTATGTTGGCGCGTCTGGCCTGAAAATCACCGAAATTCGAGCAGGAGGATATCTCCCTGTATTTATTCTGGCCTGGAAGCCAGACCTCGAGGTCGTATGTCTTTTGAGATGAAAAGCCGAGATCTCCGGAGCACAGGGCAACGACCCTGTACGGCAGTCCCAGGCTCTGAAGGACCCCCTCGGCGTCCGCCGTCAGCCTCTCGTGTTCAGCTTCAGAGTCCTCAGGTCTTACGAATTTGACAAGCTCTACCTTGTTGAACTGGTGCTGCCTGATCAGTCCCCGCGTGTCCTTGCCGTAAGAGCCGGCCTCTCTCCTGAAGCACGGGGTAAATGCCGTGTAATATATGGGGAGCTCGGATTCTTTCAGTATTTCATCCCGGTGTATGTTTGTGACAGGCACCTCCGCTGTTGGAATAAGATAAAACTCCGGGTCGGCGATCTTGAAAAGCTCCGCCTCGAACTTCGGGAGCTGCCCCGTGCCGGTCATGCTCTCGCGGTTTACGATGATCGGCGGAAAGATCTCTTTATAGCCGTTTGCGGTATGGGTATCGAGCATGAAGTTCATCAGCGCCCGCTCCAGCCGCGCGCCGGCGCCCTTTGTAAGGGCAAAGCGGGCGCCCGAGATCTTCGCCGCCCGGTCGAAGTCTATGATATCAAGCGGCTCGCCTATGTCCCAGTGGTTTTTGGGCTCGAAATCGAACTCCCTGGGGGTCCCCCATCTTCTTATCTCGACGTTTTCGTTTTCGTCCCTGCCCGGGGGGACCGACTCGTGAGGGATATTCGGTATTGTAAGTAGCAGGCCTTTCGTCTCGTCCTCAAGCGCCTTCAGGGCCTCGTCGAGGGATTTTATTTTGTCGGAGACGGTCTTCATCTCGGCCATCTCCGCGGCCGCATCTTCCTTCAGCCTCTTTTTTCTTCCTATCTCTTCCGAGGCGACATTCCTTCTGTTTCTTAATTCTTCGGTCTCCTTCAAGACCTGCATCCTCTTTTCATCAAGGGAAAGAAAATCGGCCAGAGGGAATTCATACCCCCTTTTTTTAAGGGCCGCCTTTACGTCTTCTACGTTTTCTCTTACAAATCTGGCATCAAGCATATCGGTTCCTTTCTGGAATTATAATATATCCGATTGATCTGAAAAGATAAAGAGCATGTGACAATTGCAGTAGTTCCCTAAATAATCAGACCTGTGAATTTGCATAGCGTTATCAAGTAACGTTTTTGAGGTAAATATGAAGTAGTAGGAGTCTGTTTTAAACAAATTGGAGAATCCCCAACTGAAATCTCAGGGACAGCCTGCTAATGGAAATAGTAAGAAAAAGGCCGTCATTCCCGCCTGCGCGGGAATGACGGATAAAAATCGAGGTACTCCTATCCTGTGAAAAATTGTTCTGTTCAAAATATGTTAAATAATGTAACTTATTGAAGGGAATCAATAATGGCGAAATACAACAACGCGGGAGATTCTGAGGTTTTGTCAATAGGAGTGTAAAAGGCATTTAGGCGGCCATCCTTGCAAACTGCCTGCCGATTACCATCTCTCCATTAACGAACTGCTTCCCGGCATAAACATCCAGTAATAAGTGAGG
>JACRLQ010000020.1 GCA_016215155.1 Nitrospirota bacterium
ATCAAAGTGCGCGGCGAGTAGTGAATCATTTTGCCTTGATAATGCGAAGAAATTAAATCCAACATGATGGAGCGCACGCCTAAATAATTTGTCTTCAAAGTTTTGTGGATTCTTGATTTGAAGATGAATCTGCTTTTCGGAAACCGTAATCTTCTCGATACTTTTCTGGTTGAAATTAAGCAACAATGATTGATCTTTATCGGATCGCTCGATATAACCGAGTTTTTTCCGTGGTTTGCCTTTCTTGCCTGGTAAACCGGCCATTTGAATGATAGGCCAAATGTGATTGTGAGCTATTAAAGCACTGTCCAATTCTTTAAGGTAGTTATTACAGCTGTCGCAAACAGAACCTTTAGGTAGAACAATATTATTCTTAACTATTGCCTCCGGAAAAACGTGAGCAATGCCTTGAGCAGAAGTGGATGGTTTACGACAATAAATACATTTCATATCTCACGACCATATCTTTTTCAGAAAAATTTGTTTCGTTGTATATTCTTGGTCTTGGTACTCGACTTTGCAGCCTTTAATAGAAGACGCCCTCAACACGACGACAGCGCCATATGGTATATATTTATTTCTCTTATTCAAATTTATAAAAAGATTATCCTTGGCTGCAAGATTTTTCGTTTCATCTCTGGCCGCCTCTATTTTTTTCGTCTGTTCTTCCAATTCAGACAAAACTTTTCCCTTGTGCTCATCTTCAAACAACATTCCATAGTTCGAAGATAGGTTATCACTTTTTTCCTTATAGTCGCCCTTTCTATCACTCGGGGAGTCTGAGCTTTCATCGTATGGTAACCAACGGCCATATTTTAAATTTTTTATTGTCATTTTTTCTCGCTTAACGATGTATTTCAGCCGACGGGGCTATCACCGCCGAAAAACCGCCAAGGCTACTACCGGTCAGCTGGCAATGTTATAGCTTTATTAACTTTTAATTCTGGAGCCTTATTTGTATTGGTCTCAAATTTCATAGTCAAGGAATTCCATCGTTATCATTGGTCTGATTGTGGAGTTGTAATGAGCCTTCATATCGTGCTGTGCCTTCTCGGCTCTATTGCATTCGATCATATCTATATTTTCTCTTTCGGCTTCTTGGATCTCTTGAAAAGAGATTCTTTCGCCTAGAATTCTCACTTCATAGATTAAGCAACTAGCAATAAAGCTTGCTTCCAAATCACTATAGTAGTCGTCCCAATAACCGAATGTTGGGTTTTTTGTGCATTGAAATGCCCCGTCCTTATCGCCATATTCCCAAAGTAGAAGCCTATACGGTTGGTCGCGAACATTATATTCCTGGAGAAAGCTCCAGTAATCTTCGCTTTCTTTGCTTTGTTCTTCGTCGTCCCCGTCTGTGTCGTCACCGGTGCTCATTTACAGTCACCGAAATTAATATCTTTCTTTCTATAACATTCTTTTTTATGCCGCTGCGGTATTTGCGCGGGTATGTTCTCGGAAACGTAAGTATTGCTGTTGAATCTTCATGGTTTTTCGTTGGTTAGACGGCAACTTTAGCGCCATAATAACGAATATCGCGGTATTATGCCGCGCGGTATAATTCGCCTGTTCCATTATTGTGAAAATAAGGTACGTGCAATGGTAAGCTTTGATGCTTAATGAACAACAATATAAATTCCCTCGATTGTTTTGACATATTCCCCACAGTAAGCAGTTATTTTATACCTTGCGGCTCAGAGCAGTGTCAAGAGAAATCTGTTGATTATCGGGCGGACTCCAAAGCCTATGAATAGAAGAGCGAAACGTCGACTTCAGGAACAACGCCTGATTTTGCATCTAGCACTTTAGAAGTCCGGATAACGAACAGTAATCGAGGGTCGATGAGCTGCACAGATGCCTAGTTACGAAGGGCGTTTGTAATAACTGTCAACACGAATGCTGGTTAATATATCACAACTTTTCAACGATCCAAGGACCGTGAATCGTAAAAAGGCAGATCTTAATTTGCCAAAAGGTTTCTTCTCTCCGTTCTTCACTTCCACATCTTCTCGTCTATCTTCTAAAGTCCTTTACATTCTTCTGGAACTCAGCGAAGTCTTTTTTGTCCCATGTGCCTGCCAGATGGTCGAGGGCATGATAGACAGCAGTGTGCTTCTTTTTCTCAATCCCAAGTTCTTTCCTGATTATCTTTATCAAAGCGGCATTGATGCTGGTGCCTTCCTGTTTCGCCTTTTCTTTAAGGGCCGTAACCGTGCTATCATCAAGCCCCCTGATGGTCATTGCTCCCACGGCATCCTCCTTATCTCAGTCCCCATCCCGCAGCAGGAGACCGTATCCGCTTGCATATTGCCCGCTTCATAAGCCTGTGACTATTCTATATAATGAGAGTAAAGTATGTAAAAGAAAAAGTGGAAGCTGAGTACCCGCACCCTATAACTAAAAATAGAGCTTGCTTCTTTATAGCGTTTTAGTATAAAAAAGAGTAGTAGTTCAGGTGCCGAGAGGCATAAAAGGGAATCCCGTGAGGAGAGATCCGATCCGGGAACGGTCCCGCCGCTGTAATCCCGACTCCGGGAGTGTTGGAGTAGAAGTCTTTGCCGGTAGTACGCCACTGTTTTTATAAAATGGGAAGGCTGGCAAAGGCCGGGAGAGTCAGAAGACCTGCCTGAATGATATTTCCGCCGGTTACATGAGTAATCGAGTGATCGACCTTCCCGCGGATGGAAGGAGAGGATGAAGTAAACCAGGGTGCAGTCCTCATGGCATATTTTATGCCTTGAGGATTTTTTATTTTACGGAGGAATGATGACGCAGCTTGAACGGGCCGCACAAGGCGAGGTAACGGAAGAGATCAGGAAAGTTTCAGAAGCAGAGGGATTAGATGTCCCCGTCGTCTTAAGGCGGGTTGCGGCCGGGAAAATTGTAATCCCTTCAAACAGCAACCGCAGAAAAAAGGTCGTAGGAATCGGAAAGGGGTTAAAGACTAAGGTGAACGCCTCGATAGGCTCCTCGACCGAGATAGCGGACATCTCGATGGAGGTCGAAAAGGCAAGGATCGCTGAAAAATATGGGGCCGACACCCTTATGGACCTCTCCGTAGGCGGCGACATCGAAGGGATCAGGAAGGCCGTTTTGGATGCAATATCTCTTCCCGTCGGCACTGTCCCTCTTTACGAGGCCTTTGCCCTCGCAATCGAAAAATACGGGGCGGCCGTGAACATGCCTTCTGAGCTGCTTTTTGAGATGATCGAAAAGCAGTGTGAGGAGGGGGTCGGTTTCATGGCGATCCACTGCGGCATCAACAGAAGGACAGTAGAGATGCTCAGGAAGCAGCACTACCGGTACGGCGGGCTTGTCTCCAAGGGCGGCTCATACATGGTGGCATGGATGGAACATAATAAAATGGAAAACCCGCTCTATGAACATTTTGACCGGGTCGTATCGATCATGAAAAAATATGATGCTGTTTTGAGCCTTGGAAACGGATTTCGCGCGGGCGCTATCCACGACGCCTCGGACCGCGTCCAGATCCAGGAGATGCTCATCAACTGTGAACTGGCCGAGCTTGGCAGGGAGCAGGGCTGCCAGACGATGGTAGAGGGCCCGGGGCACATCCCCATCAACGAGATCGAGGCAAACATCATCATGGAAAAGAAGATGAGCGGGGAATCGCCCTTTTACATGCTCGGGCCGATAACCACAGACATCGCGCCGGGCTACGACCATATTACCGCCGCGATAGGGGCCGCGCTTTCGTCATCCTTCGGGGCAGACTTCATCTGCTACGTGACGCCCTCTGAACATTTGGGGCTTCCCTTCCCTGAAGATGTAAGGGAGGGAGTGATAGCTTCGAGGATAGCGGCCCATGTCGGTGACATGATCAAGCTTAAAAATTTACATACGGACAAAACAATGTCGAAGGCCAGGCGTGACATGAAATGGGACACGCAGTTTTCCCTCGCCATAGACCCTGAGAGGGCCAGGGAGATAAAATTAAAAAGAGGCAACGGCGACGAACACTCGTGTACCATGTGCGGAAAGTTCTGCGCGAACGACATCCTCCGCGGCATGTTCGAAGCCGACATGACCGGTTCGGATAAAAAATAATGTCTGACCGTACCGGAACAATAACCTTTGTGATCGGCGGGGCCAGGAGCGGCAAGAGTTCTTTTGCCCTTGATCGGGCTTCTGAGTATGAAGGTCAGAAGGTCTTTATTGCGACGGCCCAGGCCTTCGACTCCGAGATGACAAAGAGGATACAAAAGCACAGGCAGGAGCGTGGAGGTGATTGGGAAACCGTCGAAGCGCCGCTCGCCATCACAGGGGTCTTAAAAGACAAATCCGGAAAATGCGGGGTCATCGTCATTGATTGCCTGACGCTATGGCTTTCAAATCTCCTGCTTGCAGGTATGGATGTTGAAATGGAAACGGGAAGTTTTATCTCTTCGCTTTCGACTGTTAACTGCCCCCGGGTTTTCATTGTCTCGAATGAGGTCGGTATGGGCATTGTGCCGGAAAACGAGCTTGCCAGAAGATTCAGGGACATTGCGGGACGGCTTAACCAGAAGACGGCGGCCCTGGCCGATGAAGTATATATGGTGACCGCGGGGATACCTGTAAAGATAAAATAGGAGGATGAAGATGAAAGATACCATAGGGAAAATATCGCCAGTCAAGGAAGAATTTATCGAAAAGGCCCAAAAAAGGCTCGACAACCTCACGAAGCCGCCGGGCAGCCTGGGGAGGCTGGAGGAGATCGCAAGGCGACTCGTCGCGATCACCGAAAACATGATGCCGTCGCTGGACAAAAAGGCGGTCTTCACCTTCGCCGGAGACCATGGAGTTACCGAGGAAGGGATCTCCGCTTATCCTAAGGAGGTGACGCCCCAGATGGTGCTGAACTTCTTAAGAGGCGGGGCAGGCATCAACGTCCTGGCCAGGCATGCCGGGGCGGACGTAGTCGTCGTTGACATAGGGGTCGATTATGATTTCGGAGACGTTCCAGGCCTCCTTGATATGAAGGTAATGCGCGGCACCAAAAACATGGCCAAAGGGCCTGCCATGACGAGGGACGAGGCGATAAAATGCGTCGAGACCGGCATAGAGATCGCAAACGGCTACGCAAAGAAGGGGTATAAGATCTTCGGCACGGGAGACATGGGCATCGGGAACACTACGCCTTCGAGCGCGATTGCGGCTGTGCTTACCGGAAAACCGGCCTCGGAGGTCACGGGCAGAGGCACGGGCATATCGGCTGAGTCCCTCGGAAAAAAGGTGGCCGTGATCGAGGCTGCGATAAAACTCAACAGGCCCGACCCTGGTGACGCCGTCGATGTCCTCGCAAAGATAGGCGGCACGGAGATAGGGGGCATTGCGGGGGTCATCCTGGGGGCGGCCTCAAACAGGGTCCCCGTCGTTATAGACGGTTTCATATCCACCGCCGGAGCTCTGATCGCCTACTGCATGGAACCTAAGACAAAAGACTATATGTTCGCGGCCCATAATTCCGTTGAGATAGGGCACAAGGCGATGCTCGAAAAAATCGGACTGAAACCCATCCTGGACCTCGATATGAGGCTTGGGGAGGGAACGGGCGCGGCCTTGGCCATGCATATTATCGAGGCGGGATTAAAAATTTATAAAGAGATGGCCACCTTCGGAGAGGCCGGGGTCACGGATGAGATCATCAATTAGATGAAGCGGCTGCTGCTTGCAATCCAGTTTCTGACGATCATCCCTGTCAGGGTAAAGGGAGATGTATCTGAAAAAGATATGGCGGGTTCGACGGTCTTTTTCCCCCTGGCCGGGGCATGTCAGGGAATTATGCTGGTATTGGTTGCCGCCGGGCTTCATGCCTTCCTCCCTACTCAGGTGGTATGCGGATTTGTTCTTCTTGCGCATATCCTCTCCAATGGAGGCTTTGACCTCGACGGGCTGGCCGATACCGCTGACGCAATGGCCGTAAAATCTTCAGGAGACAAGGACCTTGATATTGAAAAGCGTCTGTCCGTCATGAAGGACAGCTCGACGGGGGCATCGGGGGCGACAGCGATTGTAATGTCGCTTCTTCTTAAGTTCCTGCTTATAAGCGGGCTTTATCAGGCCGCGCCGCTTCCCGTGTTTTTGTCTGCCGTTTTTTTGATGACGGTATTTTCCAAATGGCTGACTGTGCCGGCAATGCTTCATGCGGGTTCCGCCAGGAGGGACGGCCTTGGAAGGATATTTATAGACCACATCACACTCTCACACCTTGCGGGATCGACACTGACGCTGATTCTACTTTCATTGGTCCCATTTCTTCCCCTGTTTAAGAGTATGACCCCGGCCAGTTATTTCGCCGGTATTTTGGCTCTCATTTTATCACAGTATATTTTCTGCATAGCGGCGGTAGGGTTTTTCAGGAGAAGGTTTGGCGGCTCCACAGGCGACACTTTTGGCGCGATGAGCGAGATATCTGAGATAATATTCCTTACAATGGTATTAATATGGTTACAACACTCTACCTCATAAGACACGGCGAGACAGCCGGCGGCGAAACAAAAACGTACAAGGGAAGTCTCGATGTCCCCCTGTCCGATAACGGCATACGTCAGGTCGAGCAGTCCGCGGCGTTCGTGCTGGAGCATATCCGCGTCTCCTCGATTCTGAGGCAGCAGAGCTATTTGAGAGACATACATACCGACGGGCCGGAAATAAACGGGGAAAGACAACCCTCAGCGCGGCTGGATGCCGTCTATACCTCTGACCTTGGCCGGGCAGTAAAAAGCGGCGAAATCATAGCCGCTCCCCATAATGTCATCCCGGTCAGTATGCCTGAACTGCGGGAGCGCAATTTCGGCGTATGGGAAGGGATGAGCTTTATCGAGATCCGGGACCAATTCCCCGGGGAGTTTGATGCCTGGGCCGGCAACCCGCTAAAATTCAGTCCCGTAGGAGGGGAAAGCACGCTTGAAGTAAATGAGCGGGTGCTTGACGCCATGGGCAAAATCCTTTCGGCCCATAGGGGAGAGACGATCGCAATAGTGGCGCACGGAGGGGTGAACCGCATAGTCCTCTGTCACGTACTGGGCATGCCGCTCGAAAATATATTCCGGATAGAGCAGGATCATGCTGCCGTGAATGTCATAGAATTCTGGGGAGAGACCCCGGTTGTGAAGCTCATCAACGGGGGTGTCAATGGCTAAGGCGCTGATGATTCTCGGCACCGGATCAGGCGCCGGTAAAAGTCTCATAGTCGCGGCCTTCTGCCGTATTTTTCGGGACATGGGACTGAATGTCGCGCCTTTCAAGGCCCAGAATATGGCGCTCAATTCCTTTATTACGGCCGGCGGCGGCGAGATCGGAAGGGCGCAGGCGCTCCAGGCCGAAGCGGCGGGGATTGAACCCACCGTGGACATGAACCCCGTGTTGCTTAAGGCCTCAGGAGAAATGGGTTCCCAGGTGATACTCCAGGGCAGGGTCCATTCGATGATGAAGGCGACCGAGTATTACGCCTTCAGGAAAGAGGCATGGGAAGTTGTTCAAAATTCTTATGCCAGGCTTTCGAAGACCTTCGACATGATCGTTCTTGAAGGGGCCGGCAGCCCCGCCGAGATAAACCTTATGGATGTGGACATTGTCAATATGTCCATGGCAAAACATGCAAAGGCCCCCGCCTTGCTTATAGGAGACATAGATAAAGGCGGGGTCTTCGCCTCGCTTTACGGCACAGCCAAACTCCTTGGGAGGGACCGAAGGCATATCAAGGGTTTCGTCATCAACAAGTTCCGGGGCGACCCCGAAATCCTCAGGCCGGGCCTCGATATGATAAAGGACAAAACCGGCATACCGGTAGTCGGGGTACTTCCTTACGTCCATGACCTCGGCCTTCCTGAAGAGGATGGGCTGTCCCTGTCACATGGGGCAAGGGGGCGGGGTAACGGCGCTAATGATATCCGGATCGTCATAGTGAGACTTAAATATATATCGAATTTCACGGATTTCGATCCGCTCGGGCACGAGCCTGATGTCGAACTTGTTTATTCTATCAACCCTTCTGATATAGAAAATGCCGACATGGTCATAATTCCCGGGTCTAAAAATACCGTAAAAGATCTTCTTTTGCTCAGGGAACTCGGCATCGACAAAAGCATAAAAAAATCGTTCGCAAAAGGCAACGAAATTACAGGCATCTGCGGAGGATACCAGATGCTCGGAAGAAAGATCCTTGACCCGTATCATTCGGAAAGTCCGCATAAGGAGGTCGAGGGTCTGGGACTCCTTAATATCGAGACCGTTTTCGGTAAAGAAAAGACAACCTGTCAGGCAGAGGCGGAAATCGTCGGGGATCAGGGATCGGGGATCAGGGGTCAGGACCCGGATAATATTATTCTCAAAGGGTATGAAATCCATATGGGGGTGAGCAGCGGCGACATCGGACTTTTTAAGATCAGGAGGCTCCATGATGACTCAACCTCCGACCTTCAACCCTCAACTACTCTGTTGGACGGCTCAGCCAATAAAAACTGCTGGGGGACATATCTGCACGGGATCTTCGATAACAATGCCTTCAGAAGGCTGCTTCTCAACCGGATCAGGGCAAAAAAGGGTCTGCCGTCAATGACCCCGTCCTTCGACTATTCAGAGATGAAGGAAAGGGCGCTGGACAACCTTGCTGCAATTGTCCGGGAACATATCGATATGGAATTCATAAAAAGGACCCTGAGGCTGTGATAGGGCCGCTGGAGCTTACCCTTGCCTTTCTGCTGGACCTGGCGATAGGGGACCCCAGGTGGCTTCCGCATCCTGTAAGGATTATCGGCAGCGCTGTCACACGCCTGGAAAATCTCCTCAGGCCCCGCCTCACCGGGAGCAGGGAAAAGATGGCGGGCGTTGTCCTTGTCGTCCTTATCGTCCTGCCCTCAGCCGGTGTGATCGCATTAGTCGAGAGGCTGCTTCGAACCGAAGGGGGCATCCCGATGGTCGTCGGCAGAGCGGTGATCATATATCTTGTCGGCACCACCCTCGCGCTCCGCGAACTTACGGCCTCCGCGGTTAAAGTCATAAAAGCGGTGAAGGCCGGCATGGCTGATGAGGCCAGGGCGGATCTGGGTATGATCGTAGGAAGGGACACTAAAACACTCACAGACGACGGCGTACTCAGAGCAACGATCGAGACCCTCGCCGAAAATCTCTCTGACGGAATAATCGCCCCGGTTTTCTACCTTGCGATCGGAGGACTGCCGCTTGCGATCGCCTATAAAGCGGTCAATACCCTTGACTCAATGGTCGGCTATAAAAATGAAAGATATATAAGGTTCGGATGGGCGGCCGCAAAATTGGACGATATCGCGAACTACATCCCCGCAAGGGTCTCGGGACTGCTTATAGCGCTTGCCTCCTTTATTGTCTTCCGGTCGGTTTCGATAGCCGGATATTCTTTTAAGACTATGCTGAGGGACGGCAGAAACCATACGAGCCCAAACAGCGGCATACCGGAATCCGCGATGGCGGGGGCATTGGGGGTCAGGCTGGGCGGGCCTTCGACTTATGGGGGCATGGTCGTTGACAAGCCATATATCGGTGATTCAAGGAACGACGATTATCTTGCCGCCTCGAACACGGCGGTCACCATTGTTTTTGCGGCCTCGGTCATGTCCGTGGCCGCTGCCGTATTTTCCCTTGCAGTAAGGAACATACAATGAAAACGCATGGCGGCAATGTTTATACGGCCTCACTGGCAACGGGTATCCCCGTAACACGCCTGCTGGATTTCAGCGCTTCGATTAATCCCCTCGGCCTTTCAAAGGCGACAGTCGCTGCCATAAGAGAGGGAATTGGTCTGGTCCCTCATTATCCGGAGCCCTTCGCCGGGTCGCTCGCCTCCGCTATAGCGGGACATTTCAAAATCTCTGCCGCCTCCCTCCTATGCGGAAACGGGAGCACAGAGCTTATTTATCTTATACCGAGGGTGCTTAAACCAAAGACCGTTCTGGTTACGGCCCCTGCTTTTTCCGAGTACGAAAAGGCGTGCGGAGCAGGCAGTATCAGACCGAAAATTAAAATTCTCGCGTTGAAAAAGGAAGACAATTTCGATATAGATCCGGCGAGGTTCATCCAGTCGATGAGAGGCTGTGACATGGCCTTTCTCTGCAATCCCAATAATCCTACAGGGAGACTTCTCAGGAAAAAAGACGTTATCAAAATCGCCGTGGCCGCCCGGAAATCAGGATGTTACCTTGTCGTCGATGAGGCGTTTATCGATTTCTGCCCAAATGAATCAGTTATACAACAGGTCAAACGAAACCCTTTCCTTATAGTCCTCCGGTCGATGACCAAGTTCTATGCCCTCGCGGGCCTTAGGATCGGGTTCGGCGTCTTCCCGCTTAAGCTGGCCGCTGAGATTAAAAAACAGAAAGAACCATGGACGATAAATATTATCGCCGATATGGCGGCAAGGGCCGCTCTTGAGGACTACGGATACAGACTTAAGACCCTTCGGATCATGAAGCTCGAAAAGCGGTTTATGGAAAAAGGCCTGTCGAACATGGGCATTACATTCGTCCCCTCAGAGGCAAATTACTATCTGCTCCGGCTTAAAAGCGCGGCGGAGGTCAGACGCACTCTGGAGTCGAAGGGAATTCTTGTAAGGGACTGCTCTAATTTCGAAGGTCTTGACGGGACATATATCCGGATTGCTGTCAGGTCAAGGGCGGAAAATTCAATGCTGCTTAGGGAGCTGTCGGGTATATGCGCGGGATAGTTATAGCGGGTACCCACAGCGGCTGCGGAAAGACGACCATCACGCTCGGCATACTTGCCGCCCTTAAGAAAAAAGGGCTTAAGGTCCAGTCGTTTAAGACCGGCCCTGATTTCATCGACTCCGGCCTTCACCGTATGATCACGGAAAGACCTTCCCGGAACCTCGACCTCTGGATGTGCGGTGAAGACTATGTAAAGGATTGCTTCCGCCGCAATTCGGCTGACGCCGATATCTCAGTGGTAGAGGGTGTCATGGGGCTTTATGACGGGTCTCTCAGCACCGCCTCTCTTTCTGCCTGCCTTGGCCTGCCGGTCATTCTTGTGATCGATGCCTTCGGCATGGCGGAGACAGCCGGGGCTATAACAAAAGGTTTTCTCCAGAGCGCCTCTGACAAGGGAATAAATTTGGCAGGTGTTATTTTTAACAGGGTAGCATCTGAAAACCACCTTAGTCGTCTGATCGGCGGGGTACGGGATATCAAGGTCCTCGGGCATCTCCCCAGGGACCTTGATTTCGAAATCCCTCACAGGCATCTCGGACTGACCACGGCGGAGGAGTATCCCCTCGCTGAGGAAAATATCGGCCGACTCGCGGACAACGTATTAAGGCATATTGATATTGAGGAAATTGTAAAAATTCGTCACTCCGGTAAAAACGGGAGTCAAGAGACCTGCAACCTCCATAAAAGACTGGATTCCGGCTTACGGCCTGCCGGAATGACGGCACAAATCAGATTGGCTGTAGCCCGTGACCGGGCCTTCTGTTTCTATTATGAAGACAATCTGGACCTTTTGAGGGCAGCGGGCGCCGAACTTGTTTCATTCAGCCCTCTGTCCGATACCGCTCTGCCGGAAAATATTTCGGGGCTTTATATAGGCGGAGGATATCCGGAGCTATATGCCGGGCAGCTTTCCAAAAACGGAGTAATGCTCGATGCCATAAGGGCATGGGCGGAATCCGGAAGACCTCTTTACGCGGAGTGCGGGGGCCTCATGTATATCTCCGAAGGCATACATGATTTTGACGGCAACTTCTTCAGGATGGCAGGTGTCTATCCCTTCGAGACGCTGATGAAAAAAGGGAGGGCAAGGCTGGGCTATCGTGAGGTCATGCTTAAAGAAGACTGTATCGCAGGTAAAAAAGGACAGAGGCTCCGGGGCCACGAATTTCACTATTCCGAGATCGTAACGGAGACCATGAAGGCCTCTTCCGATCGGACCCTTTACTCACTCATGAACAGCTCGGGGGACATCCTTTCAGACGAGGGCTTTTCTCAGAAAAAAACCCTCGCCAGTTATGTCCATCTCCATTTCGGAAGCAACCCCGGCATAGCTTCGGAGCTTGTCAATTCATGCAGAGCTGTTGTCCCCTCTCCCCTGGAGGGAGGGGCTAGGGCGAAGGGGATTTAATGTTTAGTAATTCGATCCAATTGAAAGGATAATATAACAATGGAACATATAATACTCATCGGTCACGGAAGCCCGAAAAAAGAGGCCAACAATATGGATATTGTCGGGCAGTTACTCCATGGCGCCATCCACCCGGGATGCTCAAACTCGTGCGTGCGCTCGGCATACCTGGAATTCGGTAAACCCGACATCATGGGCGCGATTAAACAATGCGTCGAGGACGGGGCAAAAAAGATAATCGCCCATCCTTATTTTTTGAGCTCCGGCATGCATGTTACAAAGGACATCCCTGAAATAATCGCCGGGGCAAGAGGCATGTTTCCGGATGTTGAGCTTTTATATACCGAACCGCTCGGCATACATGACAAGCTCGTGGAAATAGTAATCGAGAGGATAAAAAACGTCAGATTCAACGTCCCTCTTGATATCGAAAAAAGGAGCTTCGAGATAATCTCCGAAGAGACGGACTTAAGCGGCCTGACTTCGGAACAGGCGCCGATCGTAAAGAGGGTCATTCATTCCACCGCCGACTTTGAGTTTAAGAATAACCTGGTCTTTCATCCTGATGCGGTCAGGGCCGGCGTCGAAGCGATAAGGGCGGGCAGGGATATTCTTACCGATATAGAGATGGTCAGGGCCGGGATAAATAAAAAGCTTCTCGACCAATGGGGGGGCAGGGTCATCTGCGGAATAACTGACGATGAAGTCGTTAAGATTTCAGAGACGACGGGACGCACCCGTTCGGAAATAGCAATGGAGATGGGGCTCACTGATAATATCGGCATAGTTGCCATAGGCAACGCTCCCACGGCCCTTTTGAAGGTGATCGAGATTTTAACAGGCGAGGGCGTATCGCAATACGCCCCTACAAATTCTATGCCTCTTATTGTCGGCGTACCTGTGGGTTTTGTGAAGGCGCTTGAGTCAAAGGCCCTGCTTGCCGCCCAGAATTTCCCGTTTATTACAAACCTCAGCAGAAAGGGCGGAACACCGGTGGCAGTGGCCATAGTAAACGCCCTCCTTAAAATGGCCGCGGAAAAATGAGAAACAGACTTGCAGTTTCACTTTTCACTTTTCACTTTTTACCCTGTGTTGTCCCTTCCGCATACGCAATGCATATCTCCGAAGGGATATTGCCTTTTAACTGGGCCGCTCTCTGGTTTGCCGTTGCCGCGCCTTTTGTTGCATGGGGGCTTTTGAGATTCAACAAAATCTCATCCGTGGATCTGTCGTTTAAGCCCCTTGTGGGCCTTCTGGCCGCGGTAGTCTTCATTATCTCCTGCATGCCGGTGCCTGTCCCTACCGCGGGCACATGCTCCCATCCCTGCGGCACAGGGATATCGGCTGTTCTTCTTGGACCGGCGTTAAGCATCCTGATCGCCTCTGCGGCCCTGCTCATCCAGGCGCTCTTTCTTGCCCACGGAGGGCTCAGCACCTGGGGCGCGGACATCCTATCGATGGGAGTGGTCGGGTCGATTACGGGTTTCCTTGTATTTAAGTTCTTGCGTGTTATAAAAATGAACATCTCAATCTCAGCCTTCATGGCCGGTCTGATGGCCGACTGGGCAACATACCTTACGACATCTGCGGTTCTTGCTTTAGGGATCAGAGGAGATGCGCCGTTTTTGCCTCTTTTCTGGAAAATATCCGCGGCCTTTATTCCGGCTCAGCTCCCCCTTGGAATACTCGAAGGCGCGATGACCGCTGGGATGGTTGTATTGCTTTACAAAAAACGGCCCGACCTGCTTGTCAAGATGCGGGTCCTGAAGCCCGAAGAGGTGACTCCATGAAGGTTGAAGGGGGAAGGTTGAAGGGGGAAGGAACAGGATCAGCATTGCTTTTTATAGTTTCGCTTGCGGCCTCTTGCCTGCTTATTACCAATGTTGTTATTGCCGCTGATAAGTGGGAGGGGGTCGATAAATCGGTCGTCGAAAAATATGCCGCAGACCATGGCAGGCAGCCCAGAGAACCCCTTATAAACACCGATCAGGGGGACCTGCTCCTTTTTGTCTTTCTCGTTGCCGGGACGGCCGGAGGTTTTGCCGCCGGATATTACTGGAGGGTACTGACCGAAAAAAAACGTTCTGATCCCCGGAAAGACAAGAGTGGGGGACGGGGCTAGACTATGCATGTATTCCGGGACATCGATAAACAAAACTCCTGGCTTTCGGCAATGGACGCCAGGGTGAAGCTGGTATTTGCCCTGGCTGTGCTTTGCATGGTCATCAGCTATAAAGGCTTCGCTTTCCCTCTGATGGTGCTCGCCTGCTGCCTCGGGGGCTGCCTCATGATAAGGGTGCCGCTTCGTAAATTTCTTCTGAGGTTTTCGGAGCCTATGCTTATTGCATCTGTTGTTATTATCCTTAAGTTTTTCTTTTCCGGCCAGGAGGCCTTATTTTCGGCCCGGTTCGCCGGCATCACGATAACCGGATATACTGATGGACTCAGGGAAGGCCTCGCAATAGCATGCAGGATCATGGGAGCCGTCTCGGTCATGGCCTTACTTGGCTTTACAACATCATTTACGGACCTGATGTCCGCGCTTTCGTGGTTAAGAGTGCCTAAGGGTTTTGTAGAAATTCTCATGTTCGCCTACCGCTATATATTCGTGATCTTCGAGGATGCGCAGGTCATATATACCGCCCAGAAAAACCGGCTGGGCTATGCCGGTGTAAGGAGGGGCCTCGTGTCTTTCGGCACGCTCGCCGGATCTCTTGTGCTCAAGGCATTTGAACGGAGCCATGCCATAACGGTCTCGATGATTCAGCGCGGGTATGACGGCAATATCCCGATGCTTCAGCACAGACCCTTCAGGCCGCTTGAGGTATTTGTATCGATATTGACTGTATGCGTTGTGGGAGTTGCATGGAAAATACTGTAAGACTGTACATGGACATAAGGTCCTTCAAATATCCCGATGGGACGGTCGCCCTGTCGGACATGCTGATCGAGATTAAAAAGGGTGAGTTTGTCGGCATCCTCGGCTCAAACGGTTCGGGCAAGACCACCTTTCTGAAGGTCATGGACGGCCTTTTCAAGGACGTAGATGGGGTCGTAATGCTGGACGGCACTGACATAAAAAAACTTACACCAGGGGAGATCTACCGGAAAGTCGGCCTTGTATTTCAAAACCCGGATGAACAGCTCTTTGCGCCGACCGTATTTGAAGATGTATCCTTTGGCCCCCTTAATATGGGTTTCTCCGGGGCCGAGACGGCAGAACGTGTCGAAGGGGCCCTGAGGGATGTTGATATGGAGTCCTTTGCCAAAAAGCCGATCCATAACCTCAGTTTCGGCCAGAAAAAAAGGGTATGCATTGCGGGCCTTCTTGCGATGGGCCACGAGATACTTCTGATGGATGAACCGACGGCCGGACTTGATCCCATGGGTGAGTACCGTATGATGCGACTTCTTACTGAACTTAACCTCAGAAAGGGGGTCACGATAGTGATGGCAACCCACAGCGTCGATCTTGTCCCGATATTTCTGAGCAGGCTCTTTATACTAAGCAAGGGGAGACTGATACGGGGTGGTTCGCCCGAGGAGGTCTTCACGGCCCCTGATGATATGGAACAGGTCAAGCTGAGGCTCCCCCATATCGCTGATATGATCTACAGGCTCAAGCACGAGGACGGGATAGGGTTCGAAAAGATACCGCTCAGTATCGGTGAGGCCCGGAGGGAGATATTAAGGATAATGGAAGAGGGGAAAAAAGGCTGAATTATGCGCAGAGGATATATACAGGTCTATACAGGTACGGGCAAAGGGAAGACTACCGCGGCGCTTGGGCTTGCGATGAGGGCCGCCGGCGCCGGGATGAAGGTGTTGATTATACAGTTCATCAAAAAAAGAAGATGCTCTGAACATAAGGCCCTTGAAAGATTTGAGGACCTTATAACGATAAAACAATACGGCGAGGGGTTCATACTTAAAAGAAAGCCCAGCTCCTCCGACATTGAAGCCGCGAAGGCCGGACTTGAGGAGGCAAAGCAGGCAATACAGTCCCGCCTTTTTGGTATGGTTATCCTCGACGAGGCCAATATTGCGGTCAACCGGGGCCTCATAAGCCCTGATGAACTTGTCGGGCTCATGGAGATGAAACCCGGGACAATGGAGCTCGTGATTACCGGCAGGTACGCTGACGAAAAGATCATCGAAAAGGCCGACCTTGTGACCGAAATGAGAGAGATAAAACACTATAAAGAAAAAGGAATAAAGGCAAGGCGTGGCATCGAGTACTAAAAAATTAAGGACCGGCTTTACTACGGGAGCGTGCGCCGCTGCAGCAGCCAAGGCAGCGACCATGCTGCTACTTCAAAGCAGGGTCCCTCCCGCCCCTGACCACGTATCAGGCGGAGAGGGAAAGGTTGAGTATGTCGAGATCCCCTTCCCCGACGGAAGCAGGCATGCTTTTGCTATTATCCATCCGTCACTGACCACTGACCAGGATTCACCAGTTGCCAGGGCATCGGTGATCAAGGATGCAGGAGACGACCCTGATGTAACGAATAAGGCTGAGATAATAGCTGAGGCAAGATTGCTTCCCTCCGCCCGCCCTGCTCCCCCCGAGGGAGAGGGCAAGGGAAATAATGAAGCCCGAAATACTGTTTTAATCAGAGGCGGCAAAGGGGTTGGCAGGGTGACCAAGCCGGGACTTTCGGTCCCTGTGGGTGAGCCGGCCATTAATCCGTCGCCCAGAGAGATGATAAAAAAAGCGGTTGCCGAGGCGCTGGAAGGATACGCGCTTCCGGACGCTGAGGTAATCGAGATAACGATCTCTGTACCTGAGGGAGAGGAACTTGCAAAAAAGACCCTCAATGCCAGACTCGGCATTATTGGCGGGATCTCTATCCTCGGCACGTCCGGAATCGTACGGCCGCTATCTGCCGAGGCGTGGACATCGAGCATTACAGCGGCCATGGACGTGGCAAGGGCCACAGGCTGCCGTGAGGTAGTACTGTCCGCCGGAAGACACACGTACGGCATGGCGCGATCGATCTCGGGCAGTGTGTCGCACACCTCAACCGCATGGGGATCGCTGTCCCAAAGGAGAGGGATTTCAATACCGCGCGGGAAATCTATGATTTTCTTATAAACACCTATGGGCTATCCTTGCCGATGCTCCGGAGGGTCTGTGTTTCCGCAAAGAAGTACGCGGAAGGTATTACAGGGGGTGTCCCGGTCGTTACGCATCTTGTAACCTATGACGGGGATATAATAACTGACAGTGAATAAACTCCATGTCATGGGAATAGGCTACAGGCCGCTTACAGATCGCTGCGCGGAGGTCCTCAGTAAGTCAGATGTGGTCCTCGCGTCAAACAGGCTTCATGAGGTATTCATGCGCTATGAGGAGTTTCCTCTATTTGAGAAAAAGCTCAAGATCATAAATAATGTCGGAGAGACGATGGAATTCATCCGCGAAAATCTTGGTGAGTCCTCCATCGTGCTTCTTGCCTCGGGCGACCCGCTGTTTTTCGGCATAGGCAGGATGGCGGTCAGGGAATTCGGCCCTGATTCAGTCGAAATAATCCCCGATCTCTCAAGTATTCAGCCGGCCTTCTCGGCGATCAAGGAGACCTGGGACGACGCCTTTTTGATCAGCCTTCACGGAGGGCCTGACCCGAACAAAAGACGTAGACTTAATTACGGGCTCTCTGATCTTCCTTCGCTGCTGCGGCTGCACCGCAAGATTGGTATACTGACCGACAGGGAAAATTCTCCCGTTGCCATTGCAAAGGCACTAGGGCGGGGAGAGGGCAGTCAGGCGGGCAATGAGGGGCCTGAGGACATGATTTATGTATGTGAGAGGCTCGGATATCCTGATGAAAAGATCACCGTTGGGACTCCGGCGGAAATTGCTTCGGGGTCATTTTCAGATCCAAATGTCGTGATAATAAAAATGACCGGCTGGGTTGAGGAAAAATCTTCAGGCAATAATTCAACCACGGGGTTCGGCCTGACCGAGGATGAGATCGCCCACACCCGGGGCCTCATTACGAAGGACGAGGTCAGGGCCGTATCGATACATAAGTTAAGGCTTCCGGATGAAGGGGTGCTCTGGGATATCGGCGCGGGCTCGGGGTCGATATCGATCGAGTCGGCGAGGATCTGTCCCCGGCTGAGGGTCTATGCCATAGAAAAAAATGATCTGCGCCTTTCGGATATACTGACGAATATAGCTTCTTTCGGCCTCCGGAACCTTGAGGCGGTCAAAGGTGAAGCGCCTGACATCCTAAAAGATATGCCGGTCCCTGACAGGGTCTTCATAGGAGGCGGAGGAGACCGGCTGCCGGATATCATGCGCGCTGTAATCGGGAAGATGGAAAAAGGGATAATAGTTTTAAACGCGATATCCCTCGAAACCCTCAATACCGCCATGCTTATAATGTCTGACAGCGGACTTGATCCCGAAGTCTCACAGATCTCGGTTTCGAGATCGAAGGTCGTAAGCGGACAACGGCATATGACCGCGCTTAATCCCATATTTGTCGTAAGAGGTGTGAAAAAATGAAAAAAGGAAAGCTTTATGTAATAGGTGTCGGCCCGGGAGACCCGGAGCTGCTTACGATAAAGGGCCAGCGGCTTCTTAATTCCGTCTCCTCGATCTGTGTGCCCAAGGGCAGGGAGGAGGGCAGCAGCCTTGCGCTTTCGATCGTGAGCAAGGTTATTGATCTCGATGGTAAAGAAATTATCGAGGCCCATTTCCCTATGAGAAAAACGAGAGACAAAGAGCATGGGGACGAACTCGATATAAAGTGGAACGAGACCGTTGACATCGTGATGGCAAGACTGAATTCAGGCAAGGACATGGCCTTCATCACGATAGGCGACCCAACGATATACAGTACTTTTTTCTATCTATATGACAGGCTCCTAGGGATCGCCCCTGACCTCGATGTGGAGATCGTCCCGGGGGTCTCATCGATCAATGCCTCGGCCGCGAGGGCAAGGATCTCACTTGGGCTTGCAGACGAAAAGATTGCTATACTGCCGGCAACGTATGTCGCAAACCTAAAAGACATACTGGCTAAATTCGATACCGTCGTCCTTATGAAGGTCCACAGGGTCTTTGACAAGGTCGTTGGTATTTTGGATGAGATGGGACTTTTATCAAACGCGGTCTATATAGCAAGGGCCGGGATGGCCGACGAAAAGATTTTTACGGATATCAGAAATATCAGGGAGGACGACTTAAACTACTTTTCCCTGATGATCGTAAGGAGATGATGGATATGTCCATGGTTTATTTTATCGGCGCGGGGCCGGGTGACCCGGAACTCATCACAGTTAAGGGAAGGAGACTGCTCGATAGCGCGGATGTCGTTATCTATGCCGGCAGTCTTGTCAACCCTGAAATCCTCAAAGGCATATCAGCGGAGATCCACGATTCGGCCTCCATGGACCTCGAAGAGATCATCGCTGTTATCGAGCGGTCCGTTACGAAAGGACTTATGGTCGTCAGACTCCATACCGGCGACACCTCCTTTTATAGCGCAATATCCGAACAGATAGAGAGATTGAGGCAATTGGATATAAGCTTTGAGGTGGTCCCGGGAGTCTCGTCCGCGCTTGCGGGCGCGGCCGCCCTCGGACAGGAGCTCACCATACCCGAGATAAGCCAGACAGTGATCTTTACCCGCATGGAGGGGCGCACCCCGGTCCCCCCGCTTGAGCGGCTGGGAAGTCTTGCCGGGCACAGGGCGACGATGGTCATCTTCCTCAGTGTCGGGATGGTAGAGACGGTAAGGGACGAGCTCCTTAAGGGGTATGACGCGGAGACCCCGTTTGTAGTAATCGAGAAGGCCTCATGGCCAGGGCAGAAGATCGTAAGGGGGAGACTAAAGGATATCGTCGAAATCGTAAAAGAGGCGGGGATTAAAAAGACCGCGCTCATCTATGTCGGAGAGTCCCTGAAGGCCTCGGAGGGCCCTCTGGGAAAGGAATCGAAGCTCTATAACAAGGACTTCAGCCATGAGTACAGAAGGCAATAACATAGCATTATTTTTCATCACGGAGAAAGGCCGCCTCCTTGCCCAAAAGCTTGCCGGACTATATCCGGATATGAAGATTACGAAGTACTCAGCGGCCTCGGTCGCCAAAAAATGGCAGGAGCACAGGGGCTTCATATTTATCATGGCAGCCGGGATTGTTGTAAGGACTGTCGCACCGCTATTGAAGGACAAAAAGACCGACCCTGCAGTAGTCGTTCTCGATGAGGCAGGAAGGTTCGCGATAAGTCTCCTGAGCGGCCATATCGGCGGGGCGAACGAGTTGGCTTCGGAGATTGCCGGGTTTCTGGGGGCAGAGGCGGTAGTCACAACCGCGTCTGATGTAAACGGTCTGGTTTCAATTGACCTTTGGGCGCAAAAAAAAGGGTTGGTCATCGAAGACTGGGAGATGCTGCCTCATGCCGGAAGGCGCTTTATTGACAGTGGGTCGCTTAAAGTATACGACGAGACAGGGATAGACCTTCCGCCGGGATTTACGAAAACCGATGGACCCGCTGATGCGGACCTGCTGATAACCAACAAAAATCTGCCTTCAGTCAAAGGAGGCCTTTACCTGAGACCGAAGAACCTCGTTATAGGAATTGGCTGCAATAGCGGGACATCGGAAAAGGAGATCGAACTCGCTGTAAAAAGGGTCCTCAAGGAAAATGACCTTTCTTTCAATTCGGTCAGCCTGATTGCGACGATCGACCTTAAGGCAGAAGAACCGGGGCTTCGAAAATTCTGCGCCGAATATTCACTCGATCTTATTACGTTCAGCCCGAATGAGTTAAACTCGGTAAACGGCGTGGCTGAGTCCGCTGCCGCCTTTAAGGCCACGGGGGCAAAGGCCGTGGCCGAACCTGCCGCCCTGCTCGGCGCGGGTTCCGACAGGCTTCTTGCAAAAAAACGGAAGTCCGGAAATGTTACCATAGCTGTCGCTGAAATAAATAAAGGAGTTAACGCAGTGGAAAAAGGCAAACCGGATAAAACAGGAAAAATTTACGTCGTCGGGACCGGGCCGGGTGATATATCCCATATAACACCTTACGCGCAGCGGGTCATAAAGGACTCGGACGTGGTGGTAGGCTACGGCACTTACATCGAACTTATCAAAGACCTGCTGAAAGGCAAAGAGGTCTTCTCTACGGGGATGACACAGGAGATAGACAGGTGCAGAAAGGCTGTAGAGCTTGCCTCGGGAGGCAGGACCGTGTCGGTGATAAGCGGAGGCGACCCTGGTATTTACGCGATGGCCGGGCTCGTCTTTGAGCTGCTGAGACAGCAGGGCGAGTCAGCCCCAATCCCTTCGGTCGAGATAGTCCCCGGCATATCGGCGCTCAACGCCTGTGCTTCAAGGCTTGGGGCGCCTCTTATGCATGACTTCGCCTCGATCAGCCTGTCCGACAGACTCACCTCCTGGGAGGTCATCGAAAAAAGGCTCGAAGCCGCCTCAATGGCTGACTTCGTGATCGTGCTTTATAACCCCAAAAGCAAAGGCCGCACGGAGCAGATCGGAAAGGCCCGGGACATTGTCATGAAACATCGGGGTCCTGATACTCCGGTTGGCATAGTGCGGGGCGCCATGAGGGAAAACGAATCGATCGTAGTTACTGACCTTAGGCATATGCTTGATGCGGAGATCGACATGCAGTCGAGCGTTGTTATAGGAAACTCTAACACGTTTATCTGGAACAACCTTATGATCACTCCAAGGGGATATGAAAAGAAAAAGCAGTTCAGTAAATAACCTCCCCTCACCCTTGCCCTCTCCCTCAAGGAGAGGGGGTGACGTCTGCTCCGGAAACGTCGCCTTTTTATGGGATGAATCATTTCTATGGGGAATTATGGCTTATAATGCCCTCTTAAAAGCAGGACTGCCGTTTGATCTGGTTAGTTCAGACGACATAAAAAAGGGGCAGCTCGAAAATTATACCATGCTTTTTGTGCCCGGCGGATGGTCGTCAAACAAGCTCAAGGCGCTCGGGGACGAAGGCATCGAAGCTGTCCGGAGGTTTGTCCGGGATGGCGGCAATTATCTGGGTTTCTGTGGAGGGGCCGGGCTTGCAACCCGGGAAGGCATCAGCCTTCTTGATATTCGTCGGAAGCCCACAAAAGAAAGGGTCCCGAGCTTCAGCGGCGGGATCGCGCTTTCGACAAGGCAACATGCCATCTGGGGCGGCATACGCAAACCGGTTTTCCATGCGTGGTGGCCGCCCCAGTTCGATATATGCGATGAAGATGTCCGGGTCCTGGCATCATATAAAAAAGCTTTGCCTGATGCCTTCACTTCGGATCTGTGCATAGGGGATGTCGGCCCACTTTCTGACTGGGCTGAGCTCGAAAAGACATACAGGATCAACCTGGACCCGGAGCGCTTGTCAGGCGAGCCCGCGGTGGTCTCAGGTAAATGTGGGAAAGGGACAGTGGTCCTTTCACTCATACATTTTGATACCCCTGATGACCCGGATGCGAAAACGGTGCTAATAAACCTTTGGAACGTCCTCTCCGGCGGTAAAACCGCAAAGACAAAACAGGCCTATTGCCGGACTGCCAAATCTGAGGGGGCGGCCCTTGACATCCGGACTAAAACCCTTCTGGACGATCTCGACAATGCCGTGGATGACCTTATAACTTTTGGAACCCGGAACTTCCTCTGGTTTTGGAGAAGCCCGCTTCTTCTACAATGGCGGCGCGGCATCCGTGGCCTCGAATACAATACCCTCTATAGCATGGTCCGCTCGGTGACTGATGAATGCAGGCGGGAAAACCTCCCTGAGGATGTTGGAAAGAAATTGCAAAAAATAAAAAAACGGTTAGTGCCATTCATTGAAAGGTCAAAACAGCTCCTGATATTTGAAAGGTTTGCCATGCAGCAGGGACATATTACCTTCGAACAGTCCCACGACTCTAAAATCCAGAGTATAAGGTCGGAACTGTTCTCCTCATCAAAAAGCTATGGTGGACTTTTTAAGGAAATACTTGACGAGATCGATTCTTTATTATTCGAATTGTTGCATACGAATTATTAATAGAATTTTTTTCGTAGAGAGACAGACAGGAGTTCTGCCGTTAGTCCGGTGCTGTGGCTGAAAAGAGGGAAGATTTCTATAAATTCTTTTTCCGATTTATTTTAGCAGGTCTTCCAGGCTTCAACAACTTACTAATAAGGTCCTACTTTTATTTTGAGGTTTTGCCAATATTCATGGTATCATTCTCGCTCATATTAATTTTGCCATCGGAGAGATAATAAAGATGACACATAACTTGTTCCGGCAGTCAATTCCCTTGCCAGCAAATTTTCCCGGTACATCGACATTCCGTTTTGTCCGGAACTTCTCCTTTTTTGTTTTGCTTTTTCTATTTTGTTTCATCGTAAGCCCTTCGATACATGCCTCTGCCGGAACAGTTCAACTGCCTAAAACCGGGCAGACCTCCTGTTACGATTCCTCCGGCGGAGACATACCGTGCGGCAATACCGGTCAGGATGGTGAGTGGAGAGTAGGGGTTTCAGTGATAGGGGAACGTTTTACCTCCGGCGTGGGCGCGCAGGCTGATTGCGTGACCGACAACCTTACTGGCCTGATGTGGGTGAAGACGCCGGACAGCGCTAAGAGATCATACAAGGAAGCTATCGATTACGCCGGGACATTGAATCTCTGCGGTTTTACCGATTGGCGTATACCGACGATCGTGGAACTCGAAAGCCTTGTGAATGCGGGCCAGACAAACCCTGCCGCCTGGCTTAATACGCAGGGTTTCAGTAATGTGAAGTCAGACTACTACGGGGCGTCTTCCAACTACACATATGATCCTGACTATACGTGGCGCCTCTATATGCCCTTTGGCTTTGCGGACCACTGCGATAAGGGTGAAGGCAACTTGGCCTGGCCGGTGCGCGGCGGGCAGGCAACCGCGACGGCGGCTATCTGGAAGTCCGGACAGGAGATCTGTTACAACTCGTCTGGGACGAGTATCCCATGCGCAGGCACGGGGCAGGACGCTGATTTAAAGCCCGGCGCTGCCTGGCCTTCTCCCCGGTTCGCCGTAAACGGCGCTGCCGGCACAGTTGCTGATAACCTGACAGGGCTTGTATGGCTGAAGAATGCGAACTGTTTTGGAGCGGTGACCTGGGACCAGGCGCTTTCGTCCGCCAATAGTCTTGCAAATGGCCAATGCGGCCTTGCCGATGGCTCGCAGGCCGGAGACTGGCGGTTGCCGAACCGGAAGGAACTTTTTAGCCTCGTTGCTTTCGGCTATGCAGGCCCGGCCCTTGCAAATACGGCCGGGACCCTAAAGTGGACTGAAGGCGATCCTTTTGACTATGTGCAACCCGCTCCCTACGACTACTGGTCATCTACCACCTTTGCGTATGATCCATACTACGCGTGGGGCGTCTGGATGTACGCCGGCTATGTGACCTTCAACCATAAGAGTGAAGGCAACTATGTTTGGCCGGTGCGAGGCGGAGAGTCTTTCATTCTTTCGGTTTCCAAAACAGGAGCAGGCACGGTGACAAGCAGCCCTGCGGGAATCAGCTGCGGTCTCAAATGCGAGGCGTTTTATTCTCTTAACTCCGTTGTCACATTATCCGCAATCCCTGATACAGGTGGACTGATCTTTTCAGGCTGGAGCGACAGCGCAGACTGCTCAGACGGGACTATAAGCATCAGCGCAGACACATCATGCACGGCGACGTTTACTCTTTGTCAGGGTTCGCCGGTATCGGTCGGAGGCTCTATGTACGATTCGATCAACGCAGCTTTAGCCCCTGCCGCGTCAACCGACACAATCAAAATCATGGGGATAAATCAGCCCGAAAACGTGACGCTTGCATCCGGCAAGACCATCAAGCTCGATGGCGGTTATGATTGCAGTTTTACCAGCAAGGTCGATCGGACAACGACAATCACGGGGTCACTGACGATTTCCAGCGGCACAGTTGAGTTTGACAGCATTGTGATATTGTAGAATGTTCCTGGCGACTTGAATTGAGTTAATGGGCTCAAAATAGTGTTCACTTATGAAATGGCGAACACTAAGAAAATCGTCATGCGTTTAGTTTTTTGTCGCTAAGGCCAGTTGACTTTTTATTATATCAAGCCGATTCATATCGTTCTGCGCAAACTCAAGTTTTTACATCGCAACTTACCTGGGAACACCTGCCCCCGCCCTTTGTGCGCTTGACAAACAGTCCTGTCTTGCTAAAATGGAACCACAACGACGTTACATAGTAAAAACACATTTGGGAGGATGAGATGAAAAAAATACTGATTGCGGGGATTTTTGTTTTGTTTGCCGTTACAGCGATGGGAAACGTTGCTGAGGCCGGGATGAAAGGCAAAAAATCAGGGAAGATGCACTGCACCAAGACCGCAATTGACCTGAGAATGGACATGCGGAAGCTATGGGAAGACCATATCATATTCACGAGAAACTATATTATTAGCGCTCTGGCTGACCTTGAAGATGGGGGCAAGGTAGCTGAGAGGCTCCTTAGAAATCAGGATGACATAGGTAATGCGATTAAACCTTTTTATGGATACGAGGCAGGGAAGAAATTGGCCGCATTGCTTAGAGACCATATTTTGGTCGCTACAGAAGTTGTACAGGCCGCCAAGATGGGCAACAACGATGAGCTGGCCAAGGCAAACAAAAAATGGAATGCTAACGCGGACGATATAGCCGCTTTCCTGAGCGGGGCCAACCCTAATTGGCCTAAGCAGGACCTGACCAACATGCTTTACAAACATCTGGCGCTTACAACAGGAGAAGTTGTATCGAGACTCAAGAAAGATTGGGCGGCTGACATAGATTATTATGATAAAGGTCATGAACACATGCTTATGTTTGCGGACGCACTGACAGATGGCATCATAAAGCAATTCCCCGACAAGTTTAAAAAATAGTGTCGCATGGCTGCGAGGCCCTCTTTGACGGGCATGATGAGACATGATGAAAAGAGGGCCTCTGCATCAGCAGCCGCCCTCTTTTGTCTTTTTCATTTCACATGTATCTGGACCGCACCCTGAGCAGTGCCCTTTTTTCTTCCATACAGACCGGTATAAAAGATAGAGCGCCCCACCGATAATTAACGCCATAAATATAATGTCTTTAATTCCCATATCACCCCCCCATCCCCAGTAATTTTCCGCCCTGGTATACTAAAAAAGCCACGCCCCAGGCCAGTACCATCTGATAACCAAAGGCTATTCCGAACCATTTCCATGTGCCGAATTCGTGCCACATCGCGACAGCGACTATCACGCACGGCATATAAAGCAGCACGAATACTATGAAAGCATAGGCAGAAAGGGGCGTGAACTGTCCCTTGATGGCCTGCCTGAGCGAGGCCCGCCCGGTCTTCTCCTCGGCCGATTCCTCGGCCGACATAGTCGAGATGCCGGCGGTCGAAACAATATTGCCAATGGAAGCCGTAACTGCGCCGCCGAAGGACGTCACGATCTCCTTCAGGTCCTCGGTGAGAGTGGGGGCGGAACCCTCTTCACCGGTCTTATCCGCGGCAGGCGCGTAGATCTCGCCCATCGTCCCGACAACGATCTCCTTTGCTATCAGACCGGATATGAGTGATGAGGACGCCTCCCAGGTTCCGAAGCCCAGCGGCGCGAGCGCGGGAGCGATCACCTGGCCCATCTGCCCGAGATAGGAATCTTTCTTTTGCTCAACTCCCCAGGGGAGGTTAAGGAGAAACCAGACCAGCACCGAGACGGCGAGGATGTACGTCCCCGCCTTGATCAGAAAGTGCTTTCCCTTTTCCCATGTATGGATCATGAGGCTCCTGAAGGAAGGCATCCTGTAAGGCGGCAATTCCATGATGAACATCGGCGCCTCTCCCCTGAACAGGGTCCGTTTGAAGACCAGGCCCATTACGACAGCCAGCACGATGCCCAGCACGTAAAGGGACCAAAGGACAGTGCCGGCATTGGTTGCGAAGAAAGCGCCGATAAAGACGACATAGACCGGAAGCCGGGCGCCGCATGACATCAGCGGAATCAGCAGGGCCGTAAGGGCCTTGTCCTTCGGGTTTTCAAGCGTCCTTGTGGCATAGATGGCCGGCACATTGCAGCCGAACCCCAGAAGCATCGGGATGAAAGACTTGCCATGGAGCCCTATCGCGTGCATCGTCCTGTCCATGACAAAGGCGGCCCTTGACATGTAGCCGCTTCCTTCGAGGAAGGTGATGAAGAACATCATCGCGAAAATGACAGGGACGAAGACGAGGACCGATCCGACCCCGGCGATAACGCCGTCGGTAACAAGCGATGCCATCCAGGCGGGCGCGTGAATAAACCCGATGATCGCCTTGACCCACCGCGTGAATGGACCGGCGGTCATTGAGTCGAGCCAGTCTGCGAAAGGAGCGGACATATCGAAGGTGAGCTTGAAGACGAGCCACATGGCGGCAAAAAAAATGGGGATGCCCGCATAACGGTTCAGCACCACCTTGTCGATCTTTTCAGTTATCTCCATCTTCCGGACGTCAGGTCTGGTCATCACCTCGCGGGTGAGGCCCGAGGCCTGCGCATACCGGGCGTCAGCCATCACCGATTCGATATCTTCCCCGTGGGCCTCCCTAAGGTGCCTGAGTGTCTCTCCCAAAAGACCGCTTTCATCGAGTCCGGTCTTCTCCCGAACATGCTGGTCGCCTTCCATCAGCTTAAATGCCAGCCATCTGGGGGGATACAGGGCTGCAATCAGGGAATGGTCTTTCCTCAGATGGTCCTCGATTTTCCGTGCAGCTGTTTCTATATCAATTCCGTAGTTGAGAAGTGTCGGCATTTTGGACGACGGCTTTTCCGCCCGGTCGATCGCCGCCTTTATAAGTTCGTTCAGGCCGGTCGTCCTTGTTGCGACTGTGCTGACAACTCTGACGCCGAGCAGCTTCTCTATCGCCCCGGAGTCGATCCTGTATCCCTTCTTCCGGGCCTCGTCATATATGTTCAGGGCCATGACGATGGGAATGCCGAGTTCCATCATCTGGACGGAAAGATAGAGGTTGCGTTCGAGATTGGTCGCGTCCACGACGTTTATGATCACGTCGGGTTTTTCATGGACGAGATAGTCCCGTGCTACAATCTCCTCCTGGGTATATGGACTTAGACTGTAGGTCCCCGGCAGGTCAACCAGCCTGATCCTGCGGCCTTCAAACTCGAAATTTGCCTCTTTCTTTTCTACGGTGACCCCTGGCCAGTTGCCTACATGAAGTCGTGTTCCCGCAATGGCGTTAATAAGTGTGGATTTGCCGGAGTTGGGATTACCCGCAACCGCAACGGTAAGCGCCCTTTTATCCCCTCTTAAATTAAGGGGGGATTGAGGGGGGTTATCTCCGCCCAGTATTCTGTCTTCCATGATCTGCGTATTCATTTAAACACCTCCACCGCAATACTCTCCGCCTCTTTTTTCCTGAGAGAGAGGCTGTAATTTTTAATTGTCACCTCGATGGGGTCCCCAAGGGGCGCGACTTTCCCGACCTTCACCTCTTCGCCCACCAGCACACCCATATCCATGAGCCTTCTCCTTAAGGGTCCTGTAACACCCATGCCCGTTATCTTCCCCTGTTCTCCGGGTTTCATCTTCGCCAAATTCATTGGACACCTCCTGTATATTCGAAAAAAGTTAACTGTTTCAGACTGCAAATCACTTTACTCACGCAAGTCAAATTAATACTTTATTACCACCATGATCTTCATCGCCATCCCGCGGGCTATGGCAATCCTTGACTCATCGACCTTTAAAAGGACCGGTCCGTGGCCTTCGTTGTTCAACATTTCAACCATCTTGCCGACACGCAGACCCAAATCTTCAATGTGGCACAATTGATTCCTGGCACTTCCGGGACTGCACCCCTGCTGTCCCTTTATCTCTACTATTTCGGCCAGTTCACCTCTGCTTAAAAGTCCAAGGGGCGCCATATCGTTATATCCTCCTCTTTGTATATTCATTTTTTGCCTGCTCTCCGAGTCAGAATCTCCATGCGATGCCGGCAAGAATTACGTAATCGGTTTCGGCCTCGTTTAACGCGCCCTTGACGCCTAGATTAACTGACAAAGCATCCGTAACCGTATAATTTATGCCCCCGAGAATAAAAGCAGGCGAAGAAGTCGAGGTTTTGTCCATATTGGTTTGGATTCCTGCATTGCCTATCAGCAGCATCTTCTCACTGACAGCCAGTTCCATGGCCAGCGACGCGTACCATATATCTTTCTCCTCGTCCACTTTATTCTCATTTCTTGTGTAGGCAAGATTTAGATCGAACGTCAAAGGTTCAATCACCTTCGTAGTGATGAAGAATAGGTTGTATGCCGTTTTCCCAGTTCCCAGCCCCTTTACTTTGTCGCCCGTCGGCAGCGAAAGTCCGGGTTTCAATGCGAAACTGAGACCGTCTTTCTCGTAAAATTTCCATTTAAGCTCTACAGTTACATCGGAAATGCCGTTCTCCTTTGCCGTCCCGGCGCCATCTTCCTCAACCCTGCGCCACAGATAGGGGATGCCAAGAATAACATCCACATTCTCCGTAACACCATAAGAAAAAATAGTCTCAAGCCCGAAACTCGCCTCTCTTGTCGTAGCGTCAAAAACAACTTCCTTGTTAAAGCCAAACTCGCTGTTCACTTCGACCAGGAGGTGTCCTTTCCCTTGCGTTCCCGTATCATTGGTAATCAACATATCCTTCGCAAACGAGTTGCCCGTCAAAACCAACGTCAAAGCCAGCATAAGAAGACCCTTAATAAACTTCATTTTTTCTCCTCACTATTCCCTATTTAATTAACCAAACTCTGCAAATTGCATCTCATGACTCTATGCGTTTTCCTATTTCTCTTGTTGTCCTTTTAGGCAATGGTTCAATATTTGACTTTAATTCCATTCATCTCTTCCTTTGTGACATCGGCCCATCTCTTCAGATTCCAGTTCCCTACCCATTGCTTAAACGATGCGAGGTTCTTCTGCCTTTCCTCATCGGTCGAGCCGAGATATTGATACATATTGCCCGGTTTTCCTTCTTTGGTGTTCTTCCCGTCGTCAAGCCTCCTCATCACTGCCCCGCTGTCGGGCCAGCCGATAAAATAGATCAGGTTGGTATAGCTGTCCATTTTGGGACCTTTTGACTTCTCTTCATAATTCTTCTTATTGACCTTAAACTCCCGGTGTTCCGGAGAATCAGCGCCGTGGCATCCGATGCATTTTGCGTCAATTATCTGCTTAATATCTGTCGTGTACTTTACCTCTACGGACTGTGCCGTACAGGGGCTGACCAGGGCAAGTGTCAGAAACAGTGAATAAACAGCGGTATTACATTTCATACGTCCTCCTAAGTGTGGTAATGATTCGCATTATCAATAATGCGTCAAAAAAAACCGGCTATTTACAGTTCCCGCAGTAGCCGTATATCTCCAGCTTATGCCTTATAGGCCTGAAATTATTTGCGGCTGCAAGCTTATTCTGAAGATTTTCTATCTTATCGTCATGCACTTCGATGAAATCGCCGCATTTAACGCATATAAGATGGTCATGATGCTCATGCCCTATCTTCTGCTCATAGCGGGTCTTCTGCCGTCCGATCTTGATCTCTTCCGCTATTCCGGATTCGCAAAACAGATTCAGATTTCTCTGTACTGTCGCAAACCCGATCTCAGGATGCGCCCCGGAGATTCTCTTATGAAGTTCAGTGGCCGTAATATGCCGTCCGGATGACAAAAAAGCATCGAGAATGATTTGCCGCTGCTTTGTCTCCCGCAGACCCTTTTCATTTATATAGGCGGACAGCGTCTCTCTTGCCGTAATAAAATCCCTATTATTAATGATTGCCATTATCAATAATAACAGCCACTGCTGCTTTTGTCAAGCGCTGATTCGCGCCGGGCTGCCGGAAAAATTATCCGCCTGTTAATTGACAATTGTACCGGATCATAATAGCTTATTATTAAGCGGACCAACAAGAAGATAAGAGACATTGAAAAGGTCAGACAATTGTGAGGAGGACTTGCATGATAGTAATAACGGGCGCAACAGGGAATGTCGGCGGTAAGATCGTATCGGGGTTGCTGACCGGGGGGCGGAAGGTGAGGTGCATAGCCAGGACCAGCGAAAGACTTCAGGAATACGCGCGCAAAGGGGCTGAAATCTCCGCCGGCAGCCTCGACGATACCGGTTTTATTGCGGCAAGTTTTGAAGGCGCTGATGCGGTTTTTGTGATGGTCCCTCCCAACTACACCGCCTCCGATTTCAGGGCATATCAAAACAGAATCGGCGCCTCGATTGCGGACGCCATCAGAAGGTCAGGTGTTAAATACGTGGTCAACCTGAGCAGCCAGGGGGCCCATCTTCCTGACAAGACCGGACCGATCAAAGGGCTGCACGATCAGGAGGAACGCCTAAATAATCTTAAAGATGTAAACATCCTGCATCTCAGGCCCACATACTTTATGGAAAATCTCCTGATGAACATCCCCACGATAAAAAATACGAACATCGCCGGCTCCGCGATCAGCGGCGACAGGAAATTTGCCATGATCGCGACACGGGACATCGCCGCCCACGCGGTATACAGGCTTACCGCGAGGAATTTTTCCGGCAAATCGGTCCAGGACCTGCTCGGCCAGAGGGACTTGTCGATGAACGAGGCCTTTTCAGTTATCGGGAAAAAGATCGGCAGGCCTGACCTGAAATATGTCCAGTTCTCATATGATGACGCGGAGAAGGGTCTGATCGGGGCGGGGCTCAGTGCCGATGTCAGCAGGTTATTTATCGAAATGAGCCGGGCGCTGAATGAGGGTCTGTTCGCGGTCAATGTCCCAAGGACCACTGAAAATAGTACGCCGACCTCCATTGAGGAATTTGCGGACCTCTTCGCGGAGGTTTATTCCAGGAGCTAGCTCCCCTTCCTTTCAATGCTGAAGAAAGGACTTATCAGGCCGCCGCATCTTCGTTCTGAGACAGATCAGGAGAGGGAGAGGCATGCGACCTGGCTCGAACTTTTTTACGATCTGGTGTTTGTGGCCGGGATATCCCAATTGGCCGCGAACCTTGGCAGGGACTATTCTCTTACGGGCGTTCTGAATTTTGCTTTCCTCTTTGTCCCGGTCTGGTGGGCCTGGGTTGGTCATACCTTCTATCTTACGAGATTTGATTCAGAGGACGTTATTCATTGGCTGCTCACGATGCTACAGATCGTCGCCGTGGCCTCGCTTATAGTTTATTTGCCCGGGGCCCTGGGCAGAGACTCCTCTGGATTTGCATTGTCTTACGCGGCGGTCAGATTTATTCTTGTTGCTGAGTACTGGCGGGCGGGAAGGCATATTAACAGTGTGCGGCCCCTTGTAAATCGCTACATGGCCTGATCATCGCCTTTACCTTATGGTGGGGATATTTTGACGGCGTAAGGGGCGCGGGGACAAGGCAGCTCACTTCGAGAAATCATGTAAGGGCCTATCAGCAGTGGCTTTACTCACATCTGCCCCTGACCATAGCTATCGCATCCGTGGCGGTAGGCATAAAACGGGTAATCGTGCAGCCCTCCGGCGGCATGCTGTCCTTTCATGAGGCCTGGGTTTTCTCTGCTTCCGTCGGTGTCTGCATGCTTTCCCTGAACACGATTTTTCTTTCGTCGTACCCGGGCAGACCCCCCGAGCAGGCATTACGATTTGTGCTGCCGCAGTACTTATTGGCTTTTTTGGCTTCAATGGCCGGCTTCTTCGGAGGGACCATGACTGCGAACGAAATCCTGACATATCTTACTGCCCTGAGTATATTTCAGGTGCTTCTGTCGCTGAGGCATCTGGCCCGGTGAAAGTGGATTTTATTGCCTGCCGATGCCTTTAAATGGTTGAATAATAATATCCGGTTGTTTCAGATAAGGAGCCGGATTCTTACCAACGCGCAGCAAGCCGGAATGACATTATGAAGGAGGAGAACATGCTTAATTTTAAGGTCAATGAAGAAAGATGCATAAAGTGCGGTGAGTGCGTGAAAGACTGTGTGAGAAATATCATCGCATTCAATGAAGAATATCCTTCCATAATCCCCGGCAGGGAGGCCGAATGCATCCGTTGCCAGCACTGTTTCGCCGTCTGCAGCGAAGGGGCCGTAAGCATTCTCGGCCTGGACCCGGACAAAGCGGAACCGCTTATGGGGAACCTGCCCGAGGCCGCAAACCTGGCAATTCTGATGAAGGGCAGGCGTGCCGTCAGGCGATACCTTCCGGAACCCCTCCCTTGGGAGACGATAAAAGAACTTCTGGAGGTCGTCGCCCATGCCCCGACCGGGATCAATAACCGGCAAACCCTCTTCAGCGTCGTCGATGACCCCGTTGTAATGGAAAAAATCCGGCAGGAGACGATGGCGGGGATAAGAAAGGCAGTAAATGAGGGAAAGCTCCCGAAGGGACTTGAATTTTACTCAGGCCTTTTGGATGCCTGGGATTCAGGCGCTGATGTAATCTTCCGCGGCGCACCGCACATGCTGGCTGTGTCCACCCCAAAAAATGGGCCGTCCCCGGAAGCCGACACCCTCATGGCGCTTACGTATTTTGAACTGCTTGCGCAGAGTAAAGGAATCGGGACCCTCTGGGACGGACTTTTGAAATGGGCCATAACCTCGATCGTCCCCGGGATGAGAACAAAGATTGGGATACCTGAAGACCACTACATCGGCTATACAATGGTCTTTGGACGGCCCGACGTAAAATATTGCCGTGTCGTCAAGCGGGACCTTGACCATTTAAACAGGATATCTTTTTAACATTCGGCCATCATTTCATCTATCGTGCTTTATGAAGGTCCCGTTTCGGTATTCCTCAAAGGCCACACGCAGCTCTTCCTGCGTATTCATTACAATCGGCCCATACCACGCGACAGGCTCACCGATAGGTCTGCCTGATATAAGCAGAAACCTTACCGCCTCATCCTCCGTCGTAATGTTTATCTCATCGCCTTTGTCAAACAGGACAAGAGTCCCGTTGCCCACATAGGGGTCCCTTGCGATATCAAAATAGTTTTCCCCGACCATTTCATAGGTGAAGGGGTTTTTTTCCTTACAGAAATAACCCCGCCCTTCAATAACGTACGCTAAGACATTATGATCGTTTTTTGTCGGATGAGCATATTGAGCCCCGGGAGGGACCGTTATATCAAGATATTCCGGATCGATCACAATATCGCGGACCGGGCCGGCGGTTTTACCGACCATGCCGCATATAATTTTGATTCGTACCCCGTTATCCAGCGCCACTTCCGGGATCTGCCCGCTTTTTACATCCCTGTATTTCGGGTCCATCATCTTATGGGACGCCGGAAGGTTTGCCCAGAGCTGAAAGCCTCCCATCAGGCCCTCTTGGTCGCCCTTTGGCATCTCCTGATGTATGATCCCGCTTCCCGCCGTCATCCACTGCACATCGCCGGACCTTATTGTCCCTTTATTGCCCATGCTGTCGCCATGCTCGACCTTGCCGTCAATGACATACGTGATGGTTTCGATGCCGCGGTGAGGGTGCCAGGGGAACCCTTTCAGATAAAATTTCGGATCGTCCGAACGGAAATCATCCAGCATTAAAAAAGGGTCGAACACCGGCACCTCGCTGAAGCCAAAGGCTCTTCTAAGGTGTACCCCCGCCCCTTCGATAGTCGGGATGCTCTTGAATACCTTTCTGATCTTTCTGGTTCGTTCCATATATCTTTCCTCCCCTGGATAAGTCAGAATATAACGGTTTATTGTTCAGTTATGCCCGTCGGCCCATCGCCTATAAGCGGCAGTATTCTGTCCACTTTGAATATGACGAGATGCTTCGGCCCCTTGGCCTTGTCTTCCTCCTCCGAAATATGCCTGCGCGTCATGCGTGAAATAAGGGCCGGGTCGTTGTCTTCGCGCACCTTTGTGAGAAAAAGCCTCAGACCGCGATAGCCTCCGCCGTGCTCGATGAAGATGCACGCCGCGTGAGGATTTTCACGGACATTGCGGTAGGTCAGCCTCCGCCGCATGACAAATGCGACGGTGTTGTCGTCCAGAACCCGGGGCGCAGAATAGACCGCTGCCGTTACCTGCCCGTGCCCGTCGGCTGAAGACAGCACGCAGAGGCCTACGGCCTTCTCAAAATATTCGCCAAGCGTCATTACTCCTCCCGTTGCCGTTCATGTCTCATTATATCACTGACCCCGGCAGGGTCCTACCAACTTCCTTTAAATTGTCAATCCATGACTTGATCGAGGAATACCGGTGTTTCCGGGTGTTTCAATGAGGACGGATTTGCAGGCCAGGGCCGGATGCAGATCCGGCAATTATTTAGTCGCCCGCCCAAGTCCTTAAGGAGCTGGATGTTGTCGTAAGGATACAACATCAGATAGGGATCACTTTTTGGCCTTGGCGATGAACCAAGTGAAGGTGCTTTCAAAGGTGGTGTTATTCCCTTCGTCCACGACCTTTACCATGACGTCCACAAGGGTCCGCCCCTTTTCCGAGAGTTCTTTCTTTGCCCTCACGGCCCTGTCCGCGTCAATAAAGCCCGCTGAAAACAGTCTTCCCTTCGCCGGGTTTTTATATTTGACTTCGGCCCTCCTTACCACGGGGAAATAAGCCCCGTTCCAGTCGCCGAAGGTCCTCTCCAGGATCTCCCCGCTTGAGGCCTCAGCCAGGGCGTATTGCGCAGATGCATGAACGGTGCCCAAATGGTTCTGATAATTTACACGGTCTTCAAGCATAAGAATCGTGTCGGGGGCATCCGACTGCTTTATGGATAAGATCGTATTAAAAGGCAGTTCTAGAACATTCATTTTTCCCTTTCCTGCAAGTCAATAATGATAGCAGGCCGGGAGATGAGCTTACAAGGGCTACGGCACAATTAGTGTTCAGGGCCTTCAGCCACCGGAATTGTTCACTACATGTAACCGAAACTTAACATTCCCGTAATATTGCGGTAACATCTCTAATATAAACTACATCATGATACAGATGAGAACCTATCTCAAAATCGGTAATTCGCCGAAGAAGCGTCACCCCCGCGAAGGCGGGGGTCCACTTAAAGTCCCGGGAAACATGGATTCCCGCCTTCTCGGGAATGACGACAATGGGCCCGATTTGCAGATATATGGAATTTTGAGATAGGTTCGAATCAATCTTCGAAAAAAGGAGCAACAATGAAAACAGCAGTCGGAATAATACTGGCATTGGCAATTTGTATATCCTTTACACGTGCGCAGGCGGCGGAAACGCTCAACGGCGCGGGGGCAACGTTCCCCTACCCTGTGTATTCGGCCTGGGCGTATGAATATAACAAGATAACCGGGATGAAACTGAATTATCAGTCGATAGGCTCGGGCGGAGGGGTGAGGCAGGTCACGGAAAGGACTGTTGACTTTGGCGCATCCGATGACCCGATGAAACCCGAACAACTCCAGAAGGACAAACTGCTTCAGTTCCCCGCTGTTATCGGCGGCGTGGTTCCGGTCATCAACCTTGCGGGTGTAAAGCCTGGAGAACTCAGGCTTGATTCGAGTTCACTCTGCGGGATACTTCTCGGGGAGATAAAATTCTGGGATGACGAGAAGATTAAAAAGAACAACCCGTCGGTCAAACTGCCGCATAGCGGGGTTACCGTTGTGTATCGTTCAGATGGCTCAGGCACTACCGCGATATTCACCCATTATCTCAGCGAGACCTGCCCCGCCTGGAAGGAAAAGGTTGGCGCAGGCAAGGCCGTCAAGTTCCCTGTCGGAATCGGGGGCAAGGGCAACGAGGGCGTGGCAAATTATGTCAAAAGGACCGCCGGCTCGATAGGATATGTCGAGTTCGCCTACGCCAAGCAGAACAAACTTGGACATCTGCAGCTCAAAAACTCGTCCGGCAATTTTGTCGAACCTGGATTTACCAGCTTTGAGGACGCGGCCGCAACGGGCGATTTCGATCCAAAGAAGGGCTTCGCTCTCTGGCTGACCAACGCCCCGGGCAATAACTCCTGGCCGATTGCAGGGGCAACCTTTATACTCCTTGCGAAAGACAAGGCCGAGTCGAACAAAAAGGTCGTGAAATTCTTTGATTGGGCCTTTAAAAACGGTGACAATAAGGCCAAAGAGCTTGTCTACGTCCCTCTGCCGAAGGCGCTTAAGGAAAAGGTCACGGCCTACTGGAAGGCGAATGGACTGCAATAGAGTCATAACCCTCCCAACCTCCCCTTACCCCAAGGGGAGGCCTTGGGGGGTTAATTAGCTCGGAAATCCGAAAGGTATTTAATGCATGGCCAAAATTCTTAAGAAGAGCCCGGCTGATCTGATCTTTTCATCGGTCACCGCCCTTGCGTCCTTTTCGATAATTGTCTTCATCGCCGGCATCTTATATGTCCTGATCTCGGAGTCTTCGCTCGCGATAAAACAATTCGGGGTCATAAAGTTTCTGACCTCGACGGACTGGGACCCTGTAAAAGAGTCCTTCGGAGCCCTGACAAATATCTACGGGACGATGCTTACGACCTTTCTGTCTCTATTATTAGCCATTCCCGTTGCGATAGGGATCGCCGTCTTCGTGACCGAAATCGCGCCCGGCTTTCTTAAGGGCCCTATCGGGATAGCGATAGAGCTCCTGGCCGCCATACCAAGCATAATATACGGCATGTGGGGGCTGTTCACCCTTTCGCCGATCATGGCCAACCATATAGAGCCGTTTCTGAAAAAAACAGTCGGCGGCCTGCCGCTTATAGGGATGCTCTTCGAGGGCACTCCCATGGGGATCGACATCCTGACGGCAAGCGTGATACTTAGCATCATGATCATCCCTTTTACCGCGAGCATCGCAAGGGACTCTTTTAATCTGACCCCGTCCGTTGTCAAGGAATCCGCTTATGCGATAGGTGCGACGAAGTGGGAGGTAATCAAGAACATCGTCATGCCCTATTCGAAACTCGGGGTCTTCGGCGGCGTTGTCCTTTCCCTGGGCAGGGCCTTGGGCGAGACGATGGCCGTAGCCTTTGTGCTAGGGAACAACCACAGGATCACGACGTCGCTGCTGGACGCCGCCGCGACCATAACCGTCACCCTCGCAAATGAGTTTGCCGAGGCGGACAATGATGTGTATCTTTCTTCACTGTTTTATCTCGCACTGGTCCTTTTTGTGATGAGTTTTATCACCCTCGCCGTCGCGAAGATATTTCTCCTTAAGGCTGAAAGGAAGCATTCACAATGACACGGGAACTTATCAGGAAGGCGGAGGGCTTCGTCGCGCTTGCGTTCTGCACCCTGGCGGCAGGTCTGGGGCTCTTCTGGCTGGTGTTTATCCTGGGGGACGTGCTTATACATGGCTTCAGGGCGCTTACCCCCGCGCTTTTTCTTAGCGATCCTGCGCCGGCCGGAAGTGACGGGGGAGGGCTGAGGAATGCCTTTGTCGGCCAGCTGCTTATCACGCTTGCGGCAACGGCGATAGGGGTCCCTGTCGGTGTGCTCGGCGGCACCTTCCTCGCGGAATACGCCCGCGGCAGGAAGATCGCCCGGATCATCAGCGTGCTTGCAGATATCATGGTAAGCGTCCCATCTATCGTCATAGGGACGTTCATCTACGCGATACTCGTAAAGCCGGCCGGCCATTTCAGCGGGTGGGCGGGGGCCGTGGCCCTCGCGATCATAATGATCCCCGTTGTGCTGAGGACTACCGAAAATATGCTTTCACTGGTGCCGTGGTCTTTACGCGAGGCGGCGTTTGCCCTGGGCGCGCCCTATTACAAGGTAATTATACAGATCGTATACCGCGGCGCGGCCACCGGCATCCTGACCGGGATTATACTTTCAATAGCACGGGTCGCGGGTGAGACGGCCCCGCTTCTTTTTACCTCGTTCAACAATTCATTTTTCTCGATGAACATGAAACAGCCCATCTCGTCCCTGACCGTGACGATATTCCAGTACGCGATGGGACCGTATGACAACTGGCACGCGCAGGCCTGGGCGGCCGCATTCGTTATCACGTTTTTTATACTGATGCTGACGCTTCTTGGCCGAGTCATAATCAGATGGAGGTATAAGTAGTGCTTGAGCAGATAGAACTGAGAGTAAAAGGACTGAATTTCTATTACGCGGGTGGAATTCATGCCCTGAAGCAGATCAACCTGCCGGTCCGCAGCAAACAGGTAACGGCCCTGATCGGTCCGTCCGGCTGCGGCAAGACGACCCTGCTGAGGTGCTTCAACAGAATGCATGACCTGTATCCCGGCAACAGGTACGAGGGCGAGATCCATTTTGTAAAAGACGATATTCTCAGTCCGGATATGGATCTGATCAGTCTCAGAAGCAGGATAGGCATGGTCTTTCAGAAACCGACGCCATTTCCAATGAGCATCTTTGATAATATAGCCTACGGCCTGAAACTTAAAGGGGTCTCAAAGAGGCCTGAGCTTTCGGAGAAGGTCGAGCGGGCGCTGAAAAATGCCGCGCTGTGGGACGAGGTAAAAGACAAGCTTAATGCCAGCGCCTATGACCTCTCCGGAGGTCAGCAGCAGAGACTTGTTATCGCCCGCGCCCTGGCAGTAAATCCGGAGGTCCTTCTGTTTGACGAACCCACCTCTGCGCTTGACCCGATATCTACTGCCAAGATCGAAGAACTGACCGAGACCCTGAAGAAGGAAGTAACGATAGTCATAGTGACCCATAATATGCAGCAGGCGGCAAGGATTTCTGATTGGACCGGCTTCCTTATGCTCGGGGAACTGATAGAATACGACAGGACGGATAAGATATTTACAGCGCCTTCGGAAAAACTGACCGAAGACTATGTGACCGGGAGGTTTGGTTGATGAGTATTTTTGATGATGAACTTCAGCAGCTTAAGGAAAAAATTCTTAAAATGGGCTCTCTGGTCGAGGACGCGATAAGGAATTCAGTCCACGCCCTCGTTGAAAGGGACAACGCACTGGCGATCCGGGTAATCGATAACGACCGGCTGGTGAACACCCTTGATGTCGAGATCGATGAGGAATCGATCCGGCTGATAGCGCTCAGACAGCCGATGGCGACGGACCTTCGGTTTATCACCATGGCGATGAAGATCACGACGGACCTCGAAAGGATGGGAGACCTCGCCGTCAATATTGCCGAACGCGCACTGGAACTCAATGAAGAACCCATATTGAAACCATATATAGACATTCCAAAAATGAAATCAATTGCCCAAGGCATGACGCGGGACGCCCTCGACGCCTTTGTGAGAAAGGACAAACAACTGGCAATTGACGTCATAACCCGGGACGACGAGGTGGACGACCTCAAGCAGGTCGTGCTGCATGAGCTTGCCTTATTCATGGTCAAAGACCCCTCGACTGTTACCCGCGCCATGAAGATAAGCTTTGTCGCCACGTACCTGGAACGCATCGCGGACCATGCAACAAACATCGCCGAGATGGTGATTTATCTTGTCGAAGGGAAGATCATAAGGCATACGGTCCAGCCTTCCGAAAAGAAGTGATTTGATTTCGTGAAGACGGCAATGGGGCCAGGGGCGACAGGGCTCATGGAAAATCCGGCTGAGGCCGACGGCGGGACATGGTGCGTCTATGTGCTCCGGTGCCGCAACAATTCTTTATATATAGGGATGACGAATAATCTGGGTAAAAGGGTCGAAAAGCATCAACTTGGGACCGGCAGCAAATTCGTCAGATCGTGGAGGCCGTTTGAGCTGGTCAAAACAATCCCCTGCGAAAATGCGGAAGAGGCGAGAAGGCTCGAATGCGATTTAAAAAAACTCACCAGAAAAAATAAACTCGAAGTCCTTGGACTTTCAGGGTCAGGGGAAGTTGTTAAAATAACTTAAACCAATTCGCCCCCGGGTTATTGCGCATCCGGACCGTTTGCCGTATTATATTTAAACGAACCAGCAACGAAAGGAGCATATAATGAGACTTGTGACCCGGGGAGACCTTGACGGAGTGACATCCGCTGTGCTGATTACGACCATGGAAGATATAGACCATACGGAACTTATCCATCCTCAGGACATCACCGACAAAAAATTTGAGATCACCCCCGATGACATTATGGCTAACCTCCCTTATCACCCTGCTGCCGCGATGTGGTTCGACCATCATGAGCTGACCGCAAGCAATGTGAGGCCGCCTGAAAATTTCAGGGGAAGACATGCCCTGGCCCCGAGCGTTGCACGGGTAATATACGATTATTATTCCTCGGAAAAACTTCGCAAGTATGAGTACCTTGTCAGCGAGACCGACCGCTTTGATGCGGCTACGCTTGATATAAAGGACGTTACCGACCCCCAGGGTGTCGTCCTGCTCGGCTTCACGATCGACTCACGCTCGGGCATCGGAAGTTTCAAGGACTATTTCAACAACGTGGTTTCATGGCTTAAGACCATGCCTCTCGATAAAGTGCTTTCACAGCCTGAGGTAAAGGAGCGTGTGGACCTTCTAAGGGAAAATAATGCCACCTTCCTGAAACTGCTAAAGGAGCACTCTAAGCCGGTGGGCAACGTCGTTTTCACCGATTTCAGAACAGTTGAACGTCTGCCTGTGGGTAACAGGTTTTTGGTATATACGCTTTTTCCCGAAACCAATGTTTCGGTCAGGGTGCAGTGGGGCCCTGAAAAGAAATTCGCCGCCGTCACCCTGGGGCATAATATATTCAACAGGACCAGCAAGGCAAACTGCGGACATATCTGCAGTGATTATGGCGGCGGCGGACATAAAGGGGCCGGCGCCTGTCCCCTGCCGCCGGACAAGGCAGATGCCATGATTGAGGAAATCATCAAGAGGCTCAAAACCGCCTGATCACAAAATTCCTCAGGCGTTAAACTACTGCCGCTACACCGGGTCAGTCGAAGAGGTCCGGAATCAACATTTATGGAAGGCTAGGTTTCCTGATCGGTCTTCTCGGTCTTGGCGCCTTCGGCCTTATAGTCGCATTCCTTATTAACGCAGACATAAGTTACCTCTCCGCCCTTAGACCATTTTTCACCGAGGAAGGCCGCCCCGCACTGGGGACACTTCTGGTTAACCGGCTTGTACCAGGTCGCGAATTTACACTTCGGATAATTCGCGCAACTCCAGAAGGACCGGCCCTTTTTAGAGCGCCTCTCGACGATGTCGCCTGCGTCTTCCGGGCATTTTACACCCGTGGCGATAGGCTTTGTCGTCTTACATTCCGGATACTTTGAACAGGCGAGGAATTTCCCGAACCTGCCCGACTTAAGTATCATGGGGGCCTCGCACTTGGTACATTTTTCGCCGGTATCGACAGGTTCAACCGCCTGATTTTCTCCATCAATAGGCATTGCATTTTTGCACTCGGGAAATCCCGAACAGGCCATGAACCGTCCGTGTCGTCCCCACCTGATCACCATCGGCAGTCCGCACTTGTCGCAGGTCGCCTCGGTCGCTATGTCCTGGGGTTTTACCTTTCCGGGGATCGCGAGGGCCTCGGTGAGTTTGGCGTGAAACGGCTTATAAAAATCCTTTACGATCTTTTCCCACTTAGTCTTTCCGTCTTCGATATGGTCGAGCTTTTCTTCCATCGAGGCGGTAAACCCTATGTCCATGAGTTCGGCAAACCTTTCCACGAGGAGGTCGTTGACGACAACCCCGAGTTCGGTAGGAGAAAATTTCCCGTCGGTCTTCTGTACATATTTTCTGTCCTGTATCGTAGAGAGGATGGCGGCATAGGTGCTCGGTCTTCCGATGCCTTTTTCCTCGAGCGTCTTTACCAGGGTCGCCTCGGTGTATCTTGGCGGCGGCTGGGTAAAGTGCTGTTTGGGCTGAAGATTCAGGAGCTTCAGGGTCTCACCCTCCTTGAGGTCCGGCAGAAGGGCCTCGCTTTCGTCCATCAGGTCGTCCGTGCCCTCAGTATAAAGAGTCATGAACCCCTGGAACTTTATCACGCTGCCCGAGGCCCTGAACACAGTCGCCCCCTTGCATTTTTCCGTATCGCAGGATATCTCGAATGTCGTCTGCTCGAATTCGGCCGGCGACATCTGGCTCGCGATAAAGCGGTTCCAGATAAGCTTGTACAGCCCATTTTGTTCCTTCGTAAGGTATTGCTTTATCTCCTCGGGACTGTACGTCAAATATGTAGGACGGACCGCCTCATGGGCCTCCTGCGCGGACGCCTTGCTTTTATACTGGGGCGGTTTTTCAGGGAGATATTCTTTCCCATAGGTCTTTTCGACAAATTCCCGCGCGGACTGCTGGGCCTCGGCCGAGATGCGGGTCGAATCAGTTCTCATGTAGGTAATCAGACCAACCGAGCCTTCCTCCCCGAGTTCTATTCCCTCGTATAACTGCTGGGCGACCATCATCGTCTTTTTAGCGGTAAAGCGGAGCTTCCTTGACGCCTCCTGCTGAAGTGTGCTCGTGATAAACGGCGGCGACGGCATCCTCTTTCTCTTTTTGCGGTCTATGCCGCTTAAGACAAACCTGCTTTCGCCGATATCTGAAACAGCCGCCCCGGCGGCCTCAGAGTCATGGATATCAACTTTCTTATCTTTATATTTGAACAACCGGCTCCAGAAGACAGGTTTTGCAGACCCCTCAAATTCTGCATTGATCGACCAGTACTCCTCCTGCTTGAACGCCTCGATCTCCCGTTCCCTCTCGACGACGAGTCTGACCGAAACCGACTGTACCCTTCCGGCGCTGAGGCCCCGCCTTACCTTTCTCCATAAAAGCGGGCTCAGTTCATACCCGACAAGTCTGTCAAGCACGCGTCTGGCCTGCTGCGCGTCGACCTTGTGCATGTCGATCTCTTCGGGCTCTTCGATGGCCTTCAGAACGGCCGTCCTGGTTATCTCGTTGAACTTTATCCGGTAGATCTTTTTCTTCTTGTCTTTTATCTCACCCGCGATATGCCAGGCGATGGCCTCGCCCTCCCTGTCAGGGTCGGGCGCAATGTAGATAGTCCCGGCTGCTTTGGCCGATTTTCTCAGGTCCCTGATTACTTTTTCCTTCCCGGGGATCACGATATAGTTGGGCGTAAAATTGTGCTCGATATCTATGCCCATTTCCTTGGAAGGTAGGTCTTTTATATGCCCGACAGAGGCCTTTACCTCGAAGTCCTTGCCTAATATCTTGCTTATCGTCTTGGCCTTTGCCGGTGATTCAACGATTACGAGCGATTTCATCAGCATCCTCCTTGACAGGTTCCTTGACTCTTAATTCCACAGGACCCTCCGTCCCCCGCCAAAAATCAGGGCATAGATGTCCTCTTTTTCAATGCTGCTTTTTCTCATAAGAATATAAACGAGCAGTGATTTTAATATATCGAGCTCGGCCTCATCAAGACTGCCCGCGGTCTCGAGCACCGCGAGCTCATCGGCGATGTCGTAGATGTCGGCGTCTTCGCAGCTGATCCTCTCGAGTATATCGTCGGAATAGAATTCCATTTCTTTAATGTCCTTGGTCATTATTTTAAGCATTCTGAATAGTTTTTTTGTCAAAGTGTCCACCTCATGATAGATAAAATCTTTTCCCGCCGGACTGCCTCACCACACCCTTAAGCTCGAGTGAAAGCAGCAACTCGAGCATCTTATGCACAGGTATCTTTACCTCTCTCGATAAGGAATCCACATGTTTTGGTTCCCTCGAAAGGTTCGAGCATACCCTGTTTTCATCCTCGGACAGGGCGGCCTTTAATCTGTTTTCAGCCTTTATAAACCCTTTGAGTACGGGGGCCAGTTCCTCGATGACATCCCTCGTTTCGAGCACCAGCTTCGCCCCCTGCTTTATAAGAGAGTTTGTGCCCTCGGAATTCAGCGACGTGATATTTCCCGGGACCGCAAATACCTCTTTGTTCTGTTCAACCGCAAATCTGGCCGTTATCAGAGACCCGCTCGATTCCGCGGCCTCGACCACCAAAACGCCCATCGAAAGCCCGCTTATCAGCCTGTTTCTCCTTGGAAAATTCTCCTTATTGGGGAGGGTCCCGGGGAGAAATTCGCTGAGCGCGCAGCCTGATTCGGCGATCTTTCCCAAAAGCCCTTTGTTTTCGGCCGGATAAAAGACGTCCAGGCCGGAGCCAAGGACGGCGATCGTCCGTCCGTGATTGGAAAGCGCGCTTTTATGCGCAAGGGTGTCGATGCCTCTTGCCAATCCGCTCACAATAGTAAACCCTGCCGAGGCAAGTTCTCCCGCTATCCGGTTGGTCACTACCTCGCCATAGGCAGTATTTTTTCTTGATCCTACCACGGCGATGGAGTATCTGTCCCCGGGCGCATAGTCCCCTTTCATAAAAAAGACCACAGGGGCTCCGTCAACCTCATTTAAGACCTCGGGATAAGCGGGACCATTATAATGAACGATCCGGATGTTCTTTTTCGCGCACTCGGCAATCTGTCTGTCCACTGCATTCCAGAGACCAAAACCCATGATACTTTCGACCCTCTCGGGGCTGATCCCCCTGACCGAAGACAGGTCCTTCGCATCGGCCTCAAATATATTTTCGGGCGAACCAAATACCGCGAGCAGCCTTTTTGAGAGTGCCGGCCCGATGTCAGGGACCTGGGACAGCCCGAGCCAGTATCGTGTTTCGTTCATCTGTTCACCTGAGGTCTTTGTTCACCTTCAATCTCAGCGCGTTTAGCCTGATAAAGCCTTCGGCGTCCTTCTGGTTATATACATCTTCGGCCTCAAACGTGGCGAGCCGGGTATCGTAAAGCGACCCCGGGGCCTTTCTGCCCGTCACCATGCAGTTGCCCTTATATAACTTGAGCCTCGCAGTCCCGGTCACCTTCTTCTGGACACTGTCGATCATCGTCTGCAGTGCCATACGTTCAGGGGAAAACCAGTAACCATAATATATCATCTCCGCGTATTTCGGCATCAGGCCCTCCAGGATATGTTTTACCTCCCGGTCGAGGGTAAGGGATTCGACGGCCTTCCTTGCGATGTGCAGCACCGTGCCGCCGGGGGTTTCGTAGACCCCCCTTGATTTCATGCCTACGTATCTGTTTTCGACTATGTCCACCCTTCCTATTCCGTGTCTGCCGGCGATTTCATTGAGCCTCTGGAGCAGTCTGGCAGGGGACAGCTTTTTGCCGTTGATGCCTACAGGATTGCCTTCCGCAAACGTTATCTCCATATATTCAGGCTTGTCAGGCGCCTTTTCGAGAGGCGCCGTCATTGTATACATATCGGACGTGGGTTCTTTCCACGGGTCTTCGAGGATGCCTCCTTCGTAGCTTATATGAAAAAGGTTCATGTCGGTGCTGTAGGGTTTCTTTTTCGTAGCGGTGACCGGAATTCCATGTTTTCTTGAGTAGTCGATCAGCGATTCGCGCGAATCGAACGACCACTCTCTCCAGGGCGCTATAATCTTTATGTCGGGTTTAAGTGCGTAACATGTCATTTCAAAACGGATCTGGTCATTGCCTTTTCCGGTGGCGCCGTGGGCCACGGCGTCGGCGCCCTCCCTAACCGCGATTTCTATCTGCCTTTTGGCGATCAACGGTCGTGCAATGGATGTCCCAAGCAGATAGGTCCCTTCGTACACGGCATTGCCCCTGAGCATGGGGAACACGAAGTCACGCACGAACTCCTCCCTGAGGTCCTCGACATATGCCTTCGAGGCCCCGGTCTTAAGGGCCTTTTGCCTTACTGCCTTAAGGTCCTCTCCCTGTCCGAGATCGGCGCAAAAGGCCACGACTTCAGCGTTATATGTCTCCTTGAGCCACGTTATCGCAACCGATGTGTCAAGTCCTCCCGAGTATGCTAGAACTATCTTTCTGACCATCGTTAACCTCCCTAATAAATAAAGATCCGGCAAGACAAAGCGGTGATCCGTCCATAATAACCCAGATTGTGAGATTAAACCATAGCACAAAATTTGTTTAAATGTAAATTTGCGGGACCGTAAAGAAGACTAGTTGATATTAAATCTCAATTTCAGCTAAAGTATCTCATGCCACGGGAGATATTCCAGCGATTCCTTATCGAAAAACGGCTCAAGCTCACAAAAGAGCGCATAGAGGTCTTAAACGAGGTCTTTTCAGCGCATGACCATTTCGGGCCCGAACAGCTCTACTTAAGGCTCCGGAATGCCGGATCAAAGGCATCGAGGGCCTCCGTTTACAGGACACTGAATCTCCTCGTCGAAAGCGGACTTGTCGAAAAAATAACGAGGACGGACAAGGGGAGTGTCTATGAGCATACCTACGGGCACACCCACCACGACCACATGGTATGTTCTATCTGTAACAGGATCGTGGAGTTTTATTCGGAATACCTTGAGCAGCTGCAGGATGAAATATGCAAAAAACATAAATTCAGCGGCGTCAGCCACTCCCTTGAGATCAAGGGCTACTGTGAAACATGCAGGAAACAATAAAACATGAATGACGTTGACCATAAAAGCCATAAAAGGATAGTACTTGCAGGAAATCCAAATGTAGGAAAAAGTGTCCTTTTCGGGCTCCTGACCGGAAAATATGTGACGGTATCGAACTATCCGGGGACCACCGTAGAGGTCTCAACAGGTAACATTACGCTTGGCGGCAAAAAATATCTGGTAATCGACTCCCCGGGTGTGAACAGTTTTATCCCGATGAGCGAGGATGAGAGGGTCACAAGGGACCTCCTGCTCGCCGAAAAACCTGAAAGCACCATCCTTGTAGCAGACGCAAAAAACCTAAAAAGGGGGCTGATGCTTCTTTTGCAGCTTTCAGAGATGGGTCTGCCCGCGGTTTTTGTGCTTAACATGGAGGACGAGGCGAAGGCGAAGGGGATAGAGATCGATTATAAAAAACTGCAGGAGACGCTTAAGCTTAGTGTTGTCGGAACGATAGCCCCGCAGAGAAAAGGCATTTCGAAACTTAAAGAGTCGGTGCTTTCTCCCTCCGTGGCCGACATTCGGGCGGATTATGGGGCTGTATTGGAGGGCTATGCTGAAAAAATCGCCCTGCTGATGCCCGAGGCCAATATCTCGAAGAAGTCACTGGCCCTTATGGTCCTGGGCGGAGACGAGAGCCTGAAGGGCTGGCTCAATGCAAATCTCGACGCCGGGAGGATCAAGCGTATCGAAGACCTCAGGGATGAGGCCCAGACCAGATTCAGGGAGCCCCTGCCGCAGATCATCTCGGGGAAAAGAATCGCGGCCGCCGGGGCGATCACCGACGCGGTGATGATAAAAGGCGACCAGCAGACGGGTCATATCGCAAAATGGATAGGGAAGTGGTCCATGCACCCTTTCTGGGGCATGTTTTTTATGGTCTTCACCCTCTTTTGTTTCTATGAGTTTGTCGGTGAATTCGGGGCCGGCGTCCTGGTCGACTTCTTCGAAAATACGATCTTTGGAAAATACCTCAGCCCGGGAATCGAAAAGGCCGTAAGATATATTGTGCCGTCGCAGCTGATCCAGGACTTCCTCGTAGGGCAATACGGACTCTTCACCATGGCGCTTACCTATGCCGTAGCGATCATACTTCCCATCACCGCAACCTTTTTTATAGCCTTCGGCATGCTCGAAGACAGCGGGTATCTTCCAAGGATAGCCGTCATGACGAACAGGGCTTTTTCAACGATAGGGCTTAACGGCAAGGCGGTGCTCCCGATGGTCCTGGGCCTTGGATGCGGAACGATGGCCACGATGACCACAAGGATACTGGAGACAAAGAGGGAGCGGATCATCGCCACGTTTCTGATAGCCCTTGCCATTCCATGCTCGGCCCAGCTCGGGGTCATCCTTGGTATGCTGGGCCCCTATTCATATAAGGTGGCGCTCTGGTGGATGGGCACGGTTATTTGCGTCCTTGCCCTGGCCGGCTATATAGCCTCACGGGTGATCCCGGGGGAACGGCCGGATTTCTTCCTCGAGATACCCCCCGTCAGGGTGCCGCGGATAAGCAATATATTAATGAAGACGGTAAGCCGGATCGAATGGTACCTCAAAGAGGCGGTGCCTTTGTTTATATTAGGGACATTGATACTTTTTATTCTCGATAAGCTCAAGATCCTGGGCTGGCTTGAGCATATCGCCTCCCCGGTCATCGTGGGCCTGCTCGGGCTCCCGCGGGAGACAACCAGCGCGTTTATCCTCGGGTTTCTCCGCAGGGACTACGGCGCTGCCGGACTCTTCGAACTTTCGAAGCAGGGTCTTATGAATGAAGACCAGATAATCGTGAGCATCATCACCCTTACCCTGTTTGTGCCCTGCCTGGCGAGTTTTTTCATGATTATAAAGGAGAGAGGTTCGCGGACGGCCCTCACGATGTTTGCCCTGATCACATCCTTTGCGCTGATCATCGGGGGGGTGGTTAACGGACTGTTAAGGATGTTCCACTAATCCTACTGAAGATTCTGGCAACAGGCCCTTTCGTGCCGCCTGCCTGAAGAGCTCCTCGGCAGCCCCGATTCCCTCGGCGCCCATATCTAACGAAAATTGGTTTACATAAAGGTCTATATGCCTGTTGATTGTATCATCGTCGAGTTCCTGGGAATGACTTTTAATATAAGCCATAGGCGTCTGTCTGTCGGAAAACGCGGACTCCAGACTCTCTCTGACGCACCTGTTTATCCTGCCTACTAAATCCGTCCCGAGCGACCTTTTCGCGATTATGCCCCCAAGGGGCAGAATCAGCCCGGTTTGCTCCTCCCACCAGTCGCCGAGGTCCAACATCTTGGTAAGCCCCGCCGCCTCATACGTAAACCGGCTCTCATGGATGACGAGCCCGGCGTCGGCCTCACCCTTATTTACGGCCTCGATGATCCTGTTAAAAGGCATGATCATTATATTGCCGCCCCTCAATCCAGGATCGTAAAGCTGAAGCAGAAGCCATGCGGTCGTGAGCGCTCCCGGGACGGCGATCTTCCTGCCCCTGAGTTCACGCATATCCATCGCTTCTTTTGAGACTACCAGCGGGCCGCAGCCCCTTCCGAAGGCTCCGCCGGAACGAAGGAGGCAATAATCCTCCCTCAGGTAGCCCAAGGCATGGAAAGAGACTTTTGAGACATCCAGCAGGCTCTGTCTGGCCATCCCGTTTAGGGTCTCGACATCCTCCAGTATCTCCTTAAATAAAAGTCCACCGGTATCGATCAGCCCATGCACCATGGCATGGAAAATAAACGTGTCGTTTGGGCAAGGGGAATATCCCAGAGTCAGGTCCTTCAATCCGGCGTACCTCCCATGGCCTCGAAGAACTCCGCCAGAACAATCCTGCAGTTTGCCGCTGCCTTGTCAAGATCCCATTTTTTTCGGTCTCGTTCTTCTACAACGTTGCTTATCCCGCGGACCTCTATCATCGGGACCTTATACATTACGCAGATCTGGGCCACGGCCGCCCCCTCCATATTTTCGCAGATCACCCCGTATTTTTTTTCGATCTGACGGCCCCTTTCCGATGTGCCGGTACATGCCGACACAGTCGCAAAAGGGCCTTTTTTTATTCTAATTGGATGCCTTCCGGGCCTTTTTGCCGAGACGATAGAGTCAACAATTTTTGAGGCATTGCCCTGGTCGAGAGGAAATTCATTAAAATATTCTCTCCCTCCTGAAACCACGACCGGGATACCTATTTCATCGAGAGTCTTCAGACCTTTCCCGAGCAGTACCCCTTCATCGGCATAGACCTCTTTGGTGGCGAAGGCCACGTCCCCAATCGTCAACCCCGAGCGCGGGTACGCGCCGCCGACCCCGAAATTAATAATGAGTGACAGGGGATACTCTTTAATAAGTACCGTCGCCGCGTGTGAGGCGTTGACCTTGCCGAGCCCCGGGACCGCATGTATGACTTTGACCCCTGATATCCTGCCTGAGCAGATTGAAAGCGGGCTGTTGTTTCCCGCGACCTTGACCGGCTTTTTTATAAGCCCGTCCCCTTCGAAAGAAACGGCCGAGATCAGCCCTACCATTCCTATTCCTTTAGTGACCATATTCTTTATCAGCAATCCTCTGTCATCCGCTTATTTTTTATTGAAGGGTTTATAATATTATAATAGATACGGAAAGGATTTAAGGTGAAGATAGATACTATTGTTGTCGGGCCGCTCCAGGCAAACTGCTACATAATATACGACGAGGCCACCCTCGGCGCTATGGTCGTTGACCCCGGCGCCGACAGTGACCTGATCCTGGGCCGTCTGAGTGAAAAAGGTATGCGTCTGGAGCGGATAATATGTACCCACGGGCATTTCGACCATATAGGGGCTGTCTCTGACCTGAAAAAAAAGACCGGCGCGGGGATCGTCCTTAACCGGGAAGACCTGGAGATTTATCAAAACGCCGATGAACTTGCTTCTATGTGGGGTTATGACTTTGTCCAGCCGCCTGACCCTGATATGTATGTTAGAGAAGGGGATACCCTGTCCCTGGGGCGCAACAGGTTCCAGGTCTTACATACACCAGGGCATAGTCCGGGAGGGATATGCCTTTTGACAGAGGGTACGGTCATCACCGGGGATACTGTTTTTGCCGGCTCTATCGGCAGGACCGATTTTTACGGCGGCAGCCTTGAGGCAATGAAAAAGTCCTTCATACGGGTAATATCGCTCCCTGACCGGACGCTCATCCTTCCGGGACATGGTCCGCGCTCGACGGTGGGCAATGAAAAAGAAACAAATTTTTTCATGCACGAAATTTAAATTTATCTTTTGTTTACAGGATATTATAAGGCTGAATCGCTCCGGATTTTATATTTATCTATCTATTTTGCGGGCTTTTACCAATATTTAATTTGCTTTTTTTTTCAGGATCATATATGATATGTTTTTGTCTGCATTAGAAAGTGCTTTTGCAGCATTAGATGTTCTCTAAACCTTATTAAATCTTGAGCACCGGGTTATGGGAATATTGTTCTTTGAAAACTATAGAGCAGGTCACGTTAGTTCTAAGAGTTTTAAGATTTAATGAGTAGCTAATCAAACTAATGAGAGTTTGATCCTGGCTCAGAACGAACGCTGGCGGCGTGCCTAACACATGCAAGTCGAACGGAGTTATTTGGAAGTAGCAATACGGAAGGATAACTTAGTGGCGGACGGGTG
>JACRLQ010000021.1 GCA_016215155.1 Nitrospirota bacterium
GAATCGACAGACGCCGCTGGGTGACGCGACATGGCTGATGAAAGTCTGCCGGAAGTTTGGGCTGGAATCGACAATCAGAAGAAGAGGGAGACCAATGAAGGAGACGGCAGCATGAATAAAGTAGCCTGTCCCCTTTTTTGTGCCCTCTTTTTTGTGCCCTTGGAATCGACAATCAGAAGAAGAGGGAGACCAATGAAGGAGACGGCAGCATGAATAAAGTAGCCTGTCCCCTTTTTTGTGCCCTAAATATCATAAGGGAACTAATCATGAACAACAAAGACAGGATAAAGGAGGCATGGCATGAGCACTGCGGTGAAACTGCAAGAAGTAAGAATTAAAGATGTAAAAGTTACCGCGGATACAATAACGGCTCAATTTGTTGATGGACGTACAGTCAGCGTGCCGCTTGCATGGTCATGGCGTTTATCGGAGGCCACGCCGAGACAGCGGTCAAATTTTGAAATTATCGGCGATGGTGACGGCGTGCATTGGCCGGACATTGATGAAGACATCAGTGCGGAAGGTATGATATATGGCATTCCGGCATATCGCCCTCAAAAGCAAAAAGCAAAATCAAAGTAATACACGGAATAAGCCTGGCACGTTTTCAGTTTGGCTTCGTGGCACGGCGGCTCAAAATTTTCGTTAACCCTCTCAGATTATTTCGTTAACCCGCGCCAGTTGCAATTACGAAGACCTGCGGAGCAGTCGTTGTAACTGTAAGTAATTCCATCGTCTAACTTTCCTTTCCCTTCCCTTTCTTTTTCCCCTCCTCTTCATCGTCATCCAGCATCCTGTATTTAGGCCCTTCAGGGTCGTCGTACTGGCCGCTTTTTACCGACCAGACAAAAAACAGCCATGCCCCGATCCCGAGGATGATCGAAAGAAATATCAGGAAGGTTATCGTCCACATGGTCTTATTGTCCTGCCTGCCTGAAGTTTCTGATCCTCAGGGAATTGCCGACCACAAACAGCGAGCTTGCGGCCATCGCGCCTGCCGCGATGACGGGGTGGAGAAGTCCTGCCGCCGCAACGGGGATGGCAAGAAGGTTATAGATAAAGGCCCAGAAAATATTCTGTCTTATTATCGCGTATGTTTTTTTTGACAGACCTATAAGAAACGGGACAAGACGAAGGTCGTTTCTGAGCATCACCGCGTCCGCGCTTTCGATCGCGATGTCCGTCCCCCTTCCCATCGCAACCCCGATGTCGGACTGCGTCAGGCCCGGAGCATCGTTTATGCCGTCTCCCACCATCATCACGATTTTGCCCTCCTTCTGCATTTCGAGGATCCTCGTGCGTTTCATCTCAGGTGTAGCCTCATGGATGCTCGTGCCGATTGACGCCTTTGAAGCGATCGACCTGGTTGTGCTTTCGTTGTCCCCGCTGATGACGGAGATGCCGAGCCCCATCTTATGCAGCTGTGCCGCGGCCTCCGCCGATTCGTCGCGAAGGATATCAGAGACGGCCATTACCGCCCTGAGTTTTCCGCGCCATCCCATGAAGACGACGGTCTCTCCTTCCCTTTCGGGGCCGCCGGTGATGTCCGATATATTGAGCGGCATGGCGATGCCGTTTTCGTTCATCATGAGCCGGTTTCCGATGAAGACGTCCTTTCCGTCGGCCCTCCCGAAAATCCCCCTGCCGGGGACCGCCGCGAACCCCGTGACTTCAAAGTTCCGGGCCTTCTCAAGGAGACTTTCGGCCTTCAGTACCGCGTTGCCGATGCTGTGCTCCGAGAGTCTCTCAAGGGAGGCCGCAAGGCTGATCAGGTAGTCCCTTTCAAAATCCGGGTCCATGACCATGGTCTCCCTGAGAGAAGGCCTGCCCTGTGTAAGCGTGCCCGTCTTATCGAAGAGCACGTCCGTGCATTTCCCTGCCTTCTCCACGGCGTCCCCGCGCCTGATCAGGACCCCGGCCGACGAGGCCATGCCCGTAAATATGAGCACCGCGAGGGGGGTCGCAAGCCCCAGGCTGCAGGGGCAGGCTATTACGAGCACCGCGACCCCGGTCATCAGAGACCTCTCTGCCGACTGCCCGGAGGCCATATGATACAGGCCCGTTATCACGGCCAGAATAAGCATGGACGGGACGAACATCCCTACGACCCTGTCAGCGACGCCCTGGATCCGCGGTTTGGCCGACTGGGCCTCTTCGACCGATCTGATTATGCCCGAAAGTATGGTCTCCTCGCCCGTAGCCGTGACCTCCAGCTTTATTGACCCGTAGAGGTTGATGCTCCCTCCTATGACTTTTGAGCCCCGCCCCTTGGGCACCGGCCGTGACTCCCCGGTGATGATCGACTCGTCGGCCTCGGAACTGCCGCCGACTACAACCCCGTCAATCGGGACCCTTTCTCCCGGTGCCACCTCGACAAGGTCGCCTTTTTTTAAAGAGGCCAGCGGCACCCTGAGCCTTTCCGTCTCCATCCCTTTGCCCGACACTATGAGTCTGGCTTCGGCGGGCGCAAGGTCCGTCAGTCTGTCGATAGCCTCTGAGGCCTTTCCTTTTGCCGAAAGCTCGATATACCTCCCAAGGAGTATAAGGGTCACGATCATGGCGGATGTGTCGAAATACACCTCCGCGCCCTTTGTCATGGCATAGATGCTGTAAAAAAACGCGGACAGGGTCCCGATCGTGATCAGGGAATCCATATTGAATCTGAAATGCCTCAGTCCGGTCAGAGTGCTTTTTATAAAACCGCCTCCGGAATAAAAGATAACGGGGGCGGTAAGGAACATGGCGATGACCTCAAGTATGGTCTTCGTGGTCCTGTCCATGCCCTGAAAGTATCCGGCATAGAGTGCGATGCTGTATATCATGAGCTGGGACGACAGGAACCCCGCGGTGCCGAGTTTTACGAGCATCTCCCTTGATTCGGTCTCCCTCAGCTTAAGTTGCCCGGACCGGGAGAAAGGCTTCGGCATGTATCCGATAGACTGGATTTTCTTTAAGACCGCGCCGATCCCCGTTACGGCAGGGTCCCATGACACGCGGGCCCTGTGTGTCGCGTAATTGACATTTACCTTCATTATCCCGGGCGTCCTTGAAAGGACCTTCTCGTTAAGCCAGACGCATGAGGCGCAGCGAATGCCGTCGATCAGGATATCGGTCTGTTTATATGCCCCGTCGTCGCTGGCCTGCGCTTCGAAAGGTCCCGGGTCGATCTCTTTTTCGAACAGGAGGGTGTCGATGCCGGTTTCGCTCCATCTTCTGTTGCTGTAGAAGTTGTCGAGGCCCTCAGAGTGTATCAGAAGGTATATACCTGAGCAGCCGCCGCAGCAGAAGACTTTAGGGGCGCCGTCGATTTCGAGATGCACCGCATCTCTCGGGGCGAAGGTCCGCAGGCAGTGGTCGCACTTATACATATAAGGAAATACCCCTTATGATGAACAACACTCCGGTGAGAACCACGAGCAGGCCGCTCGCGGAATACAGAATCCCTCTCATCCTCATGCCGATTGCCGAGGCCGCAAACCCGAATAAAAGGAGGGCGGGGGCTGTGCCCAGTCCGAACAAAAGGGCCAGGAGGCCCCCCCGAAGCATCCCCCCCGAACCGGCAGCGCCTATGAATACTGAATACGACAGCCCGCAGGGCATGAACCCAATCAGAAGTCCCAGAGGGTAGTACTGCAAGGACCATGATGACCCCGGAGATTATCGCTATTGCGTTTTGGAGGCCGGCGATTTTACCGGCCAGGTTCAGAAACGATCCTCCAAGCCCGGCCATCGAACCTATAAAGGTATAGGTAGTTATCCTTCCCGTATTGAAGATGATCTGGGGAATGAGCGCAGTCAGTGATAGACGGCGCGGGCCGCAATGAAGCACATAGGATGCGGTAAAGGGCCCGCACATCCCGAGGCAATGACCGAATCCCCCCAGCAGGCCGGTAGAAAAGGCCAGGAAATATCCGGCTTCCACTATCGATCGACCCTGAAGATAAAGGACGCCCTGGCCGGACCTTTTTCCTTGCCGTCCTTCCTCTGCATAATGACCTCGGCCTTCCAGAGCCTCCTGCCGCTTGTGCATCTGGGGAGTACGCCTTCTCCTTCATAGCTGCCGTCCGCATTAGGCCTCAGCCTTATCCTGTTGTCGTGCATGTACATTCCCGGCATCGAAAGGTCGAGGACGACCTCTGTATCAGGGACTGCCGCCGGGCCGCCCCCCGGCCTGACGCTGAAGCCGAGCCGTTTCATCGACGCTACCGGTTTCGGAACGATATCGAAGGCCACCTCAATGTTTTGGCCGGCGACCGTCTTCACGCATGCCCCGGAGTTGATGTCGCAATCCACCAGGGCATTATCATCCCTGCCGCCGCACGCGGCGAGAAAAAGAAGCATCAGCGCTGCCGGAAGAGGTCCTGCCGCTATTTTTCGATACTCCTTAAATAGGCTATCACCTTCCAGATCTTTTCGGTCCCGAGGGTCTTGTCCCAGTTGGGCATCCCGCCCTGTTTTCCCTTGGCGATCGTATCGAAAAGGTCGGCGTCGGAATTGCCGTATTTCTTTTTCTTCGTGGTAAGATCGGGACATATCTCGCCTTTGGCCCCTTCACCATGGCAGCTTTTGCAGTTGAACTCATATATCTTCAGGCCTTCCTTGATCATCTTCTGGTTGCCTTCATAGGGGTTTTTTGTCTGAAGGCCGGCCCCAAAAGATATGCCCGTGATCAAGACCGCCATTGCCAGAGAACTTCCCACTGTTGTTTTGTTCATTTCACGCCTCCTTGTTCTACGTATGTCCTTTCGTTAAATGATACACGTTTTTTGTCCTGAGTTACAGATGTATTAATGTCCCACAATCCATGCAGGGGGAAATTGACTGACGCGCAATAGCTGCCGTGGGGGTCCCTGTCCGCCTTGTAGAGGCGGTCATACGCAGCAGTTCCGGGCCTGCTCAGGGTTATCGTTACAGCGGCGTCCTTGAGAGGGGCCTTCCGTCTGTCGTAAACGGACAAAGACAGTTTTACCTCTCCCGTTTTGAGCTCCCTGTTGTTGACGGTAACGTCCCAGCCCGTCTCCTTTTTTTCCCTTGCCGCCCTGTCCCAGTCGAGACCTGTTTCATAGGGCTTTTCAGTGACGGTCCCGTCGAAACTCCTGCTTCCGATAAATACGGCTCCGAATACCGCGGCAAGGCCTATGATGGATACGATAATCAGTGTTGTCTTCACGGTCCTCCCGGTATTTTAAACGGCACATTAATTATTACGCGGTCCTCCGGAGACGGGCCGAAGGCCGCCGTAAAGGAAACATCCCTCCCGTCCGGATGGGCGCCCGTATCTTCCCCGACGGCGAATATTGTCAGTTTCTTATGCGCGCCGGCCGCCATCGAGATGGTGTCCGGGTTGAGGCGGAACAGCCCCCGCGGCGTCTCCGACGACATCGACAGGGACAGTTCAAGGTCTTTTCCCGACCTGTTTTCTACAAATACGCTATAGGCATTGATCGTCCTTCCGTCAGGGGACACCCGGGCGGGGATATCGCTAGCCGGAAAAACAGTGAGGTCAACCGGCGTCCTGTTTAAAGACAGATAGATAAAAAAAAAGAGCAGTGAAAGCGTGGCGGCCGACATCAGCAGCACGCTTTTTCTCATTATGGGGTTTTCCTGCCCGGGCCGGCCGAAGAAATAGCCGATCAGGCCCCGCCCCCCCGATATCTCCTTCATGTCCCTGCATTTGTCTATGCATGCGGCGCAGGTTATGCAAGCCGGGTCCTGGCCCTTTCTTACATCTATCTTTACAGGGCAGACCCTTACGCAGGCCGAACAGTTCATGCACTCGTCCTGCCTCCTCTGATCGAACGCGATGACCATGGTGCTCCCGTCAAAGAGAGTCGACTGCATCTTCGAATAAGGACATGCAGTGGCGCAGAACCTCTGCCTGACGAACGCAAGGTCGGCGAAGATGACCGCGCTCAGAATGCCCCAGGACCAGGTAATCGCCGGACCAGGATGAAGGTCTCTGATTTTTTCGAAAAATTCATACGGACTGACAAAATACCAGATTAACGTGGCGGACACAAAGGCGCTGATTACAGACATGAACAATAATGAAATCAAATTTAGCGGCATGCCTTTGAGTTTCCAGCGTTCAAGGAAACCGGTCAGATCGGTCAGGACGGTCTGCGGGCATATCCACCCGCACCATATCCGGCCGAAAGTCAGGGTAACAAGCATGAGGAGAAATAACAGAAAAAGGACGGCCGCAAGCACTATGAAAAACTCCTGCATCCAGATTGCGGCGCCGAAAAAATACAATTTCAGAGATGGAACATCAAAGCGCAGGGCGCTTTCTCCCTTAATCCTTACGAAGGGAAGACCCGCGATGACCGTCGCCTGTAAGACCCCGGCCAGCCGCCGAAACGGCCGGATCCGGTCAATCCTCATCGTCAAATATCCTGTACTTGGGCTCTTCCACCTTTTTCGTGCGTTTTCTGGAATAGTAAAAGCCTATAATGACTCCAAAAAGTATTACCAGAGAGAGTCCGAATATAAAATAGGCCGCGCTTTGGGCATTCATGGCAGGCCCGTTACTTCTTCCTGCTGGCCATGTAATAAAGATATATCGCCGCAGCGGTCGGCAAAACAGTAAATGCGATTGTGGCCATTATCGAAATATCCATAAATTATCTCCCTCACCCTGACCCTCTCCCTCAAAGGAGAGGGAAATCAGGACTTATTATGAAGTTATCTCTTATTTATTCACCGATTCCTGATAGGCCTTTTCCTGGGTCCACCCGCTTATGGCCGGCGAGTATGCCGCGAAATAGTAGATACCCCAGAGTATAAGGCCCCAAAACAGAACGAGCCAGCCCACGGGCAGTTTTCGCGATGTCTCTTTAGCCTCAAATGCCTCGATGTTGTCGCCGTTATCCGTCATATTTCCTCCCATTTAGGATCCTTATTCAGCCTTTTTCGACCTGAGGAACGCCACGATCGACCATATGTCGTCTTTCTTGAGACTGTCCTTATAACCGGGCATTCCGCCTCTGGCCGTGCGTCCATCCTCAACGGACCCCTCGGAGGTCCCGTTATTGATGACCTCAAAGTAGTCGTCGTCGGGCAGATCACCCTTTATGTAGAAGAATTCGTCGTCGACGAGGCTCGGGCCTATGTCGCCCTTTGCGTCAGGGCCGTGGCAGGAGGCGCATTCCTTTGCGTATAGTTCGGCGCCCCTTGCTATCGCCTTTTGGTCATTGGCAAGGGGGTTCGGAATATGCGTCTCTTTTATGACTCCCGCCGCCACTGCCGGGGCCGCAGTCTTTTTAACGGCGGCTCCGATGACCTGCATATACGCAACCAGGGCGTCCATATCGGTCTTTTCTTTCAGGGCCTGTATTTCCCCCGGAGAGTAAGGGAAGCCGAGGGCCTTCATATGCGCCTCGACCGCTTCCGGGTCAAGCCTCGCGTCTTTTAAAAAGGCATAGGCGGGCATGTTCGACTGAGGGAACATCGACTGGGGACTCAAAAAGTGCTTGACGTGCCAGGCGTCGGGATATTTGGCCCCTATCCTCGCAAGGTCAGGACCGGTACGCTTCGAGCCCCATAGAAACGGGCGGTCGTAGGCGAATTCACCGGCCTTGGAATACTCGCCGTATCTCATCACCTCGGTCTTAAGCGGCCTGACGGTCTGGGTATGGCAGTTGACGCACCCCTCCCGCTGATATATGTCCCTGCCCGCGAGCTCCAGAGCGGTAAAGGGTTTGAGGCTGTCCAGTTTAGGATGCATCTGGACGGTCATCATCGGATAAAACATCGTCACCGAGGTCCCGATCAGGATTACGACAGTGGCAGTGATCGCAAAGGCTATCGGTTTACTGTAGATTCCGCCTGACATACGCACCCCCTAAGCCTTAGCCATCTCAGGGGTCTTGCCCCTTCGCATGGTCATGTAGATGTTGTATATGAAGAAGAGCATCCCCGCCGTGAAAATTATGCCGCCGAGGGTCCTTACCTGCCAGAACGGGTAGTTTTTTATAAGGGTCTCGACGAAGGTATATTTTAAACTGCCGTCGGGATTGACCGCCTTCCAGAGGGCGCCCTGCTGGATGCCGGTAATCCACATCGTGACCGAAAAGATGAGCTGTCCGATGAGCACGAGCCAGAAGTGGATGTTTGCCACCTTCTCACTGTAGATCTCCGTGTCGTAAATTTTCGGGATTACGTAGTATATCGAGGCGGCGGTCGTCATCGTCACCCACCCCATGGTGCCCATATGCACATGCCCGGGCACCCAGTCCGTGTAATGGATCAGCTGACTCACTATCCTCAGGCCCTGGGTAGGTCCCTGGACCGTCTGCAGTCCGTAGAAAGTTATGCCCATGATGAAGAATTTTGTGAGATAGTTCGTATTCATCTTCGACCAGTCTGACCCCACCGTGTAGTAGCCGTTTACCACCGAACCCCACGAAGGGGCGATAAGGAAGATCGTAAAGACAATGCCCAGGGTCTGTATCCAGTCGGGCAGGGGGGTATACACAAGATGATGTGCCCCTGTCCAGAGATAGGCGAAAACGAGCGACCAGAACGCTATGATCGAGAGCCTGTGGCTGTAAATCGGTATGCCCGTGGATTTCGGAAGGAAATAATAGAACATTGCCAGTATAGGGGTGGTAAATACGAAACCTACCGCGTTATGCCCGTACCACCACTGCACGTTGGCGCTGTTGACCCCCGCAAACAGGTGATATGACTTAAAGAGCCCGGCGGGTATAGAGAGGTTGTTCACAATATAGAGTACGGCCACGGCTATGACCGTTGCGATTATATACCACAAAGAGATATACATCTGTTCTTCCCTGCGTTTGATGACAGTGCCGAAGACGTTTACCGCAAACATCACCCACAAAACTACTATGGCGATGTCGATCGGCCATTCGAGTTCGGCGTACTCAAGCGACTGGGTGTAGCCCATCAATAGCGTCACCGCGGCCAGGGTTATGCCGATGTTGAATAAATAGAGCTGAACTCTTGCAAGCCTCGGGAACAACAGGGGCCTTTTGGCGAGCCTCATCAAAATATAATAGGACAGACCGAAGATCGCCCCGACCCCGAGCCCGAAGGCGAGCCCGTTCGTATGCACCGCCCTCAATCGTCCGAAGGTAAATAAAGGCTGGAAATTGAACTCGGGCCGCCACATCTGGACCGATATCAGCAGACCGAGCAAAATTCCGACTACACCCCAGAAGATGGAGGAAACTATGAAACCCGTTACTGTCTGATTATCATACTGATAATCGTTCATTACCTGACCTCCTTTAGCGCTTTATTCATTTTTTCCCTGCCCGGTCATCCCGATGGAGTTCATACGCGCCTCCGTGTTTTTTAAGGGTCTCGAAATTAACGCTTCTCAGGTGCCCCTCAACGATCGTCCTGAGTTTTTTCCAGACCGGGTGGACCGTGCAGGTACCGGAGAAGTTGCAAAGTTTTCCTTCGATGCCGCACTTGTTCATCGTCACGGGACCCTCGATCGCCTCGACCACATCGAGGAGTGTAATATCCAGAGGGGCCCTCGTGAGCCTGAAGCCCCCGCGGACACCCCTGAAGGACCTGACGATGCCGGCCTTTGAAAGCTTCTGAAGTATCTTTGCGAGAAAACTCCGCGGGATCTCCATCGAACCCGCTATCTCTTCAATCATGACGTTTTTTTCCGGTGACGTCCTTGACAGGAAGAGCACGCAGCGTACAGCATAATCTGTTTCCTGGGTTATTTCCATTATACAAGAGTAATTTTATCCTGTTTTAAAGTTTCTGTCAAGCGAAAAATTAAAAATATAATTAGCAAGGCAACTGAACATTACAATTAACTTATATCACGGCGTATTTACGAAAACAAGGTACGAGGTTATATATTTACAGTTTATTCTCATAATGATATAAACTATAAAACTGCTTTTATTTTCTGTAATATCGCGCGTCACTTATAAAGAGGTCAGGATATGAAAAAAATGACGGTTATATTGAGAGAGGTTTTCGCCTGGAGGACATTCCGCTGTCAGATTCCGGCAGTCTTTCACCTCTTTGTCCTTTCCGCGGCTGTAATTATTGGCCCTTCCGCGGCTCACGCCAGGGAAGAGCGAATGGTGGAAGTCATCCTTGACGCCTCCTCGAGCATGAACCAGAAACTTAAGTCAGGCGATATGAAACTCTCCGCGGAGAAAAAGGCGGTCGAGAGTCTCCTTATGAGGCTTGATGGAAATACCGTCATTTCTTTTCGGGCATTCGGCCATCAGTCTCCAAGGGAAAAGCGCGACTGCCTGGACACCAGGGCACTGACAGGTTTCTCACCCCTGATCGGGATAGTCACAAAGATGCTTGTCCAGACGATCGGGCTCAGGGCGCTGGGGTCCGCGCCTGTGTCACAGGCCCTGTCCGAGGCGGTCAGGGACTTCCCTCCGGATTTCAAGGGAGAGACGGTCGTTGTGCTGGTAAGCGACGGGAAGGACACCTGCCAGGGGGACCCGTGCAGCACTGCCCAGGGGCTGACAAAAGACAGGACAAAACTGGTAATTCATACCATTGGGCTCGAGGTCGACGACGCGGCGCGGACCCAGCTTGAGTGCATAGCGAAGGTCTCCGGCGGGAGATATTTTGGCGCCGAGGATCCAGGCCAGCTGGCTAGGGCGCTTCAGTCCGCCGTCGAGACGTCAAGGGGGATGATAGTGAGGAAAAAAGGCGAGGGCCGGTTGTCGGTCGAAGGGGCCGATGTTTCGGGCAGTGTGGTGGTAAACTCCGAGACCGGTGAGAAGGCAGGCGCGCTTATGCCGCAACAAGCGCCTTTAAAGCTTCCTGCCGGGATTTACACGGTCGGGATCGGAAAGTCTTACTGGGAGAGTGTCGAGGTGAGTCCCGGAGAGACTACCGTGCTGAGACCGGCGGTCATAAAGATTGAACATCTTTCCTCCGGCGTCCATAAAGTCGTCGAACGGGAGACGGGGGAGGAACTGGGCCAGATCAGCCAGGCGAAAGATTTTATAGTTCTGGCGCCGGGTGAATACGATATTTTCTTCGGTAAGACCGTCTGGCCCGTCAGCGCGGGACAGGGGGCAAAAATCGTACTTAAGCCCGGCACGGTCATTTTAAAAGGCGCGACCCCGCAGGGACACAGGATCAGAAAGCCGGGAGGCGATGTAGTCGAGACGCTCAGTAATACAGCCCCGTCGGTGCAACTTCCGCCCGGGGACTATACAATAGAGATCGACGGGAAGCTGAAGCAGTTTTCACTCAAAGAGTCCGAGACTCTGACCTTTCAGAAAAAATAGACTGTAGGGGCGCATCCTTGTGATCGCCCTGTGTTTTTGATCCTGACGGCTTCGGACAGGCGAATGTCGCGGACAGGGCGGACACAAGATTCGCCCCTACTTGAGCATCATCTGGTTCGAAGACGACCGGGTCTCGCCGATCGACGTGACCCTCACCGCCGCCTGATCACGCACAGGGCACTTGTTTTCACAGATCCCGCAGCCGATGCAAAGTTTAGGGTCCATGACCGGGCGTTTCAGCGTCTTTTTTTTACCGTCCCTGAGCTGAACTTCGACAGTCTCAAACCATATCGCCTTTGGAGACGTCGGACACACCTCTTCACAGACGATGCAGTCTATGTTCATGGCCCACGGCAGGCATCTTCCCCTGTCGTAAAAAGCGGTGCCTATTTTGACAGGTCTTTGGGGCGCTTCCGTCCCCAGTTTTTTTCCGATCGTAAGCGGGGTGATCGCCCCGGTCGGGCATACCCGGCCGCAAAGAACGCAATTATATTCGCAGTAGCCTATGCTGTTTATGAGAATGGGGCTCCAGAGCCCCTCGAACCCTGCCTCCAGGAGCGCCGGTTGTATGACATTCGTCGGGCAGACCTTCATGCACTGACCGCACTTAAGGCAGCGACGCAGAAACTCTGATTCCGCCAATGCCCCGGGAGGCCTTATTACGCCGGGCCTGGCAGCGGTCCCTGACGATATGCTCGACCTCATCACCGGGAATATTACCGCTCCGGCAAGGGCCGTCTCTATGAGCCTGCGGCGGTTGATATCAAGCGGAAGATGAGCGGCGCTCGCTTGCCGGGGAAGCCCGTAATGTATGGCATCCTCGGGGCAGTCTTCAACGCAGTTCATGCAGACGTGGCATTCAGTTATGCGAAGCGACGCGTGAGGGTCGCAGCCTCCGTGGCAGTGCCCCAGACATTTTTTGCAGTCGGTGCAGCGTTCCACGTCACGCCATATCCTCAAGAGGGGTCTGAAGGAAAGAAGCCCGAGCAGCGCGCCGAGCGGGCATATGGCGCGGCACCAGAACCTTGGGAGGAACCTGTTGGCCGCGATGACCGCAATAAAGATAATGCCTATAAGCGTTCCGCCATTGAAGAGGGGCTGTTTGAGATACAGTTGCCCGGACCCCAGATTGATCGACGGGAACACCGAGACCGAAAACGATCTCGTAATAAAGGGTATGGGATCGAGAAGCCCGGTCTGGAGGGCGCCCAGGCCTGAGATGGCAAAAAGCGCCGTGAGCAGATAGTATTTAAGCCGGTATAAAGGACGATATGAATTAAGCGCTACAGTGTCCGCCGCCCTGAGCCTGTTTATAATGCTTCCCGCCGTCTGATTGATAATCCCCATCGGACAGACCCAGGAGCAGAAAAACCTGCCGAACAAAAGGGTCCCGACAATAATAATAAGCGAAAGGGCAAGCCCCCGATAGACCGTCCAGCTCGTAAAGAATGCCGCTATTGAAACGAGAGGGTCGAGTTCCAGAAACAACGGCGTTTCGTAGCCCTTCATCCGCCGGAAGCTTGTGACGAAAAGAAGAAGGACGAACAGTAAAAGAAAAAAAACCGCGTAGATGCGTCTGATGTTCCTAAGCGTAAGTATTTTCCCGGTCATACGTTTGACTCATCTATGCGCATGCCGTTTAGGTCCGACCTGCCGATGCCCCTCTTTTCAGCCATCCCGATAAAAGGCACATCCTCAGCCTTCAGGTCGAGGAACCTCAGTCCGTAGGTCTCTACAGCAACGAGATCGACCCCGGCAATAACCGTGTCCCCGGCCTTAACGTCCGAGAGGTTTCCGCCGGTGGGGCCGTTTCTCATGAGTACGCGGGTCGCATCAAGCACAGTCAGTGTCGGCCTGATTGCCGAGGCCAGGTCGGCGATAGAGGTGTTTATGTCCTGGTGCAGGCGGTTCCTCTGCCCTCCCAAAGACCCGTAAAGGTTCTTCATGCCCATGGTGCATTTTGAAAGGGAATGGTGTTTTGCGATCGGCACGTTTATGAGTTTGTCGGCCTCATGATAGAAACCGGACACCGGCCATATTTTTAGAGACTCGCCCCTCAGGTCAGTGGATACGAAGTCGTTTTCTCCGGTAAGCCTGATCTTTCCGCCGGCCCTGTTTACCGCCTCCTCGATCCCCGAGCGCGCAAAGCACCTGTAGGCGTCATTCACGGGGATATCGGTTACCCATACGGCAGCGGCTTTCGCCTCCAGGCAGAGTCGTACCACCGCCGCCACGACCAGGGGGTTTGTATTTGCCGCCTGTTCAGGCTGCCTGTCCCAGGCTACATTGGCCTTGATAAGGACCTTTTCCCCGGGGTTGATAAAGCGGGTCATGCCGCCTATTTTCTCAACGGCGGCACGGACCATCTTCTCCGCGTCCCTGCCACGGACTACCGCAAGCTCCGGATAGACTTTCACGACGTCTGTACGATAGTCCCTGAAGGTCAGAATCTTTGCAGCGCTCCTTCTAACAGGGTCATTACTGTAAAAAGTGTACCCCCAGATTCCTGCCGCGGCCGCAAGTCCACAGACGGAGGCGGTCCTTGCAAGAAGCTCTCTCCTGCTGAGCACAGGTTGTTTTTTATAGTTTCGGGACGTCATACCTGGTTTAACCCCTGCGTTTTCCCTTGAAAAAATAATCGACCACAGTCTCATCCTCAGTGCCGAAGACCCCGAATATCGCCTCGCGGCCCGGTATCATAAACCAGTTCCCTTCGTATTTGTCCATGATTCTATAGAATTCCTGCCCTTGTCTTTCAGCCTTTTCATAACGCATGGCTGATTTCCTGAAATAATCGAAGAACAAGGCCTTCAGCGAGGTCATGTCCTGACCTTTGCCACCCATCATGGCCACAGTGACTTTTCGTCCTCCGGCCGTATACTCCCTCTCGACTACATTACTAAGGAAGTCAAGTCCGCGGTAACCTTCCCTGATGAACCTTGTTTTCTCGACCTTACCCAGATCCGGAAGTCTGGAAAATATGGCCAGTGAGTCCCGGCCCCCGGGCAGGGAGCCGTCAATCGCCTTCGCAAAGTTGAGCGCGGATATCTTCCGGTCAAATACCGTTGTCTTGACGTAAAACCGTCCCTTTATGAAATTAATCCCCCCGGAGTTTTTGTATCCCATGGCGCCGACAGACGCAGGCTGAGGGTTATCGCCCGATTCATCGGCCAGGACGCCGAAGGCCTGGATTGCGTTTCCCATGTCGAAGACCTCTGCCTGAAATTCCGGCTCAACTGACTTGGAATCCTCTTTTACGTAATCGGTGACCGTAAGGGATAAAAATCCCGCGCCTATGAAATATTCGGCATGACCGTTTACATGCTCGTAGAGGTTGTCCTTTACATAACGCTGTTCCCTTCCGACCTGCCTGAACCCCGCAACCTTTTTTATATCAGTGCCCGGCTTGTCCGTGGCAGCAGCTTCGAGGGGGGGGCCAGCGGGCTGAGTCTCGGCAGGCTTTTCAGAGACGGTCTTGAAATCGATCAGTGCAGGATCAAAGTGCTGTCCCCTGGCATACAGCACTGCTGCTATGACCGGGAGTAAGGCCAGCAGCAGTATCCTCAGGATCAGAGGTGGCGAATTCATTACGCCGAAAAGGACATTATCTCATGGGCGTCGCTCAACATATCCCTGACAGGAAGTCCATAGGGGCATTTCGTAATACAGACAGGCTGATCGCAGCCGGGGCAGGTGGCGGCGTTATTTTTAAGGAGACCATAGGACTCCATCGCCCTCTTCTCCATGGAATAGTCGCGGAAATACATGCGATACCTGAGCACTGTGGCGATCTCTACCCCCGAAGGACAAAACCCTTCGCAGTCTCCGCATCCTGTCCGGCAGTAATCGCCTGAATGCATGGCTGCATAGCGGTCGAGTACCCGCTGATCAGATGCGGTGAAGGACGCGCCGGATGCTTTAAGGTAGAGTTCAATGTCAAGGGCGGTCTTCATAGTAATGATCAGGCCGCTCACCTCCGGGTGCTTAAGTACCCACTTAAAGGCAGCATGAGAAAATTCTCCGCCTTTACCATCCATATTCATATCCTTGGCGCCGGCAAGGGTCTTCATTGCGATGACTCCCACCCCTCGCGTATGGGCCTCTTTCATAACTTCGGGCAGCTTTGGAAATTTCATGAAGTTGAAGGCCGGCTGTATAACATTGAAATGGCCCGACTTGACCGCCGTCATGAGGAGTTCCTCCATATTGCTGGGGCCGTGAGAGGAAGTCCCCAGGAAACGGACCTTGCCGGCCTTCTTCAGGGCAGCGAAGGCCTCAAGCATCTCGTTGTCGAGGAGCCTTTTTTTCTCCGTCTCCAGGTCCTTGCTGGATTCGCCTATAGCGTGAACAAATATGAAATCAAGGTATTCGGTCTTCATCCTCGAAAGGCTCGCCTCGACCGCCGAAATATAGTCTTTCTTCTTTGCGCCGAGCGGCAGATGGCCGGGATAAGGCAGAGGGCTGCAGAATTTTGAGGTGATTATGACCTTGTCCCTCTTAATTCTGGCCATCGCCTCGCCGATAGTTTTTTCCGACTGGCCATAGTCCGGGGCCGTGTCGAAGTAGTTTATACCGCTGTCGATTGCCCGGAGGACCATGGACGCCGCGGACAATTTTCCGGCCCCGAAGGAGATGTCGCTCATAGTGAGCCCGGTGTTGCCGATAGCCCGGTAACTTTTTACCGCGGCGGGCTCCGGCGCTGTCTCGGCCTGGACCGCGGTAACGGTAACGGCCGCAGTGGAAAGGGCCGCCGCCCTCAGAAAATCCCTGCGCTTCATTGTCTGTCCTCCTTTGTTACGGGGAATCGGTTGATGACTTAATTTTACATTCGGAAGGTCAAAACATCAATTCATTTATTCTTAAGAAGTAACCCTTCAGAAGCTGTGAAAAAATTAAAGAACAGTGACATAGCTATATAGCTATGGTATAATAATGCCATCTCAACAGAGGAGGAATAGAGATGGGCTATATTTCAAAAGTGCAGGTTATTCAAAGGAGCAACGAGAACCGTCAGTATTCAACAGAGGAGGAATAGAGATGGGCTATATTTCAAAAGTGCAGGTTATTCAAAGGAGCAACGAGAACCGTCAGTATTACTTAATCTGTCCTGCACCCTTGGCGCAGGCGCTTGAGATAGAGAAGGGCGAAACCATAGAGTGGGTGGTTGAAGATAAGCAAACACTGACAATCAGACGGTTGGATGCAGGGCAGCATAAAACCGGAGCGCGTAAAAATGCGAAGTGACAAGAGGAAACTGGTCATAGGAGAAGATAAATCAGGCGACTCTGTGGCGAAGCCGAGAGTTCAGGTCATTAATCGGCAGCAATTGCTCCTAAGGACAGTAGACGTAGAGCAGCTTGTGCCGGAAGATCATGAGGTGCGGGCCATATGGGAGTTTGTCGGGCGGATGGATTTAGGCGGATTTTATAAAGCTATACGGGCGATAGAAGGAGTGGCGGGGCGCGAGGTGACAGATCCCCGGCTGCTTGCCAGTTTATGGATATACTCATATGCACAAGGCATAAGCTCAGGCCGTGAGATATCCAGGCTATGCGACTATACTCCGGCGTATCAGTGGCTGACCGGTATGAAACCGGTCAATTATCACACGTTGACTGATTTTCGGATCAAGCATAAGGAAGCCCTGGATGAGTTGTTCACGGAAGCTCTTGGTTTGATGAGCGCGGAAGGACTGATCACGTTAGAACGGGTAATGCACGATGGGACGAAAGTGAAGGCCTGTGCCGGTTCTGACAGTTACCGGCGGGAGGAACCGGTACGGCAACACTTGGAGGCAGCGGAGCGTCAAGTAAGGGAGTTGGGCGATCCTGAAACTGCGGAGGAGATAAGTCCTAAGGTGGCGGCCGCTCGCCAACGTGCCGTCCGAGAAAGACAACAAAGGCTTGAGTCGGCTTTGGAGGAGTTAGAGAAGATACGACAGACTAAATCGGGAGCAGCGGCTAAAGCCGGGGCGCGCGTAAGTGAAAGCGACCCCGAAAGCAGAATAATGAAACAAGGCAATGGGGGATATGCGCCGAGTTATAACGTGCAGATATCGACGGATGAAGCGGCGGGGATAATTGTAGGTGTTGGAGTAACCCAGGCTGCGGTTGATTATGGAGAATTGGTTTCGTCTGTGCAGAGGATAGAAGAGAATTTTGGGGAGAAGCCGCAGCAGATGGTAACAGATGGCGGGTACACCAGCAGGGCTAACATAATTGAGCTTGAGCAACAAAACGTCGACTTTATCGGATCAATCGGAGATGGGGCAGCCCAGATAGCGGCCCAGATGAACCGCAGGGGCGTAGACCCTGCTTATTACCCTGGCGTCTTCAGCTATGAGCCTGTCACGGATACCTATATATGTCCCTGCAACAAAGAACTCAGATATGACAGTACAGAGGAAGAGCCGGGGCGAACGAATTACAAGTACCGGGCAAATGCTACGGATTGTGGGAACTGTTCGGTAAAGGATAAATGCTGTCCGCACAATGCGGTCAAGGGGCGCACGATTGTGCGGGGTGTGGACGATCCCGTAGTAATTGCGTTTAAAGAAAAAATGCAGACTGAAGAGGCAAAGCTGATATACAAGCGAAGGGGAGCAGTTGCTGAATTCACCAATGCATGGCTCAAGGAGAAAATCGGTCTTCGCCAATTCTGTGTCCGAGGGTTGATAAAGGCGGGCATGGAAACCCTTTGGGCCTGTCTGACTTGCAACATCAAACAATGGATTCGTCTCAGGTGGAAGGTGAAATATGCGTCAACATAAAACCCGATAGAATAAGGATGGCTATGGGAGCATAGAAATTGACACAAAACACACCCCTATGACCTCTAAGCATTATGATATGTGCCGCCGAGATTTGTGCTGACGCTTCATAGGCGGTGCTTCCCCAGACGGAGATGGGAACCGGAGTTCGCCAAAAGCAATTTTTTCACAGCTTCTGAAGGGCTGCCTGAAGAAGCCGGTTGAATCACGAAGGCGGAGAGAAGGAAGAACCCATAACGGGTTAAAACAAGGGCTCAGATTATTTATGCCGTTACTTTCTTTTTATGCTGCTTAGGTTTTTTTGGGGCTGACTTTGGGCTGCCGCCCGAATATGAGCGCAGAGGTTTGTTTCGTTTTTTTTCGGCCGCGGGCGCCTTGACCAACCTGTTGTTCATATAATATTTTATTTTTGATTTTGGACCGTCAGTGAATAATTCGACCTCTTTGTTGTAGCCCTTGTTCCGGGCAAATTTCTTCGTATAGAAAAGTTCTCCCTTCAGCGGCTTCTCGTTTTTGTCAAAGTACAATATCAACCGTTCATACCCCTTATGTAACGCGGTCCTGTCGGTGTAATACGTTTCCATCCTGGTTTTCTTCCCGTTGCCGTCAAGATACACAAACTGTTTGCCGTAATTTTTTTCGGCGGCCGCTTTGTCCGAATAAAATAATTCCATTCTGGTTTTTTTACCGCTGCCATCGAGGACCGACAAAGATTTTACGATGCCTTTTTCTCCCGAGACCTTGTCCGTATAGAAGATTTCGAGTTTCGTCACCTTTCCTTTTCCGTCGAGGTAGGAGACGTCTTTGGTGAGACCTTTATCAGTGGCTGACCTGTCGGTCCAGATGCGCTCTATCTTAGACTGTCTCCCGTCATGGCCGAAGTACTCGATAGACCTGTCATATCCCATCTCAACCGCAAACTTCGCAGTGTGGAAGTTCTCGATTTTATACGCCGCGCCGTTTTTGTCGTAGTAGACAATGTCCCTGGAAATTCCTCTGCCGGCTGCGTGCGGGTCAGCCATAAAGCGCTCTGTCCTGAGAGGTCCAGGCCCGCCGTCATAGTATTCGACGGACCTGTCGTAATTTTTTTCATCCCGAAACCTGTCCGTGTAAAAGAGTTCCACTTTAGATATATTCCCCCGGCTGTCGTAGTAGACAATGTCCCTGGCAATTCCCCTGACGCCCGGGAAGGCGTCGGAAGTGAAACGCTCCGTCTTGAACGGTTTCTGCCGGTCATCATAGAAATCAGTGGACCTGATATACCCTTTTTCAGAGGCAAAATTATCTGTATGAAGGTGCTCTTCCCTTAACGTATTGCCGTTTCCGTCGAGGTATGCCCGGGACCTTATGACCCCGTTGTAATTTGCGTAACCGGTCGTCCAGTGGCGCTCTCTCATAACGGCCTTATCGCCTCCGTCATAGTAGCGTATTTCCAGGGTGTACCCCTTTTCGGCCGCGCCCCTGTCGGTATTAAAGATTTCTGCCTTTGTCAGCTTCTCATTTTCGTCGTAATGGTCTATCTCCCTGCTGAAACCCCTGGCTTCCGATAGTCTCTCCGTAAAAAAGAACTCGTTCCGCAACTTTTTACCGCTTTCATCGAATTCCTTGACTTCCCTGTCGTATCTCTTTTCACCCGCGGCCTTTTCGGTATAGAATATCTCTCTTTTTACCGCACTCCCCGTTTTTCCAAAGTGGTCTATCCTCCTGTTACTTCCATGTCTGTCTGCAAAGGCGTCGTTATAGAAAATTTCCTTCCTGATCGGCCTGCCGTCGGCATTACTGAAGACGATCTCCTTAAGTGTGGACTCGGAACCCGGCTCTCCCGCCTCCGGTGTAATCTCCGTGGTTTTACCGCCATACTCGTTTTGCTCCGGGAGGGTGAGCAGGGTTCCGGCAGTGGCGGTGCCGGCAAGAAAAATCAGGCATAAAATCGGGAGAATGAAATATGGCGGAGCTGTTGAGGTCTCAGTTTTTTGTGTGGTCCACGCCGGCATATGACCCCCGCGAAACGTCACCGGGGTCCCCTGTCAATCGACCTGTCTTGATAGCTCATATGCTCATATTAAGTACTGAATGCAATATCACACGATGGAACTATATTGTTTTTTTGTCTCTGTGGATATATATCTGGATCTTCGCCGCATCGGGGTTGGACAGTTTTTCCGTGCTGAACCCCGGCATTGAGGATATCGGGTTCCGAATTCGTTCGATGATGTTTTTTACGTCCCTCAGTCTGTTGGGGTTAGGATGGCAGGCCGCACAGTATCTCTTGTAAAGGGTCTTCCCCTCATTCTCGCCCGTTTCCCCGGATGCGGATCGAGGGAAATTTGTAACCCCCGCTATCAGCATAAAACAGATGCCTGCCATGAAACTGACCGCATATGTGTAACGTCCGTTGCATTCCATCTGGACTTCCCTCCTTTGACGCACACTATTTTGACAGAAGAGGCATAAAAAATAAACAGAAATTATCAATCCCATGGTAACTCATGTCCGTTTCAAATATACTATTAATTAATCATGTCAAAAGAGGTCGATATTACCGCCCTTACCGGGCTCTCCGAAGCCGAAGCGGCGGAAAGGCTTAAACGGGGAGGGTCCAACGAGCTGCCCTCTTCAAAGCAGAGGAGTATTTTAGCCATAGCTTTCGATGTGCTTAAAGAGCCGATGTTTCTGCTCCTCGTTGCCTGCGGCATAATATATCTGATTTTGGGGGATGTCCGGGAGGCGGTGATGCTCCTCTGCTTTGTATTTGTGGTAATGGGGATTACCCTGTACCAGGAGCGTAAGACGGAGCGCGCGCTGGAGGCCCTGCGCGACCTCTCCAGTCCGCGCGCGATGGTGGTCCGGGACGGAATGCAGAGGCGTATCGCCGGCAGAGAGGTCGTTCGCGGTGATATCCTCATCCTCGTCGAAGGCGACAGGGTCCCTGCTGACGCGGTCCTCATTTCCTGCATAAATCTTTCCGTCGACGAGTCCTTACTGACGGGGGAATCGCTGCCCGTGCGCAAGACCCCCTGTCCCGACGACATCGGGATGGAACGTCCCGGCGGAGGCGGCCTGCAGTGTGTATATTCAGGCACCCTGATAGTGCAGGGGCAGGGGATCGCGAAGGTCAGCGCCATCGGCGCAGATACCGAACTTGGCAGGATAGGGAAGTCCTTGCAGACGCTTGGATCTGAAGATACTTTGCTGCAAAAAGAAACGAGAAGACTGGTCAACAGACTTGCCCTTGCGGGAATGGCGCTTTGCGCGTTCGTGGTGATTCTCTACGGGGCCACAAGGGGCGACTGGCTGAACGGTTTCCTGGCCGGCATAACCCTTGCCATGGCCACTTTGCCTGAGGAATTTCCTGTTGTACTGACGATCTTCCTTGCCCTCGGGGCCTGGAGGATATCGAAGAAGAATGTCCTTACACGCCGTGTCCCGGCCGTGGAAACTCTCGGGGCATGTACCGTCCTCTGCGTCGACAAGACAGGAACACTGACGATGAACAGTATGACGGTAAAAAAAATATTTGCGGGAGGCGTCTTCTGCGATATCACCGTCCGGGACCATGGGGCACTGCCTGAGGAATGCCACGAGGTCGTCGAATTCGGTATCCTGGCTAGTAAAACAGACCCTTTTGACCCGATGGAAAAAGCGTTGAGACAACTCGGCATATATTCCCTCTCGCACACCGAACACCTCCATGACGACTGGACTCTGGTGCATGAATATCCCCTGTCCCATGAACTGCCGGCGCTCTCCCATGTCTGGAAATCTCCTGCCGGCGCGGATTACGTCATCGCTAACAAAGGCGCTCCGGAGGCCGTCTTCGACCTCTGTCACCTGGACAATGAGGAGAAAGAGAGGCTTTATCCCCATATCAATGCGATGGCGGAGGAGGGGCTGAGGGTGCTCGGGATCGCAAAGGCGGGATTCAGGGCTGCGGACCTTCCGAAGGGCCATCATGATTTTACCTTTAAATTCCTTGGCCTGGTCGGGCTGGCTGACCCCGTGCGCCCTTTCGTCGCGGATGCCATAACGGAGTGTTTCTCGGCCGGTATCCGCGTGATCATGATCACCGGGGATTATCCGGGCACGGCGAAGAACATCGGAAAACAGATAGGTCTTGATTCCACCGGAGAGTTCGTCACAGGGCCTCAGCTCGAGGGCATGAGTGACGAAGAACTTCTTCTCAGCATCCGGAAGGTGAACATTTTCGCTCGGGTCGTGCCGGAGCAGAAACTGCGGATCGTAGATGCCCTGAAGGCCACGGGCGAAATAGTCGCCATGACCGGAGACGGGGTCAACGACGCGCCTGCGCTGAAATCCGCTCATATCGGGATCGCGATGGGCGCGCGCGGGACGGACGTGGCCAGAGAGGCTTCATCGCTCGTCCTCCTGGACGACGACTTTTCATCGATAGTCGGCGCGGTCAGGACGGGCAGAAGGATCTTCGATAACCTGAAAAAGGCCATGGCCTATATCTTTTCCGTACATGTGCCTATTGTAGGACTGTCGCTGCTGCCCGTGGTCTTCGGATGGCCGCTCATTCTCCTTCCGGTGCATATCGTTTTTCTGGAACTGATCATCGACCCCGCGTGTTCGATCATCTTCGAGGCCGAGGCCGAGGAGCGTGACATTATGCGGCGCGGGCCCAGGGACCCAGGCGAGCCTTTGTTCGGTATCAGGTCGATAGGGCTCAGCATCCTTCAGGGCATAAGCGTTCTGGTCATCGTCGTCTCGGTCTTTGTAATCGCGTTTTTTAGAGGGCATGGCGAAGCCGACGCAAGGACCCTCACCTTTACCACACTGGTCATCGCGAACCTGGGACTTATATTCGCGAACCGTTCCTGGTCCCGCACCATCCTTTCGACCCTTCGTTCCCCTAACCCGGCGCTGTGGTGGATATCGGGAGGCACTCTTTTGTTTCTGGGCCTTATACTCTACGTCCCCTTCCTGCGGGAGCTCTTCCATTTTTCGATACTTCATCCGGCTGACCTGGTAATCTGTTTTTCAGCGGGAATAATAAGTATACTGTGGTTTGAGCTGCTAAAGATATACGGTGTGAAGAAAGGCCCTCTCGGATAAGCGCAATACGGCCGAGCAATGGCAAAGTCCTTTTTTTTATGCTATTAATAAAGCATGGGAATGAAAAAGGTCTTTTTAGCGTTGTCACTGCTTTTTTTTGCCTCTGCGGCCGCGGCGGAAGAGGACGACACTGTAGCATTTATTATGAAGGACGGACTAGTGGTCAGGTGGAGCTCCTATTACCTTGGACCGGAGGACAATTACTGCGCTAACTTAAGCGGCGGCACGGTCTGCATTCCCAAGTCTGATGTTCTCAGAGTAGTCACGGGAAGTGAGGCGAGGAAGATTGGAAAGACAGTGCGTTCAGGGGATGAAAGGGTGTTTCAAAGTCCTCCTGAGAGGGCGACAGGCGGCCACGGCAGGACAGCCGGCGGCGGCAGGGAGCCCGGGGTTTCCGCTGCCGGGCACGAAGAGAAAGAGGCCGCTAAATCCGGAGGCGTATTGACAAGGTCCAGGGCCGCGGTGGAAAAGTTCAACGAGAGTTCAACCGGCGGTCAGCCCGGAGGCCGGTGAGTAAATCAGTTCTTCTTCATCTGGTCCGGCCGGCAAACTCAGGGAAATAGGTAAGAACTGAAGGGCCCGGAATGAGACCGCGCATGAAACAATCAAAACCTGACATGAAAAACGGCAAGGCTGAAGCGGCCGGAAAAACCGGCCTCCGCCTCCGCGCGGAAGAATCTTTGAAAAAGCGCAGGACCGCATCCGATGTTCCCGGGACTGAGGCCGGCATAAAGAAACTCCTCCATGAACTTCAGGTCAACCGGATCGAACTCGAGATGCAGAACGAAGAGCTCAGGGCTGCAAAGGCCGCCATAGACGCCGTTTTTGAGCGATATAACGATCTCTATGACTTTGCTCCGGTGGGGTATTTCACCTTAGACGCCGCGGGCATTATCGGGGAAGTCAATCTGACCGGCGCAAGTCTTCTTGGCACAAACAGGTCCGGTCTTGTAAGTAAACGTTTTGATTCCTTCGTTGCCGCGGATGACCGGCAGGCCTTCCATGCCTTCCTCGGCAAGGTATTCGAAGGAAAAGGCAAAGAATCCTTCGAGATGAGGCTTCTTAACCAGGATTCTCTTATGCGCCTTGAGGCTGTAACCTCTTCGGGGGGACAGGAATGCAGGGTCGTCCTGATCGACATAACAGGGCTGGCGAGGGCGGAAGCCGAAGTCATGAGATTAAACAGGGTCCTTGAAGGAAAGGTTTCCGAGCTCTCGGCGGCAAACGAGGCGCTCGAATCCTTCATCTATTCTATCTCTCACGACCTGCGCTCCCCCCTGCGCTCCATGTCGGAGTTCGCAAGGATTGTTCTTGCGGACTATGCCGACAGGCTCGACGAGCAAGGGAAAGACTATCTGGGCCGGGTGCGCCGGGGCGCTGCGAAGGCAAATGATCTCGTTGAGGGCATTCTGGAGCTTTCGAAGATTTCAAAACAGGAGATAAATCGCAGTCAGGTCGACATGAGCGGGATCGCCGATTCCATAATTTCCGAACTGCGCAGGTCTGATCCGCAAAGAAGGGTCGATGCGGACATCAAGGAAGGTCTTACCGTCTTTGCGGACCGGAGACTGATCGAACTCGTTCTTTCGAACGTCCTCCGGAACGCATGGAAGTTTACCTCGAAGACAAAGGATCCCAGGATCGAATTCGGAAAGACAAGCGCGGATGAAACAGGTCCCATAAGTCAAGCAGGACTTATGCCTAAAACAGGGCCTGTTTTTTTTATCAGAGACAACGGCGCCGGGTTCGATCCGGCATACGCGGAGAAAATGTTTCTGCCTTTTCACCGGCTCCATGGGGATTCCGAATTCGAAGGCACAGGCATCGGCCTCGCCATAGTCGAGCAGATCATCCGCCGCCATGGCGGCAAGGTCTGGGCCGAGTGCGACAGGGAAAAGGGGACCACAATCTTCTTCACTTTCGGATGATCCATGAAAACCTCGCAATTTCATACGATATTGATCGTGGACGACAATCCCGACGACGTAGAAATCTCGAAGATGCTGATAAAGAGAATCGACCAAAATATCCGGACGGAACCGGCCCTCCGTGGAGAAGTCGCGCTGAAACGCCTCAGAAGCGGGGGACCGTTGCCCTCCTTGATACTGCTCGACCTGAAGATGCCCGGAATGAGCGGTTTCGATGTCCTGCGCGAGATCCGGGCAGACAAGCAGCTGAGGCATATACCGGTAATCGTGGTCACGGCTTCGTCATTGGAGGGTGATAAGAAAGGCTCTTACGATGCCGGCGCGGACGGCTTTATTCAGAAGGCATTTAACATGGAACAGTTCGGCCTCGATTTAAGTTCCATCATTACTAGATTTCTTGGATAGAACATGTTACGGAAAGCAATTGACCGACTGGTTTGCCGACCATACCGGGCCCACATTCCCGAGGTAGTAGTCGGGAATCCATTCTCATTATGTTCTTGTTTCCAAGGGGTGATGCCCCTAATTGAAATAATCCCTGTATTTACTTGATAATTGATTATCATGAAAACAGGCGGAAACGATCCCTGCCTCTGTGGCAGCGCGGGCCCTGGACTTAAAAGGAGGTAGTATGAGTATTACAGTCGAGAAAAAAACGAACAGGGGCGGGGTGTTTTATGACATTACCGTTGACGGAGTAACAATCTATGGCTGCCAGCGCAAGACCGGGACCGGGGCAAAGGGTGATTATGATTTCATCAGTACTCCGAGGCGCAAGTATCAGGATAAAGATGGACAGGACAAGTGGGCCGATATCGTCAAGTTCGATAAGGACACCGCCGACAGGGTGCTGGCTGCGGTCAAGGCCCAGGAAGGTGATGGTTCAGGGGAAGGCGAATATCCGTTTTAAGGATACTAAGGAATAGGTGGCTTGAACATATAGTCAGAAGAAGAATAAGGCAATAAAAAAAGAAGTGCAATACCTTGGGGGAGGGTATCGTTAGACTCTTTTTAAGTGTGGGTGCTTCGGCAGATGCTTCAGGCTTCCTCCTCGCTGATGGAGGCATGCACACCGCGACCTGCTCCCGCTCCCGGACTCGTATTGGTTCTAAACTTTAACCCATTCCAAGGCACTGACTTCTTCTGCTTTAAAAGTGGCGTTTGTTCTTCCCTGGCCTGACGATCAGGACATACTGTGAAGCCTTGCCTGAAAGTTGCTCTTTTCAGGCAGTACGTCCAACCGATCCTGACCTTTTGATGCCGGGCCGGGAAGAGCAAAACCACCACTACTTGTGCCCTTCTTGTTTACAATCTACGCCTTTTTTTTGCGCTTGTCAAATTAAATATTGAGGCCTATGTATTGAGTAAGATTCCAAACATAACCCATATGTGACATAATTTAAGTATAACCACGACAACAGAGGTGTAACGTATGAAAATTATGGCGTTTAACGGGAGTCCCAGAAAGAAATGGAACACGGGGACCCTTCTTGAGAGGGCACTTGAAGGCGCCGCATCAGCCGGGGCTGAAACAGAGCTGGTCCATCTTTATGACCTCGACTACAAGGGGTGCATAAGCTGCTTTGCCTGTAAAACCATAGGGGGAAAGAGCTACGGCAGGTGCGCCGTACAGGATGATCTGGCCCCTGTGTTTGGCAGAGTTGAACAGGCCGATGCCATTATCCTGGGTTCACCTATCTATTTCGGTGAGGTCTCAGGAGAGATGAAATCATTTATGGAGCGGCTGATATTTCCTTATTCCACATATACCAATCCCCCGCAGTCGCTTTTTCCAGGAAAGGTCAGGGCGGGATTTATCTATACAATGGGTGTGACGGAGGAATTGATGCATAAGATGGGATACGATCAATACTTCAGCCGTCATGAGATGGTCCTGACAAGGATATACGGGTATTCGGAATATATCTGCAGTTTCGACGCAAACCAGTTCGATGACTATTCAAAGGTTGTGGCAACCCGCTTTGATCCCGTGAGGAAAAAGAAGAGGTATGAAGAGATATTTCCTCTGGAATGCCGGAAGGCCTTTGAAATGGGGGCAAGACTGGCAGGGGAAAAAGCATGACAGAAAGACACAACCATAAACGCCCGGGCCTAAAGGACTTCTTCACCAACCTCTCGGGCCCCATGCCGCTTAAGGATAAGATCCGGCTGTTCATTAAAAACAATGCGATCAAGATAAAAACCGGCAAGGAATGCTGCGGCCATCCCGGAGAGCCCGGGTGCTGACAAAAGGAAGATCATGGCTCATCCGGGGGATGAGGAAGTCGGATGTAACTTTCGATCCTTGGCGATCGATTGAACGATAGTAGAAAGGAATATCGGGGCGTTGCCCCGGACCCATCTGAGCAACGAAGCATAACTGATTATTATTCCGCAATTTTCCCGGGGTGTGATACAATAGCGAGGAAATGGAAGTTATAAGGGGATTTAGATCTTGAATAGCTACCGGATGCGCAAACGCAATGTGGGATAACGAAGCGGATACCTGCCGAAAATATGTCTTGCCGAAACTTTACGATTCTGGCTGGAATGACGATCAGATAAGCGAGCAGAAGACTTTCACCGACGGACGAATTGTTGTTGCCGGCACTAAGTGTCATCGCAAAAAGCCCAAAAGAGCTGACTTTCTCCTGCGATACCGGCGGGATTTTTTAATAGCAGTCGTTGAGGCTAAAGCCTCTTACAAAAACCGAGGCGATGGGCTCCAGCAGGCAAAGGATTATGGCATCGAGGCAAAGTCTCTGCCTTACCTGCTTAGCCAGCTGAATCTAATGCTTCATGGGCTTGAGTATCCACAGATTGACCCCGGCAATGCCCTCCGGTTTCCGCTTAATGAGATCGGCGAACAACTTTAACCTGGATATTAAGAATCCGAGCGGTAAAAAAGACTTCGAGCACCAGCCGCCGGAAAAGCTGGTGGAAGATATCATCGAAAAGGAGCAACGGATTCTTGAGATTATGGCGGAGATAAAACAAGTGTTGGCTGAGGGGTCTAAGCAATGACGAAGAAGAACCTGCCGGCAAAAATGAAAGCGGCGACCGGCTATGATGCTGTCTTGTCCGGAGTCTCGGAACTTCTTGAAGCCGCACGCCGGACTTCTGTGCGTGCGACTAACGCTCTCATGACGGCGACTTACTGGGAAATTGGACGGAGGATCGTGGAGTATGAACAGAAGGGGAAAAAGAAGGCTGACTATGGAGAAGAGCTGATAGCTCAGCTTTCTATTGATTTGACCGGCCGCTTTGGCCGCGGCTTCGGCCCCGTCAATCTAAGTCAGATGAGAAAGTTTTTTCTTTACTGGCCATCTGACCGAATTTTTCAGACAGTGTCTGAAAAATTGCATACTCCATCCGCAGAATTTTCTTTGCAGATTAGAAAAGGGGGCAGGCTATTTTTATAGCCTTATCAAGATCAATAACTTAAGGGATGGCGTCATGACTTGCAAACAGCGACAAACCAGAGCTGCGCATAAGCAGTGTAAAATATGCGGGGAAAACTTCCCTTTAGCTGAGTTCTCTTATGGCCGGAGAGATGATAGGATCTATTGCCAAAAATGCAATAGGGAGCATCATGCAGCTTATCGGCAGGGTGGCAAAGAAGCCACGCTCGAATATAGGGAGCGAAAACGGGCAGAATCGAAGAAAGCTAACGTATTTTGCTCTCTTGCTCTCCTGAACTATCAGTTTTTTGCTCTCTTATGCCCTTCTCATCCGTCTTCTGTTCATGCCTGAACGATACAGTCTTTCCGCAGGCGCACGTAATGGACCTGCTGAATTCAAACAGGGTGACATCGTAACCCCTTCCGCATGAGGGACATTGCACAGCCATTTCCGTCAGGCCCCCGTGCGCTTCCTGATTACGTATATCCCGTCACGGACCGTAAGGAAAAGCTTCTCTGCACGGGTGTCCGAATTCACCATATCGTTGAAGGCGGCCACTGCGCGGCTGTCGTCGTCTTTTGGATCAAAGACCCTGCCGTACCATAGGGCGTTGTCGGCAAGTATCAGTCCTCCCTCCCGCAGTATCCGCATCGACTCCTGGTAGTATGCCGCATAGTTTTGTTTATCCGCATCGATAAATACGAGATCGGTCTTTCCATCGGGCAAGGTCCTCAGAGTTTCGAGCGCGTCTCCCTGACGGAGGGTGATCCTGCCCGAACTCGGGCTCCGTTTGAAGAACCCCTGTGCGATCTTTGCATGTTCAGGATTATGCTCGATCGTGATGAGCCGCCCGTCCTCCGGAAGCACCTCCGCCATCGCAAGGGCCGAGTAGCCTGTAAAGGTGCCGATATCGACGATCTGCCGCGCGCCGGAGAGCTGCGCCATCAGCCTCAGAAAGCGGCCTTCGACCCTTCCGGTTAGCATGCCGGGGTAGGCGGTGGATGTCAGGGTGAAGGCCTCGACTTCCTCAAGTAGCGCCGATAACGGCGAGGTATGGGCCAGGGCGTACCCTTCAGCCTCTTTTGAGGCAATATCCATAAATGAGTACGGCCCGCCTGAAGGCTCTTCTTTCATATAGGCTCCCCGAACAGATCGGCCCTGTCACTTGCGATACCGTCTACGCCCTTTGAGATGTAATCTTCGATCTCTTCCTTTTTATTGATCGTCCAGACGATCACACCGAGGCCATGTTTATGGGCGTCCTCAACATTTTTCCTGTGGGTGAACCTGTAAAGCGGAAGGAGGTATTGGGCCTTCAGCCCGAGGGCGGTATTGACCGGATTTTTGTGTCTCGCGTAGATCAGGCCGGTCTCGATTTCAGAATCGGCATCTCTTACGGCGCGGAGCGCCTCTTCGTGGAAGGAGACGATAATCACCCTTTCCATTGATGTTTCCTTCTTTATCGAGACAAGGGCCTCCTTTTCGCAGCCCGTCTCTTTCAGTTCGACGAGAATCTTTTCAGGACGTTTTCCCAGAAACCTGAGGGCCTCATCCAGAGTCGGAATTCTGCCGCCCGTAGCCTGTTTCAACTCTTTAAGCGTGGCCTTGTGTATTTGGAGATCAATACCGAAGACCCTGTTTAAGTTATCGTCATGGCTTACTACGAGGGCGCCGTCTTTTGACCTGCGGACATCCAGTTCAATGGCGTTTGCGCCCAGCTCAAGCGCGTGCCGGAAACTTTCGAGGGTATTTTCCGTCTCAAACGCGCCCGAACCCCGGTGGCCTATCTTCAGAAACATGACTGCTCTAAAAATCCGCCTCGACCTTCGAGTCCACCTTCATGACCGAGTTCTTCCTGTACAACTGTTTGTAACTCGTCCGAATATATTCTATGGCTTCGGTCTCGGATTTCCCGTCCTTATGGAGCAGCACAAGTATCTTTGACCTCTCCAGTATCATCTTCCTGCTCTGGGCGTTGATCCATTCCCTTTGCGCATCGACTATCGTAATGCCGTCGGGAAATTTGGGGGCAATGACAAAGTCGACGAAATACTGCCATTCGGAGTCCGCGATGAAATCGGCGTCACGAGCGCAGGTCTCATTTTTGCAGAGGCTGAAATGGAGTTCAGTCCTTACGAATTGCCTTTCAGACGAACAGGCCGAAAACAAAAAAAGGACCGCCATAAGGAACACAGTAACTATCGGGACCCGCTGTTTCATCTAACTCCTCCCATAACATGTCGATATGTCTCACGGTATAAATATTATTACAGAGAAGGCCGGAATATCAATGCATTAGTGCCGCAGCCGGTCGATTATCGGTTATAATAAAGCTGGAAAAAATCCTTGCCATGAACTTTAAAGAAACAATAATATCCTCTTTTTTCTTTCACCTGATTCTATTGCTGCTCATGATAGCGGTATCGAATTATACGAGGGGCTTCTCCGGCGACATCCAGAAAATTCTCTCCGTAGACCTTACGGGAGAAGACGCGGTCAAAGAGCCGCCGGCAGTCATGGGCGAATCTGAAGGCGTGCCGCCGATGGTCTCAACACCGCCCTCGGATGAGGATGCGCGCCTGCCGGAGCAGGACGCAGGCAGTCCTCCTGCGGAGTCAACAATAATTCCGGAGTCAATAACGAAGGCCGGGCCCGCGGCCGGACCGGAGAAGATCGAAAAGGCCGAAAACCCTGCCCTGCAAAAAGACGGGTCCGCAAGCGCGGAGGCCTATTACCGGTTCATCATGCTCCATAAAAAAATCTTCGCGCAGCAGGCCGGCGTCAGGGTAAACAGGCTTCTGGGGGAGGCCCTTAATGTAAATAAAAGGGTTTTTTTCGGCGGCAATGCCACCGTCAATTTACACTTTGGACCTGACGGCAAATTGAATGAGGTCCTTGTCGATTCAGAGTCCCCGTCATTGAAGGCCTTCCTTGAAGAGATCGGCTGGGGCGGCATGCCTTCGCCTGCCCAATATTCGCTTGGGGGCCTCAGGGTACAGATAGACTTTGCCGTGCGCGAGGGATATATGGATTTTAATGTAAGGACACAATAAAAAGAAAAGGCGGTCCCGGCTCACGATCTTAAAGCCTCTGCATTTGGCAAACATCGCACCACATCTTGATATTCCGGCGTCCCCCGCGATACAGCCCATTTCCGGCGTGATATAATTGATTCGGAGTGCGCATTTCGATGTGCACTGGTGAAAGTCATGGCGCGGGAGGAGAGTTGGTCCAAAAAGACGACATAAAAAAGAAGCCCTTCCCGAAGATCATAGTCGGCTCCGTAGTTTTGTCGGCGGTCGCTGCATACTTCTTACTGGATCTCGGACAGTATCTCGAACTTTCTCAGATCAGGGCGTCACAGGACCGGTTTGCCGGCCTCTATGCCGGGCACCGGCTGATGGTACTTTTGGGATACGCGTTGATCTATGTGCTTGTGACCTCTCTGTCTCTTCCGGGGGCGGCGGTCCTGACGCTTGCGGGCGGCGGCCTCTTTGGTTTTTGGACCGGTACCCTGGTCGTCTCTTTCGCAAGTACGATCGGCGCGACACTCGCCTGCGCCGCTTCCCGGTTCATCCTCAGTGAGTGGGTCGGGTCGAGGTTCGGTCAAAAGATCCGGACGGTCAATGAGGGGATCGAAAAAGAGGGGGCTTTTTATCTTTTTACCCTCAGGCTTATCCCCGTGTTCCCCTTTTGGCTGATTAATCTCGTGATGGGGCTCACGAAGATGCCGCTACGGAAATTCTACTGGGTATCACAGGTGGGGATGCTGCCGGGGACGATCGTATATGTGAACGCGGGCAGGGAACTCGCGAAGGTCGAATCGGTCTCGGGGGTGTTTTCCCCTGGACTGATCATCGCATTTTCGGTCCTCGGCGTCTTCCCGATTGTCGCCAAAAGGATACTTTCGCTCTACAGGAAAAAGATAGGCCGGCAAAGGCGGACCGCATGAGCAGCTTCGACTACGATATCGGGATCCTTGGCGGAGGGTCGGCTGGCCTCACTGTCGCCGCGGGCGCGGCCCGGTTCGGCGCCAGGACGCTGCTGATCGACAGGGAGGCCAGGCTGGGGGGCGACTGTCTCCATTACGGCTGCGTCCCGAGCAAAACGCTGATAAAGACCGCCCGTGTCTATCACCTTATGAAGAACGCCCCGAAATTCGGGCTCCCCGGTCATGAGATAAGGCCCGTGGACTTCAGGGACGTCTCGGACCGCATACGGTCGGTCATCGCCGCCATCCAGGGTCATGATTCCGTCGAGCGGTTCTGCGGTCTGGGCGTGAAGGTCGAGTTCGGCAATGCGGTATTCAGGGACGAACATACGGTCAGCCTTAACGGCAGGGAGATATCGGCCAAAAACTGGGTCATCGCCACGGGTTCGTCGCCCGCGGTGCCCGAGCTTGAGGGGCTGGACCGGACGCCTTTTTTAACAAACAGGGACATCTTCTATCTCGACCGTCTGCCGAGGTCCATGATCGTCATCGGCGCGGGCCCGATCTCGACCGAGATGGCGCAGGCCTTTCGCAGACTCGGCTCGGACGTCACCGTCATCCAAAGGAGCGGCCGTATCCTCGGACGGGAGGACGCCGACATGGCCGATGCCGTTATGCGGGTCCTCATTGCGGAAGGGGTGAGGTACCATCTCGATACGTCCCTGCTTTCCATCAAAGACCTCGGGCATGAACGGGAATTGACGGTCAGGAACAAAGACGGCACGGTCGGGGTAATCAGGGCTGAAGCGGTCCTGGTTGCAGTCGGACGGAAGCCGAACCTGGGCGGGCTGGGGCTCGAAAATGCCGGGGTCGAGTATGACCGGAGCGGGCCCAGGCTCGACAACAGACTGAGGACGACGCAGAAACATATCTTCGCGGCAGGAGACGTGACCGGGAGATACCAGTTTACGCACGCGGCGGAATATGAAGGAGGGGTCGTGCTGGCGAACGCGGTCCTTCACCTGCCTCGGAAGGCCGATTACCGATTGTTCCCCTGGTGCACCTATACCGACCCGGAACTAGCGAATATCGGGATGAACGAGACTGCCGCCCTGGGGGCCGGGCTGAAGTATGTCGCCTGGACCGAAGAGTTCAGGATGAACGACAGGGCGCTGGCCGAAGGAGAAGGGACCGGCCTGATCAAGCTTTTGCTGGATGAGAGGGAAAGACCCCTTGGAGTCCAGATACTGGGGCCCCGCGCGGGCGAACTGATAGGCGAATGGGTGGCGGCGCTCAACGGAGGGGTGAGGCTTTCCGTCCTGGCGCGGGCCGTGCACCCCTATCCGACGCTTGCCGAGATAAACAGGCGGGTCGTCGGCAATTACTTCTCAGGCAGGATCTTTTCGGAGAAGGTGAAAAAGACGTTGAAGTTTTTTTTCAATTTGAGAGGCAGGGCCTGTGAGGGACGGCAGCCTCCCTCAGGCTCCTGAAAGTAAGCGCCGCCTCCGCGGCCAAAGAGACGCCCTCTGACAGTGTATCGTCAGGGCGGATGCCGATGCTCTAAAATTAGGCTATAATGAAAATAGCAGGAGGTCTCGGATGATATACACCGGAATATTAAGGAGGATATTTTTGACAGGTATCATCGCCTGCGGCGTCGCCTCCGCATGCGCGATGGAAAATAAGGACGGGACGGCCGCTTCGGCCTCGCCGTCTCCGATCAGGGTCTATTCCTCTGAAAAGGGAGGCTAGATCATGAGTGAGACCGTGATAAAGACCGAAGACGAGTGGAAAAAGCTGTTGACCCCGGAGCAGTACCGGATCCTTCGTGAAAAGGGGACAGAACGTGCCTTTACGGGAAGTTACGACAAGCACTATGAGCACGGGGTATACCGTTGCGCGGGCTGCGGGCTCGATCTGTTCAGGTCCGAGGACAAATACGATTCCCGCACCGGCTGGCCGAGCTATACGGCGCCCATTGCCCCCGAGAACATTATCACCAGAGCTGACAACACCCTTTTTTCGCGGAGGACTGAGGTGCTCTGCAGACGCTGCGAAGGGCACCTCGGCCATGTGTTCGATGATGGTCCCAAACCGACGGGTCTGCGTTATTGCATGAATTCGGCCGCCCTGCGGTTCGTGGGGACCACGAAACAGTAACATCATAAAAGGAGGCGCCATGCAAATGGCCCGTATCGCGATAATCGGGTTGTCGGTCATGCTCTCCGCCGCCGAGTATACCGGGGCCGCCGGCTATGAAAAAGCGACCTTTGCGGGAGGCTGCTTCTGGTGCATGGAGCATCCGTTTGATGAGCTTCCGGGTGTGGTTTCCGTTACCGCCGGTTATACAGGCGGTCACAAGAAAAATCCTTCTTACGAAGAGGTCTCGGCAGGGGGGACCGGACATGCCGAATCAGTGCGGATAGTGTATGATCCGGCAAAGGTCAGCTATGAGAAACTCCTGAGCGTCTTCTGGCATAACATAGACCCGACCACGAAAGACCGGCAGTTCTGCGATTCCGGCAGCCAGTACCGGAGTTCAATTTTTTATCACGGCGAGCATCAGCGCAGGCTGGCGTTGGAGTCGAAGGCGGAACTGATAAAGAGCAAGACCTTCAGGGAACCCGTCGTAACGGAGATCGTGCAGGCCGGAGAATTCTACCCTGCCGAAGAATATCACCAGCACTATTACAGGAAGAACCCGATCCGCTACAAATTCTATCGCAGCCGTTGCGGTCGCGACAGCCGGCTCAGGGAACTTTGGGGCGATGCCGCGGGTCATTGAAACGCGCGGACCCGAGGGTCCCGATGCTACCTTCTTTGAGATAGGACCTAAGCCCCTCAACGGTATCGATGTCCGAAAGGGCCGGCAGGCATTTGTAGCTTCTCCCTGACCGCGTGATCGCCCCGACCGTCTCCGAATAGACGTCCTCCGTGCTCCAGGGGATGTCGCGAAAAAGCACGGGCATGGGGGACTTCATCCCGATCAGGTAATAACCTCCGTCAAGGGCAGGGCCGATAACGACGTCCGCGCCCTCAAGCAGTTCAAAGGCCTGAAGGACCGTCTCTTTCGCGAGGTCCGGTATGTCGGAGCCGGTAATGACAGCCTTGTCCGCCCCGTTGTCAAACAGGCATGTGACCGCGTTATGCATCCTCTCTCCGATATCGCCGCCCCTCTGGCATATTAATTTTTCATCGGGCAGCCAGGACCCGAACTCATCGGTCCTCTCCGGGGGACCATAGAACACAAACCGGACGTATCCGCCCGAAGGAGGCGTGGTCTGCTCCATTACGCGTTCAGTGATTTCCCTCGACAGGACCGCGGCGTCCGCGGGCCCGATATCCGCCGCAAGCCGTGTCTTGACCCTTCCCGGATCGGGGTACTTGATCATGATGCCGTAAAAGTCCCTGCTCACCGGTAATAGATCCTCGCGAGCCGGCCCGGGGCGGCGCCGCACCTGTAGAGCAGCATGACGCACTGGTTGATGGCCGCGGTCGTCACAAGCCCTTTTTTGGACCATCGCCGCGCCGACGTGGCCGCTTTTTTATCCAGGATAACGACGGGCCCCGTTTCCTTCAGCCGGCCTATAAAATCGACGTCCTCCATAAGGGGAATATTTTTATATCCCCCGATGAGCTCAAACGCGCTTTTTCTGACGAAGATGGCCTGGTCTCCATACGGCAAACAGCAGAGTTTCACGCGTAACTTCACCCATGCCTCGACGAGCCTGAATTTCCATAAGGGTGACCGGATGCTGAAGGTGAAGGCGCCCCCCGATATCGGACCCCGCTTAAGCACGGAAATCAGTTCTTCCGTCCACCCTGCCTCCAAAAGCGTGTCCGCGTGGAGGAAGACAAGGACCTCGCCTGAGGCCGCCCGCGCGCCGGCGTTCATCTGCACACCGCGGCCTCTTTCAGACAGGACGACCGCTACCCCCGGATAACTCTCCGCGAACTCCCTTGTCCTGTCGCTGCTGCCCCCGTCCGCCACAATGATCTCGCACCCGCCTCCACCGCCGAGAAGACCCTCTATGCACCGCCTGATCCGGTCCTCCTCGTTCAGAGTCGGGATGATGACGGAGATCACGCCGGCGCGAGGGCAGGGGAAACGGACCGGAGTCAGGGGCTTACCGGCTGAATCCATGTTTTCGGCAGGACGTGTCCATAGCGTATGGGCCCGGATATAGCGCTCATCATACCTCTATTTTATATGATAGACGTCGCCCGTTCAATGCGTACCCGTCTCCATGAAGACAAGACGTCCGGGCTTTTATCGACAGTCCTGCGTGCCGTTTTTATTTAAAATTCGCGTCCCGTCGGTTACAATGTAAATAAGGTATGCCGAAGAAATTTGAGACAAGAGTCGAGGAAACGCTCGGCGCGCCTCTTTCAGCCGTAGACCTCCTCAGCCTTCAGGTAAATATGGGCTATAGATGCAACATGTCCTGCAGGCATTGCCACGTCTCCGCCGGACCCGGCAGGATGGAGATCATGGGAGAGGAGACCGTTGAACAGGTCCTTTTTGCGCTGAAGCGATATGCCGTCAGAACGCTCGACATCACCGGCGGCGCGCCTGAATTGAACCCTCATTTTTCCTATCTTGTCGCAGAGGCGAAGAAGGCCGGCTGTCATATCGTCGCGCGAACGAATCTGACCGTCTTTTTTGAAAAAGGCTATGAACATCTGCCCTGGTTCTATCGCGACAACGACATAGAAATCACCGCCTCGTTCCCTCTCTACTTTGACGCGGGCGTCGACGGGGTGAGGGGAGAGGGGACGTTCGTAAAAAGCATCAGGGCGCTTCAGCTTCTCAACGGCCTCGGCTACGGAGACGGCAGGAGGAGGCTGAACCTCGTGTATAATCCTCCCGGCGCGCAACTTGCGCCTTCCCAGGAAGGGCTTGAAGAACAATACCGGCGCCTGCTTGGGGGGTATCACCGGATTTTCTTCGACCGTCTCTATGTCTCTTTAAACATGCCTATCGGCAGATTTAAGGCCCACCTTGAAGAAACGGGTTCATCGGAAAAATATCTTAAGGCTCTGGAAGAGTCCTTTAACCCCCTGACACTCGGCGGGCTGATGTGCAGGCGCCTCATAAGTGTCGGCTGGGACGGGGCCCTCTATGACTGCGACTTTAACCAGGTCCTCGGTCTGCATCTCCCCGGGCGCTACCCGCAGCGGATTGCCGATTTTGACCTAGACCGTCTGTCGGGCAGGCGCATACGGGTAAGTGAACACTGTTACGGCTGTGCCGCCGGCCAGGGATCTACCTGAACGGGCGCAATCGCGTAACAGGCGGTCGCCTGGAGAAAAAGAGTTCAGAAATTCGCATCGATAAAACTGAGGATGGTCTCTCTCGCCCTTTTGTCAAACAGCATCTTCGCATGGTTAAGCGGAAAATCGTGATGCTCGTCGGACCAGGGCAGCCGTGAACTTTCGGCGGTCACGAGTCCGTCTCCGTATCCCTTTTTCATTTCATCAGGGTAGAGCATCGAGGGGACGATTTTTTCGAATACCCCCGGAAAGGAGAGCATTTCTTCAGGATAGGACAGACTGCCTCTTTCCGTCCGCTTTTGCTTCCACCGGTATACACTGAAAAGACCGGGATCCGTGCCGCCGAGGGTAAGGCAGCGAACGCCGTCCATTTTTCCGTCACGGAGCGTCTCGAAGAAACCGGAGGCGGGCAGCAGTTCGCTGACGGCGCTGCTTTTTATAAAATCAGTCACCCGGGCCATCGTTTTTTTCAGCGTCGAAGGGTCCCCGGCGACGGAAATAAAGGGCGCGATGATTTTTACGAACGGCGACATATACGCGGCAAGTCCGGCCAGAGAACTCCCCTTATGTGGGGTGCAGACGGTGATGAGCGCCCGAATTTTCGAAACTGCTTCTTTCCGGCAGCCGCCTGCCAGGTATTTCCGGGCGATCAGCCCGCCCCTGCTGTGGCAGACAAGGACAATATCACCTTCATGCCGTCTGACCGCCCGGTCCATGACTTCGGCCAGCTCCGACACTGCCGAGTCAACCGGCCCGGCCGGTCTTCTCTGACTCCAGGTGACAGTGGGGTAACCCCTGTCTCTGAGATCGTGGAATATCGTACGCAGTTTGAGCGGATCAGGCAGATCTCCGATGGATATATTCGGGCTTATAGTGTCGCAACGTAACGGTTTCTCCGACAGGAGGACCGTGATAGGCAGGGCGCCGCCAAGAATGCGCGCGGAAGACGGATCGGTCCAGATATATTCGTCCATGCCGAGACCATGGACGAATATAATCAGCGGCTTTCCGCGGTCTCCCTCATCAACGGACATGTCGGACTGCATGGCATTAGTGTAACCTAAAAAGCCTCACTGCATCTAAAAAAGGACCAGCCATGCCCGACAAAGGCAAAAAACCGGCGGCAGAGGGTCCGGGACGTCCGCCTTCGGCGACTTATTTTATAGTCAGCTTATCCAGGACCAGGGCGCCCGCGCCGCTTATTGTCAGCGAACCCTGAAGGTCGGTCATGCCTGCACTCGCGCTGTAGAGAGTGTCATACCCGCCGATAAAGGTCACAAACCCCGCGCTGCCGATGTTTATATTCAGGTTCGGTTCGTTAAACTGGACCCCCCACGCCTCGACCGTATCGCCCTGGGCCGAGTTCGCAAACGCATCCGTGAGGGCAGGGTAGTTCTGTGAGCCGATACGAACGGGGGCAAGTTGAGTCGTCGCGGTATTCGAAAAAATGGAATCACCGGTCGCGTTGAACGCCAGGACGCGATACGAATAGACCGTGAAAGCGGCGATGGCCGTATCGACGTATGAACCCGCTCCGGGCCCTACGGTGTTTAAAGGCAGAAACTGGCCGTTATTCGAGGCCCGCTCGATACGGAAGCCGGTCTCGTTGTCCGAGTTATCATTCCAGGAGAGATTTACATGGGGAGTGACCGGGTCTACCTCGGCAGCGGTCAGGTTTGACGGTGCAGCGGGGATCGCGGTAGAGAACACCTGCACACGGTTGTTTTGCGAGTCCACCACATATACGCTGCCGGTGACGGCATTGACGGCCAGTCCCTCGGGCGCGAGAAAACTTCCGGGGTCGGACCCGAAGGCCCCCCATTGCGTGAGGAAATTAAATGTGCTGTCAAATTTCTGGACCCTTACGTTTCCCGAGTCGGTCACAAAGATATTTCCGGCGCCATCGACCGCGATGCCCCGGGGAACAAAAAATTGTCCGTTGCTGTCGCCCTGGGCGCCCCATTCCGCGATAAAACCACCGTTGCCGTCAAACTTCTGGATGCGGTCGTTAAAGCTGTCCGCCACGTATACATTGCCGGCAATATCCAGAGCAACGCCCTCGGGCTGGAAGAAGGCCCCGTCTGGCCCGTTATTGCCGCTCCATTTAGATACGAATACGCCGCTTCCGTCAAACTTCTGCACCCTGTCATTTATCGAGTCGGTCACGTAGATAATAGTTCCGGCGGCGTTCACGGCGATATTAAAAGGGCCGGTGAATTCGCCGTCGGCAGTGCCGGCCGCGCCGAAGGTCATCAGCCATGCGAAATTGTTGTCGAATTTCTGAACACGGTTGTTATGGAAATCCGTAACGTAAATATTGCCCGAGGCGTCGACGGCAACACCCCTGGGGCCGTTAAACTGTCCGTTACCCGCGCCTTTTGTACCCCAGGTCCCGAGAAAAACCCCCGTGCTGCTGAATTTCTGGATGCGGTCATTTCTTTCATCCGCGACATAGACATTTCCGCTGGTATCGACAGCTGCGCCCGAGGGTCCGCTGAACTGGCCGTTGCCGCTGCCGGACGTCCCCCACTCGTCGGCGAAAAGGTAGTCGGGGACAGCCGCCCGCGTCTCCGCCGAAAAACCAAGGACCAACAAGGCAAACACCAGTATTAATTTAAGAAGCATAAACCTATTTTTCATGGTCTTCCCCATCCTCTCTTTTATCTTCCTCCTTCCGGGCCATGGTCATGAAATCGTCACGGGAATCAGGCCATTGAGAAGGAGCGAGTCGTTTTTCTGATTATGCCTGAACTCGACCGTCGCGAAAGAATTCACGGGTGTCGATGACCTCATAAGCACATCGAAACGCCGGGCGGTGCTTAGTTCATATGACGTTCCTGCCGGAAGTAAAAAGGCGTGGTTGTACTGTGCGAAAGGCGGCACGCCCAGGGCGCGTCCGTCAAAGGCTATGATCACCACATCTACCGGGAACCTGACCCTTATGGTGACATATGAGGCATTCAGCACGCGGACCAGGACCGTCTGGTTGACCTGGGCGTTCACCGAGACCTGCATCCCGGTGACTCCGCTGTTAAGGTGTGCGGGCACGACGACATTCGGGGCGCAGGAGACGGTGCTTCCCACAGGCGCGGGGAAAGGCACCCCGGTCACGAAAAAATAATCCGGATTGAAGTCATGGAAATCTCCTTTGAAGAACTGGTCGTCCACACCAGGATTCAGGAGGCCATGTGAGGGGAAGGTGGCCTTCGCGTTCGCCATCTTGTCGCGCCATACGGAGTCAACGTCGTCCAGTACCCAGAGGGCCTCGGCAGCATAAGGGACGGTATAGGCATGCGGGTCTCCGCCGGCGAGATCCCCGGCGACGAACCCGGGAAATTGAGGGAAGTTTGCAAGGTTTGCCGCAGTCCTCCTTGGATAACCGCCGGCAACCGCGGGGGCGCCTGAAAACGCGTCAGGCGGCTCGACAAGGAGCATGCCGTACAGGCCGAATTCAAAATGCTGCATGGTGTTTCTGTGGCAGTGGTAAAAATATGTCCCGATAAAGTTCGGCTGAAACTGATACGTGTAGGACCCTATCTCCATCGAGCAGTGTCCGACTCCGTCATTCATCGGGGTGGGTTCTATGCCGTGCCAGTGGATCGTATGGGGCGGAGGCCCTCCCGCGGACGATTCCCCGTGAAAGACAACCCCCCGGGGCGCCCGGATCGTCGGCCCCGGCCAGACGCCCCCGCCGGTGGCCGGGACATCGGGGTCGCTGAAGGTAAAAAACCTCACCTTCTTGCCGTCGTACATGGTGAGATCGGTCCCATGCATCAGGTCCCTGCGAATAGTATTGGGGACGGTGTTTTTGGCCCCGGGGACATTGGCGGCTATGAATGCCGGGACCGGATTCGTCGGGGCCAGTAGTTCCGGCGTGGCGGGACTGTCAGTCGGCGGATCGAACATCTTGCACCACTCCGCCTCTTCGCCGACTACTGACCTCCTGGGTATTGTGTAAGCCGGGGCTGTTGCTGACATATTTTATATCTCCTTTCTCTTTTGAGTTCCGAGACTTATCGTTATCAATAGGGTCTCCCTCATTTATTTCATCCGGCCGCCGGTCCTGTGCCCTCAGGGCCATGTTCCGCCGGAGCGTTCGGGAAGGTCGTGACACCGCCGGGAGTATTCCGGTCGCCGGTGAAGACTATGCCGCTTATGAGCCCGCAGTTATAATTGCCGCCCTGAGCGCCCTGGGAGGTCTCGGAATGGTCATGCATCGGATAACATAACGGCGACAACTGCACCGAAATATCGACGCCGACAAGACCGCCCGAAAGGGTCCCGACGGGTGGAAAAAATGTCTCAAGCTCCTCGAGCGGAGGCCAGGCCGGGTGGCCGCTGATGGTGGTAAGCGGAGTGTCGGCCCGTCCGATGCCCCTCACATTCGGGACGTCCGGAGGCCTCATAAACGGCACGGTCCAGTCCCATACGTCGAGAGGGTGCAGGGTCATGGTGTCCACCCATAAGGGATTGGGCTGGGACACCCCATTGATGGCGGTCACGAATACATGGTTTGCGTGGATGTGCATGGAGTGGGTGTAGAGTCCGGCGTTAAGGACTCGAACAAGAGCAGGTTCGCCGACGCGGTGGTTCGGGCAGAGGTAAGGGTTGTTATGCACAAAGTGGCCGGACTGACCGCTTATAGTAAAAAAATGGGGCTTGCGGTTAAAGACCCCGGTGTTAAATGTGTCCGCGTATGCGTCGTTCATAAAATAATTTATAAACTGGGCCGCCGGGTAGTCCGCCCCCGGGGTGTAATTACCGACTTCCGAAAAGAGCACCGGGCTGGCCTGATGACACACCCAGACATACTGACGAAAGGCGGGTGTGTCAGAGCCGGGGTCTCCCTGCTCCCAGGAGAGGCCGGGCCAGTGAGAGGACGAGCCGAAGTCGTCAAAGAGCTGCTGGACCGCAGGAGAGGGCACGGTGTAAGGGGTGATTTTATGTCCGGTATGCGCGGCGCTCGGCATGACGACCAGCGCGCCATGAAGGCCCATCACTCGGTTTACCGGAGCGTTCAGGTTATCGTAATAAAGGTAGGTCCCCGCCCTCAGGGCCCTGAACCTGAATGTGGCGGTTGCCCCCGGAGCGATCGCCTTGCTGTCGAAAATGCCCGGTATGTAAAACGCATGCGGTTCATCCAGCGCGTTTCTCAGGGTTATCGTCACTATATCGCCTTCAGTCGTAAATATGGTCGGCCCCGGACACTCGGGCAACAGGTTGGGGGTGTTGCTTTTATATATCCAGAAATAGCACCTTGCGTCGTTTGTGGGGTTGTGGGTAACCATCTCCTTCATCGCATCGGTCATCGTCAAGTCGAGCGTCGGGGTCTGGAAGGCGGCATAGGCCCTGCTTTCCATGAGCCACGGCATCTCACTGCCCACGACCAGGGCAGCCATACTTCCCGCACCATATTTAAGAAAATCGCGTCGTTTCATGTTCTCCCCCATGTGTGAAATTTGTAACTAATAAATAAATAACAGGTTTTTTCAAATTCCATGTCAATGGCATAGTTGAGTGTATGACCTCTCTCAAGCCGGAATCGGCATCGCATTAACAAACGTTAATTGTGCGAATAGTTAAGCAATAAAAGGGCCAATATGCCGTTCTTTGATTTTCATTTATTATCAAATGGTTAGAGTAAAGGCGTTTGTGCGATGATTCATTTTGGGCCGGTCAAAATAGCCCTTGGTTCGTTTCAGGCCGTTTTTGCTCTGAATTGAGCTGAATACTGTTGGACAAAAGACTGGATACATGTTAGGATTTTTTAAAGAATATTATCTTCGGGATCAGAAAGGTAAAGGATGTTAAAAGAAAAAATGATATCGCTCATCCCTGGGATGCGGAGCGCGTGATTGGCTGATGACCCCGTAACGGCATGGATGCTCGCCGGATTTGATGAAAAATAGCGGACCAGCGCCTGGAAAGCCTTCTCCGGGTCGTTCGAAACGGGTGAAGAAGAGGTGCGGCCATTATTGTGAAGCCGCCCGCTGCGCTGCCGAAGACGAGATCAATGCCATAATCCGGACCTCCATGGACGGCTTCTGGGTCATGGATCCCGATGGCCGGTTCCTGGACGTCAACGACGCATACTGCGGCATGATAGGCTATGGCAGGGCAGAGCTTCTTTCCATGCGCGTTATGGATATCGAGGCCTCCGAGAGTCCCGAAGAGACCGCATTCCATATGGAAAAAGTAAAGAGGGCGGGGTTCGACCGTTTCGAGACCCGCCACCGGCACAGGGATGGCGGGCTCATCGACGTGGAGGTCAGCACAACCGCCATAAATTCAAGGCCCCCGAGGTTCATAGTGTTTATCAGGGACATCACGCTGCGGAAGAAGTCCGAGTCCCTGCAGGCACAGCTCGTCCAGGAACTTCAGATCATGAACACGGAACTGTCCGAATTCGCCCATATCGTCTCACATGACCTGAAGGCGCCGCTCCGTTCGATCAACTCGCTGGCGGTCTGGCTCGTGGAGGACTATGCTGATAAACTTGACGGGCCGGGCAGAGACAAAATTGAGCTGCTTATGAAGATGGTGCGGGGGATGCACAATCTTATTGAGGGTATCCTTCAGTACTCGAAACTGGGAGGGGAGAGGGACGAAATTACCCCCGTTGACCTCGGTGAACTGGTGCCCCGGATTATCTCACTCCTTGCCCCGCCTGCCCATATAAGGATTGTCATCGAAGATACGCTTCCCACAATAGTCTGTCAGAGGACGCGCGTCGCGCAGATCTTCCAGAATCTCCTGAGCAACGCCATTGAGGCCATCGACAAGCCTGAGGGCGAAATCCGGATCGGGTGTTCCAGCGACGGTGAGTATTTCCGGTTCAGCGTTTCGGACAACGGGCGGGGAATCGAAAAAAGGTACTTCGACAAGATCTTTCAGGTTTTCCAGGTGATATCCGAGAATAAGGAAGACGGCAGTTCCGGGATAGGCCTCGCCCTTGTGAAAAAAAATGTCGAGCTTTACGGAGGCAGGGTCTGGGTAGAGTCGGAACCGGGACG
>JACRLQ010000022.1 GCA_016215155.1 Nitrospirota bacterium
GCAAAGGTCCTCCGGGACCCAATTACGCACCTACCGGCTGGCCGTTGCGGCAACTGGTGAATACACGGCATATTTTGGCGGGACGGTCCCACTTGGCCTTGCCGCGGTCGTATCCGCCGTCAATCGCGTGACGGGTATCTATGAGGCGGAAGTCGCTGTCAGGCTTCAACTCGTAGAGAATAACAACCTCATCGTCTATACAAACCAGTTCACAGACCCGTATACAGATTCTGATTGTAACCCCAATGAATGCGGCATCATTATGCTAGGCCAGAATCAGACTAACCTTGACAGTGTTATAGGTAACGACAATTACGACATCGGACATGTTTTCAGCACCGGCGGCGGTGGTGTCGCATATTTGCGTGTTCCCTGCGTAACGGGCTTGAAGGCAAGGGGTGTCACCGGGAGCAGTATACCGACCGGCGACGTCTTCTGGGTTGACTACGTCGCCCACGAGATGGGTCATCAGTTCGGGGCGAACCACACCTTCAACAGCGAGACCGGCAGTTGCAATGGTAATGGCGAACCCTCAACCGCATACGAGCCCGGCAGCGGCTCGACCATCATGGCCTATGCCGGGATCTGCGGCCCGGATGATCTTCAGTCAAACAGCGACGCCTATTTCCATACGGTCAGTTTCGACGAGATTTTGGATTACATAACCTGGGACGAAGGCAGTACCTGCGGGACAGTTGCCAATTCGGGTAATATCCCGCCCGTCGCCAATGCCGGAAGCGGCGGCCTTACGATTCCGGCCAACACGCCTTTCACCCTTACCGGGTCTGCGATAGATTCCAATGGTGACCCACTCACCTATTGCTGGGAAGAGTTTGACCTCATCGACCCTACTGGGGTTATTGACGGGGGGCCACCAGGAGATCCTACTAACCCGCCCTTCTTCCGTTCGTGGCCTGCAACATCAAGTCCGTCGCGCACCTTCCCGAGACTGTCCGAGCTGCTCAACAACACGACTGTCCTTGGTGAGGTCCTGCCGGACACGTCACGCGCTCTCAATTTTCGCCTAACCGTGCGTGACAACCGCTCTGGCGGCGGGGGAGTAGATTATGATTCGATGACTTTTAACGTAACTTCGTTGGCCGGCCCCTTCCAGGTAACAGCCCCCAACACTGCCGTCTCATGGGCCGGAAACAGCTCACAGACCGTCACCTGGAATGTTGCAAACACGGGGTCAGGGACAACTGTAAACTGCGCAAACGTCGGCATTCTGCTTTCGACCGACGGCGGATACACCTTCCCGACGACCCTGGCCCCAAGCACCCCCAACGACGGCTCGCAGTCCGTCACGGTTCCGAATGTCTCGACAGCGACCGCGCGTATCAAGGTCTATTGCACCGGCAATATCTTCTTTGATATTTCAAACAGCAACTTCACGATCACATATACGCCCATACCTGTTGCCGTGACTGTTACCACTTCACCGTCCGGTCGGCAGATCACTGTTGACGGCACAACATACACGCCCCCCCAGACCTTTAACTGGATACCCGGAGGAAGCCACACTATAGCTATCTCTGACGCGCAGACTACTCAAAGCGGCTCCCCGGGGACACAGTATGTCTATGCATCATGGAGCGACGGCGGCACTAAAAGCCACACTATAACCGCGCCCGCTACACCAACGACGTACACCGCCAATTTTACGACCCAATACCTGCTTACAACCGCCACTGCCGGTGCTGCCGGGAATGTAACACCGAACTGTCCTAACCCCAGCAGCTGCTGGTACAACAGCGGCTCGACAGTCAGTCTTTCCCCGTCGCCGAACGGAGGCAATACATTCAGCCTCTGGAGCGAAGACATAAACTCATTCAATGCCCCGCTGGTCTTTGCCATGACAGGACCTAAAAGCGTCATGGCCAATTTCAACTCGGTTGCGGTGACGGGTGACGTCAGAATCGGAGGATCAGCACCTGTATATTACCCTACGATTGCAGCGGCCTATGCTGCCGCCATCAACAATGATGTAATCCAGACAAAGGTGATGACATACGCCGAAACGCTTGATTTTAATCGCGCTGATATCCCGACCGTAACGCTCAGGGGCGGATATAACGGTACATATTCGGACAACACCGGAAAGTCCACTATTAATAGCCCTCTGACGATCCGGAGCGGAACCATCACTCTCGACAATTTTATAGTTCGATAAGTCAGACCCGGAATTGATGTCACACTATCCGTCACTTGTTTATTAATAATATTCTGGAAAGATTCTTCCGGATGCGCGCGTATAAAAGTATCTCTTTATAGTACAATTTAAGAAGTAAATTTCTGTCTGGACCAATAAGCGCGGAGGAACATAGATATGTCATGGAGTTTTTCTTTTCAGCTTCTTCCCGGTGAAAAGATTATTGAGGATTCTTCTAAAAGGCCGCAGCCGGTGGTCAAGGCTTCTTATTCTCTCATTCTTACCGATACCCGCGCGGTATTCCGTTTTGACGGTCTCGGAAGCTCGCTTTCACAGTCCCTTTATTATCATGAAATCTCCGATGTCAAACCCGTTAAAAGGCTTTTTATACCGTATCTGAATGTGAGGACTGAAAAGAAGGAACTCGTCCTCAATATTTCAGACCCCGAGTACTGGGCGGCACGGATTATCGAGATGAAGCAGACGCCCTTGAAGGCAGGGGCCGAGACACGCGATTCTTCAGCTATCTCTTCCGACAGGAAAAAGAGGCAGCTTCTCGATATGCTCATCATCCTGCACAAAAACTCCCTCATCAGCAGCGAAGAGCTGGAGGAAAAGATCCGGCGTCTCGATTCACTTAAGTAACAGCAATACGGTAAGCAAAAAAAAAAGCGCCCAAAAAGGACGCTTTTTTCGTTTACTTTTTAGGACCAGACCGGTCCTAACAGCCCCTGGGGCTTCAGCCGCCGCCGCCCGAAAACAGACTCGACATCTCGTTCATGTTCATTGCGCCTGTTATCTTCAATAATTTCTGGCCGCATTTGGGACACGGCTCGTTCTCGATATCTTTATCTGTCTTGGCCACGGTAGCATAGTTGCTCCCGCACTTCTGGCAGACACATTTGTTATATGCCATCTACGGATCCTCCTTGTTTATTACATTTGTTGCTTTGTTTATTAATTATACCATTTTCAGCCGCGGCTGTCTATAGAATTATGAAAAAATTATGGAAAAAAAGAAGACGGAAAAAGGACCAAAAAATCATGTTAAAACGGCCGGTCCCTGAGTCAGGACCGGCCGTCTTTATGGAAAGTCTGAAGGCCTAAGCTCGACCTTTCGACCTGTTCTACTTTATTCCGGCATGAAGCTTGGCGGACTTAACGGTATTTTTCATAAGCATCGTTATTGTCATCGGTCCTACACCTCCGGGGACGGGCGTTATGGCCCCCGCAATCTCCTTCGCGGCATCAAAATCAACATCGCCCTTCAAAATCGGGATCATCTTGCCGGTCTTTTCGCTCTTTTTCTCGCCTACACGGTTTACACCTACGTCGATTACACACGCGCCGGGCTTGATCCATTCAGGCTTGACAAGCCCCGGGACGCCGGCGGCAACGATCAGGATGTCGGCCCGCTTGCAGTGGACATCGAGGTTCTTTGTGCCGGTATGCACAACGGTAACGGTCGAGTTTGCGCCCCTGCCCTTCTGGAGCATGATATTGGCGATGGGTTTACCTACGATGTTAGAGCGCCCGACGACGACGACTTCGGCGCCGCTCGTCTCAAAACCGGCGCGCACGATCAGTTCCTGGATTCCAGCCGGGGTGCAGGGAAGGAACTTCGCCTCGTCGCCGCCTATCATCAGCCGCCCTACATTGACAGGATGGAAGCCGTCAACGTCCTTATCGGGGTCTATGGCATTGAGCACCTTCTTCTCGTCTATCTGCTTTGGCAGCGGCAGCTGGACAAGGATGCCGTGAATCTTCGGGTCTTTATTGTACTTATCGACCAGATTGAGAAGGTCCGCCTCCGAGACGGTTTCAGGCTGGTCGTCCTGGAGCGAGTAAAAACCAAGCTCATGCGCCGTCTTCTGTTTTCCGGTCACGTAGCTTATGGAGGCCGGGTTAGCCCCCACTAAAATCGTAACCAGGCCGGGCACTACCCCGTGTTTTTCCTTCATCTCATCGACTTCCTTCTTCAGTTCCTCCCTGATCTGGGCCGCTATCTCTGTACCGCTGATGATTTTTGCCGACATTTACTGCCTCCTTAATTAGTTTGACTTATCAGATCGATAAGGTTAATTGACAACGTGCTGGTCCTCTAATCCCGTTTTTTAATAAGTTCCAGAAGTTCCTGCCTTGTGGACTCCTTTGTCCTGAATATCCCCCTTACCGCGGAGGTGACCGTCCGGGCGCCGGGCTTCTTGATCCCCCGCATCGAAAGACACATATGTTCGGCGTCGATAATGACCATGGCCCCCTTTGGCTTCAGTTTTTCCATGATCACATCGGCCAGCTGGGCCGTCAGTCGTTCCTGCACCTGGGGTCTCTTCGCGAATATCTCAAGGGCCCTCGCCAATTCCCCGATACCGGCTATCTTCCCCTTGCCCGGTATATAGGCTACGTGGGCCTTGCCTATAAACGGCAGGAGATGATGTTCGCATACGGAATAAAAAGGGATGTCCTTAAGAAGGACCAGTTCGTCATGGCTTTCACCCTCCAGGTGCTGCAGGATCTCCTCGGTCGGGGTCTGGAGGCCGGAGAATATCTCCTGATACATCCTCGCCACGCGGCCGGGTGTGTCCTTGATGCCGGGCCTCTCTGGGTCCTCGCCGATCCCTTCAAGGATCAGCCTCACGCCTTTTTCTATCTTACCGACATTCATCGTTTTCCTTATAAGTTGATAATATTTACTAATAGGTTATGCATTTTATCATTATTGACATAAGATGTCAAAATGGTCCCCTCACCCTACCCCTCTCCCTCAGGGGAGAGGGGACTTTATAGGGATTTCTTCACAAAATCGGCGAGCTTTATAATCCGGCCGTTTAATTTCTCAAGCTCCCTGAAGTGAAGCGACTGCGGCCCGTCGGAAAGCGCGCGCTCGGGCTCAGGGTGGACCTCAAGCATGACCCCGTGAGCGCCGGCGACGATCGACGCCAGAGCCATAGGAGGAACGAGGTCACGACGCCCGGTGGCATGGCTGGGGTCAAATATCACCGGCAGATGCGATAGTGACTTAACAAGAGGAATAATCGCCAGGTCGGAGGTATTTCTGGTTGCGGTCTCGAAGGTCCGGATGCCACGTTCGCAGAGGACCACATTCGGATTTCCTCCGAGCAGGATATACTCGGCGGACGCAAGCCATTCCTCTACCGTAGCGGAAAGGCCTCTTTTAAGTATGACGGGCCTTTTCGATCTTCCCGCCTCGTTCAGAAGATCGAAATTCTGCATGTTGCGGGCGCCTATCTGAAGTATATCGACGTGTTCAGCGATCATACCGAGATGCTCGGGGCTCATCACCTCGGTAACAACCAGCATGCCGAATTCCTTCCTCACTTCATCCAGCAGCCTGATGCCCTCTTCCCTCATGCCCTGAAAACTGTGGGGGCTCGTACGCGGCTTAAAAGCCCCGGCCCGCAGCACCTGTATGCCCTGCTTCACAAGAAATTCCGCGGTACGGAAGATCTGGTCACGGCCCTCGATGGCGCAGGGCCCCGCTATGACGAGAAATGGCGATCTCCCGCCGGTCCGGACCTTTTTCCCCAGGGTCACCACAGTGTCGGCCGGATGAAAGTCACGACTGACAAGTTTATACGGCTTCGTGACATGGATCGTCTCCATGACGGCCTTCAGGAGCCTAAACGGCGCGTCATCCACCCATCCCTGATTGCCTATGACCCCGATAGCGGTCCTCTCAGCGCCCGGAATGGCCATGGGTTTAAGACCAAGCTTAAGGATCGTTTTATTGATGCTCTCGACGTCTTTTTCAGTTGCCCAGTGATGAAGGACTATCAGCATGAAGATCTCCAGGTATTTTTGCCCTTAATTTTACATGACAAAAAAACAAATAGCAAAGAGGAATCAGGGGCAGTCAGATCAATTCCCGATGTCCCGCTTCAGAACCTCGTCAGCATCCTCTGAAAGATCATAGACCTCGTCAGAAGGCGGGCTCGCATCCTCCCCCCTGTCCCTTAGTTCCCTGAATATAAACGGCTTGGTCGATAGCGGCAGTTTCGGGTCGGCATATAGGTCCCTCAGGTCATTGGTCTTCATCCCCGTAAGAAATTTCACGACGCAGACAAGCGGCGAATGCAGGTTTCTGATCAGGGCATATCTTACAAAATATCGAAGCGTCCATTTGGCGTCGGCCGCTATCAGCCTGATGACGACCGGAGGTGTCGCCGGCATATTGATTATTTTACAGACCTGCCCCTCCGTCATAGAGGGACTTTCGAGGCATACTTTAACGGCCGGCTCGTCCCCATATTCCATGATAGCAAGCAGTATATTGGAATCGGCCCTCCGTGCCAGGGCCGTCTTTATGCCAAGAGGCATCGCCTTCAGTTTCTCTGATATCAGGAGTTCGACTTTCTGCCGTACCGATATATGGATGAGTTTGTCCCTCGTTATGTCGGCCAGGTCGAAGATCCTTATAAACTTAAGGAGTGAGAACACGACCCTCTGCGGGGTCTTCGGATTGCGGCATATGCGGAGCTTCAGCTTATAGCTGTTTTTGAACCTTCTGTCTCCGGCAAGGATCGTGAGGACCTCGGCCGGAATATTCGTTCTCTTTACAAGAAAAAGCGCCATGTCCTCGGTAAAGTTCCGGTTATAGACGGCGTTCTGGATTACATCCGGGTGAGTGTCCCTGACCGCCGACCAAAGGTCCTCGACCCCAGCGGTCATTGCATTTTTGATCCTTTCCTCTACAGTCCTCATGGTATATTTTAACCCACCGGTCCCTGGAAACTAAGATCCGGAACGCCATTTTATGTGGGCGAAGAGGTTTTTTCCGGAGATATACAATGCGCCCCGGGGCAACAGAACCTACAGACCTTGGACAACTCAGTAAAGAAGACGACGATTATAATTTATCTTAATTATTTCTTAAATAACCGATATAATGATTACAGCGGTTATTTAAGTATAATGGGCCGGAATTACCGGCGATCTGATATATATACCCAGCTAAAGGAGAACCAATATGGAACTTGGGCCTAAAACAAAACTTGCCGAACTGATGTCTAACTATCCCTTTCTCAAGGACTTTCTGATCGGCATGGACGATCATTTCAAGGCCCTGGACAACCCCTTTATGATGTCCACTGTCGGAAGGTTTGCCGACCTCAGCAAAATCTCGCTGTTCTCGGGGGTCGATCTCGACCTCCTTATCGCATCGATTGCCGAAGAGATCAGGACGAAAACAGGTGAATCTCTGACGGTGAATAAACCCGGAGATAAGGTCGATGAGGCCCCCATCGACAGGATCCAGACATTAAAAAACATCATAAAAGACCTCCATAAGGGCGTTGATAAAGACCTCCTTGTCACGCGCTTCAGGGAGCTAATAAAAGATGTCGCCCCTACCGAGATCGCCACGATGGAACAGCAGCTCATAGCCGAAGGCATGCCAGAAGAGGAGATAAAGAAGCTCTGCGACGTGCACGTCCAGGTATTCAGGGAGGCGCTCGACAAAAAGGTCATGCCGGGCCTCCCGGCAGGCCATCCCGTCCATACGCTCATCCTCGAAAACAGGGCTGCTGAGGAGATCATACAGAAGATCAACGCCCTTGAAGAACTGTCACTGCCGAGAATTGCGGAATACTTAGACAGCCTGGGCGCGATAGACCTGCATTACTTGCGAAAGGAAAACCAGCTCTTCCCCGTGCTCGAGACAAAAGGCATATCAGGGCCCTCGAAGGTGATGTGGGCGCTGCATGACGACATTCGCGCAATGCTAAAACATGTAAAGTCAAAAACCTCAGCCGGCACAGTGACCCCGCTTGAACTGAAGACCCTCGTCACCATGCTCAACGACATGATATACAAGGAGGAGCATATACTGTTCCCCATGGCGTTGGAGACGCTCAGCGACGGCGAATGGGCGGTAGTAAGGCAAGGGGAGGAAGAAATAGGCTACGCCTGGATCGAGCCTGAAAAGGGATGGGAGCCCCTGGGCACGGCAAGCCGGCCTGAACTGATTTCCGGAAAGGTCGGCAGCCTTAACCTCGACACCGGCCGGCTGACGGTCGAACAGATAAATCTTATGCTGACGCATCTGCCGGTTGACATCTCTTTTGTCAATGAACACGACGAGGTCGTTTACTATTCACAGACGGCCGATAGGATCTTCCCCCGAAGCCCCGGAATCATCGGCAGGAAGGTGCAGAACTGCCATCCTCCAAAGAGCGTCGATACAGTGGAAAAGATCCTGGACGAATTTAAATCCGGCGCGAAGAGTTCCGCTGATTTCTGGATACAGATGCGGGGGAGGTTCATCTACATCCGCTACTTCGCGGTGAGGGACGGTGACGGAAAATACAAAGGCACGCTTGAGGTGAGCCAGGACTTAACGGACCTGCGGGCCCTCCAGGGAGAAAAACGGCTGCTCGACTGGTAGTCGGAACGCTGTAATCTAATCCGCCTCTATACCGTACTTCTTGAGCTTCCTCCATAACGATACCCTGTCTATCTCAAGTATCTGGGCGGCAAGCGTCTTGTTCCCTCCGGTTTCACCGAGGACCCACTGTATGTATGCCATCTCCTGGTCTTCGAGGGAAGGGATCTTTCCCTCCTTCTTCCTGAACGTCCTGATGCTCAGTTCCCTCAGGTCCTCCGGGAGGTGGGCGACCTCGATCACACTTCCGTTTGCAAGGGCGACGCCCCGTTCCATAATATTTTCAAGCTCCCTGACGTTTCCGGGGAAATCATAGTTATTCAATATGCCGATGACGTCCTGTGAAATCTCATGCACATCTTTCTTCATCAGCACGGCGTACTTTTTCAGGAAATAATAGCTCAGGAGCGGGATGTCGTCTTTTCTCCGGGAAAGCGGCGGTATGTTGATCGAAACGACGTTCAGACGAAAAAAAAGGTCCTGCCTGAAACTGCCGCCCTTTACCGCGTCCTGGATATTCCTGTTCGTAGCGGCGATAAATCGTACATCAACGCCAAGCGGCGCTGTGGACCCGAGCCTCAGCACCTCCTTCTCCTGAATCACCCTGAGCAGCTTGACCTGCATCGAAGGCGGCATCTCAGTGATCTCATCGAGAAAGAGCGTGCCCCCGGAGGCCATCTCTATCAGTCCCTTCTTAAGTTCCGAGGCCCCTGTAAAGGCGCCCTTTTCATGCCCGAAAAGCTCGTTTGCAAGGAGCTCCTCGGAAAACGCGCCGCAGTTGACCGCAAGGAAAGTGCTCTCCGACCGCTTGCTGTTGAAATGGATAAAGCGGGCAAAAAGCTCCTTGCCCGTCCCGCTTTCACCCCCTATCAACACATTGCAGTCGGTAGGGCCTATCTGACGGGACGTGTCGAGCAGGCCCTGCATGCCCGGGTCCTGGGTTATGATCTTCACCCTTCCCTGATAATTCGCGAGCTGTTCCCTGAGCTGGGTATTCTCTTTTTTCAGCCTGACTTTTTCTATCGCCTCTTTAACGACCTTCCTGACCTCATCGAACTTGAAGGGCTTCGCGATATAATCATACGCCCCCTTTTTCATCGCCTGTATCGCGGATTCCACCGTGGCGTAGCCCGTAATCATTATGACTTCAGTGTCGGGGTGGAGCAGCCTGCATTTTTTTAAAATCTGCATGCCATCGACCTTCTCCATCTTCAGGTCGGTAAGCACGATATCAAAGGTCTTTTCCTCTATTATCCTGAGCGCGTTGGCGCTGCTCTGGGTGGACTGCACCTCATACCCTTCCTTGACCATCACATGCTCAAGGTTCCTGAGCGCAATAAGTTCGTCGTCCACGATCAGTACCTGCGGTCTATGTTCCATATCTCTCCTTCGTCATTCGCAGACACCCTCCTTCACAGGCAGGTTTATTATAAACGTAGTGCCTGTCCCGGGCACGCTTTCGACTTTTATGCTCCCCTCATGCTCCTCAACGATCTCCCTCGCCACAAACAGACCAAGGCCTGAACCCCTGCTTTCGTCTTTTGTCGTAAAAAAAGGCTCAAATATATTCTTTACGACATCGGGCTCAATCCCCAGTCCGGTATCGCAGATCCTGATCTCGACCTGGTTTAAATCGCCGAGCTCTCCGGCCGATATGGATATCTCGCCTTCATCGGGGATCGCGTCGATGCTGTTTTTAATAATATTGAGGAAGGCCTGTTCCAGGCGCTGCTTGTCGGCCACGATCCAGCAGTGCTCGGGTATATCCAGCCTCAACGTGACCCTGGTAGGTATGTCGCCCTGGATAAGCATGATCGTGTCCCTCACCAGGTCGGTCAGCATTATCGGCTTCGACTTGAACTCTTTTTTTCTCGAAAACTCAAGCAGCGAATGGACCATGGTCTTCGCCCTGAAGACCTCATTTTCTACCTGTTGGAGGAGCTCTTTTTTATAGGTAAGGTCGGCCTCTTCTATCTCTTCCTGCAGTATCTGGCACGAGCTCGATATATTCGAAAGCGGGTTGTTGAGCTGGTGGGCGACGCCCGAGATCATCGTGCCCAGGCAGGCCAGCTTTTCAGACTGAAGGATCACCCGCACCTGCCGTAATTCGAGTTCTTTCAGCATACGGCTGTAGGCATTGCTGAGAGACTGGATCTCGCTGTCGGGAGACTCGATCGAGAGCCGGTCAAAGTTGCCGTCGATAATCTTCTGCATGTTCTCCTCGACCTCCTTAAGAGGCCTGACTACCATCCTGGACATATACCTGCCCAGGAGGCTCCCGATGATCACCAGAAAAACGATCGACGCCAGCAGAAATCTTTTGGAAGAAAAAATCAGCGACTGAATATACGCGCGTTCCGCCTTCGATATCTCCTCCGTGGCATTGATGAGCTTCTTTCCCAGTTCCCTGACCTGTCCTTCCAGAATCATGACCCTGCCCCGGCTCTGTTCATGGCCGATGCTGATGCTGTAATACTCCGACATCAGGGACCTGTACTGCTGGATAGTCTTTTCGAGTGCGGAGATGTCGGTGCCGGGCGACAGCTTTGCTATCTCGGACTTGTTGTTCCTTAGAATCCCCTCCGCGAGTTCGGTATAGCGGACATTTTCTAGGTATTCATTGCGCTCACGATATATAATGAAGTTTTTTTCGAACCTTCTCATCTCGAGGCTGGCGTCAAAAAACTGAGAGATGATGATGCTGAAATCTATCTTCTTCCTTATGTTTCTCAGGTTCATATAGTTCAGAAGCGAAACTACGATGATAAGGAGAAGGCAGATATAGTAGCCATATCTGACCTTGTTCTGGATACTCGATGTGATACCAAGCATTTGCCATTCTATCACCAATTCATTGCAAATTGCAATAGCGGGGTCTCTTATGCAACAGGTCTCTCAGACTGCGTATTAACTGGGCCAAACCTCTCGTCTGATATTTTATGTTGCGTATTGCATCGTTTAGCAAAATCATTGCAACAAGCCTAAAACTCGTATTTTCCGTTTTATATCGAAGTGTTACAGTCGTTATCGCGGTCGCCGTCAATCTGGCACGGCCCTTGATATATAGAAATCGGCTGCAAAGTGAACTTTTCGAAATAAAGGAGGTGCAACAAATGTCACAGATCCTGAACAGACTTGAAGTGCTGCTGAGCGCGCTGGCCTTTACAGACGCGGCCGAATTCGGGGCGGCGATCGAAATGATCTCCCTTCACTTGCCCTGCGGACCTGGCGGCGCAGTCTCATGAACAGGTTTGACGATATCATGGCCGCGATCTCCTTCGCGGAAGAAGGGGATTTCGGGCAGGCCAGAGAATTCATGAAAGGCCGGGACTCGATCCTGCTGGCAATCTCCGACATATGCTTTGACGCAAACGTGCTTAAATACGCCCTTAACCTCTCCCGGCGGATAAAGGCGAATATCGATATTGTGTATCTGACGAGGGTCGAAGCGCATATCGGACATATAGAAGATTTCATAAAGACCGCACTAAAGGACGAGATAATCTGCAGACTGTTTAAAAAAGAGGGTTGCATGAAAAAAGCGATCCTCGAATTCACCGCAAAAAGGAGGGACATAATTTTTGTCGTGGTGGGCTCGACCCCTGAACTCGACATCGAGTGCAGAACGGGCGAGAAATCACTTTCCGACGCATGGAAACGGCTCCAGTGTCCGCTGGTAGTCGTCGCAAAACCGACACCGTCCATAGCTTGACGAATAACCATAATTTCATTTAAGGAGGATTTACCTATGAGTATCGGAAGAAGGGTCTTTGAATTTCTTATAATGGCATCGCGGGAGCATGCCCGGTGGGACTACGAGACGTCCATGTCAATCCTGAAAAACAGGAAAAAGATTTTGATACTGCTGGCGATGCTGCTGCCCATACTGGCCGTCACGTTCCTGGAGGCCGGAGACATGATAGGGAGCAAAACAGCATACGCGCCGGCGTTCTATTCAACCAATATTTTTCTTGTATCGATCGCGATCGGCCTCTGCGCGGGTCTTATCACAGGCTGTATCGGCGCGGGCGGAGGGTTCATAATAACCCCTGCCCTGATGGCCGCCGGAGTAAAAGGCATCCTGGCAGTCGGAACGGACCTCTTTCACATATTCGCGAAGGCTATCATGGGGACCGCCGTGCATAAGAAACTCGGAAACGTCTCCGTAAAGCTGGCGATAGCTTTTCTGGTCGGCTCCGCCGGCGGCACCTTCATCGGAGGCTTCATCAACAAATCCCTGTATGATTATGACCCGCTTTTAAGCGAGGCTTTTATCAGTCTTGTCTATGCGGTGCTCCTTGGCTTTCTCGGGTTCTACGCGCTGGCTGATTTTCTTAAGTCAAGAAAAGGAGCCGACACGGGGGACGCGCACGGCGGTTCATCCGGCATGACGGACCTTTCGGTCAAGGTCCAGAACGTAAAGATAGCCCCGCTTATCACGTTCGATGAAGACGTTGTGCCCGGCGGCAGAAAGATATCAGGCGTTATCGTCGCCCTTGGCGGGGTCGTCGTAGGCATAATGGCCGCGATTATGGGTGTGGGCGGGGGGTTCATCACCTTCCCGATGTTCGTATATGTATTTGGCGTCTCCTCGATGACGACGGTCGGGACCGATATTCTCCAGATCATCTTTACGGCCGGGCTTGCGGCGGTTTCGCAGTACGCCATCTATGGATACGTCTTCTACACTCTTGCGATGGGCATGCTCCTTGGCTCGCTGATAGGGATCCAGGTAGGCGCGCTCACGACCAAGGTCGTAAAGGGTATCCATATCCGCGGCTTTTACGCGATATCGATTATCGCCGGCTTTATTAACAGGGCGGCGACGCTGCCGAAGAAGATGGTCGAACTGGAGATGATCAATATGTCGAAGGACGTCGTCCAGACGATCGAGTCCGTCGGCAACGTCGTATTCTGGGGAGTTGTGGCGTTTTTCGCGATCTGGGTCATCGGCAAGTTCATAGTCAACATTCCGAAATTGCGCGGGGAGGACGAGTCCGTCGCGCCTGTTTTGGTAAAGGAGGAGGCATAACATGTTAATCAGAAACAAAAGGATGTTCGGTCTCGGGATGGTGCTCTGCATCTCGTTCTTTACGGTGCTCCTGGCGATATTCACCCCTCTTTTCAAGGGGAAAAACGGCCTGCAGTTTGCCGACGACAGCTTTAACAGGCTTTCAAAGGGCTCATCGTACTTCATACCGAAGGTGGCCAAGAACAACGACAAATTCATGGGCAAGATGTTCGCGGCCACCATCAAGGTCGACAAACCCGAGGACAAGCCCGGTGAGGCCGAAAAAAGGGCTGAGAATATCGCCAGAGTATTTACCACCGCCGGCGCCGGCGTGGAAGTCACGGGCGCTTCGGTAAAAATTGAAGGCGATCTGGGAAAGGTCCTCGCCTCGACCCTTCAGGACTCCGATGTCATGTACAAAAACCAGGGCGAGGCCATCAAGGCCAGATACGGCGCTGAGGACGAGAAGAAGATTTTCCGGCAGTGGCATAATGCCCTCACAAAAATAACCAAAGAACTGCAGAAAGACAAAAAAATCGAAGAGGCAAAGATGGTCTCCGAGGTGGTAAAGAAGGCGGTCGAACCGGCATACAACTTCTATGGGGTCGATGCCGAAAAGGTCATCGACCATGCCGGGATGCTCTCGGGGCTGCTGATATTCTATGTGGCCTATACGATGTGGTGGGGCTATGCCATATTCTACCTGTTCGACGGCGTTGGTCTCAGCATGAAGAAGGCAAAGGTCAAGAAGGAGGCCTAGTCCTTCTTCTTAGGATAAATTACGGCGAACTTCCATGGCAAGATACAGAAAAATACTCGTAGCGGTTGACGGGTCCGAGTCGGGGAAAAATGCCTTCAGGCAGGCCTGCAGGATAGCCCGTCAGGACAAATGCTGGGTCACGGCCCTTACCACGGTCCCGATATTCAGCGATCAGTTCGATGTGCTGAGCATCAGGGAAAAGGTCAGCGCCACACTTAAGGCTGAGGGCGACAGGATCCTGGATGATATCAGGGCTGTCGCTCAGGAGGAGGACGTCTTTATCAGCACGCTGCTTATGGAAGGGACCCCCTTTGACACGATAGTCGATACCGCGGACGACGGCAATTTCGACCTCGTGGTCATGGGAAGACACGGAAGGCACAGGATAGAAAAGGCCCTCGTCGGGAGTGTCACGGCGAGGGTCATAGGAAGCAGTAAAAGGAATGTACTCGTCGTGCCGGCCGGGTCACGGATCGGATGGGAGACGATTCTGCTTGCTACCGACGGCTCGAAACACAGCGGGACCGCGACCCGGAAGGCGATAGACCTTGCGGAGTCATATCACGGAAGGCTTCTGGCGCTGTCGGTTGTCGATGTAACTGAAGAATTCCAGACCGAGGCCCCCGAGGCGGTCGATAAAATGGTCACGGACTCTCTGGCATTTGTAGAAACAGTGAAAAAAAATGCGGATTCAAGGGGAATAGCGACCGAGGCCCTTGTGAGAGAAGGCGAGACATTCGAGGTGATCACGGACCTCGCCGGGAAGTACGGATCGAACGTAATAGTTATGGGAAGCCATGGCAGGACGGGATTTGGCAGGCTGCTGATGGGCAGTGTGACCGAAAAGGTTATCGGATATGCCCCCTGTCCGGTGCTTGTGGTAAGCGCGCAACAATAATGACCTTTTAAGATGTGTCATCCCGGCCGGGCCGGAATGACAAAAGACAAAAGGAGGACACAATGAAAAGGCTGGCCGAAAAAATTGAAAACATGATGATGGCGATCACCTTTGCCGAAGCCGGAGAGCACGAGACGGCCCGTGAGATGATGAAAAAGGACGACCGTCCGGACAAAAGCGACCGGGCGAAACCCTCCAAAAGAGCAGAAAGGGTCCTGAGGGCATCGGCGCCCCCGAGATAGCATAAAGCATAAGGACGCGGCATTGACTAACACTCGATGCCGCTATTTTTTTTTAAGACCCTGCCTGCGATATCCTCGAATTTTTCCGCGTAAAATATTTCAAGACCCTCGGTAATGTCTTTGCTGAAACTCTCGATTACGTTTCTGTTTCTCTCCGGCAGCACGACCGTTTTGACCCCGGCCCTCTTTGCCGCCAGGACCTTGTCTTTGACTCCTCCCACGGGGAGAAGACGCCCGGACAGCGTCAGTTCACCGCTGAGGGCCACGTCGCGCAGTGCCGGCCTGCCGGTAAGCAGTGACAAAAGCGCCACCCCGATCGGCAGACCTGCCGAGGGTCCATCCTTTTGAATGGCGCCGGCAGGTATATGGACATGGATGTCATGCTCTTCGAAGAAGTCTTCATCGATACCGAAAAGGCTTGAATGACTTCTGATAAAGCTCAATGCGGTGTAGGCGGACTCCCGCATGATATCGCCCAGCGAACCGGTCAGTATGAGTTCATGCCGGCCCTTCATCCTGGCCGCCTCGATAAAGATTATCTCGCCGCCGGCATCCGTCCAGACCAGGCCGGTCGATACGCCCGTCCTGTCGGCCTCTTCAGCCACCTCGAAGAAATATTTTTTCGGCCCGAGGAACCTCTCTATCATCTTGTCGTCGATCGTAAGGGTCTTCACATGCTCCTGATGCTGGACAAAGTCCCTCGCTATTTTTCTGCAGACGGCGGCTATCTCCCTGTTGAGGTTTCTGATGCCGGCCTCGCGGGTATAATCCCGGACGATACGAAACAGCGCCTCAGACGTAAACTGCGGCGGGTTTGCCGAGAGCCCCGATTCCATCACCTGCCGGGGCACCAGGAACCGCGAAGATATCTGGACCTTCTCGGCCTCCGTATAACCGGTGAAGTGTATCACTTCCATGCGGTCGCGGAGCGCGTCGATAATATTGTCGGCCACGTTCGCGGTGATGATAAATATCACATCCGAAAGATCAAAAGGCAGATCAAGATAATGATCGGTAAAACCGTGGTTTTGTTCGGGGTCGAGCACCTCGAGGAGGGCGGCGGACGGATCACCCTTGAAGTCGGCCCCCATCTTGTCCAGCTCGTCAAGAATGACGAGCGGATTGGAGGACCCGGTACGTCTTAGCTCCTCGATGATCCTCCCCGGCTTGGCGCCCGCGTAAGTCCTTCTGTGCCCCCTGATCTCGGCCTCGTCCTTGATGCCTCCCACCGAGATCCTGGTAAACTTGCGGCCGAGGGCAAGCGCGATAGACTTCCCCAAGGAGGTCTTCCCCGTGCCCGGAGGGCCTGAGAAGCAGAGCACCGAGCCCTTTGCGTCCTGCTTGAACGCCCTTTTATCGAGCGCCTGCCTCACCGTCGCCCTCACGTCATCGATCGTGAAGGGTTTCGGGATATAATGGAACGCGCCTTTTTTCATCGCCTCGACAGCGGTATCGACCGTGGCATATCCGGTGATCATTATGACCTCGGTATGCGGAGAGCGGGCCTTGATCCTGCGGAGCACCTCGAGGCCGTCGACCTTTTCCATCCTGAAATCGGTAAGCACTACGTCAAAGTCCACCGTCTCGATCTTTCTGAGCGCCTCCGAGCCGCTGGAGGCGGTCATTACCGTATAGTTTTCCTTAAGGAGGATATGCTCGAGGTTCCTTCTGGCCACCTCCTCGTCATCCACGACGAGCACCGCGGGTTTCCTGTCCATTTTAAGCTTCTTTACCGCGAGATATTCGAGGACCCTGTCTTTGATATTTTCCAGTCCGTAGTGATGTTCATTCAGTATGCGCTCAGCCCTTTCGATATCCAGGATATCCTCCGTCTTTTGGTTCCATGGCAGAGAAACCAGATATTCAAGGTAGGTCAGGCTTATGGTATATTCGGAGGTCGACGGGCCCATCCTGGACATCAGATCCAGTTCCTTAAGCGCTATCTGCCCGGCCTGTCCGGGCATCGAGGCCAGGGCTATCTTGGCCCTCAGCTCCTCTATTGCCGGGTCCTGCTGCTCGTCTTCGGATTTTTTAAAAAATTTCATGTGACATATTTTACCCTATTGCCGGTGCAATTCATATTATCAAGCCCCTGATCACCCGGCTTTAATATATTTATTGACACCGACTCAGAAAAGCAGGGGCTTACTTCTATTCGCACACTGTGGATCAAGACCCACCATCCGGCTAAGGCCCGATGATTTCTGCGAACCCGTGCGGTGGGTGGTGTGGGGGCTGGGGGTTAACTACCCCCGGCTACCCGATTTATCCTCTTTTTGAAATTAAATCGCCTTCAATATAACGATGGATTATTCCAGAAATAAGCGTTTGATAAGGCATGCCCATTTCCAGTGCTTTCTTCTGAATGCCCTGATAGTCGTGGTCATAAAGACGTATGGTAATTCGCTTATCTTTTATCATTGTCTTTTTTGCAGTTGACTTGATTGCTTCAATTTCCTTCTTTGATGGAGAGGAAAGTTTCATTTTGCCCTTCTCATATGCATCAACAATAGCCTTTTCTTCCTTGTCATATTTCATTTGTTATACCTCCTTTTCATGTAAATAAGTCTTAGTTGCTTTTTCGCTGGGAATAATCGTTTTCAGGAAAATGCAGTCCCTTTCAACAACATGGGGGACAAGATAAACGTAGTCGTCTACAACAACAAAGTATATTTTTTGTCCGGGGTAGCTGTCTTGATCTGGATGAGCTGCAAGTTTCCATACATCACCCCGCGCCGGCTCCGCTTCTACCTGGCGCCCGGACTTTCACCAGGTAAGTTCTGTGCCATGTCCGGCACGCACGAGTTAAATCAGCAGCGCGGGGAATAGGAATAAGTCAAAATCAGATCGCGTTTATCCCGCGTCTGCCGGATTTTTTTGTTGGGCGATTCAGTGATATTGATAGTTTGCCTTCATTGAATTTGTGAATCAGCATTGATATAAGGGATTGATAAGGAATGCCCTCCTCAATTGCCTTCGCCCGAATTTTATTTAAATCTCGCTCGCTCATTCGTATATTGATTCTCTTTTGTTTATTAAGGCTGTAACGGGCATATGCTTCATATTGTTTTTTTTCTTTCTTGTCGAGATCAGAAATCCATTCGTCTTTTTCAAGCGATTCTGCTAATTCTTTTTCTTCTTTATCCAAATATACAGTCTTTTTCATGTTTTGCCTCCCAAATATTTCCTGGTCGCCTTGCTGTTTGGTATTATTGTTTTTAAGAATATACTTTTCTCATCCTCAACATATGGCACAGAATAGACATAATCCTCAATCTTTACCAGAAAAACTTTTTGGTTCGGATATTTTGACTGATTGGGATGTCTTATGCGGACGAGCAAATCACCTGATGCAATAGCCAGTTCAACCTTCTCAAATGAGATGCCTCGCTCTTTTTTGAGCAATTCATTTTTTTCATCATTCCAGTCAAAATATTTCATAAACGTGTGCCTATTGTATTCTTTTTTTAGAATAACAATGATTTTTATTTAAGTCAAATGCCTTGCGGCCGGTCAGCCGCTGAATCGAGCTAAGAGCAAGAATGAAAACGTGTTGTGATCGCACTTATCTCATGAGCATCCTACTGCTTCGCTTGCAGATCTCCCGGAGTAAGACACAAAACCTTCCACGCGTAAACGCCGGATTTATAAAGCACACCTTTTCGCAGATGGAGGACTTCGTTGTCACGCTCCTTGCCTTCGGCTCTGCTTCTACCTGGCACCGGGACTTTCACCCGGTAAGTTCTGTGCCATGTCCGGCACACACGAGTTAAATGAGGCGCAGGGGCACAGACCTGAAACTGAAAACGAACAAGCGTTATTCCCTGTCGCCTCGATTTTTGTGTTGGACCTCTTCATTTCTTATGATTTCAGCCAGTCGTCAGTGTTTCGATGAGTACCAAGCCCAACAGAATCAAAATGATCAAGATTCGGATTTGGCACTGCCCCCAGAAAATGTATTGCGTCGTTTATGGCGGTTTGTGATATGGTTACTTCACCCGTCATTTTCCCGTCTTGCCAAAGAACGTACGCCTGTATTCCCTCGCCTCCAAAAAATTCTGCCTCAATGTAAGCAATTTTGCCGTTCATTGATAGTCTTGAACATAGCTCGCCGATATTTTCAGGCAAAGAGTGCCAGCCCTCGTCAGTGAGGGGTAAAAATGGAATTTTATATCTTTCTCTGAATTTATCGCCAAGCGGAATCATCGCTAATTCTTGAGCCAAAAGAATGACAGTTGCGTCTTCGATCGCGGCGGTCTCAATTTGTTTTCGTCTGCCTATAATTGCCTGAATTGTATATCCCATTTGTCTTTATTCTATTGGGTCCAACGAAATGCGTCACCCGCTGGCGCAAACAACGCAACGAAAAATCAAACCAGCGTTATAGCCAGTCGGTGTGGACGCCGTTGTTATGTCCTGCCGTCTTCTCAAAGACCTTCGATATCACTCTTAACAGATTTAATTAATTTCACCTGATGTCTAAGCTGTTCGGGCGTGGGGTTCAATGGCATTTTATATTTCATAGAAGCTCCAATATGGGTTAAAGAGTGATACAGTTTCTGAAAAGCCATTTTGAATTCATTATCAGCCTCAAATTCTAATCTCAGCTTTTCTTTTAAATTATATATTCTCGTCTTTAATAAAACGGCTTTGAATTTTATGAATTCATGGAATCCGGGATCGCTGCAGTCTTCCTCTAGGACAGCAGCTAGTTCTGCCTTTATTTTTCGTAGTTCTGTCTCTATTGTCTTTTTGTTCATTTGTATTTAATTTATTTCAGACATAATCGGGATAGGGGGAAGCCTTGCGGCTTCGCCCCTCCCACACCACCTGGCATACGGATCACGTACCTCGGCGGTTCGGCTGATCGAGTCGTCCCAATCATTACGGACAACTGGAGCATCACTTCCTCTCTCTCCAACCA
>JACRLQ010000030.1 GCA_016215155.1 Nitrospirota bacterium
ATAATGCGACACCTAATACGTCTTGGGCTTTTTCGAGCCGAGCAGCCTCAACAAGAGGCTCGCCTAAATATGTATTTGTTTTCTTATGAAAGATAACTTCACCGACTGAAATCGCGCCTCGCAGAGGCAGGCCAGCGTCAAGGGCGTTACAGAATAGGCTTGAACACCGATCAAGAAAAGTGCCGACGAAGGCATTATGAAATTGTGCCCAAATTAGGAGAGTGTCGCTGAAGTAAGCGACGCGAATTGGAAGCTTCATAAAACCCTCCCTGAGTTGACCCGCAAACATTCCCCTAGCAAGAGAATACTTATTCTGGGCCACAGAAGGTACAAAGGTTTTATGAATCAACTCTTGGTATTTATCATACATCCTTTCTATCCCAAGCAAAGTGAGCATAGACTCAAAACCAAGAACGTCAAAAAGTGCAACCAACTGAACAGATATTTCTGGTTGTTCTGCCTCCGGTTGCAAAGCGCCTGTTGGGTAAACAAAGATGACTTCGCGGCGGCGACGGTTAAGAGGTTTTCTTTTTGATTGATAATCTTTCGGTTCTTTCCAGTGTGTTCCCGTATCGTCTGTTTCGACGTGTATTTCGGTGACAGTAGTGCAGTAGAACTCAACACCGTTTCCGGACAGTATTTCGTCAAAGAGAATTTTTCTGGTGTAAAATTTATCTGTCTTTGTCTTTTTCCAAAGTCGCCGACACTGATGAACATAGTCAAGCGGCTCAAGAGACCGCATTTTAGCTGCCCCACGCATAATGAGCAAACTGACATTTTCTCGGAAGGCGGGGCTATCAGCGGCGATAAAGTAATCTCTTGTTGGTGTTTGATTTGCTTGTCTTATATTCATTTTTATGGTCTAACGCCGAACATGAGGCGCACACGGAGAGGCGTATGACAAAACGGAGAGGGCTTATACAGTGTCGCCTCGATGTTATTGTTGTGCATTTTTTATTAATCTTTAATTCAGTTTTAAGGAGACATTAAAATGAGCGTAATATCAAATATAGAATGGTTTTCAGTTGAAGAAAAACAGCCGCCCACCGGAATAAAGCTTTTCCTTGCCACGGATGAGACCCTTGATTTTGATGCCTGTATCGACATGGAGGACAAAAAGATATATTTTGCTGACTTGCGGCGTATTATCAGAAAATACATCAACTATCGTTACTGGGCATTCATCCCCTCTTATCCTGGGCCAGAAGGAGAAGCTAAAAAGCATTGGTTGTCAGGACATTACATTGTGGAATTAATGCTTTCTTGCCAAGACTGCAAATATTTTATTGATGAGGCTGCCAAGCTTTCGGGTCATCCGATGTCAGATCAAGCTTGAGATCGGTTATTCGATAATGGCCCTTTTTGATGTAGTCAACGCGATGACCATCAGAAGTTTCGAGCCAGTCTTGACCACAAGGCGGTATGATTCCGATGGGTTCTAAATCGGCGTAAACAGCATGAATGGCACAAACGTAAATAGTGTAGGGGGTGTTCGATGAATCTTTCGCTGCGAATGGGTCAGAGGCAAGTTTTTTCATTTCCATTTGTTGAGACCTCTCAATTAAGCAATGCGGCACGAAACATGCCGTTGTTTATCACTGACAAGTTGCTTGGATTTCAATATATTGTTCAAGCGAGGCATTTACCACCAGTTCTTCTTTTTTTATTCTATCTTTTTCTGCAAGGTATATTCTGTGCCCCATTCATAACTGTCTGGCTCACCATCATTCGAAAAATCCCGCCATACTCGTCTGGATGCTTTAATCTCCCATCCATCACGACTCAATTTATTCAAATCAAATACGCATTCAGCAACTATTTTTGCCATATCTTCAGCAATCATCTTATCAGTCTCTTCAGGAGAACTGTAAGGGAATCCCTTTTTGTAATGATTGGTCATTATAGATCTCAATCGGGGTTCAGTTACATCAGGCGCAAAAACAATTTTTGTCTCGAACCCGCCAGCATATGCCACTGGAGCAACCAATAATGAAAAAATTACAACAATGCGCAGAAAGGAACCATGTCTACTCATGCTAACCTCCATTTTTAATTTATTTTATTTGCTGCACAACCAGTTATTAATCCATTCACGCGCGCGTGAACTCGCTAACATGCTTTTTTGCGGTATTAGTCCCCTTCACAAAAGGCATCGCCCCGGTCCCTGGCAGCCGGCTATTATTGCCATAACCATCTAATATGATTGTATTTTCCAAGTGACCTACACTCCCTTTGTAATATTTCTCATGTTCAAATGACGACTCCCCGCCGCAAAGACCAAGGAATATAATAATCATCTGCGATCAACGTAAATAAATGAAAAAAAGAAAGCGCTTCTGAAACCCTGGATAATTATATGGAATCGGCGGGAATATGTAAATAGAAATTTTCAGGGAGTAAAAAGTGGTGAAGGAGGAATTTTTGCACGGTGACAATTTACTTATTATGCCCTCTGCATGGTTACAATTTTTTTTTGGATATTCTTGCTGTCAGTCGTCCCTATATGCTATCTTCTTAATAGGCAGACTTATAAAGGGGGTGTAAAAAATGCAGAGCTGTTTAAGCAGCGCCGCGTCCGGATTTCTCATAGATGAAAAAGGACGTAAAAAAGCGGTTATTCTCAATATGAAAGAATACAAAAACTTAATGGAAACCCTCGAAGACCTCGAAGATACAAACGATCTTCTCAGGGCCGAGCGTGAAGCCACGGCCTTTACTCCATACGAGAAGTTCAGAAAACGCTGGCTCAAAAATTGCCCTACAGGATAATAATAGAAAAGAGGGCCGTAAAAGAGGCTGATAATATTCCCGCAAAACAGCGGGGCGCCATTGATAAAGCAGTCCTTGACCTTGCCGACAACCCCCGACCTCACGGCTCCAAAAAACTGACTGAAAAAGAAGGCTATCGAATCAAAACCGGTCATTACCGCATACTTTACACGATTGACGATAAGGACAAGACCGTCGTTGTATACAGAATAAAGATCAGGAATGAGGCGACATACAGATTGTAACCTGCTCCCCTCCCAACGACCGGCATATGCAGAAGCCTTGAGCTTGCCGAGAATTTGCAGGAATTGCCCGCAACGTTTATCATGAATGAATGTCCATGAGAGAACCACCTGCAAAAAGGTCACCTTACATAACCCCTGAGGGGCAGCGGAAGCTAAGCGATGAGCTGTCTTATCTCTGGAAGGTCAAACGTCCCGAGGTCACCCGGGCCGTCTCGGAGGCCGCCGCAATGGGCGACCGCTCCGAAAACGCGGAATATATATATGGCAAAAAGCAGCTGCGCCAGATCGACGCCCGTCTGCGCTTTCTCTCTAAAAGACTCAGCGAACTCGTGGTCGTGGACAGGCCCCCGGCCGATACGTCAAAGATATTCTTCGGGGCATGGGTTGAGGTCGAAGACGAAGGAGGCGATCTGTTTCAATACCGTATCGTCGGCCCTGATGAGACGGACGCCGAGAGGAATTTCATCAGCATCGATTCCCCGATGGCAAAGGCCTTGCTGAAAAAGTCGGAGGGCGATGAAGTCGCGGTGATAAGGCCGAACGGCGCCGCCGTCTTTGTCGTGATATCCATACGTTATGGCGTCGGTATGTAAAGTAATAAGTTGTCGGGGCGCCGGATACGTCCCCTTGAAGAAGGGAAACCATTACATAATAAACATGGATTCCCGACTAAGGACTTCGGGAATGACGGAGAAAATACGGAATTTCTGCCAACGCCAATAAAAATAAAAACTTGCAGTTATCGCTGCCTTGTCAAAACACCTTCAGAAAAACATCCACGATCTCGGGGTCGAACTGGCTGCCTGAATTATTTTTTATCTCTTCTTTTGCCCGTTCCGGCGACAGCGCATCGCGATATGGCCTGAAGGACATCATCGCGTCCCAGGCGTCCGCAACGCAGACGATCCTCGCCTTAAAAGGGATCTTTTTCCCGCGGAGGCCGTCGGGATACCCCTTGCCGTCAAACCTCTCATGGTGATGCCGTATCGCGGCGATGAGCGGTTTTATGAAGTGGATGGGTTCAAGGATCCTGGCGCCCCTCTCCGGGTGCAGACAGACCTCATCATATTCACTGCTGTCAAGACAGCCGTTTTTCCTTATGATCTCGCCTCTGAGGGCGATCTTCCCGATATCGTGCAAAATGGCCGCGCACTTCAGATACTCCTTCTCCTGACGGCTGAGATCAAGCGCGTCCGCAAGCCTCATGCAGATTTCGGCCACCCTTTCGCCATGCCCCCGGGTATATTCGTCCTTGGCCTCGATCACATTGGCCAGGGTCATGACGGTCTGGAAATAAGAGGTCTCGATGTCGTCGAACAGTATGCTGTTTGATATGCCGGAGGAGATCGTGTCGGAAAGAAAGTTTATAAAGGCCAGGTCTTCACTGTTATAAATCACCTGAAGGTCCGATGCCAGGTGCGCCACCCCGATGACCTTTTCCTTGATCCTCAGAGGGATGGTCAGCTCCGTGACGGCCCCAAACGGCACATTGAAAAGGTCTTCCGGAGAGTGACTGACCGTTATCCTGTTTTTAAACAGCGTCTTATGAAGGCTGCTTCCGTCGAGGTTTATTCTCGCGCATGCTCCGGCCGAGGGCAGACCGGAGGAGGTCTTCAGGACCAGCTCGACCCCTGAGAAGAACTGACACGCCGTGCAGGACCTGACTTTGTCCGCAAGCGTCACTGACGCCGTGTAATGGGTGTGGACGCCCTTTGTGTTCCAGCACTCGGCGGACGTAAGGTCGTGCGGACAGTCCCGGGGGCCGCCGTGACACATCGTCCCGAAAAGCCGCCAGCAGCTGACATCGGACTTGTAGGCGGGACAATTATACGAATCGCAATCGAAATATTCGTAGCACTTTCTTGATATGTCTTCCTCCAGCAGCATTATCACGCCGGCCTTCATATGCGTTACGCTCAGGATTATTTCGAGCGCCGAAGAAAGCGTAAGGCCGGGCTCGAGGGTCGAGGAAGTGAGTCTCGATGCCTCAAGCAGCCTGCTCAGTTTTGTGTTGCTCTGCTTCAATTCGAGGTTCAGGTCCTCGATCTCTCTGATATGCGCGGACAGGGCCGTATCATTTTTCCGGAGGGTAATGCTCATGAGATTGAAATTGTCCTGGAGCTGGGCCATCTCGTCGCCCCGGAGTCTCCGGTAGACCTGACATTTTCCGCATATCCTGATCTTCTCCTCATGGTGGAGAGTGTCCGCGCCGCCCCAGTCGCAATAGCAACCCTCCTGCAGCCAGCAGGGGACCTCATTATTGTTAAATGACGGGCACCCGGTTTTACCGCATCTTCTGACATTAAAGCAGAACGTGCCACGCGGCTTAAACAGGACAAAGTTACCCTTTGCTATTTCGCGGGTCGAGCCTATCAGGCCGACGATAGGGGCAAGAAGCATCCGCCTCGTAAACAGTATCAATACGGCGGAGAGAACGGCCGAGACCGTGACCGCGAAGGCCGCCATTCTTCTGAGCAGGTCCTTCGAATGCCTCTCGATCTCTCCGGTGTGGATACCTGTAATCACCGCGCCCCGGACCTTCCTGCTGTCCCTGTGGCAGGGCCTGCAGACCTCCTCGTTCAAAAGGGGCGTAATAAAATGCATCTGTCCCGAAGACAGCGCCCTGATATCTTCTCCGTCGAGGATCTTCCTCATGTCCTCTGCTGAAATCTCCATCGCGGGTGGGGCAAGGCCGAAGGCCGGTTTGCCGTCGGGGTCGATCAGCGTCAGGCCGCTGACGCCGTCAATGCGGGCCAGCTTGTTTATGAGGCGGACCGTCTCTTCGGTCTGCCCTGTCAGCATATTGTCTTTGAGGGCCGTAATGATCGACGTAGAGAGGACGCGCGCGTTTTTTTCGTGCTCGCTGTGGATCAGGGCGGTTTCCCGTTTGACCACCAGGTATGACAGGACGGCAACGCCCATAATGACGCAGCAGACGATAACCGCAAGGATCTTGGTTTCAAGGCTGAGACGCCTGATCATTTATCGTCGTCTCCGCGCGTCAGCCGGATATACATTTCCTGAAAGAAACAGCCCCGAAGGCCTGTCCTCGAATCTCCCGTGCGATCTCTGTGTATATTTTTTCTGTTCAACGCAGAAATATGATAACAGAATTCAGATAAAGCGTGCGTCCATAAGACCCGGGCAGCCGGACCGCTGTTGCGCATTTTAACCGCCTGAAGGCCTGGGGCGTCGACAGTACGGCGGAAGTTTTTTTGCCTTATTGCCTCCGAAGTTTTAATATAGGACTCGTTTAAATTCTCTCAGGCATACCTTGCCGTGCGCATACAAAATCGTCCGAGTGCAAATGACGCAGGACCCTGTCCCGGCCCCGGATGCGCGTAACGGACGTAACGCCGACATGGAAGGAACCATAACCACAATTGGACATATATAGAGAAATAGGCCGCCTGAATCCCCGCCAGAAGGAAGCCGTACTGCATACCGACGGCCCCTTGCTTATCCTTGCGGGCGCGGGCTCGGGCAAGACCAGGGTCATCACCATGCGGACCGCGTATCTGATACACACAGGCGTCCCTCCGAGGTCCGTGCTGGCGGTGACTTTTACGAACAAGGCCGCAAAGGAGATGAAGGAAAGGGTCAGGTCGATGGTCTCAGGCGGAGCGGGCTCTCCCGTCATCTCAACCTTTCATTCCTTCTGTCTGAAGGTGCTCAGGAAAGAGATTGAGCATCTGGGATACAGAAAAGATTTTACGATATATGACACCTCCGAACAGGTCTCTCTCCTTAGGAACATCCTTTCGGACATAAAGTTCTACGACAAGAGTTTCAAACCTGAGTCCGTACTTGAGAGGATCAGCAGGACGAAAAACGATTTTATTCTTCCCTCCGTTATGCAGGCCGGAGACGCCAAAAACGATCCGCTCGCGGAGGCCTCGGAGGCGGTCTACCCCAAGTATCTGGAGGCCCTCAAATCTCTGAACGCCCTTGACTTCGACGACCTCCTCCTCCTGACGCTTAAACTCTTCAGAGAACACCCGGACGTGCTCGAAAAATACCGGGAGAGGTTCAGGTATATCATGGTCGATGAATATCAGGACACGAACCGCGTTCAGTATGACTTTATCAGGCTGCTCACCGGCAAACGGAAAAACCTCTGCGTGGTCGGAGACGACGATCAGTCGATATACGGCTGGAGAGGCGCCAGCCTCGGCAATATCCTCGACTTCGAAAAAGACTTTCCGGGGACCCTGACCGTGCGGCTCGAACAGAACTACCGCTCCTTCGGCAACATACTCAGGGCGGCAAACGGCGTGATCACGCACAACAGAAAAAGGATGGAAAAATCCCTCTGGAGCGACAGGGGCGATGGTCCGAGGGTAAATATCCTCAAGGCCAGAGACACCGAGGACGAGGCCGACTGGGTCGTAAACCGAATAGCCGCGATAAAATTCGAGAGGAACGCGCCTTACGAGGATTTCGCGGTCATCTACAGGGCAAATACCTTTTCGAGGCCCTTCGAGGAGGCCTTGAGGAGGCAGCGCATCCCTTATTCAGTGGTGGGCGGGACCAGTTATTTCGAAAACAAGGAGATCAGGGACCTGTCGGCGTATCTCAAGATTATCGCAAACCCCTCCGACGACATGAGCCTCCTGAGGGCCGCCAACGTGCCCAAAAGGGGACTGGGAACGGGGGCCGTCTGCGGGCTGTCGGACTTCAGCAGGGCCAATTCCTTCAGCCTTCTGGAGGCCTTCGGAAAAGCGTCGGGGAGCTCCGGCCTGAGCCCGAGGGCCGCCGGGTCGGCGGAGGCCCTGTTCGGTCTTATCAGCCGTTACCGGGAGTTATTTAAAAAAGGCAGGGATATGGGCAGGATACTCAATGAGCTGATCGGGGAGCTTAACTACAGGGAGTATTTAACCGAGCTTTACAAGACCCCCGAGACCGCGTTCAGAAAGATAGAAAACCTTGCGGGTTTCGCCGATTCCATCTCACACTATGAATCGGCCGAAAAGGCCCCCTCGCTTCACGGGTTTCTAGAGACAATGGCGCTCACGGACCTGATCGAAGAGAAGGAGGAAAAGGGGGGCCGCGGGGTCACGCTCATCTCATACCACTCCTCGAAAGGTCTCGAATTCCCGGTGGTCTTCATCGCCGGCACGGAGGAAGATATCCTTCCGCACAAGAAGTCGGCGGACAGCGCCGAGGGGATCGAGGAGGAAAGAAGGCTCTTCTATGTCGGTATTACAAGGGCGATGAACGAGCTCTATATTACCTATGCGGACCAAAGGTCAAAATATGGGAAGGACACCCCTGCCGTCCCGTCAAGGTTTATAGACGAGATCCCGCCTGAGTCGGTCAGGAAACTCGACAGGTTCGAGAAACTTGACCCTGAACGGGAAAAAGTCTTTGCGGAGAAGTTCTTCGCGAACATAAAAGAGATTTTCAAAGACTGAAACGGACCTTGAAATGACCCCCGGAATCGACTAATATGAATTCAGTATGACCGACGAGACAGTATACGACTGCATAATAATCGGCGCGGGTCCCGGTGGTCTTCAGGCCGCCGTCTATCTTGGCAGATACAACCGGAAGGTCCTTCTCATCGACCGTGGAGGCGGCAGGACATCTCACGCGCGTCATATCGAAAACTTCCTGACCCAGAAGGACATCTCAGGCGGAGAAATCATCAGGCTCGGGCTCGAGCAGGCCAGGAATTTTAATGTCGCCGTCATAAGCGGGCTTGTCACGAATGTCGTTAAACGCGAATATTTCGATGTCACCGCCGAAGGGAAAAGGCACCGGTCGAGGTTTGTCATCGTTTCGTCAGGGGCCACGGAAAATCTGCCCCCGATAGAGAATATCCATAAATTTTTCGGCGACAGTTTTTTTACCTGCATTGATTGTGACGGCTACCGGACTACGGGGAAAAAGCTGACGGTCATAGGGAATTCACTCAAAACGGTGCATCTGGCCCTTGCAATGAAAGAGATGTATACGGAGGACATCACCCTGATACTTTATACCCTGCCCATTCCAGAGGTGTATATGGAAGAACTGCGTGAAAACGGCATACGCCTTGTCAACGGGAGACCGGTAAGGCTGTCAGGCGGGGAGACTCTGGAGGCGGTCGAACTGCACGACGGCGGCAGGATTGAATGCGAGGTCGTCATGTCGAACTTCGGCTATAAGCTCAATGCGGCCTTCCTCGCTGACCTCAACCTAAAAAGAGATGCCGACAATTTTAAATTTATTACGGACAGGCATTTTGAGTCGTCCTGCGACGGACTTTATATAGTCGGTCCGCTCACCGGCAACGATCAGGCGATCATTGCCGCGGGAGAGGGCGCGCTCGTTGCCATAGAGCTGAAAAAAAGGCTTCTGGAACTGTAAACAGGAGGGACCATGACAGACACGGCGCTGAAGGTAATGGATCTTTTCAGAGAACATGCAAGGGTGGAAGCGGGAATGGTCCTGACTTTCCCCGAGCTGTCCGACAAGGCCAGGGCATGGGGGCCGCGGCATCTTCAGAGGCTCGAGGCCTCCATGGAAGAACTGCGCGATGAGGGCTACGTCATTATAACGACACCGCATGGAGTTGAACTGACCGAGCTGGGGTTCGAGTATCTCTTCGGCTGAGAGAAATATTCTTTATGACGAAATCCGCGGGCAGCGCCTCGAAAAACGAAAGGAGACAATGAACGAATTACATATTTCGACGATCGCGAAACAACTGAATATCAGGGAGGCGCAGGTCAGGGCAGCCTCGGCTCTCCTTGAGGAAGGCGCAACCTTACCCTTCATCTGCCGCTACCGTAAGGAGGCCACGGGGGGCCTCGATGAAGTGGCGGTTGCGGCGATACGAGACAGGACCGAACAACTCAGGGAATTCGATGCGAGGCGTGAGGCCATCGTTAAATCTCTTGAGGAGAGGTCCCTGCTGACCGATGAGTTGTCGGTAAGGATAAAGGGGGCTGAATCGCTGACCGTTTTGGAAGACATTTATCTGCCGTTCCGGCCCAGGCGCCGCACCCGGGCGACGGCCGCAAAAGAAAAGGGGCTCGAACCTCTGGCCGTGCGGATATTCGATCAGGGAGTTTTTGACATTGTGTCTGAGGCCGCGGCATTTGTCGATGCTGAAAAAGGCATATCGTCTATTGAGGAGGCCCTTGCCGGAAGCCGTGATATCATCGCCGAGTGGATAAGCGAGGACCAGGCGGCCCGCGAGAGGATGCGTGAGCTCTTTTGGGTCAAAGGTGTTATGCGGTCGAAGGTCGTCCCGGGAAAGGAGGAAGAAGGGACCAAGTACAGGGACTATTACGAGTGGGAAGAGCCTGTATCGAAGGCCCCCTCGCATAGGGTGCTTGCGATAAGGCGGGGCCAGTCCGAAGGGTCCCTGGTCTTCCGCGTTCTGCCGCCCGAGGACGAGGCCTTGGGTCTTCTGGAGTCGCTGTTCGTAAAGGGCGACGGGCCGGCCTCTTCACAGGTAAGGACCGCCGTGGAGGACGGCTATAAAAGACTGCTGTCGTCTTCAATGGAGGCCGAGACCCGGCTTGCCTCTAAAAAAAGGGCGGACGAAGAGGCCATACGCGTGTTTGTCGAAAACCTGCGTCAGCTCCTGCTTTCGCCTCCCCTGGGCGGAAAGAACATACTCGCCGTAGACCCGGGGTTCAGGACGGGCTGCAAGCTTGTCTGTCTCGACCGGCAGGGGAAACTCCTCCATAACGACACGATCTACCCCCACTTTTCCGACAGAGGCGTACTGGAGGCCGGGACAAAGGTAAAAGACCTCTGCGGCCGCTTCGGCATAGAGGCTATCGCCATAGGCAACGGCACGGCAGGGAGAGAGACGGAGACTTTCATAAGAGGCCTTGCTCTCCCCGGAAAGATCGACGTGGTGATGGTCAATGAAAGCGGAGCGTCCATCTATTCGGCCTCAGAGGCAGCCCGCGAGGAGTTTCCGGAGTATGACCTGACGGTCAGGGGTTCGGTCTCTATCGGCCGGCGGCTGATCGACCCGCTGGCGGAACTCGTAAAAATAGACCCCAAATCGATCGGGGTCGGACAATACCAGCATGATGTCGACCAGGCGGCCTTGCGGAAAAGCCTCGACGACGTGGTAGTGAGCTGCGTCAACGGGGTGGGGGTCGAGGTCAACACCGCGAGCAGGCAGCTCCTTACTTATGTCTCGGGCCTGGGGCCCCAGCTCGCAAAAAGTATCGTGGATTTCAGGAATGAAAACGGCCCCTTCAGGTCACGGGAGGAGCTTAAAAAAGTCCCCCGTCTGGGGCCGAAGGCCTTCGAGCAGGCCGCTGGGTTCCTCCGTATAAGGGACGGGCAAAACCCTCTCGACCGGTCGGCGGTCCATCCTGAGAGCTATCATATCGTCGATACGATGGCAAAAGACCTCGACTGTTCTTTCGTGGACCTGATGCAGGACGACGGACTCAGAAAAGATATCGACCTTTCGAGATATGTGACCGACAAGGTGGGTATGCCGACCTTGATCGATATCCTCTCCGAGCTCGCCAAACCGGGCCGGGACCCCAGGGAGCGGTTCGAGTCCTTCTCCTTTGCCGACGGCGTAGGGAAGATCGATGATGTAAAGCCCGGGATGAAACTCCCCGGGATCGTCACGAACATGACCGCCTTCGGGGTCTTCGTGGACATCGGCGTCCACCCGGACGGGTTGGTGCACATAAGCGAACTCTCCGACAGCTTTGTAAAAAATCCGGCTGACGTGGTGAAGGTCGGGCAGAGGGTCACCGTTACCGTGGTGGACGTGGACCTCAACCGCAAACGGATAGCGCTTTCCATGAAGTCCGGACAGGCAAAACCAAAAATCACGGCTGATAATAAAGAGAGGAAATCACCTCCAAAGACCGATATAAAACGTGAAAAGCCCGAAAAAAAGCCGGAGAAATTCACAAACAATCCCTTTTACGACGCACTGAGGAAGAGATGAGCGCCGGAAACTTTCAGTCACAGCTCTTTAACAGGCTATTGAAAAAGGATCTATTAGATAAACTGTGTCAATCCAACTGAGCAGCCATATTGGCTACAATATAACAGGAGGATTACATGGGAGACGACAGCAAGAAGTTTATACCACCGGATTTTGATTTTGAAGCTTTTCAACAAGAAGCAATCAAGAAACTGAAGGCAGGCAAACCACTGAGCGGCAAAGATGGGGTCATGATGCCGCTCATCAAGCGTATAGTTGAGGCAGCCCTCAAAGGGGATCCTCTGAAGGCACTATAAGCTGTCCGCGAAATGACGTGTGTTTGAGGGCGCTACAGAGGACAATTCGTGATCTTGAACTTAAAGTCACGCTTAGATACAATACATAGAGTATGTAAGCCGTCAGGCAAAAAAACGGTAATTAAGAGATAAGGAGCGTCCGTGAAGCTGAGTTACTACCCACAGGGTATTCTATAAAAGGCTTCAATTAAATTCTATTATGAACTGCCTTCATTGGGAAGAA
>JACRLQ010000050.1 GCA_016215155.1 Nitrospirota bacterium
AAAGATTATGAGGCATGTTTGAAATTGATGAAAGAGGCGAAAGAGAGATATCCGGTAAAAGTCTATGGATATTGTTTGATGTCGAATCATTTTCATATGGCGGTGAGGCCTGAAAAGGGAGAGGACCTGAGCAAATGGATGCAATGGTTAATGACGAGCCATGTGCGGAGATATCACCGGCATTACGGAAGCAGCGGGCATGTATGGCAGGGCAGGTATAAGAGTTTCATGGTGCAGGAGGGCAGCCATTTATTAATGGTCTTGAGGTATATAGAAGGGAATCCGGCAAGGGCAAAAATGGTTTCTTCGGCAAAGGAATGGCGGTGGTCATCTCACAATGAAGTTATCGGCGCGGATAAGCGCGGACTGGTTGATAAGTCACCTATTGAAATACCGAAAGAATGGACCGAATACGTTGACGGATCATTCGAGGAAAATGAACTTGATCGTGTGCGAACGAGTGTGAATCGACAGACGCCGCTGGGTGACGCGACATGGCTGATGAAAGTCTGCCGGAAGTTTGGGCTGGAATCGACAATCAGAAGAAGAGGGAGACCAATGAAGGAGACGGCAGCATGAATAAAGTAGCCTGTCCCCTTTTTTGTGGGAGACCAATGAAGGAGACGGCAGCATGAATAAAGTAGCCTGTCCCCTTTTTTGTTCTGTCCCCTTTTTTGTTCTGTTTTTTGTTCTGAACTGCCAATCATGGGCAACGATGATGATTAACAGTTATTGCTCATCGACTAATTAAATATTATGAAAATAGGTAGAATAATTTTTACAATCACCATTTTGGCCTTGGCAACGGTGTCGGCATTCTCACTTATGATGTATATAAATTTTAGCAGATTATTAGACATTCCTAAAGAAATTTTGCAGAGCGGTTCCTTTGAGCTTTCAGATAAGACTTATGAATTTATATTTACTACGCCTGAAGAGGCCAGATATAGCATTGTTCTAAACTTTATCAAAGAAAGAGAGAAGGACCCCACTACAAAATATATGGGTGCGCATACAATCATCTCCGAATTGAGAGACATGGATAATAACTTACTAATGAGTAATTCTGTTGACCAAAATAGCAGGATACATCGAAGATTGTCTAATACGGAATTTAAACAATGTTTTCTTTCTTTTAACGCAAAGAAGAAACAGACCTTTAAGTTGAAAATAACTTTTCATAGCAATGATGAACTCTTGAACAAAATAAGCAAGGAAATCTACGTAGAAAAAGATTACGATCCAGCTTCCAAGCCATGGTGGAATCTTTTTCAAACTGCCTCCTTGCTTGTCTTTGGGCTTACGGTCTTGCTAATTGGAATTATTATTTATTTGATGAGAAAGAAGCGGCGGGTACATTTATTTGTTCTAACGATGGCCTTCGTCATAGGTCCTTTCCTTATCACAATCCCTGTGTTGGCGGGTGTTGTTGAAACAATCCAGGTCCTCAAAATCTCTCCCCAGGATGGGTGGGCGGTCATAAAGACTCCCGATGGGGATATGTGGATCATAAAGGTAGGGGACATGATCCGGGATCACCAATCAGCCGGCCAAAAAAACAATGGCGCGACGGTTATTGAGATAACATCGGGCAGGGTTGTTTTCGAGGAGATGACGGCGACCGGGAAGGAAACGGTCATTGTCAGGCTTGAAGATGGAAAACAACGGACAGAGAGAATAAGGAAATCGCCGGATAATCAACCGGTGATATTTAAACCGAATTAGAAAATTATTTCATACATGGGGAGGCGGATAAAAATGAATATCAGAGGGGGTTAGGGGGCGTTATGAATGGTTTACAACCACAAAACCGGAAAGACATTATGAAATCTATATTGAATGTTCCGGCCTTTCAGCCATTTCCTCAGTTTTACACCTTAAGACTCCCGGTCATGCTACTATAATAGTGCTGATATTTGTAAGTCTTATGCCGCAACAATATTGCTTATGAAAAAAAATATTATCATAATCCTCCTGTCAATAATTCTGCTGTACACAGCTTATGCCGCCTTTGAAATGCTGATGCCGGTCCAGACGGCCGGCAAGAATGTCGAGATCCAGATCCCCCGTGGCGCCACTTTCAGGCAGGCCGCGGAGATCCTCTCCAAAGAGAAGCTGATAAGGGACAAGAAGGTCTTTATGGTCCTCGGCAGGCTGACAGGCGCCGACAGAAAGATAAGGGCCGGCTTTTATTCGGTATGGACAAGCATGACCCCGCTCGAGATCTTCAAAATCATACGGCTGGGCCGCATTATAGAATATGAGATCAAGGTGCTTGAGGGCGACTCCCTGCTTGAGATATCGGAGGCCTTTTCGAAGACCGGCATAATCCCGCCCGATGAATTCATGGAACTTTCGAGGGACAGGGAATTTCTTTCGTCCCATAACATCTCCTCCCCCAGCCTTGAGGGGTATATCTTCCCGGATACGTATACAGTCCCCAAGGGGTTGAAGGCCGAGGAGGCCCTGGGCCAGATGATCACAAGGATGAGGGAGAAGATATCTCCGGAGTTTTCAAAGAAGGCCGAAAAGCTCGGGATGACGGAGGCGGAGGTCCTTACCCTGGCGTCGATCATCGAGAAAGAGGCCGTGGTGGATTCTGAAAGGCCGCTCATATCGGCGGTCTATCATAACAGACTCAGGAAGAAGATGCCGCTTCAGGCCGACCCGACAAGCATTTACGGCATCAAGAGTTCGAAGGAAAAGATCATGAGGTCCGATTTACAGCGGAAAACCCCTTATAACACGTATATCATACAGGGTCTCCCCCCGGGCCCCATAGCGTCTCCGGGACTGAAGTCGGTACTGGCAGCGCTTGAGCCGGCGCCGGTCCCCTATCTTTATTTCGTTTCCAACAACGACGGCACGCATGTTTTTTCCGTCTCTCACAGTGAGCATGCCGAGGCCGTTAGGGCCTACAGGGAGAAGAAGTCTAAATCATAAGGTGAACCCATGAGAAAAAGAAGAAAAACGATCGCGATATCCGTAGGCGGCGTCCCTGTCGGGGGGGGGAGCCCGGTAAGCGTCCAGTCCATGACAAAGACCGATACGCGGGATATCGCCGCGACCGGAAGGCAGATCCGGGCCCTGGCAAAGGCCGGCTGCGAGATCATCCGGATAGCCGTGCCGGACATGGACGCGGCGAAGGCCCTGGGGCCGATCAGGAAGGCCTCGCCTATTCCCGTGATCGCGGACATCCATTTCGACTGGAGGCTCGCCCTTGAGGCGATGAGCCAGGGGGTTGACGGGCTGAGGATCAATCCTGGAAACATAGGCGCCAGATGGAAGGTGAAAGAGGTGGTGTCCCTGGCCAAAGACAGAGACATTCCCATAAGGATAGGCGTAAACGCCGGATCGCTTTCGAGGCCGCTTCTTAAAAAATACGGCCACCCCACGCCCGAGGCCCTCGTCGAGAGCGCGGCGGAGCATATCGCTATACTTGAGTCGATGGACTTCAGGGCGATCAAGGTCTCGCTTAAGGCCTCGAATGTCCCGACCACCGTCGAGGCGTACAGACTCTTTTCGAAGAGGTTCAGGTACCCGCTTCATATCGGGATCTCCGAGGCCGGGCCGTCGTTTACCGGGATCATAAAAAGTTCGGTAGGTCTTGGGATCCTGCTTTCGGAGGGCCTGGGCGATACGATGAGGGTCTCCCTTTCGGCAAAGCCCGAGGAAGAGGTGAGGGTCGCGTACGAGATCCTTAAATCGCTTGGTTTGAGGGAAAAAGGGGCGAACATAATATCATGCCCCACCTGCGGCCGCTGCCAGATAGACATCCGGGCGCTTGCCTCGACGGTCGAAGACAGGCTTAAGAACGTTGAGAAGCCGATAACCGTGGCGGTCATGGGCTGCGCCGTAAACGGCCCCGGCGAGGCCCGCGAGGCTGACATCGGCATCGCCGGAGGAAAAGGCTCCGGCATCCTTTTTAAAAAGGGCAAGGTGGTACGCAGCCTCCCGGAAAAGGACCTCCTTAAGGCCCTGATGGATGAGATCGACAAGCAATGAGGGAGTTTGCGGTGTATCAGGATGACGACGGGTCATGGGTTGCCGAGTGCCGGGAGCTCCCGGGGCTGAAGGTAAAGGGAAAGAGCGAGGACGAAGCGCTCCAGAAGATAAAGCAGGCGCTTCTGATCTACTACCCCTGCCGGTGCGAAGACTGACGAATACGGAATAAAATCATTATCAGGGCCGTCATTCCCGCGGTTCTTTGGCGGGAATCCATTGAGTCTTACAAATTTCAGCCTGATTCCGAAAAAGGAGAATTCCCGCAGCCAACAGGAAATCATAACGCCCCCAACCCCTGTCTAAGAATATGATCGGTTATAAGTGGTGAAGACATTGCCCGGAATCGGGCGGGTTTTCAACAAAGTCATTCCCCTGAAAATTGACATGCTTGCCGGTTCCCCGCTATGTTAAAACTATGCGATTTTTGCTTTTTGACATAGACGGCACACTCATAGATTCGGGCGGCGCCGGGGTCAGGTCCCTGAACATCGCCTTCGAGGAGATGTTCGGAATCAGGGACGCCTTCAGGAATATACAGATGGCCGGCAGGACGGACCTTCAGATCATAAGGGAAGGGCTGGCAGCGCACGGTATCACCTTCTCTCAGGATATCGTATCGGAAATGCTCGGCGCCTACATCAGACATCTCGGGGTTGAGATGGGAAAAAGCGCCGGGACCGTAAAACCCGGCATCAGGGAGTCACTGGAGACTTTGTCCCTGAGAAACGGTCATACGCTGGGACTGCTGACCGGAAATATCGCGGAGGGCGCGCGCATCAAACTTGCCCATTTCGGGCTCGCGCCCTATTTCGACGTAGGCGCGTACGGGGACGATTCCGAAGACAGGAACATGCTTCTGCCCATCGCGGTCGACAAACTGTACAGGACAAAGTCAATCGCCGTTGACTATAAAAACTGCGTCGTGATAGGAGATACCCCAAGGGATGTCGATTGTGCGAGACTCTACGGGGCTTTTTCAGTGGCAGTGGCCACCGGCCCCTATACCGGCGACCAGCTTTCAAGGGCCGGGGCTGATGTCGTATTCGAAGATTTTTCGGACATCGAAGGTTTCTGCGCCGTCCTGATGCGGGACGGCAAATTATAATCAGGACCATAAACCATTAAGGAGAATCGTCATGAAAAACATACTTGACGGCAAGAAGCTCGCGGACAGCATAAAGGCCGATGTCAGGATTGAGGTGGAGGCCCTCAACCGGATCGGGGTCGATGTAGGTCTTGCGATTATGCTTGTCGGGGACAACCCGGCGTCGAACCAGTATTTTCAGGCAACGCTGAGCGCCTGCAAGAGGGTCGGGATGACCGCGTACGAGTTCAGGCTCCCGAAGACGGCCTCGGTCAACGAGATCCTGAACGTCGTGCACGGGATAAATATCGATGAAAGGATAAGCGGACTCCTCGTCCTTATGCCGCTTCCCTCACAAATCAACGCAAGGCGGGTCATCAATTCGATCTCTCCTGAAAAGGACGTTGACGGCCTCGGCGCCATATCCGTTGGAAGGCTCGCGGCGGATGAATCGACGTTTCAGCTCTTTATGGAGAGCAGTCAGGGCGAGATATTAAGGTCGAAGGGGATGCATCCTTCCTGGAGCTTCCTCCCATGCACGCCGTATGGAGTTATAAGGCTGCTCAAGAGTTATCAGGTGAAGATCAAGGGCCGGAACGTCGTCATCATAGGGAAAAGCCTTGCCGTCGGCAAACCCCTTGCCAACATGTTTCTTGTCAAAGAGGCCACGGTCACCGTCTGTCATCGCGAGACACAGGACCTTGCGAGCTTTACAAGACAGGCTGACATCCTCTGCTCGGCGACCGGGCGGGCAGGACTGATTACCGGAGATATGGTCAAGAAGGGGGCGATAGTCGTCGACATAGGTATAAACATTCTCAAAAACGGAGATATTACGGGCGATGTCGATTTCGGGTCAGTCTCCAAAAAGGCCTCGATGATAACCCCGGTGCCCGGGGGGGTGGGGCCTGTCACCATAGCGATGCTGCTCGAAAACACCGTGCGGTCAGCCCAGAGGAATGAACTTTTAAATAGTCCTCTTATGATGGCGTGAGCCGCCATAGGGGGATGACGCCCCGTCCCTTCCATGGCGGGGGAAAGGTGTTATAGTACAGACAATGGGCCTCTTTAAACTTGTGTCGGATTTTACCCCCAAGGGCGATCAGGTCGCGGCGATCGAGGAACTCACCTCCGGAATAATCTCAGGCCTGAAACATCAGACCCTTCTGGGGGTGACAGGCTCAGGCAAGACCTTCACCGCGGCAAACGTGATAGAGAGGCTTGACCGTCCGAGTCTGGTGATAGCCCACAACAAGACACTCGCGGCGCAACTCTACGGCGAGTTCAAAGAGCTTTTCCCTGAAAATGCCGTTGAGTTTTTTGTGAGCTATTACGACTACTACCAGCCTGAGGCATACCTTCCCACAACGGACACCTATATCGAAAAAGACGCGATGATAAACGACGACATCGACAGGCTGCGTCATTCCGCCACCCGGGCCGTGCTCGAAAGAAGGGACGTGATAATAGTCGCGTCCGTCTCCTGTATTTACGGCATCGGCTCTCCAAAAGACTACATGGATATGCACCTCGTGATCGAGGAAGGCATGCATATCGAGAGGGATGAGCTGCTGGGACGGCTGGTCGAGATACAGTATGAACGGGCCGGGACGGAATTCAAAAGGGGGAGCTTCAGGGTCCGCGGGGATGTCGTCGAGATATATCCTTCCTTTGCGTTCGACAGGGTCATCCGGGTGGAGTTTTTTGGCGATGACATAGATACCCTGAGCGAGGCGGACCCCCTGACCGGCAAGAGGATCAGGAAGCTCGACAGGACCGCTCTGTTCCCTAACAGCCACTGGTTGACCCCAAGGGACAGGCTTGAGTCCGCCATGGCCGGGATCGAAAAAGAGATGAAGGAGTCCGTCGAACGGTTTCTCAAGGAGGGTAAGATCATCGAGGCCAGGCGGATAGAGGAGCGGACCAGGTTCGACATGGAGATGCTGAAGGAGTTTAACTACTGCCATGGGATAGAGAACTATTCCCGTCACTTGAGCGGACGCATGCCGGGCGCCCCCCCATACACCCTCATCGACTATTTCCCGGAAGATTTCCTGATATTTATCGATGAGTCTCACGCGACGGTACCGCAGATCGGAGGGATGTATGAAGGCGACCGTTCGAGAAAACAGACTCTGATAAATTACGGGTTCAGGCTCCCTTCGGCCCTCGACAACAGGCCGCTGAAGTTTGAGGAGTTCGAAAAAAAGGTCGTCCAGGCTGTCTATGTCTCCGCCACACCCGCCGCCTATGAGATGGAAAAATCCGGCGACAGGATCATAGAGCAGATAATACGCCCGACCGGGCTGATGGACCCGAGACCGTCAGTGAGGCCGGTGGCGGGCCAGGTTGACGATCTTCTGGGAGAGATCAGAAAAAGGGCGGAGGCCGGGGAGAGGGTCCTCGTGACGACCCTCACGAAGAAGATGGCCGAGGACCTCACGGAATACTACATAGAACTGGGGGTAAAGGCGACATACATACATTCCGATGTGAACACTCTGGAGCGTGTGACCATCATCAGAGACCTGAGACTGGGTAAATACGACGTGCTGGTGGGTGTGAACCTGCTGAGGGAGGGGCTTGATATACCGGAAGTATCTCTGGTGGCGATCCTCGATGCGGACAAGGAAGGATTTCTCCGTTCGGCGAGGTCCCTGATCCAGACGACCGGCAGAGCGGCGAGAAACGTAAACGGGGAGGTGATATTTTACGCCGACGTCATCACCGGGTCTCTGAAGAAGGCGATCGATGAGACTCAGCGGAGGAGAAAGATCCAGGGCGCCTATAATAAGAAGATGCATATCACGCCTGAAACGATAAAAAGCAGCATAAAGGACATCGCCGGGTCGATCTATGAGTCCGATTACTATACGGTCAGCGCGGCCGCCGAGGACGAGGCTGTTTATGACCTGGATGACGCCGCTCTGGTCAGGCTCGAACAAGAGATGAAAGAGGCCGCCAGGGGCCTTGAGTTCGAGAAGGCGGCGTCCATAAGGGACAGGATAAAAGAGATCAAAATGAAGATGATCGAGGTCGGTGGAAGAAGCGATAAGGTTGAAGGCTGAAAGTTGAAGGTTTTTGCGGTCAAACCATGCATGATTACACAAAACTTCGGACCTCAGAGACTGCCGGGAAGGAGACTCTGAATGATTGACCCTTCAGCCCTCAGCCTTCAGCCTAAAGGCCCGTGTATCGCCTCGTGCACCGGCTTTTCGATCGCGGACATAGAACAGGTCTTCGGCACGAATTTTACACCCGGCAACAAAGTCACCCTGCTCTGGAAAGACAGGGAATCCTTTAACATCATATTCGACGCGATAAGGGCCGCAAGGGAGCACATATGTCTCGAATTCTATATATTCAGAAACGACGAGACCGGGACCGAACTTGCCGAACTGCTCAAAAAAAAGGCGAAGGAAGGCGTCAGGGTATACCTGCTTTATGACCACTTCGGGTCCTTTACCACACCGGCCGCTTTCTGGCAGGACCTTGTCACGGCCGGGGTCGCGGTGAGGGCTTCCCGCCCCTTCAAATGGATGTCACCTCTGCACTACGTGCACAGGGACCATACCAAGCTTATTATCGTGGACGGGGAGAGGGCGTTTACCGGGGGGCTCAATATAGCCAATGAATACAGAGGCTATCACATACTGAGAAAAAAGACCGGCTGGAGGGACACGGGGATATTCCTCGAAGGCCCCGTCGCGATCACCCTGCTCGGGCGGTTCAGGAGGGTGTGGGAGATATGGAAAGGCAGTTTCCCCGAGGCCCCGGAAGGCCTCGGGGCGTTTCCTGACGGGGTCGCCGTGCTGCCGGTCTTTTCACACTCCGCCAGGGAGAGGAGGCGGCTCAGGAAGCTGCTGTATTACAGCATCAACAGTTCCCGCAAGAGCATATATCTTACGACCGCTTATTTCACCCCCAGCCGGAGAATGGTCCAGGTGCTTGAGGCCGCGGTTTCGCGAGGGGTCGATGTGAGGCTGCTCCTGCCGGGGATATCGGACATTCCTTCGGCCCATTATGCCGGAAGGGCGTTTTTCACAAAACTCCTCAGGGCCGGCATCAGGATCTATAACTACAGCGGGGTCATACTTCACGCGAAGACCGCGGTCTTCGACGGCGAATGGTCCATTATCGGATCAGCCAATCTCGACTTTCAGTCCTTAAGGAGAAACGACGAGGGCAATGTCGGGATCTGCGGAAAGGCCTTCGGGGAGCTGATGGACGGGGTCTTCAGCCAGGACCTTCTAAAGTCCGAAGAGATATCGCTCGCTGAGTGGCACAGGAGACCATGGACGGAAAAGCTTAAAGAGAATTTTTTCGCCCTGTTCAGGCGAAGGCTGTAGAAGACGCGGGGAGGGCCATATTTTTACCCATCTTCTTGGCCTGATACAGCGCGTTATCGACCGCCAGGATTATATCGTCGTATCCGGGAAACAGCCCCTCGCTGTTGGCATAGAACCCGGCAGAGGCGGTAATCCCGATGCTTTATAGTAGGGCGCGCGCCAGCGTATCGGGTATAGATTCTGCCGGGGCTGCCGGGTTGGCTAATCTCTTTTAGGGTCAGTTCCCCGTGGCTTGCCCGGGAGGAACAAAGTAATACAAATAATGCTGCTAAAGAGAGGGGGTAATAAAGCACACACGAACGGTGCGTGGCATAAGACTAGCGTCGTAGCCCATTAATTCAAAAAATATAAACAGGAGGAAGTATGAAAAAGAGATTTATCATTATCAGTTTGTTCCTGCTTTTATTTTCAAATGTCGCAATGGCGGATCTCTATGTTAGTACAACAGGTAATGACGTCAATGACTGCACTTCGTCCGTGACGCCATGTCTAACCATAAATAGAGCAATCAACGTGGCGACAGGATCAGAGATAGTAATTAAGATCGCTGCGGGGACATACACAGGGGCAAGCAACCAGGTGTCTCTATCGGGGCCCCCTCTGTCCTATGGGACCAAAATATCATTCGTTGGAACATTTAACCCGACAACAGGCGAGCCGACAACGATAATCGATATGGAAGGTTCGTCGGCTGGCTCTAGCGCATTTAACCTTCGTAATGGGTTCCAAGTATATATTCAGGATATCGCAATTAAAAACGTGGTGACAAACGGAATTATATGTTCTGATAATGTCAATCTATTTGTCTATAATGCGTGGATTCGGTTTGGTGCAACGGCAGGAGACAAAACAGGAATTATTAATAGCAGTCATGGTCATACGTATAGTAAAAAAACTAACATAGATTGTGGCAGAACGACTAATGATGACAGAAACCTGATTGGCAACCAAGGGACATACGCTTCTGTTATACATGCAGGTTACAGCACCACTCCCTCAATCGACAACAAGCTGAAAGGCACACACGCAGGTTCTGCTAATTCTATTGCCCTCACAACATCGGGGTTGGAGCCAGGCAGATATGTAGGCGCCAGATTAGAGAACACAAACACAACGAAGAAAGCAACCTGTCAGATTGCTGCGCAGGCAGCCGACACTGTTACCTGTGGTTTGGCCGGAGGGTGGAAAGTTGGTGATCAATTTAAAATTTCAATCAGTGGAACACACACAGGCTTCGTTGATCCAACAGTGTTAACGTCGTCAGTTTCTCTCGGGGCCAATAACCTTGCAGGGTATACCGTAGAAAACCTTACAACCCACAAAAGCTGTTCGATTACAGCGACTACTGAAACTACCGTTACTTGTGATAGTTTGGAGCAAGGATGGAAAAATGGTGATAAGTTTGAAATTTCAACCACTGGAACCCACACAGGCAGCGATAGTCTAACACAGTTAACGTCGCCAGTTTCTTTCGGGTCTAACATCTTTGTTGATTATTTGTTAGAAAACCTTACAACCTTCAAAAACTGCCTTATTGCAGATAATACTTCCACAACAGTTGTTTGTGGTTTGGAAGGGGTAAGTGATAATAAGACTTATCGGTGGAATCCTGGTGATGAATATATAATACGAGATGGCTCGGACAATTATGCTAACTGTAAAACGGGACTGTATTTTTCAGAGAATACGACCGGTCATACCGATTATTCATTCTTTACAAATAACAACCCCTATGGTGTGTCTGTAGGGTATGAATCCAGGACCAATTTGGTAGGGAACACATTTAAATATAACAATCGAGGGGTCTATGCATGGCATAACTCCACGGTGTTTGACTCTGGCTACGGCATTGAGCCAGGCAGTGCTGACTGGCCTAACTACTGGTCTGCTGTCAATTACGGATTCGATAATACATATGACATAGAACTGAAGACAGGATCAACTCTGGGAGCGCCTAACAGTGCGGCTGACTTAACAGCTTTGTCAACTCCTATCGAGATAGATACGGATTGCAGCTCTGCCTTGTCAGCAGGATGGGGTTGCGTTGATACTGATGACTCCTACGAACAATACCCAGGTAGTCTTGCGGCATCTTCACTAACCGTAACGAACCCGGTCCAGGCAACCGGTATCTTTGAAACCATAACTAATGCAGATAAATCGTCCTATTTTACTTTCAGACGCGCAAGAATAAGTGCGAGCACCGGGTTGAAAGATGCGGTTAAAGCAAATGATCCTCTCGGGACTATCGCTTTTGCGGGATGGACGGGAGGTCTCTATCCTACGGCCGCAGCTATTCAGGCTTACGCAGCGGAAGATTTCACAGCCTCAAATTACCCAACTTATATTAGATTCTCTACTACTAATGGAAACCAGTTCAAAGAACATGTTCGACTCGCCAAAAATGGCGGGCTTGGAGTCGGACAAACCATCCCGGAATATCGTCTGGACGTTAAATCGTCCCTCTATTTGGATGGTATAACGTTCACAGGGACGGGGTTGAATGACGCAACATTCGGGGGCACATCCACAGCCGCAGAGCCGGCATGGTACTACGTCAGGGTTGATGGCAACAACGGGACTTCTGACACATTCGCTTGGGCGAAGTGTACATCATCCTGCACAAGCGGTTGCGAAACAGAGACAGGAGGGGTTCCGATCACCGGCTTAACTCAGAATCTCAAAGATGCGATTACAGTCAAATATCTTGCAACCACCGGGCATACTATTAATGCCAAAACCTGCATCAAAACAACGTCACTGCCGCCCTTTAGGGTGCGGGCAAGAGATGGAAAAGAGTTAGTTACCGTGAATGAAAGTGGTGTGTCTAAACTGGTAGTTGCCCCGACCAACCAAACACCACCGGCTACCTGTGACAAGGGGACAATCACTTGGAATGAATCAGGCATATACGTTTGTACTGACACCAATACATGGAGATATACAGAGTTTAAGCAATAGTTTCAAGATTTATCTTTTAGCATAGGCACCAGAAAAGGAGAAGAGGCAGCTTTGTTTTGAAATGGATACGCTAGCCGCGTAAGCGTAGAAAAAAGTGTGCCCCGCTTTCTCGGTGTTTTCGAACAGAAGGGGCGGTCAGCTTTTGCGAGTATTGTCGAAAGCTGACCGTCTCAATAAACAGTTAAGATAAAGGACTTATTTTCGGATCAGCCGCCCTTACGACTGACTGTCCTGCTGATGGTTCACCGAAGACCTGTTCAGGTCCGAAGATATTTCGCTCACTTCATGGCACAGAAGACCATGGACGGGAAAGCTTAAAGAGAATTTTTTCGCCCTGTTCAGGCGAAGGCTGTAGAAGACGCGGGGAGGGCCATATTTTTACCCATCTTCTTGGCCTGATACAGTGCGTTATCGACCGCCAGGATTAGATCGTCGTATTCGGGAAACAGCCCCTCGCTGTTGGCATAGAACCCGGCAGAGGCGGTAATCCCGATGCTGCTTGAGTTATGTGGTATCTTAAGAGATGATATCCTGGCGATGGTCTTCTCCGCAATCTTCCGCAGTGATGAGGGGGTCACAT
>JACRLQ010000051.1 GCA_016215155.1 Nitrospirota bacterium
TGCACTCACCGTCGGATGCTTCGTTGCATGCGCCTTGTATTAATGTTTTCATTTCACTGCCTGTCCGTCTTGACAAAACAAGGTGCCTGACTTAAAAATAGATACAAGACGTATAGAGGAGGTATTACCGGAATGCCCAAAGTTATAGATGCTATTTTTGAAAATGGTGTTTTCAGGCCGCTGGAAAAGGTCCATGTTCCTGAGCATAAAAAACTCAAAATAATTATTGAAAACGAAGCGGAAGCCCCTGTCAAAAAGAAAAGCTCCCTTGCCGGGATCATTGACATTGCCAAGGATTGCGTCGATACCGATCTTTCCGTGCATCATGATAAATTCCTGTACAGCGAGCATAGTTGAAGGTTTTTAAGGGAAAAGCACTTCTTTACACGACCGTTCTGTACATGATAGATTAGAAACATGAAATACACTGTTGTTATAAATAAAAGTGAATACGGATATGACGCCCATTGTCCGGCGCTCCCCGGTTGCCACAGCCAAGGGGACACCTTTGATGAGGCTATGGAGAACATCAAGGACGCCATCAGCACATACCTCCATATGATAGAAGAGGAAACAAAGGATTCCACTGTATATCAGGTAGAGGTTTCCGTATAAGGTGCTTTTCACCGATGTCTCTTCCGAGCGGGCGGTAAGGGCATTCAGTAAAGCCGGCTTCATAATAGTCACTCGCGGTAAGCATATCGGCATGTCCGACGGCACTCACCGCATAACAATTCCTGGTCATAATAGACTGAACCCCTATACCCTGAAAACTATAATAAAGGACGCCGGTCTTACCGATGAGCAATTCAGGGAGCTCCTTTAACTGTCCGATTGTTAGTCCCGCAAGTGACGAGCCGCAATTTTGTTTGTTGTTGCGGTGTGAATCCCCTCCTTGGCAAGGAGGGGTAGGGGAGGTTTTGGAAGTAAGACCAATACCCCACCGTGCCTCCCCTTGCAAATGGGAGGACTTGAAAACAGGAAACGCCCTACGCCTTGAATCAGGAAGATAGAAGACCTTCGAGCAATTTGGAAGGCACGGCTTACCGGCGAATATCGCATGACCTTTCAGATCAACGGCGACACCTACCTTCTCAGAAGGGTTGGGTCCCGAGATATTCTCAAAAAACCTTGACGTTTTAGTAATCATTGTTTACCTGCATCTCATTGACTTCTCTTTCATAGCTCAGTGTGCGTTATCAAAGGCTTCATCCCCGCGAAAAAGGACGGCTAAAAAGTAGCCAGTTCCAACTATAGATGCCTTAAAATTCCTAGCTGGATTCCATGATCTATTATCCCTAAAGATGTCATCCCCGAGATGAATATCAGCTTTCCACTTATCAGATTTAGTTCTGCCATTTTCATATCCATGGTCATGGTTAAAACAACCATGCCTCATATCGATACCCCAAATTTGATCTGGAAAATCCCCGCCGTGTTCTGAGCCGCACCAGTCGCCGACTCTCCAGTCATCATTATGTTTCGTTTTATTCTCTTCTATATATGTGTGCTGCCCATGTATGTATTCATCCCATGCCTTACCTTGATCACTAAATGCCATATTAGAGGCTTTTCCCCGTACCGTCCCAAAACCCGCCAACTGGTATCCAGAACCACCCGCCATCGAGCTTTTGGGTTTGCTCGCTGCCTTGTGCGCTACCAACGCCTTCTTATACTCCCTATCCGACATCTTGCCGACTTTATATTTGTCTTTATCAGGATTCAATCCAAGCGATCTTGCTCGTTGTTCTCTTTTTGAAAGATGTTTTTTCTTTTTCTTCTTATAGCCATCATAATCCACATAACTCAAGGGATTGTTGCCTACATACGAATATCGGTTTAAGTCCTGTGGATCACTATAATCGGGCTCCGCTATGTCGGCCTGAGTGAAGTGTCTGAATTCGGGGCTGTTGTAACGGGCATCGAAATAATAGAGGCTTGTCTTGTCCATCTCTTTGCCGGTATAGGCATATTTCTCACTGCCGCTGTTTCCGGCCCTTAAATCGCCGAAGGGCAGATAATCCGTCCTTGCAACAACAGTTCCGGCAGAGTCCGTCACTGCATTGATGCCGTCTAAGTGGTCAAGGTGATAGTAGAAAATATTCCCCGCCGGGTCCTTTTTTGCTACCCTCTCGCCGCCGTCACCAAAATAATAACTCGTGTTGCCTGCATTCGCCCCGCCGACCTGCTTTTCGAAATGCTTTCCGACATAGTAAGTGATGACACCGTTTTCAATCTTTTTGACCCGCTGGCCTGAGGCGTCGTAAAAATACTCAGAGATAACAGGCCCGGCTATTGTATCCCCCTGCCTCACCCTGACAAGTTGATTGGCATCGTTGTATTCGTAATATCTTCCGTCACCGGTTACAAGGCTACCGTTGGCGTCGTAGATGTTGATGATGGACGTGTCGGCATTGGCAAAGGGCGCAACTGTCGTCAGCATCAGAAGCAGAATAATAAATGAGGCCTTTGCAAAAGTCTGAATAAACTCTGCATTGCCGTCATTCCCGCGAAGGCGGGAATCCATTAGGTTTTGTTTCTCATACAAAGTGGATTCCCGATTAAGACCTCGGGAATGACAGAAAAACATCTGAACACACTTTTTCAACGTCTCCCCTAAAGTTTCATGATATAGGCCAGCGCGTAATAAGGTGGCAGATTGTTGTGAGGAAGTCCCCCTCCGCTCGGATCTATTGTATGGGTGTGAGCGCCAGCCGCGTTGGTTGTCTGATTTCCTTTGCCAGAGATGGTTGTCGCTGCATGCGCATAAGGGCCAGATGATGATGTATCGTAGACAGGAAAACTATGCGTATGGTCGCCGACACTGCTTATTGGATGACTATGACTCGGCATTTCATTTACAGTCAAAGTATGTGTCGCTTCCCCTCCCGTCGCACCAACCGCATACCCACCCCCAGCTCCCACAATAAACTTGTCCATCAAATTAGGAGTCCCATTATTGCCATCACACAGAGCCCAGCCAGCCGGTATCTGATTCACCGCACCGCTCCACATCATAATTCCTCCTGTGGGAACACCATTCCCCGCAGTAAACGCATATCCCACGCTTGTTATCTGCTGGCGTGGCTGCATTTCGGAATCCGTGCCGACCTTGATGCCAAGATACGCAACCGGATGATCTGCGAAGAAGCTCGCAGGAATAGGGTTTTTAAATCCGAGCATCACATTGAAAATACCCCCGACTACGGTGATCGGGCTTGTTGACGAGTCCCAGTTCTCCGACCAAAGCGAAGCGCCCCCCGAGGGCACGTCATAAAGCTTGAACGAGATATTATAGTTGCCGTTTGGCACAGTGGCGCCTGCAGCAGTTGTCAATGACCCTTGATAATTGATCATTTGCGGTACGCCGCCATGGGAAACAGTCCCCGAGATGAAAATTACAGCCGCGACGAGCATGAAGATATTGAGAAGCCTGGTTCTATTCATATATTCCTCCCTGGTAATAAATATCGATATGGCAATAGAGCCTATGGAACCAGCTCCCTATCATGTTCAGTATGGTGAATCGATCCGCCAAATTGTTTTAAAGTCACGTCTCTTCCCCGTCCTCAAGCAACCTTATATTTAAATGCCATTAAAAGCTCTTTTTGAGGATGTAAAGATAGTATTCTCTTTTGATCGCTGTTGTCAAATAGACATTTCAGAAAAAGATTTTTTTCTTGACATCGTTTGCACGATGGGTATTAAATATCTCCGTGACGCCTTGGGGTGGAGTTCTGGGGCACTACAGCTTGGATCAATTGTATAAAACTAAATTCTTGTGGAGGCGTTCATGACGTGGGGAAAAAACTTCTTTAAATTTTCAATTCTGATTCTTGCAGTTATTCTTGGCAATACCATGTTATTCTCGCCAGTGGAGGCCGGTTTGTTTGGGCTGGGCGGCGGTTCTCGTCCTGAAAGAAATGTTGCTTCCTTTGAGAAAGAAGGCCGGTATTGGGGAGAACGTCTGAAGGGCAAAAAACCGATGGATTAACTTAATCAGGAATTTGTTACAGCTCTCAGAGATCCTGAAAATATCGGATATTTTACGGCACATTCAGACCTGAAAGATGCTTTTAAGAAAGGTTTTAGAATGGGGTTTGAAGACAGAATCGCAGACCTTGTTCTTGGGCCTCATCTTACAGCCACCGCCGGGCTGATAGGAAATGACATTCCGGTGCGTTTTGTCGGAGTGATTAAAACATTCGAAGATAGATGCGCTCTGACGCTTCATGATGCTCTTGAAATCTTTATAGTTCTGATATCTGAAGGAACGCAGTCGGACGGCGGTACGATGCTTTTTATTGATTACAGTAAGGGAAAATCTCTTGGCGCTCTCGATATCCCCAGAACAGAAGCTCTGCAGACAGAAATTTACCACCAGACATTTAAAGTCATGGGCGATGAGTTGGGCAGGCGTTATAGCAATAATCTAATAAAAAGGGATGAACTTATCGATTTGCTCCGCAGAAGCAAGACCGCACTGGAAGAGGTCCCCGGCAACAATTTAGGCATAATATACGGGGCGTTCATTGATAGCTATGGAGTTGACGCCGACAATGTTTTTCTGGATCTTGTGAAAGCGGCCGGCTATAAACAAATTCCGACGGTCTATGTGATGACACCACCCAAAGAGGTAAGAAATGGTGATGGAGCGCCGAAGGAACCAATTACGCCGCCAAAAACATCAAAGAAAAAAAGATAAAACTGGCAATAATAATACCGGATAACACGTCAGTTCCTGTTGGGTCACGACGACTGATTTTTCTTCGGGGATTTTGTCTTTTGCAAGGTCTGTAGTCTTATATGCCCTTCGCCTTCCGATGAAGGAAGGCTCGTCCGCGCCTGCCCCGATATACTCGCCCCTGTCCCAGTAATTGAGGTTATGGATACACTCACGGCCGGGAAGGGCAAAATTTGAAATTTCATAGGTCTGTATACCTTCGACCCCGGGTAATCCAGCGCAGCATAATACATTTCTATTATTAACTCCTCCTTAGGATCGTAAGCTCTCCCGCCTCGATTGAACCCATAAGCGGCGCCCTTCTGCTATTATTAGTATATGCCGAAGGTTATATTGGGTATGAGCGGAGGTGTCGACTCGAGCGTCTCGGCTTACCTGCTCCAGCAGCAGGGCTTTGAGGTCGAGGGGGTCAGCTTCATGCTTGGCGAGGCGAGGGGGAGGGAGGACCACAGAGGATGCTGCTCCCTCCAATCTGCGCGGAGCGCCGCTCAGACCGCCTCGACACTCGGGATGGCCCATTTTTCGGTGGATGCGAGGCTGGAATTCATCGAAAAAGTGATCGAACCTTTTTCAGAGTCATACGCGAAGGGCATGACGCCTAACCCCTGCATCTTATGCAATAAATATATCAAATTCCCGTTTCTTCTGGATGAGGCGAGAAAAAGGGGCGCCGGGTATATTGCGACCGGCCATTACGCAAGGCTCCAGAGGGATGAAACAGGCAGCGGAGAGGTATTCCTTAAAAAAGCTGCTGACCTGAAAAAAGACCAGTCTTACGTACTCTATGTTTTAAGGGAAGAAGAGATCAGGTCTCTGGTGCTTCCGCTCGGGGAATATGAAAAGCCACGGGTCAGGGAGATAGCCCGGTCTCTGGGCCTTGACGCCGCGGACCGTCCCGAGAGCCAGGAGATATGCTTTGTCGAGGACGACGATTACTGCGGATTTTTGGAGAGGACCGAGCCCTCCTTATGCAGGCCCGGGCCGATCAAGGACCTGAGCGGAAAAGAACTCGGCAGTCATAAAGGCATTCACCGCTATACGGTAGGCCAGAGGAAGGGATTGGGCATAGCGTCGCCATCTCCATATTATGTGGCCAAAATTGACCCTGTGACCCGCACGGTTTATGTCGGCTCCCAGGACGACGCCAAATGCCGGGAGGTGGTCGTGAGTGATCTGAACTGGCTCATACCCCCCAAAGCAGATACGTTCAGGGCCGGCGTAAAGGTGCGCTCAATGATGAAGGACGTTCCCGCAACCCTGACGATCATAGCGGATGCAGTCAGGGTCTTGTTTGATGAGCCCCAATGGGCGCCGGCTCCGGGCCAGAGCGCGGTATTCTATGATGGCGGTATCGTCCTGGGAGGAGGCATCATCCAGCCGTAATTCTATAAAAAACATTTGGCCGCGGATAAACACGGATAATCACGGATAAAACAGGAAGTTACGCCTTAACTCATTGAAAAATAGGCATCAATCCGCGCAAATCAGCGGCTGACAGCGGTTTTTAGGTCAATAGATCAGTCTCAGGGCATCTTTTTCTACGGATATGTCAATTGGGGACATGCCGAAATAGTCACCGTCAACCTGGACGGCGGCCTCGCCTTTTACGACGACCCTGTCCGTCTTTGTGTATATTACATCTCCGGAGTTCAGGTGACTTCCCAAAACCGCGGAGATAATATACCTCAGCAGGTCCAGTCTGCCGCTCCGGGTCAGGACGCATGCGTACAGGACCGGGTCTTCGATCCGTGCGTCAGGAGTCACCATGAAATCTCCCCCGTAGCGTGAGACCTTGCCGATAACGGCTTGATACCCCACGATATCGCGTCCGTCGATGTTAAGCACAATCCCAGGCGGCGAATAGCGCAACAGGGTCTTTATACCGCTTATCAGATATGCCCCCGGCCCCGTGTGCTTTTTTAATCTGAGGTCCACGTCGCGCACGGTCTGGCCGTCAAACCCTATGCCCGCCATAAGACAGAAATAGCGTATTTTCTGATTGACGCCGTTTCCGCACGTTATCTTGCCGAGGGACACAGTCCTCGGAGGTTTTGTCGAGATCGTCACCAGAATACCCTCAAGGCTCCTGTCCGAATATATTTCCCTGGCCAGGACATTTGTGGTCCCAAGCGGCACGATCGCCATGGGTATGCAGGATGAGGCCAGCGCGTTGGCAACTTCATTGATGGTCCCATCGCCGCCGCCGGCTATTATCATATGCGGTCCTTCAGCGGCGGCCCGACGCGCGAACGCCTCCGCGTCTCCTGCCTTCCGGGTAGTCATGAGCTTTGTCTCAAACCCCTTACGCCCGAAGAACTCCGACACGACACGGACCTTTTTTTCAGAGGCCTCTCTGGATGCGGGATTATAGACGATGATGATCGATGATTTCATCGGGAGTGGTTGTTCCCAGACACAAAGAGACGGAGTTTACGATAACGGGAGCTTTTTCGAGATAGTCGATCAAGGGGGCTATTTCCGAATTGTCTTCAATAAAGAAGACCCTGCCCCCATACGATGAGTCCTTCGGTTTTATATTGGGAATTCGCACATAACCGGTCTCCCGCGAGGAGAAATAACCGGTAGTGTAATCGGGGTCATCGGATATGCAGACCTCGGCGACCACCGCGCCGCACGAGGCGACCTTGGAGGCGATGATAAGCGCCTCCCTTACGGTTTCATTCGCCAGGCCATGTTTTTTCAGTTCGAGGTTGAGTGAACGTTCAGCCCTGCCGGTGATGCCGGCCCGTGATACGCGCACGCCTCTTTTGCTGTCAGGCTCCGCCCGTTTACCCCGGCCTGAATATATGAGGGACGCCCCCCTCATTGACGAAGAGGAGTAAAGCAGCCCCAGCGCGGCCCTTGACGCCGGCCCAGAGACCCCTGATTTTTTGAGCATTTTTTTTATAAAGCTTCTTGCATCCGAAGGAGAGGCACACTCAATCGTCGTGACGGGAAGCGCCCTGATCTGAGTGGTCACGACTGAGATCTCTTCTATCGTAAGGACTACCCGGTCCGGAGTTCCTCTTGGGTGATGGAACGCCCTTTTGATATATGCGGATATGACCCCGTCGATCTGTCTCCGGTTGTAAAGCCCTTCTGCGCCGGAGATATGCATTTCATCGCTGCCGGCTTTATGTTCCGTGGTATCAGCGATTTTTTTCGAGGCCCTCATCCTGATACTCAGCAGTGTTTTTCCGCTCATCCGGTTTCTGAGGTCCTCAAGCCTGAGTCCGAGATCATTTTAAGGTCATGGTCAAAGCTTCTTCCCGTGGTGGTAAGATAGTTTCCGGTCAGAAGCCCGTCGGCCCCAGCCATAAAAATGAATGAATGAAAGTCGGACAGGGTCTGGAGCCTCCCCCCGCAGACCCTTATCTCCTTGTCAGGAAGTATAAACCTGTAGAGACTGATGATCTTAAGCGCCTCAAGAGGCGGAAGCGGCCCTCTTATATCGAGGCGGGTGCCTCTTATCGGGGTGAGAAAATTCATGGGTACTGAGTCCGGCGATATCTCACGCAGGGCGAAGGCCATATCGATCCTGTCAGCCCAGTCCTCCCCAAGTCCGAAGATGCCGCCTGAGCAGACGGAGAGTCCTGCCTGCTTTGCGGCTGCGATAGTGTCGAGCTTGTCCCTGTAGGTATGAGTTGAACATACCTGAGGGAAGAAACGTTCAGACGTTTCAAGATTGTTGTGATATCTCTCGAGCCCGGATTTCCTGAGAGCAAGGAGATCATCGTACGATAAAAGACCAAGCGTAGCGCAGGGAAGAAGTCCTATCGACCGTACCCCGGAGATCATCCCGGCTATTGTCCTGAGTTCGGACGCAGAGACCCTTCTTCCGCTCGTAACTATGCAGAAACGCCGGGCCCCGCCATGCTTGGCCGCAAGGGCGCTTTTCAGGACCTTTTCTTTATCCACCAGGGGGAAAATCTTTATATCGGAAGTGTTTTTTGATGATTGCGCGCAGTATGCGCAGTCCTCCGGACAGGCCCCGGATTTTGCGTTTATGATAGAGCACAGATCAATGACCTCACCTCTGAAAAAATCACGTATTCTGTTTGCGGAGTGAAACAGGTCGAAAATCTGGAGGGCGGAAGCAGAAGATATATATCCGGCCTCATCCTTTGTAATGGGAATGCCGGAGAGGACTTTGCGCTCGAGAGTGCCGATCATGTCAATACCTGATTTCAAAGCCCCTCAACGACTCAAAAGGCTCATTCCAGTCCAGGGATATATCCGTGACCTTTGATTCGGGAGGACCTTTCCTAAGTTCTCCGACAGCCTGTTCGATCGACGGGACGTCTCCTTCGAGTACGGCCTCTACGCGGCCGTCGTAAAGGTTCCTGACCCATCCCGAAAGTCCCAGTTTAATGGCGACATTCCTGGTGAAGGCCCTGTAAAAAACCCCCTGGACCCTGCCTTCTATATGCAGATGCGCCCTGGACGATGGCATTTTTTATTATATCAGAATCCTGGCGCGGAGATATGCGCCCAGTTTTCTGTCAACAGTAAAGATGTGTTGGGCTATCCAGTCCACGACGACCCTGTTCGTCTCTACCGAGAGCTCATACGATCCCGGTCTTCCGCCACCCTCAAGCCCGGCAAGCTCCTTTTTAAGCTCAAGGCAGTTTGAAAGGAAGACCTTGTGCTGTTTCCTGTGCAGGTCATATTCAGGATAGTCGTACATGACCATGTATTTTTCTTCTTCCGCGAAGTGTCTTTCTGCATACTCCTCAAGAAATCCGATCGTCTCCCCGATCGTAAATTTGCAGGCGTGATTTTTTATGGACTTCACGAGATCGTTTATCCGTCTGAAGAGTTCTTTATGCTGCTCGTCGATGAGGTCTACGCCGACCGACAGATCTTCCGTCCATTCCATAAGAGGGCCCCCGGGGTTTATTTAAAAAAGCGGTGAATAAGATGCTACTTGACGATCTTCATGCTGATGTCTGAAGCAGTCGCGGAGTGGGTCAGCGCGCCGACGGAAATCAGGTCGACACCTGTGCCGGCAATCTCCCTGACGTTGGCAAGGCTCACATTACCCGAGGCCTCAAGGGTGACTCTTCCCGCCGCGACCCTGACGGCCTCGGTCATGTCCGACACGGACATATTATCGAGCATAACGATATCGGCCCCTGCCTCGATGGCCTCCTGAAGTTCCTTGAGGTTTTCGACCTCGACCTCGATCTTCGCCAGATGGTGCCCGGCCTTGGCCATTGCCACAGCCTCGGAAATGCCCCCGACTTCCTCTATATGGTTGTCCTTTATAAGGATGCCGTCGAACAGACCGTACCGGTGGTTCAGCCCCCCGCCCATCTTTACCGCGTATTTTTCCATGAACCTGAGGCCGGGAGTGGTCTTCCTGGTATCGACGATCCTTGCGTTGGTGCCCCGTACCAGGTCCACAAACTCGCTTGTGAGCGTAGCAATGCCCGAGAGTCTCTGGAGGATATTGAGGCTCGTGCGTTCACCCGCCAGAAGTGTTCTGGTTTTGCCCGAGACTTCGCCAAGTACGTCGCCTTTGAAGACCTTGGTCCCTTCGTTAAAAAAGGTCCTGAAAGTGGTTTTCGGATCGAGCTGGTTGAAGACCTCGATCGCGAACGGGAAGCCGGCCAGGACGAAGCTGCCTTTTGCGATATATAGGGCCCGCGAGACATTTTCGGCGCCGACGATCAGAGAAGTAGTGATATCACCGTGGCCGATATCTTCTTCAAGGGCGCTTTTTATCAGTTCGATGACGCTAGCCGGCAGGTCCATCAACTATTTCCTTTTGAGCATGGAGATCATCCCGAAGACCCCGCCCAGCACCGCGCACATCGCAAGCGTTGACTTCCAATCGAAAAGTGTGGTGATGTTTCCCTCAACGGTATTGGCAATGACAAAAAGGGAAGCGCTGTTTTCGGCCTTTACCGTCCCGGCCGCGATAATCCCTGCCGCGCTGTTGCTGAGAGATGTGTCACCCTTTGACAACGAAAGGGGAGCGCAGGAGAAATTTAGAGAGGCGTTGCCGCTTATGGAGACGGCGCTCATACTCTGCTGCAGGCTTACATTTTCGCCCCTCAGCATAAGGGCCGCGCTCTGTGACGCCTCGATCCTTTCCCCGTCTATGCTCATCGCCGCGACCTGCTGCATCTCTATATGGCCGCCCTCGATGTTGCGGGCCGTACTCTGCCGTATCCTTACGAATTCACCCTCGATCGTATCGAGGTCTTTGCCCTGCAGTTCCTGTTCAGCCAATTCCATGGTTTTTCCCCCCGGCTTCATAGAGTTTTTTCATATTTTCACCGATTCTTTCCTTCTTTTTCAAAGAATCTTCGTATTTTTCCCTTTCCTTTGTGACGATGTCCCCCGGGGCCCTTTTTACAAAGTCCTCGTTCATCAGCTTCTTGTTAAGGAAAGATATCGTTTCATTGATCTTTTCCTCCTCCTTCCTCAGGCGCTCGATTTCCAGGTCCAGGTCCAGAAGTCCCTCAAGCGGAACGTATATCTCGGCGGAATCCCTGACCGCAACAGCTGAGCCCACGGGCTTTGAGGCGGTCAGACTTACCTGGGCCACATCGACCCTCGCGAGTTTCCTTATGCAGGCAAGATTGTTTTCAAGGACGGTTACGGTCTTTTCGTCGGCAGGCCTTATATATGCCCGCAGTTCAAGTGAAGGGGAGAGGTTGAGCTCACCCCTTATCGTACGAATACCCATAACTGTTTCCATAACGATCGACATCTCGTTTTCCGCGTCAGTGTTCCTCGGGAGGGACACCGGAAAGGAGGCAAGGACGATGCTGTTAATGTCCTGACCCCTGGCGCCTGCGCCCCTGCCCCTGCCGGGGAGGTTCTGCCATATCTCCTCGGTCACATAAGGCATGAAAGGATGAAGCAGCCGGAGGGTCTTTTCGAGGACGTACACAAGGCAGCGCTTTACGGCGTCCTTTTGGTCCGACTCGGCATTGAGGACGGGCTTTATCATCTCGATATACCAGTCACAGAGTTCGTGCCATACAAAATGATATATGCTGCCGGCGGCGTCATTGAACCTGTATTCCGTCAGGGAGGCGTTAATCTCGTCAGTGGCCGCCGCCAGACGACTCAGTATCCAGACGCTCCCGATATCAAGGGCGGCATAGTCAGGGGCGTCCGGGACCGGTGTCTCCCCAGCGTTCGTAAGTATGAACCTAGACGCGTTCCAGAGCTTGTTGACGAAGTGTCTGTATCCTTCGACCCTCTCCTCCGAGAATTTGACGTCGCGTCCCTGCGCGGCAAACGCGGTCAGGGTGAACCTGAAGGCGTCAGTGCCGTATTTTTCCATCATAATGAGCGGGTCGATTACATTGCCTTTTGATTTGGACATCTTCTGCCCGCTGGAGTCCCTGACAAGCGCGTGTATATAGACTTCATGGAACGGGACCCCGTCCATGAATTTAAGCCCCATCATGATCATTCTGGCGACCCAGAAAAATATTATGTCAACCCCGGTGACCAGCACCGAGGTAGGATAATATTTTTTCAGTTCGGCGGTACGGTCAGGCCATCCCAGGGTGGAAAAGGGCCACAGCGCGGATGAAAACCAGGTATCAAGGACGTCCTCGTCCTGTCTCAGTGAACCGCCGCCGCATTTGGAGCATGCCGCCGGGGCCCGGCGGGAGACGATGACCTCGCCGCAGGCGTCACAATACCACGCAGGTATCCTGTGCCCCCACCATATCTGCCTGGATATGCACCAGTCATTGATGTTCTCCATCCAGGCAAAATAGGTGTTCTCCCAGGATTTCGGAACAAACTTTATGCTGCCGTCTCTTACGGCCTCTGTCGCCCCTGAGGCCAGAGGTCTGATCTTCACATACCATTGCAGCGTTGAAAGAGGTTCGATCACCGTCTTGCACCTGTAGCACTGGCTTATGGAATGACTGTATTTTTCCTGCTTAAGAAGCGCGCCGAGGTCCTTGAGGTCCTTTATAACGGCCTTCCTGCAGTCATATCTGTCCATGCCGGCATATTTGGCCCCGGCATGTTCCGTCATCCGGCCGTCCTTGCCGATTACGGTCATAAATTCAAGGGGAGGGTCCTGTCTTTTTGCTATGGCTTCGTCACTGAAGTCATGGGCGGGGGTCACCTTGACGACGCCGGTGCCGAATTCCGGGTCGACCGTGCCGTCACCGACTACGGGAATCTTCCTTCCGGTAAGGGGAAGGACTATTATTCTTCCGATTTTGTTTTTGTAGCGGCCGTCCTCGGGGTTTACCGCCACGGCTGTGTCTCCCAGCATTGTTTCAGGCCTTGTCGTGGCCACGACAAGATCGCCGCTTCCGTCTTCAAACGGATATTTTATGTAGGTGAGTTTTCCTTCAAAGTCCTCATGTTCCACCTCTATGTCGGACAGGGCGGTATGACACCTGGGACACCAGTTGATCAGCCGGTTGTCCCTGAATATCAGACCCTGCTCATGAAGACTCACGAATACCTCTACGACCGCCCTCGAGAGCCCTTCGTCCAGGGTAAAACGCTCCCTCGACCAGTCGCACGAAGACCCCAGCCTCCTGAGCTGATGTATTATCCTCCCGCCGTACTCGGCCTTCCACTTCCAGACGCGCTCAACAAATGCGTCTCTGCCGAGCTGGTGCCTGTCGATGTTTTCAGCGGCAAGCTGCCGCTCGACGACGTTCTGTGTCGCTATTCCCGCGTGGTCGGTGCCCGGCACCCAGAGCACGCTGAAGCCCGACATGCGTTTCCATCGCGCCAGGATGTCCTGGAGCGTGGAGTTCAGGGCATGGCCCATATGAAGAGACCCGGTAACGTTTGGCGGAGGGATGACGATGGAGAACGCATCGGCGTCAGACTCCGGATCGGCCTTGAAGAGCTCAGAGGCGGTCCAGAAATCGTACCATTTTTCTTCTACACCCTTTGGGTTATAACTTTTATTCAGTTCTGTCATGGAAAATAAAGACGGGGAATCGGCAGCGCCTCTTCCCCGACAGTAATATCAAGGAGTTATGACTAAAATTCCGCTTTGATCTTTTCGATCTCTTTCGAGATCATCGTTGCCGCCAGTTCCGGCACCGTCTCCCAAAGGACCTTCTCTACTTCCTTTGATATGGACCCGAAGGCGCCCTGCATCGTCTCTTTAGTGGCCCTGTCGACAAGTTCGGGGGCCATTTCCCAGAGGATCTTTTCTATCGTGTCCCTGATGACCGGGGTGGCTGCCTTTAACAGGGCATCCCTGATATCCAGGGATGCAAACAATTTTGATAGTTTTTCGTCAATTTTTCCGTCGATCATTGACATGATCTCGCTCTTTGACGGCAGGGAAATTTCAGGGGCGACAAACTCTCTTTTTTCGGCGGAAGGGAATGGCGGCTGTATTACAGGGGCGGCCTTGGGAAGCTCCGCCGGTTTCATTACCCTGGGCTCGGCGAACACTTCCACCTCCGCGGGGACCTCTTCCGCAACTGCCTCGGCAGCGAACTCCGGGGCAACACCCGCCGTTTCTTCCACCGTCCAGAGGTCTTCGTCCGCCATTACCTCGAAGGCATCGGACTGGTCGGCGCCGGCTGCCTCTTCAGCCAATTCAAAGATATCATCGCCCGATTCTTCAATTGCGGCAGTCTCAAATTCTTCAGCGGACCCCATTGCGAGGACGGCATTAATCTTGCTGATAAGTTCCTGGGACTCGAAGGGTTTGATCACCGAATCATCGGCCCCGACTTTCCTGGCCAGATCATTATCGATGGGCTCGAACGCGCCCGCAAGGAGTATAACGGGTGTCTTAGAGGTGCCGGGGTTTTTCTTTATGGTTTCGCAGAGTTGATATCCGTTGACCTTCGGCATCTCGATGTCGGCCAGGACTACATCAGGCTTGAAAGCATCCAGCAGTCTGATCGCCTCTTCACCGTTACTGACCGATTTTATTTCGAAGTCTTCTTCAGCAAGTACCAGTTCGACTACTTTTTGTATCGTTATGCTGTCATCTGCAAGTAGAAGCCTGCGCCCCATCCTTCACCTCAATCTGGAGTATTCTTATTCTGCAAATTTTATTGCTAAGTAATAAAAAAGTCAAGGCTTTTTGCGTCTAAAGGCCGAACCGACGGTTCAGCATCCGCGGACGCCTCAGCCTCCTCCGCCGCCATGGCTGTGAGAATGCCCTGACGAAGATAGTCCGCTGTCGCCGCCGGAACAACAGAAGGACGATATCAGCTTTTTTGTGTCTCCCGAGGAACACTTCGGGCAGTCAATCCCTTCCCGTGATTCACGGACACTCTGCAGCCGGGAAAATTTCTCTCTGCATGAATTGCAGATATATTCATAAATCGGCATATTCGTCGCCTCCTGATTAATTAAATTATTGTTTAATGATACCCCCTTGCTGCAGGGCAAGTCAATTGATGCCCCGGATTCCGGCTGAATTTGACCGGTTTTGAAGGCTATTTTTATTAAAATTGTTCGTGTAACACGGTGTGGCGCGGCGGTTGACAGCTGGCGTCTTTTCTGATAATATTGCGCAGGGTCAAGAAATAATTGATAACAACAATCAGGGATCGTAAAAGGGGGGAATATGCTTTTTAATGATAGGCGTCAATGTCAAGGCAGGAGCTTCAGAAGTAGTCGTGCATATTTCCCAATAGTTATTTTCATATTATGCCTCAGCTTACTTCCGTCAGTAGCTATCGCCGTTTCTTCAGGCATATATTTTGAGGTTATCCCTCAAAACCCAACCACGGCTGACGATATAAAAGTTAAAACTTATTTTCCTGGTGGGCCTTATGTAGATACGCACTCACACTCTGTCATAGGCAATCAGATAAATATTGTGTTATTTATGGACGGCATGTTATTTTCGCCTGATCCTCCCCACGACGTTACGGAAACTATTGGTAAACTTCCAGCAGGAGAATACCAGATCACAGTCTTTGTGAAGGAATCACCTTCAAATCCTCTCGAGATCGATACGCTTTATGGCTCGCTTTCCGTTAAACAGGCTGTTACAGTTCCAACAGTCAACGAATATGGTATGCTGATTCTATTATTATCATTCTCAGGGATTTCCTTATATTTTTTGAAAAGAAGCGGTTGATCGTTGTTTGAAATTTCAAAATTGATCGGGGATCTTCCGTAATGGGTTGGTTTATCAGGCTTTTTTACTTTGTGCGATGACAATGGAGGGATAATGACTCGACTGATTAGTTGTCTCATAGGGTTCAGCGTTACGGTACTGTGTCTTCAGATGGCTCAGGCAGAGACTGCAGGAACTGTGACCTACAACAAGCTGGAAGAAGTTTATCAAAAAGAAACGGCCTCTAGCCAACTCAACTATTTTGTCCCGGCGCCGGTTCAAACGTTTAACGGTGCGCCTTCAAAATACAGTTTATTAAGCAATGAATTGATAGTCCTCTACGATTATGAAAAAGCTGGTCATTCACTTGAAGATATCATCGATGCGGTTAATGGCATAAAGTCATCTCCGGGATTGACAAGTGGACTCGGGAATCCGGTGCATGCCAGATTTCTTATTCCATTCCGCTTGTCTAAATCAGAGATGTCGATGATCATGGGAATGCACCCGAAAGCCACGCTACAAAAATATGTTGTATTGGAATACCCCATTGTAATATCGGAAGAAGGAATAACCCATTTAATGGAAGCTCTTGCAAAAAACCCTCTGATACAATGGGTAGAAAATAACCACTTTTTGTTGTTGTCGGTGACGCCGATGGATCCCTTATTCCTTGGAACATCGAGTCCTCCGACCCCCCTAAGTCATCAGTGGGGGTTGCAGATGATGAATTTACAAGCTGCTTGGGACTATGTTAAGGGTTCTGCATACATAGCTGCCCTAGATAACGGGATTGAAATGTTACAGCCCGATCTTCAGAAGAATTTTCGAGGCCAATTTTCTCTTGATGTATCGAATTGCTATCCGCCCCAGTTCCTTTGCAACGATCACAATGTCGACGAACTCAAATATGGCGGTGAATGGGCTGGCCATGGCACACATGTAGCGGGTATTATAGCAGCGAATTCAAACGATCCCAGCAATAATATAGGAGTCGCCGGCATATGCTGGAATTGCAGTTTTATGATGGGAAAGATTTCAGGTGGCCAGCTACCTGATGGGACGCATCTAACACTCAAAGACAAGGTCCTCACCGGCATTGATTGGTTTGTTGGAACTGGTGTGCAAGCGATAAATATGAGTATTAATGATTATACGACACCCTCGCTTGATTGTTCTTTGCAACCGTTAAATTCATGGTGTCAGGCTATAAATCTGGCAGAAGACAATGATGTGGTACTTATCAATGCTGCAGGAAATGGCGATGGATGCTCATACCCTATTACTCCATCCACTTGTGTACCTATAAGTTTGGTCCGACCGCCAGGATCAGACAACAGGGTCCTTTCAATTGGAGCGTATGACCCGTACACAAATTCTCCCGCCAGTTTTTCGGATTATGGATCAAGACTGGATCTTTTGGCCCCCGGCGTTGACATATTGTCGACATTTTATACAGGAAAAACATGGAGTAATAATTGGAACTGCCTGGACACATTCGGAGGTTCTGGCCCCTGCACTGGAACGTCTATGGCCGCGCCCCATATAACCGGGCTCGTAGGACTTCTGAGGTCTGCAAATCCACTACTTTCAAAAACAAATATCAAAGATATTCTGACCTATAATGCCAGCGGCGGCGGAATTCGCATAAATGATTTTTGGGGTTATGGAATTCCAGACGCTGCCGACGCAGTTAAGGCTGCCCTTGGCACTGTGGGCGGAAAGCAACTGCCCAATAGATTAACGCCCTTGTTTAGTTTTTACAGTAGTGCAGCTGAAGACCATTTTTATACTACCGTGCCACAGATGGGCCTCGCCGCAATGTCTGGCACATTAGAGCCTCAGCCACCCACTGCTTCAGTGTCATACAGTCCCGTTGGCGCGGCGACGCCTGGATACTCCGGGTTCCCCTGTCAGTTCTCGCCTTGCTCCTCGGCTCCAGAAGCTTCAGTCTATATCTTCTCAACAGGGAACGTTCCGTTCGAGGGTGCATCTCCCCTGGTTCCTCTGTCTCGCTTAAGCTATCAAGGCAATTATACCGGCAATAATCCTAGTCATGTTGATCATATCTATGCAGTGGACTCATTCGAGGTCATAAGCTTTATTAACTTGGGATATCAACTTGATGGGATAGAAGGATATATATATCCAAGAAGTATGACCCCTCAGCCTGCGGGAACCGTGAGGCTTTTCCGAAAATATAATTCTACGCGTGATGATCATGCGATTTTTCCGGAAAGCGAGTTGGCGACAATGGCTGCTCAAGGATACATAGAAAATGAAGGCAACGAATGGATCGGCTATGTCTATCCCAATGCTGATACCGATGGGGACGGCCTCATTGACGGTTTTGAAAGGTTGATCGGGACCTGCGTGGGTATTGCCGACACAAACGGCGATGGGACTCCCGACGGCACATCCGTAATGCAATACTCCAACAGCACACATTCCTATAAAGACCCCGGCCTGTGCAATTATATAACCGTTTCTCCCACATCGCAAGACTTTGGTACGTGCTCAGTCGGTTACCCTCCCCCTCCAGTCACTTTCACGATTCATCACGGGGGCTCAGTTGTCCAGGAGCCGGATCTTGCTATGGGAACCATAAGCGTCAACGACACATTAAACTTCACCGTGCTGAACAACACTTGTTCCGGCCAGAAACTGTCTCCGGGGGGCTCCTGCTCTTTCGCGGTCGAGTTCCATCCCATCTCGACAGGTTCAAAGAATGCGGTGCTAACCATTTTGTCTAACGACCCGCTCGCGCCATCGATCACGATTTCCATTATCGGAACTGGGGTGCCCCTGCAGCAACTCACGGTGACTAAGTCGGGGGCTGGAACGGGAACGGTCTGGAGTTCGTCAGGATCGATAAACTGCGGTCTGACCTGTTCGGCGTCGTACTCATATAATGCCCAGGTCTCTCTCATTGCGGTCCCAGACACTGGCGGACCAATCTTTACGTCTTGGAGCGGAAATACTGACTGCGCTGATGGACAGGTTGCCATGGATTCTGACAAAACCTGCGTCGCCGCATTCGCCACCTGTCAGGTTGCCCAAACGGCGAGAGTCGGAGGTGTTACGTACAGCTCGGTCGATGCCGCCTACAGGGGGGCTTCGTCAACTCCGTTTATCATAGAGATCATCGCTTCGAATCAACAGGAGACGCTGAATTTCGACTTGGCAAGGGATGGCACACTAAAGGGTGGACTTGGGTGCTACTTTGTGCGACAGCTGCCGCCTGCTGTAACTTTTGTCACGGGATCAGTCACAGTCACCGGAGGTTCTATCACTTTCGATGGTATTGCAATAAAGTAAGGATGCTGAGCCTAAATGACTTTTAAATTTGCGCATTTACAGGGGGGCGTTTCTCCCCTTATCATGACGCCATACTATATCTAAATCTAACGTTAATTTGGACAGGAGTTTTTCATGAAAAAATTTCCAAATTACTCCTTTTTATCTTTAATCCTGCTTCTGTTGTCGGCAAGCACATCCGATGCGGCGCGCCAGGTCATCCGCATTCTTCACGTAAACGATTTCCACGGTTTTGCGGAGCCCTATAAGCCCTTCGGATCGGACGATATGCTCGGCGGAATTTCCTATCTTTCTTCGGAGGTCGAAAGATTGCGCGGGGAAATGCCGTCAATTCTGCTTGCGGCAGGGGACATGATACAGGGGAACAACTGGGCGAACCTTTTTCAGGGCGCCTCGGTGATCGAACTTATGAATCGGATGCGGTTCGACGCTATGGTCCTCGGCAACCATGAATTTGATTTCGGTTCGGATGTCCTCAAAAAAAGGATAGCCGAGGCAGGGTTTCCCGTACTGGGCGCTAACGTCGCAGGATTGGATCTGATCAGGCCTTACATAATCAAGGAAGTTGACGGCGTAAAGATCGCGGTGATCGGTGTTGTAACCGAGGATGTCCCGGTATCTACTCATCCCAGAAATGTGGCGGGCCTGAGATTCATCCCCCCGGCCGACGCTGTCGAACAAAATTTAAAGGCGCTGAGAGAAAAGGCGGATATAATCGTCGTCCTTTCCCATATCGGCCACGCCTCGGACAGGGAACTGGCGCGGAAGGTCTCCGGCCTTGACGTCATAATAGGAGGTCATTCCCATACAAAGGTCCTCACGCCGGTCATGATCGGGGACACCGCCGTTGTTCAGGCATGGGAGCATGCCAAGGCGCTGGGCGTTATTGATCTGACTATCGATGACCGGAAGATCACGGGGATCGGTGGCAGACTCATGGATATTTTGCCTGTCTCGGGGAAGAGGGACCCGGTCATCGATGTAATTGTCGATAAATATGCCGCGAGGGTCGATGCCGTACTCGACGAAACGATAGGGGAAGCTCTCGCAGATCTCGACGGGGAGCATGTGCGGAGCAGGGAGACGAACCTGGGTAATTTTTTTGCCGACATCATAAGAAAGACCGCCGGGGCTGACGCGGCGATCATCGGCGGCGGCAGTATCAGGACAAGCATAAAAAAAGGCGTTATCAAGGTCAAACATGTATACTCCGTCTCCCCGTTTAATAACTATATAGTCGCGGTGCGGCTTACGGGCAGGCAGATACTGGAAGCACTCGGGCACGGGGTGTCGGCGATGGAAGAAGGGGCCGGACGGTTCCCCCAGGTCTCAGGGCTTTCATTAGATCTTAGTCCTTCCGCTCCTCCGGAAAACAGGGTGAGCAATGTGAAGATCGGGGGCAGGCCGCTCGACCCGGAGAGAGAATATGTGGTTGCCACTGACGACTTCCTCGCCGCGGGAGGCGACGGGTATAAGGTTTTCGGAGATGCGGTCAGGTCATCCGGAGATTATTCAGTCGTCGGCGGCATGATGAAGGGAGACAGACTTGTATATAGCAATTCCGGAAAATGGGTCAGGGATGTCATAGTCGATTATATAAAGGACAAAAAACTGATATCTCCTGAGATTGAGGGCAGGATCTCGATTACTTCCGGCCGATGATCGTCTTTGTGAATGACCTCGCCGTCTGTATTTTTGAGGCGATGACCGTAAGGCATGCTCTTTTAAAGGCCGGGGTCCTCGACGGGCTTGAAACATCCAAAAAAGTATACGATGAATGGGGAAATGAGATCGGACTCGACGGAGCATTGACGGAGGGCTCCAGGATTTACGCGCGATAGCCTCAGGTCAGCCGGTATCTCCGGAAAAGCAGGATGCTCTCCTTGACGGCCACCTTGAAGAAGCCGGTGGCGGGCACGGACAGAAGCATGCCGAGAATGCCGAAGAATTTTCCTCCTATTATTACCGCCATCAGCACCATAAGAGGGTGCATATCCACCGACCGCGCGACGACTATCGGTTGGATCAGCGCGTCGTCTATCAGTTTCATTATGACGAAGGCCGGCACTATATACCCCGCCATGGCAAAGCTCCCGGTATCGACTACGGAAACGGTGACCGCGGCCAGTGCCCCGGCGATCGGACCCACAAAAGGTATCAGGTTCGCCGCGCCTGCAAAAAGCCCTATCAGCAGGAAGTATTTGACATCCAGAAACCAGAGGGCCGCTATCGCAAGGGCGCCGAAAATAAGCGCGTCCATAAACTGACCCCGCAGAAAGTTCCCGAGCTGCGAGTCCATCTTCGAAAAAAGGTTCAGTGAGAACTCGAAATAGCGGTTTGGGATTATCCTGATTATCTGTTTTTTCATCGCCCTGCCGTCCTTAAGCAGAAAAAAGGTGATAAAGGGAATAAGCACCAGATGAGTAAAAAGGCTGAAAACGTCTATCAGGTGGCTTATCATCCAGTCTCCAAAATTGATCATCGCCCTTTGAAGTTTTTCGGAGAGCTCAAGGTTATGGATCCCTATGAAAGAGAGCTTCTTTTCGACGAACAAGTCGAGTCTGGCGAATAACGCCGAGGCCTGTTCCGGACTAAGATCAGCCTGGATTGCGGATATCTGGTCGACAAACGCAGGGAGCAGCATTATGAGGCTTCCGGTCAGCAAAACCGACAGCGCCGCGAATATAATCAGGGTGGCCACCGTCCGCGACATGCCCCTGGACTCCAGCTTCACGGCAAGGGGGTCCATAATATAGGCGAGAAGGCCGGAGACCACGAGGATCTTTGTAAGGTCTGCCAGAACTGACATAAGGTAGAAAAGGACCGAGACACAGGCGACGACCGCCAATATACGGGTCCAGTTGGAGGGTTTATTGTTCATAGCGCGTCAGGGTTTCAGGCCTCTTTTGATTTCATTGACATGCTCATTAGTTTTTTTCAGCCTGGCCCCTATCGTCCTGGCCAGCTGGACCATGATTTTAACGCCGAGTCTCGGGTTGCGGTCGATGAGGTCATAAAGGTCGGACTGGAAAAGGCAGAGCAGCCTGCTTGGCGTCTTCGCTACTGCCGTTGCCGTGCGGGGCGACTCGTCGAGCAAAGAGAGCTCCCCAAGAAAATCCCCCACGTGAAGTTCCGCGAGCACATGCTTCTCCGGTTCCGAAATTATATCGATGTCACCGTTTACGATAATATACATGCCAAGCCCGGGGTCACCCTGAAAAAAAATTACCTCGTCTTTGACGAAGTCTCGCTGGTGCAGGATACGTTCTATCTGGGCAAGCTCCCTGCTGTTTAAGCCGTCGAAAATAGGGATTTTCATCATTAACTTCATGATGGTATCTTCTTCGTCCGTCCGATGCCTGAAGATATTTATCCAGAGGTCGCTCATTTATAATACCTCCCGCCGCTCATAACATACTATCCATAATAATTCATCCGCAGCGCTTTGTCATCACTACCGCGTCATCATCCGGCATCCGGTAATAGCCGTTTCTCCTGCCTATGACTTCAAACCCCAGTTCGGTGTACATCTTCCGCGCCGTCATGTTTGATGATCTGACTTCAAGAAACATGGTCCTGCATCCCATAGTGACAAGCTGTCCGATCGACCCTTTTATGAGTTCCGGCCCGATGCCCCGCCCCCTGAACTCAGGGTGGACCGCTACGTCCATGATATGGCCTTCATCGATTATAAGCCTGGCAAATATGTACCCGATGGTCTTTACGTCCAGGCGCGCCACGGTCGAAATGCAGACGGGGTTATCGAGTTCAGCCAGGAGCATCGCTTCAGACCATGGGGCCGTAAATGATGCGCGTTCAATTTCGAAGACCTCAGGAATGTCCCGTTCGTTCATCGGCCCAAAGACGACCCCGGCCGACATGGCTTGTTCTAGAGGCTCTGTCCGCACTTGACCTCCGCTTCAGATCTCCTTATATAAAACGGGACCGCGTCCATGGGATCCGTCAACTCGCCTGCGAGGGCCTTCCTCAATCCCAGCATAGCGATCGCCGACGGCGCCGGGACCATCTTGTCGGGAGGGGCTACCCATGCCCTTTGTCCCAGTTTTTCACGAATAATGTCCATATATAATGTTACTCCTTCTCCAGCGAAAAGCACATCCCCATCAAGTCTTGCCAGCATCTTTTCGGGATGGATAGAGGTTTCTTCGATCTCGCGGACATAACAGTCGTCTTTCCACCTGAAGAGGGCGGAATAGACCTCTCCCCTCCTTGCGTCCAGCATAAGGCATACAGGATGCATGCTGAAGGGAAAGTTCCAGGCGAAGGCCTCCAGGGTCGGCACAGTGACCATCGGCCTGCCGGTAGAATAAGACAGCCCCTTGACCGTGCTCATGCCGATCCGGACATCGATTTCCGCCAGATCGAGTCCGGCCTGTGCCAACACCTGGGATGTCGCCGTCATGAGCCTTTCAGAGTGGGTCGTCTTTACGTTAAGTCTTATCTCGGCGATAAGTCCCCCCACGCCGTCCAGCACAGCAACACCTCCGAGCATGGTGGATGTCTCAACTGAAAGTATCTTCATATTGCTATAAGTTTAACACAGCACCGATTTAGAGGGGTGGAGGGACATTATGTCTTCACATCACCCGACCGTCTGGCATATCTGAATGAAAAGAGGACAGAGCAGATCAGGCAGATAAGGCCCCCGGCCAGGACCGCGTTTGTCGTGCCGATCATGTCGGCCGATATCCCCATGACTGTATTGCCTATCGGCACCAGCCCCAAAAAAACGAAAGAGTATACGCTCATGACCCGGCCTCTGAGATTATCGGGCACGGAGACCTGTATGAAACTGTTCGCGGCGGCGAGGTAACTCACCATCCCCCATCCCCCGACCGCAATAATTACCAGTGAATATGCGAACACCCTTGAGACCGAAAAAAGGATAAGAGCGGTCGAAAAGCAGACGGCGGCAAAAGACATGAAGAAAGTCTTGCGTCTGATGTCCTGAAACACGGCAAGACCGAGGGCGGCGGTAAGGGCCCCGGCGCCCGAGGCGGCCACCAGAAGCCCGAAGCCCCTTGGTCCGGAATGGAAGACCTCCCCGGCAAAAATCGGGACCAGGTTAATAAAGGGGATGCCCACCAGGCTGAAGACCGCTATAAGTCCGATGATATGCAGCATCTCTTTTTTTTCTCTCAGAAAAGATATGCCCTTCATGAAATCCTTTATGATTCCTTCGGACTTCATTTCGCTTTTGCCCGTCGTGTTCATCCTGGCCAGTGCGATCAGAACGGCTATGAAAGTGAGCGCATTGATAAAAAAGCATGCCGGCATCCCGAAGTGGGTTATCGAAAGCCCCGCTATTACAGGGCCAATGATCCTGGAGCCGTTGAACACGGCGGAGTTAAGGGCAATGGCGTTTGCAAGGTCTTCTCTGCCGACCATTTCTATGAGGAAGGACTGCCTGGCCGGGATATCTATGGCGTTGATCGCGCCCAGAATAAAGGCCATGACCGCGATCTGCCATACAGTGATGGTCCCTGTGCCGGTCAATATGCCCAGGGCGACAGCAGGCAGGATAGACATCGCCTGCGTAAACAGAAGCAGGTTCCTCTTTGGCACCCTGTCGGCAACCACTCCGCCCAACAACGTGAATAACATGATGGGCAGCGCGGAGGCAGCGGCAACCATACCCAGATAAAAAGGCGATTTCGTCAGGCTGTACACCAGCCAGCCCTGGGCGACCGACTGCATCCAGCTTCCTGAAAGCGATATCGTCTGGCCTATGAGGAAGAGCCTGAAGTCCCTGTGGGACAGGGCTGAAAAACGCTCAGGACCCGCGGGCCGAGGCATTAACGCCCCTGAGAATGACCCGTCCTGAAACAGGTTCTGTAAAAGAAGGCCGTGACGAAGATCAGGAAGTTCAGAAGCACGATAGATGCCCCTGTGGGCAGATTCAGGACGAAGGAAACCATGATTCCCGATACGACAGAAATGACCGAAACCACCGAAGACAGTATCATGGCATTCCTGAACCCCCGGGCGATCTGAAACGCGGTCGCGGCAGGCAGGATAAGGAGCGCGGAGGTGAGCATGATTCCGACCACCTTCATCGTGAGGACCACCGTTATCGCCGTCAGCAATACCAGTATCGAATTTATCTTCCTGGTATTTATTCCCGAGGCCCTGGCAAACTCCTCGTCAAAGGTGATGGAGAAGATCTCGTCGAAATACATGTAGATCGTAAGGAGTACGACCGCCGAAAGGACCGCGGTGGAAAAGACCTCTGTGTTATTAATGGACAGAATATTTCCAAACAGATAACTGAAGAGATCGACATTGAATCCCCCTGAGACGCTTGCCATCATGACACCCGCGGCGATGCCGACGGAGGAGACAATGCCTATTGCCGCGTCCCCGTATATCCTGCCTTTTTCAGCAAGCCTGAGTATCCCCAGGGAACTCGCCATAACCACGGGAAGTGAGATATACACCGGGTAGACGTTCAGCAGGAGCCCGAGGGCCACGCTCCCAAACGTGACATGGGAGAGGCCGTCTCCTATCAGGGACAGCCTTCGAAGCACAAGGAGCACCCCCAGCATCGAGCATGCCAGGGCGATAAAACACCCCGCGATCAGGGCGCGCTGTATGAAAGGATATCCAAGGTAATCGATTATTTCCATGTCGCGCCGTTAACCATGTTTATGACATATGATATGCTGTGAAGAGGGTCCGAAAATCTGAGTCATCGTGTCCGAGCGGCAGAACTCATCGAAACTTCCATAGAAGATAATTTTCTTGTCCAGATACATAAGCTTTGACGCGAACTTGCCCATGCTGCCTATGTCATGCGTTACCAGTATTATAGAGACGTTTTTTTGCTTGTTGAGCTCACTGAGGAGGCTGAAAAAATTGTCCCTGGTTTCAGGGTCCAGGGCGGTGGCGGGTTCATCCAGTATAAGCAGTTCAGGTCCGCTTACCAGCGCCCTGGCGATAAAGACACGCTGTTGCTGACCTCCGGAGAGGTCCCCGATGAGCCTGTCCCCGATGTCCGCGATATTGAGAAGTTCAAGTGCGTGATCGACCGCTGCCCGTTTGCCCCCGGGCGTCCTTGCCGGGCCTTTTGCGGATATCAGTCCGAGCGCGGCCACTTCCCTTACGGTAGAAGGGAAATGCGGGTTGAAGAAATTGATCTTCTGGGGCAGGTAGCCTATCCTGTTCCAGTCCGTCAGGTCCTTATGGCCCCTTCCAAAAACCTCCACGGAGCCCCTCGAAGGCGGCTCTAGTCCAAGGATGAGTTTGATCAAGGTGGACTTACCCGATCCGTTGGGACCTACAAGTCCGACATAGTCCCCCCGTTTCATACTGAACGTGATACCGGACAGGACCTCGGCCGAGTTGTAAGAGTGGCTGAGATCGAGGGCTTTAATCACCTCTGCCGGCATTGAAGCCCCGTCATGATATTCTCAAGGTTGTTTTCCATAATGGACATAAAAGTAACTCCTCTTTCGAATTCGTCTTTAGAGATGTTATGGGCGCCATGAAGCATGAGCAACCCGGCCCCGGTGTCTTTAGCGAGGGTCTCGGAAACCCTCGGGATTACGAGCTCATCAAAAAAGAGGTGCTTCAGGCCGTTTTTATTGAGGGCGGCGATCACTTTTGCCAGACTTCCCGGTGAGGGCTCGGAATCAGGCGATAGCCCGTAGGCAGTGATATACTCCAGGTTATATCTTCGCGCCAGATAGCCGAAGGTGCCGTGGCCACCGCTTATGATCACCCTTTTTCTGCAGCCCGCGATTGCCTCCGAATATTTTCTGTCGAGCTGCCCGAGTCGTTCGATATAGTCCCTCGCGTTGTTTCCGTAATAGTCCGATGAAGCCGGGTCTTTACTAGTCAGTGCGTCGCGGATATTTTCGACCATCCTTACCGCATTCCGGAAGTCGAGCCATATATGCGGGTCTCTGCCCGGGGACCCGTGGACATCTGCTTTGGCCTGCCTGCCGTCGTCTCCATGGTGCTCAATATCGAAGAGATCGACCTTGCCTCCGGTGTTGACGGCGGTCAGTTTTGGGTTGTTCAGGCCGCTCAGGAGAGAGTCAATCCACGGTTCCATAAAAGGATTTGTATAAAGGAGAAGGTCCGCCCCGTTGATGGTTATAACGTCTCCGGGCCTGGGCTCGAAGCTGTGCGGCTCCATACCGGGAGGTATAAGAAGCCTTACGTCCGCCTTTTCGCCGGCGACATTTTTTGTGAAGTCATAAACAGGGAAGAGACTTGTGACAACCAGCAACCTGCCGCCCGGGGCCGCGGCTTTGCCGCCGGGCTCCTTCCGGCACGCGGTCATTACCAGCAGAAGTAAAAGACACAATAGTATGTTTGCCGCCCGAGTATTTTTCATAAGTGTACCTTTTTACTTATCCATAATTATTTTATGACTGTCAAGCGCCATACGCAAGAACAGTATATAATAGTAAAACAGGCCGGCTGACGGCCTGACATTAAATGGCAGGAGACGCGTCAATGGCCGACAAGATTAAACCAGGCATCAATTTCACGATACTATGCGATGATATAAGACAGGAGATGGGGGGTAAGATCAGTCTTATGGGACTTTTCGAAAATATCTATGCCTCGCAATTCCCTGCTTTTCATCCGAGGATCGCCATATTTACGGAGTGGATCGAGGGGAGGGGTGAATTCGATGTCATGATGAGGATATCTTCCCCGGATAAAAAGACCGTGCTGAGGGAGACTGTCTCGAAGATAAACATGACGAACCCCGGTGTCCGGCACAGGGACATCTCCGTGCACCTGAACCTCGAGTTCAGCGGACCCGGCGTCTACTGGATTGAGAATTACCTCGATGGTGAAATGATCAATTCCATACCGATGAATATAGTCCATGTTAAGGAACAGAACGTCCATTGAGATACGTGATTGTCGGAAACGGAGTAGCCGGGACGACCGCCGCCTTAAATATCAGAAGATCAGATCCGGACGGCCTCATTACGATCATCTCCGACGAGCCGTATCCTTTTTATTCAAGGGTCAGACTCCCTGAACTCCTTTCCGGCGGTGTCGCCGCGGAGGCCTTACTGGTCCGGAAAGACCCGTGGTACAGGGAGCTGGGACTCGAACTTCTTAAAGACACGGTCGTCCATGACATAAACATATCGGGACATTCAATCAGCACAACCTCACAGTCGGTCCATACGTATGACCGGCTTCTTATCGCGTCAGGTTCAATATCCTTTGTCCCTCCCGTCTCCGGCGCCGGATTAAAAGGGGTATTTACCCTCAGGACGATGTCGGATGCGCTTGCGATAAGAGATTATCTTGCGGGCGGAAGCAGAAGGGTCGTCCTTATCGGCGGCGGGGTGCTCGGGCTTGAGGCCGGACACCACATGCTCAAGGCGGGCCACAAGGTAACCGTGATCGAGTCCCTCCCCAGGCTTCTTCCGAGGCAGATGGACAGCGACGGCGCGCGTATGCTCAAAAAACAGCTTGAGGCCCTTGGTTTTCAATTCGTCATCGGGATGCAGACAAAAGAGATAAAGGGCGGGGACAGGGCCAACGCGGTTATTTTATCGGACGCTAGTGTTCATGAATGCGATATGGCGCTTATTTCGGCCGGTGTCAGGCCGAATATCGGGCTTGCGGCAAAGGCCGGTCTATCCGTGGAAAGGGGGATCGTCGTGGATGACCGTATGGAGACGAGCGCCCCCGGAGTTTTTGCCGCCGGTGACGTTGTCCAGCATCAGGGCATCTGCTATGGAATATGGCCCGCGGCGGAGAGACAGGGAGAGGTTGCGGGAATCAATATGGGCGGTGGAAGCGAGGCATATCACGGCACTACCGTATCAAATCTGCTGAAGGTCGCGGGGATAAGTATTTTTTCAGCCGGGGACATCGACCCCGACGGCAATAAGGAGTCAGCGATAGATATTGACAGCGACAGGTTTATATACAGGAAGCTGGTTTTTGACGGTGATTACCTCGGGGGGGCCATCTTGTATAATGACCTTAACGACAGGATGAGGATATTCAGGGCCGTCAGTGAAAAAAGGGACATATCCGGAGTAAAAAAACAGCTTGTGAAATGGGACCTCTCGGCGCTTTAGAGAAGTGGCGGAGAGGCAGGGATTCGAACCCTGGGTGAGGTTGCCCCCACAACGATTTTCGAGACCGTCCCATTCAACCGCTCTGGCACCTCTCCGCAGGTTATAATTATAAATCACCGGGATTGAACTAAACAACCTGCCGCTGTTAATGCCTTTTCCATTTCACGGACCGGCAATCTATGGCCATTCAATTGTGTCGTCGGCCTGACGTATATTTTCAGTTAACTGTCTGCCGGTCATTAAATTGGGTATAATTAAGATAGCGGTTTATATAAATAAATAATAGGTGAGGCGCCATGTCAAGTTTGACGGAAGAATTAAGGGCTGAACATGCCGAGATTGTGGATATGCTTCTCAGGGTCAAATTACTCAACATCGCGACCCCTGACGGACAGCAGAAATTAATGGAGTTCAGGGACAGGCTTCTTGCGCACCTCAAAAAAGAAGACGACCGGCTATACCCATCGCTTAATCTGGCTGGCGCGGATGACCCGGGATTAAAGAGTCTTCTTGATGAATCTGAACAACACATGTCCCAGGTATCACTGAATGTAATTAATTTCTATGACAAATATTCCGGTTATCGCGCGGAAAAGGACCTCGGCTCAAAAGGGATACGTTCTTTTTTAAGACCCGGACCTCCCGTAATAGAACAGGATGAGTTTTTGAAGGACTTCGAAAATATTTATCAGGGCCTTCTCGTGCGGCTCGATAAAGAGGAGCGGGTCCTTTTCATGGCCTTCGAGAGCTTGCGCGAACAGGCCTGAGATAATAAGGTCTCCAGCCTTTGACTTCTTGACTTGACCCGGGAAATCGGTAATTATAATCAAACAATTTTTTCAGAGGTGACCGTGGAAGACGTAAACGAACTTGTAAAACAGCGTATAAAGAAGATAGATGAACTGAGGGAACTGGGCATAGAACCTTATGGGAGGCCCTTTCTCGCGGACAACCATGCCTCGGAACTCTTCGAAGCCTTCGGCGCAAAGACGAAGGAAGAACTGGATGCCTCACCGGTTGAATGTTCGGTCTCAGGAAGACTCGTGGCGTACAGGGACTTCGGCAAGGCCGCGTTTGCCCATGTGCAGGACAACACCGGGAAGATCCAGATATACCTTAAGAGGGACATCCTGGGAGACCGTCACAAGCTGCTTAAGAAGCTCGACATAGGTGACATCGTGGGGGTAAAGGGCAGACTATTCCGGACAAAGACGGACGAGCTGACTGTCGAGGTGACTTCATTTGAACTCATGACGAAGTCGGTAAGGCCGCTTCCCGAGAAATGGCATGGCCTGAAGGATGTCGAAACCAGATACCGGCAGCGCTACGTTGACCTTATCGTGAACCCCGAGGTGCGCGAGAATTTCGCCAAGAGATCGAGGATCATCAAGGCCGTGCGGGATTTTCTGGAGTCAAAGGGTTTTATAGAGGTCGAGACCCCGATGATGCACCAGATCCCGGGAGGCGCTACGGCAAGGCCTTTCCGGACCCACCATAACGCCCTCGACATAGACCTTTATCTGCGCGTGGCGCCGGAGCTCTATCTTAAGAGGCTCCTTGTCGGCGGATATGAGAGGGTCTATGAACTTAATAAAAACTTCCGTAACGAGGGCATTTCGACGCGGCATAACCCCGAGTTTTCGATGCTCGAGTTCTATATAGCCTACAGGGACTATAACTTCCTCATGTCTTTTACCGAGGAACTGTTCGCCTATGTGGCCACGAAGGCGATAGGTTCGACCAGGCTGATGTATGGAGATACCGAGATCGATCTTACTCCTCCCTGGCCGAGGCTCCCGATGCTCGAGGCCCTGTTGAATAACGGGGTGCCGGAGGAGATACTGAATGACCCTGAAAAAGCCAAGGCATGGGCCAGAGCGCAAAAATACGATATCCCCGAGGGCTCGTCGATGGGCAAGATCCTCGATGAGATATTCAAGGAAAGGGTCGAGCCGGGTCTCGTGCGTCCGACATTCATTATCGACCATCCGGTTGAACTCTCACCGCTTGCCAAGAGAAAGCCTGAAAACCCTGCACTGGTAGAGAGGTTCGAACTCTTTATCTGCTCCCGTGAAATAGCCAATGCGTTTTCAGAGCTCAATGACCCTTTTGACCAGAAGGAAAGGTTCCTTGAGCAGGTCAGGGCCAAACAGGCAGGCGACGACGAGGCGCACTGGATGGACGAGGACTTCATCCGCGCCCTTGAATACGGTATGCCTCCTGCCGCAGGCGAGGGCATCGGGATCGACAGGCTTGTAATGCTTCTTACAAATTCACAGTCCATCCGCGACGTGATACTGTTTCCGCAGCTGAAGCCGGAGCATCAGTCCGGCGAAGAGGAATGACGACGCCTTACCAGGTCCTCATAGCAGTCCGCTATCTCAGGTCCAAGAAGAAGAACAGGGGCGTGTCGGTCACAACTGCCATATCCATAGGCGGAGTTGCCGTAGGCGTCATGGCCCTTCTGGTCGTGCTGTCCGTAATGTCCGGGTTCCAGCAGGACCTCCAGAAAAAGATCCTGGGCGCAAATGCCCATGTGGTGGTCATAGGGAACAAAGGGCTTCTCTCCGGTCATGAGGCCATTGCTCAAAAACTCAAGGATGACGGGGAGATCGCGTCGTTTTCACCTTTTGTCCTCGGCCAGGTCATGGTATCATCGGGCAGCAGGGTGCATGGGGTTTTTATCCGGGGGATCGAGCCCGTGTCCGAGTCGAAAACTACGGAGATCCTTGCGTACATAAAAGAAGGGAGCATCGAAAAACTGTCTGAGGACGGCGAGGTCCCGGGTCTGATAATGGGCAGGGAACTGGCCAGGAATCTCGGCCTGGTGATGGGGGACGAAGTCAATGTCGTGTCGCCCCTGGGGGAGATCGGGCCGATGGGGATGCTTCCGAGGGTAAAAAAGTTCAGGGTTGTTGCCATATTCGAAATAGGCATGTATGAATATGATTCAAATCTCGTCCTCACCGACATTAAGGCGGCGAGGGATTTCTTCGGAATGAAGGACGACATAACCGGCATTGAACTCAGACTGCATGATATTTACAAGGCTGAACCGGTCAGAAAGAGGCTCCAGGAGAAGCTGGGGTTCCAGGTATATGTGAAAGACTGGATGCAGATGAACAGGAACCTGTTTTCTGCCTTGAAGCTCGAAAAATTCGCGATGTTCATAATCCTCGTCCTTATCGTCCTTGTCGCTTCATTTAATATCATAAGCAACCTCATCATGAACGTACTCGAAAAAAGCAGGGAGATCGCGATACTTAAGGCCATAGGCGCTAAAAACAGCGGGATAATGGCGGTCTTTATGCTCCAGGGGCTTTTTATCGGGCTGATAGGGACTGTCATCGGGCTGATCGGCGGATACGGCCTCGGTTATCTTATAAATAAATACCAGATAATAAAGCTCCCGGCCGATGTTTACTATTTGAGCCATCTCCCCGTAAAGATGGAGTTGTTCGACTTTGCGGTCGTCTGCGCGTCCGCTATAATTATAAGTTTTCTTGCTACAGTCTATCCTGCCTGGCAGGCGTCCAGGATGGACCCCGTGGAGCCGCTCCGCTATGAATAATCTGCTCGAAGCGGTAGAGGCATCGAGGCGTTTCAGGACCGAGGCGGGCGAACTTCAGGTCCTCAAGGATATCAATCTTTCAATAGGCGCGGGGGAAATGGTGGGTATCATCGGGGCCTCAGGAGCCGGCAAAAGCACCCTGCTTCATATTTTAGGCGCCCTCGACAGGCCTTCCTCCGGAAAAGTCCTGTTCGAGGGGAAAGACCTGGCGGCAATGGACGACGACGCGCTCGCCGGGATAAGGAATTCAAGCATAGGGTTTGTCTTTCAGTTCCACCACCTGCTGCCGGAGTTTACGGCCCTGGAAAACGTCCTGTTCCCGGGTCTGATAGGCGGGAGACCGGTTATGGAAGTCAGGGAGAGGGCGACCGGGCTGCTTGAGGAACTCGGGCTTTCCGGGAGGCTCAGGCACAGGCCGGGTGAGCTCTCAGGCGGGGAGCAGCAGCGGGTGGCCGTTGCGAGGGCTCTGGTACAAGACCCAAGGATAGTTCTTGCCGATGAGCCCACAGGCAACCTTGATACGGCGACAGGAAATGACCTCTTTGAGCTCTTTGTCGAGCAGAACAAAAAAAGAGGCACCGCGTTTGTCATCGTAACGCATAACGCGGCGCTGTCGGCCCGTTGCAGCCGGATTGTCGAGATGGCCGACGGCGCGATCAGGGCCTGACATAAATCAATTCGCTGCCGCGTATAACCTTGATCATCTCCCGATCATTATGATATCCTTCAACGTTATACTGTAAATACCGGCTGGGCCGGCAAATGAGTGAGGATTTTATGTCATATCGGGCGTGGTTTCAATGCATCAATGAGCAGTGCAAAGAGCGCTATCCGCTTAACAGGATAATATACCGCTGCAGTAAATGTGACTCGCTTCTTGAGGTGCAGCACGATGTGCAGGCGCTGGCCGCCACGGACGCAAAGTCGTGGATGAAGCTGTTCGAGGACAGGTATAAATCGACACAATGGCCTTACGGTTCGGGCGTATGGGGGAAAAAAGAGTGGATACTCCCTGAGATCTCCGACGAGAATATCGTCTCGCTCTATGAAGGCGGGACAAACCTCTTCTGGGCGGAACGTTTCGGAAAGATGCTCGGTATCGAAAACCTCTGGATCAAACTCTGCGGAAACTCCCACAGCGGTTCTTTCAAGGACTTGGGGATGACGGTCCTGGTCTCCCAGGTCAAGCAGATGATCAGTGAGGGCGCGCCTATCAAGGCGGTGGCCTGCGCCTCCACGGGGGACACTTCGGCTGCCCTTGCCGTCTATTGCGCGGCAGCGGGCATCCAGTCCATAGTGCTTCTGCCTAAAGGCAAAATATCAATAGCCCAGCTCGTTCAGCCTATCGCAAACGGCGCGCTCGTGCTGTCTCTCGATACAGATTTTGACGGCTGCATGCGGGTCGTAAAGGAGATAACAAAGGACGAAACGATATATCTGGCCAATTCGATGAACTCCCTGAGGATCGAGGGCCAGAAGACAGTGGGAATAGAAATCCTTCAGCAGTTTGATTGGGTGACGCCGGATGTGATAATTATTCCGGGGGGAAACCTCGGCAACGTATCGGCCCTTGGAAGCGGCCTGCTGATGATGCGCGACCTCGGCCTGATCACCAAAATGCCCCGTATCGTAGTCGCGCAGGCTGAACGCGCTAACCCCCTCTACCGCTCGTATCTGACGGGGTTTAAGCGCTTCGAGCCGATCGTGGCCCAAAAGACCCTGGCCAGCGCGATCCAGATAGGCAATCCCGTAAGCATAGAAAAGGCGGTCCGCACCCTGAAACAGTTTAACGGTGTGGTGGTCGATGCCACCGAGCAGGAGCTTTCCGACGCGGCCGCCATGGGAGATACGACCGGGATGTTTAACTGTCCTCACACGGGGGTCGCACTGGCTGCCCTCATAAAGATGCTGAAGGCCGGGACGATCGACAAGGCCGAGCATGTAGTTGTAATCTCGACGGCGCACGGGCTTAAGTTTACCGACTTCAAGGTCAACTACCATGAAGGCAACATGGAGTTCCCGTGCACTTATGCCAACAGGCCGATAGAACTGCCTCCGACCGTAGATGCGGTCAAAGAGGCGCTAAAGAAGGCTCTCGACAGGAAGAAACCCGCTTAAGGCTAAGCGGCGGGAATTTTCCTGAAGCGCTTCTTGAGCTCCATGTTGACGGTAGGCGGAACGAGCCGGTCGACAGCCCCTCCCAATGAGGCGATCTCCTTGACGATTGTCGCGGTAAGGAAGGAATATTCTTCGTTTGGCATCATAAACACCGTCTCTATATCAGGGTCAAGTCTCCTGTTCATAAGGGCCATCTGAAGTTCATACTCGAAGTCCGACATGGCCCTCAGTCCCCTGACTATCGCGCAGCCTTTTTTTGTCCTCACGTATTCGACAAGCAGGCCGTCAAAGACCTCTATCCTGACCCGTTTCATATTTTTGAGGGATTTACGGATCATGGTGAACCTCTCCTCAAGGCTGAAAAGGGGCTGTTTTTTGAGACTCGGGGCGATGGCTATTATCACCTCATCGAACATGCTGAGGCTTCTGTTTACAAGATCCAGATGCCCATTGGTAAAAGGGTCGAAGGTCCCGGGGTACACTGCGGTTTTTTTCATATCACCCTCCTGTAAAGTGTCAGCATGGTATCTCCGTATCTGTAGTTTTTGACCAGCCTGAGTTTTTTTAGTGCCATGGTACCCTGGTCTTTTTTTGAGGCATGCTCGAAGATCAGGCAGCCGTTATCAGCGAGCAGGTCACTGCCGTCAACTAAGGCGAGAACGACCCCGGGTTCCTCCGACGCGTAAGGCGGGTCGGCGAATATAATATTAAATGATGCGCCTGACTGGGCCGCATTTCTTAAAAAGTCCAGTGCCGGTATTTTATAGGCCGATGCCCTGTCGCCCACTTCCATTTTTTCTATGGCTGCCCTGACATATCTGAAGCGGACCGGTTCATTTTCAATAAAGACGGCCTTTGAAGCGCCTCGCGAAAGGGCCTCGAACCCGACAGCGCCTGTTCCGGAATAAAGGTCCAGAAACGAAGCGTCCGGGATATCGTTTCTGAGGATATCGAAAAGTGCCTCCCTGACCTTTGAAGAGGTAGGCCTCAGGTCGGAGGCCCCGCCTTTTAAGGAACCGGCCGATATTCTCAAGGGACGTTCCCGTCCCGAGGAGGGACAAAGACACTGTGGAATGTCAAAGTGGAGATCATAGTGTTATTCTAAAGAATTGAAATTGTACTGTCAAAACAATAAATCGGTTCTTTCGCTCTTTAACATAGCGGTTAGCAGCGCCCACAGCCATAACGATGAGTTCGCTTTCTGTCAGCTCTCCATCGTCTCCTTCTGAATAACATACAGCAGTGATCTTGCTCTGGTTGCGCCGACGTATAAGTTTGCGGGTTTACAGGCCGGCAAGTGACCGTCAATGGCGCAGAGGATGACCACATCGGCCTCGAGTCCTTTGAACGACTGGATTGTGCTGATGCGGATCTTGCCCTGAACTCTTGAGACAGCATCCAAGCTGAGTAAATTCTTATTCGACTCAATCAATTCCTTTATCCCGAGTCGCTCGTTGTCATATCGGTAGGGACTGAGGATCACGATATTGTCAGGGGAAATTTTCTGCTTTCTCGTGAGATCATTAATCAGGCTCTTCAGAATAGCCGGAATGTCCGCCGCCTGCCCATATGTTTTGATCTCTGGTTTAGGCCCTTCCGTAACTGCATACTCATTGCTGATAGTCAGCCCGCCAAGTCTTACAGCGAAATTGCCGATCTGTTTCGTATTTCTGACATTCCGGTCGAGAATGACGGGTTCCATCGCAAAGGGTGGGGACCACTTGTCCTGTTCATTGTAAAGATTCTGGCCCCGGTCGTAGAAGAGGTAGTATGAACAGTCCTGTTTCCCTAAGGACTCCAGCGCTATCCACCAGGCGTCTTTGAAGTCCAGAGCTTCATCTACAATAATCGTGTCGTACTTGGGCGAGACAGAAGCCGCAACTTTTATGAGCAACTCCGCAGCTCCAATCTCAAAGAAAAGGTGTTTAGCTTCTTCAGCCGCAGGGACAGCATAAGGCACTCCATATTTTTCACAGAGCTTTTTTGTAAGCTCATGAAAATTCATGACATATATCGATGGGTTACCCTGAAATTCGGACCGGACATGTTCAGCAAGGTTTTTGTTATAGCAGGTGAAGAGAATTCTCTTGCCTTCCATAAGGTGGTCATGAGCCAGTCTGACCGCCAATAGGGTTTTTCCCGATCCGGCGCAACCTTCAACAAGAAGACGTTTTTGTTTCCTGAGCGCCCTCAGTGCGGCGATCTGGCCTTGTGTCATCTTGAATAGCCTGTCTCTTATGGTTCCGAGTGTGGTGCCGAGAGGCGAAATTAGATTTACCTCCGGCGCGAGAGTATGTATTAAGGTCTTGATATGGCTCGGCGCCCACCTTAATCCATCCGGATGCGACTCACGCAGTATACTGCGCAGCTGTTTCTCCGGGTTGTCAAGGTGTCTTTCGTCTAAGATAAACCCGGTATGCGGGACTTCGGGTGGAGCCGGGTCTTTCCATGTTACGTCAGGGAACCAGGCGGTGTGAGTCAGTGCAGTTGAAACAAGGATGTCAGTCCCGAGGGAGGTCTTCCTCAGCCTTTGTTCTAAAGCAAAGCGATTCCTGCGGGCCTGAGAGAAAGGAGACTGCTTCATCTCGCTCATAGACCCGTCGAAGGCAATGTCGTAATGCCACTTCCCGTCTTCGAATCTGACCCCTCCACCCTTCACCTCAACTACAAGAAGGCCCAGGTCAGGATGAAAGATCACAAGGTCGGTCTCTCCTACCTTTTCTCCCTCACGGTCATCGATGTATCTCCACTCCAGACCATGGAAAATCCGCCATTTATCGTCCAGAATCTCAAGGGCCTCAAGCACCGCACGCTCCGCATGATACCCGCCGCTTTCATCGATATCGTCTTGGTCTGTGTCCACAGAAGGATAGAATATCGCCATAACTGGCAATAGCTTACTTGATTTGGTCGGTTTTTGTAATCAAGACGCCTGGGGTTTCTGGAGCGAGAGTAGCCGGGGTGTATTACAAAACGTCCTATTATTTCAGGATAATTTTGGCTTTTCACGAAGGGTAAACTTCTGTTATACTGCTACTCTAAACGGGTGAAAAGGGAGATAAAAAAGATATGAGGGGCAAGGTTCGGGTCTTCAAGATAAATAGGCTAGTCAGCACTAATCTGTTGGACACCCCCTTGAAACCGTGAAAGCTGACTCAGGCCTGACTAGCAAAGTGAAGAAGCAGACTGATATGGAGTTTGCCGTTGGGGATATAGTGGTCTTGCGCGCCGCGCCTTCAACAAGCGGTGCTGTCACTAACATACTGCCCGGTAAACCCGAAAACAGATATGTGATTTTCCACAGTGGAAATACGGCAACGTACTACGCCAGCCAACTTGCTAAAAAGGAAGAACTACTTAAAGAGAGAGAAATAGCTTCACTCGATGACTTTCATGCCTATCTTACCGCCCTGCATCTCAGGCATCCCGGCATAGCCAACCTATACTCTTTGCATGCTGCGCGTATCAATTATGTTCCATATCAGTTCAAGCCGGTCCTAAAGCTTATTCGATCAGACCGGCCCCGCCTGCTGGTTGCAGATGAGGTCGGCATGGGCAAAACTATAGAGGCCGGGCTGATTCTCAGGGAATTGCAGGCCCGCAGAGACATTAACTCCGTGCTCATTATCTGCCCTAAGCCGCTTGTTACTGAACGCAAATGGCAAATGGATATGAAAAGATTTGACGAACATTTTGAGCATCTCGACGGCCAGACATTGAAATACTGCATAAGTGAAACGGACAAGGACGGCATATGGCCGGATAGATACACAAAATGTATTCTTCCTTTTTCTCTCTTTGGCGAGGACATGCTTTTTGGCAAAAAAGCAGGCCGGAAGAAAATCATGGGACTGACAGAACTTGATCCGCCTCCTCATTTTGACCTTGTTATAGTTGATGAAGCTCATCATCTGAGAAATACCAACACGTTTGTTCACCAAGGAGTAAGATTTTTCTGCGAGAATGCCGAGGCAGTCATCTTTACTACTGCTACCCCCATTCAGTTGGGGATCAACGATCTTTTTGTGTTGCTCAATCTCTTGCGGCCTGACTTGATTATTGACTACCCAAGCTTCGAATACATGGCAGAACCCAATCCTCATATAAATCATGCGATAGACGCTGCAAGGGGAGCTACGGTAGGGTGGCAGGCGAAGGCTCGGGAAGCTCTGGGCAGGGCGGCAAATTCCTCATGGGGCAGAACTTTTTTTCAGAACAACCCTGATTTTCAGGCTTTGTATGACGTTACCTCCGGAGACGATCTGTCTCAGGAGGAGAGGATATCCTTTATCCACGGAGCTGAACAGCTGCATACTTTTTTTTCCATAATCAGCCGTACAAGGCGGCGTGATGTGGGCACGTTCACTACCCGCAAACCTGAGACGGTAACTGTTGATTTCACCCCGGAACAGCGGGAATTGCATGATAGGGTCCTGGCATTTCAGGCCGGAATTCTCGGACGTATCCATGGAGACAAGAATCTCGCCTTCATGATGACGACTATCCGGAGACAGGTCGCCAGTTGCCTTTTTGGTCTTGCGCCATTTCTCAGGGACATTCTGACGCGAAGAATAGATGACCTCGAATGGGAAGAAACGGATGAGATTTCAGATTCCTTCGGCAGTGATGCGATAACGGGTTTCGAAGAGGAAATCAATGAGATTATTTCGAAGGCTGACACGCTCTCGCCCAAAGACCCGAAGCTTGAGGCGTTGTTCAATGTTATTGAAGGCAAACAGAATATGCCGAACAATAAGCTTTTACTCTTCAGCAGTTTCAGGCACACACTGTCTTACTTGCTTGCTCATCTACTAAAAAAGGGGTTGCGGGTGGGTCTTATCCATGGGGGCACACCCGATGAGGATCGGACGCTTCTGAGAAAGAGATTCAGCGAGCCAAGGGAATTGCCTGAATCTCTCGATATCCTTTTGTCTTCAGAAGTGGGCTGTGAAGGTCTTGATTATCAGTTCTGCGACAGCCTTGTGAACTACGACCTGCCCTGGAATCCTATGAGGGTCGAACAGCGTATCGGGCGTATAGACCGATATGGGCAAAAGAGCGAGACAATTGCGATTTATAACCTTATTACTCCCGGCACAGTAGATGCCGATATCTACGAGCGTTGTCTTCTCAGGATCGGGGTTTTCAATGAGGCGATAGGCGGCGGAGAGGAAATCCTTGGGCGTATTACAAGCGAGATCCACGAAGTCGCTGAGAATTTGTCACTGACTGATGAAGAGCGAAGGGCTAAACTTCAGCAGCTTGCAGACAATGAAATAAGGCAGATCAAGGAACAGGCGGAACTTGAGGAAAAACAGATAGAGTTGTTCGGCCTCAGACTCCCGCAACAGCAGATCGAAAACGAGGTTGAGCAGGCTTCTAACTTCTGGCTTTCAGCGTCTGCCCTTGAAAATCTGGTTGTACGATATCTCAAAGGCGTATCGGGCTCTGATCAGGATTATCTTCTCGGAGATAGGGAACTCAAGACTCTGAGAGTCAGCCAGGAGGTTCGCACCCGTCTGCTCGAAGATTTCAGGAAATTGCAGTCCAAGGTGTCACCACTTTACAGAGAATGGGAACGCTGGCTTAAAGGCGGCAACCCACATCTGCAAGTCACATTGGACGCCGAATGCGCATCCGAAAACAGGGAGACGATCTTTATTACTCCTATACATCCCTTTGCTATCCAGGCCTCTTTGGAATACGAGCGAAACCAGGCCCGCTATACTGCACTTAAGATTACTGATGACCGTATCCAGCAAGGCACATATCCGTTTGCGATTTACAAATGGCAAAAGCACGGCATAAGGGATGAAGTTGTCTTTCAGCCGGTCTGCGGCGAAGCCCTCCTTTCTGATAAGTTTTTCGAGTTGTTGCATAATGCCTTGCCTGTTCATGAGGTCAACCTTCCGTCACAGGAAGCCTTCGATGGTCTCGATGGCCGGCATCATCTTCTGTGGTCGAAAGCTCGGGCGGAACACCAGGCCCATAATTATCTTCTCGCGCAATACCGGAGGGAGAGCCTACAAACCAGCCATAAAGCCCGCATGAACATTCTTCAGGAGCAGCTGCAGGGCGCAACAAATGACAATATCCGCCGTATGCGCCAGGCGCAAATTAAGAATGCAGAGGCGGATTTTGAGAGAAGGATGAAGGAGATTGCGGAAGCAGAGGCGAAGGCGGATATTATTAGTGAGCCGGTGGCTTTTGGGGTGATGATAAATGAGTGACGCGACTATGCAAGATGCTTTCGGATTTTTTGTTGATGACTTTGCGTTAATTGTTGGTCCTTATTCTATTGAACCAATTCATAATCATGCTGCTGTTGTAGATAAGGTCTTAAAGCTAAAGCAATCAGACGGTTTTCTCTATCCTCCTGTATCTGAGCCACCGAAGTATTTTTTTCCCTTGCCGACAACGCACACCGTGCGCATGCAGGCCGGCGGATGTCTTCCCGCTGATTTTAGGGAAAAAGACGGGGCTTTTCTGATTCGTTTGCTCGCCGTAATGCATGGGGCTAGGGCTCAATTCCATGATTGGCAATACGATATCCGTTTTCCCCTAAAACAGACCCCACTTGCTGTTTTTACAAATGGCGAGCTTGCAATATTTATAGAGGAAATTTATACTGTTTTTTCCTTGTGGAATTATGAAAATCAGAGACGCTATTGTAATATTCTCTACTTACATTCGAGATGCCCCGCCTATATAGTGGAATGGGATCAATTCGCTATGGAATATATGGTTACAGATGCTCTATGGAAGCTGTTCTCAATACTCCAATCCGTGACCCGGCGTGTTCCTCATAAGGAGCGCATAAAAGAAATGTGCAACGCGCTGGCAATGTACTATGATGCAGACGAAGTTGAACACAGGATAGTCGAGTTCAGAAACAAACTAATTCATGAAGGATTTTGGGGAGAATCAACACCTGGCTTTCCAACTCAGAATTTCATGCCATTACATGCCAGCCTGAACCTGGAAAAAATAAATCAGCGCTTGATATTGGCAATTACTGGCTTCAGATCAGTATTTACAAATAGTGACTGGAGATCGTTTGATCCATGCGCGTTGTACTAAAATCTGCGGCCTTGTTGTGATTCTTGCTGAACGAAAGGGTATAACGCATGACTGAGGAAGTATTTCTCAAGAATTTACTTGAAAAACGGCTGAAATGGGTTGAAGCCAGCCGGGAGAATGACTTTGAGGAAGGAATTCAACGGCTTCTGACCGATCTTTACCCGGACACAGCGCATTTCATTTTTGAGCTGCTGCAAAATGCGGAGGACGCACAGTCAACTCATGTTCTGTTTGATCTAAAAAAAGATGTGTTGACCGTGACTCATAACGGGAAACGGTTATTTAATAATAAGGACGTCGAATCTATTACAAGTATCGCGGTCAGCACGAAGAAGGATGATATAACTCAGATCGGTAAATTCGGAATAGGCTTCAAGGCCGTCTTTGCCTACACTAAAAGCCCTTGCATATATTCCGTCGAGTTTGCTTTCAAAATAAGGGATCTTGTTTGCCCGCAACCTATTGAAAACATATTATCTGATAAAGCCAATACAATATTCGAGTTTCCTTTCGACCAGCAGGGACCAGGTCAAATTCACATTATATGCTGTTTGCCAAACAGATTGATCCAAATTCCAAGATTAAGAATGTTGCCATAGCTTTCAAGCTCGATTTCTTGGAAAGTTCTGGTGCTAAGAAGGTGACGTTATTCGAGGATGGCGTTTCAATTGCAAAGCAGATGAAAGTTATCCAAATTGATGGCCAACTATCAGTATTCTTCCCGGCTGAAAAGGAGACGACTAAGCTCCAATTTCATATTCATGGTCCTTTTGCCTCGACTATAGCGCGCGACAGCATTCCATATAACAGCGATAACAAAAAGCTGATCAATGAGGTTGGAACACTGCTGGCTGAAAGTCTATACAGCATTAAAGAGTTAGGCCTTTTAACAGTAGACCTTCTGGCGGCGCTGCCGAATGATATTGACTGCTTAAGTGATTTCTATAAGCCGCTTCAGATTGCTGTTGTGAAGGAAATGAAGGCTAATCCTCTTGTGCCAACACATTTGAGAAGTCATGCCTCTGCTGCGCAGCTATATCAAGGGCCTTCTGCAATTCGCGAGGTTATTTCAGATGAAGATCTTAAATTCTTGATCCATTGGAATGGAAATATTCAATGGGCTGTGGGGGTAATGCAAAATTCTAGGCCGGAGCGTTTTATGCGGTCATTAGGAATAACTGAATGGAGTTGGGAAAATCTTATTGATGTTATGTGGGCCAACTTTCGCTTGCACAATTCGGGTAATGAGCAATGGATACATTCAAAGTCAGATGACTGGTTGCAACGGTTCTATATATTATTGAAAAAGGCATCAGATGAGCAAGGCAGTTGGAAACTAGAGGATTGCAGAATTGTTCGGTTGCAATCTGGCGAGTATGGCCGCGGCAATGAGGCCTTTTTCCCAGCCGAAGATGAAAAGAAAAGCAAAAAGAATAACGAATTGTTCCCAAAGGTCAAACTTGATCTCTTAAAGGGGAGCAGAAAAGCGAAAGTTCGCGAATTTCTTGAATCTATCGGAGTTAAAGACGTCGGCAAAGAGGAAGAACTGAAGTCCATATTAAACACGTACTATCCCAGCTATGACACTGTAGAAGCAATTTCGCACAATAAACATATAACACATATGAAGAAATTTGTTTTGCATTGGAATACTCAAAAATCTGCAAATTTATTCTCAGGTTTTAGAATATTCTTTGATCATACGGGCCAGATACTTCGGCCGCCAGCTGAACTCTATCTTGATTTGCCATATAATGAAACAGGATTGGAGGCGTATTTTGATGCTGCAAGGAAGCTGGAGATTAGAAAACATAAACTTTGGGATGGTTACAAAAATCAAAGCATTAAGCACTTTGAAGAATTTACCAAATGTCTTGGCATTATGGACGGTCTTGAAATCCGTGAACATAAAGCGACCGCGACTCAAAGTCATATTTTTTCTGGACGAAGTGGCAAAATAAACCGGGATTATTACATTAACGGCTTGGGCTGGTACAACAAAGGCTCTTCATCATACTTTGGAATGTTTTCATTGTCCGCTGATAGTATTTGTCTGAGCAGATTAATTTGGAAGCTCATGAGCAATACGACGACAGACGCTTTAAGAGCGGTTTATAAAACAAGCCACACTGAAAAGAATGCACCGTCTCTTATTGTAAATCAACTCAGGGAAGCAAAATGGATTCCCGATAAGGATGGTAAGTTCCGCAGGCCAGCGGAAATGGCTAAGGCTACATTGCATAAGGATTTTCCTTACGACGACAGAAATGGGTGGCTGACTACGATTGGATTTGGAGATGCAGAGAAAAAGAAAACAGAAGAATACAAAACCCTGAAGGAACTATGTACGAAAAGGGGCCTGAGCGAAGATGTTGCCGAGTTGCTGTCTGAAATGGCAGGATTACCGAGGGAAGAACAAAAAGAGAGAATAAAAAACTTCAGAAAGCAGCTTCAAGAAGCAAAACTCAAGTCATCCTTCCCCGAAAAGGAATCGCCTAACCCAGAAAGACGCTCAAAGAAGGTAGCCGAAAATCTGCCTGATGCACCTGAAAAATCGTATGAAATCAGAGAGCGCTCGGTAAGGGTCTCTAATGGTGAAGCTAAAATCGCAGCTAAAGAATATCTGCAAGATTGTTACACAAATCCCGATGGAGAGATGGTCTGTCAAATATGCGAGGACGTTATGCCGTTCAAACTTGATGACGGTTCATTTTATTTTGAGACAGTTGAGTTATTGAGAGATTTTCCAAAAGAGTGCGCTGAAAAATATCTCGCCTTGTGTCCTGTCTGTTCGGCTAAGTTTCAGTACGCCCTCGGTACAAAACCAGAGGCTCTGTCTAGCGCCATCCTAAACACTGATAGTCTTACTTCCCCTCTCCTGCTCGCCCGTGAGAACAAAACCATACGCTTCGTCAAAGTCCATCTTGAAGACATAAGGACTTTGTTGCAGAATGTAGAGAGATGAGGGCGGAGGTTGTAATGGAAATAGTTCTGAGAAAGAAGAGTAAGCGGATGAAGGGCGTGCGCAATAAAGGACAAAAAAGCACCCCGGGTGATAAACTAACTGCCTTTAAGGGGATAGGCGGCTTTGTGATATATCCCGGCATTGAAGTTGTTATTATTGAATATGGAATTGGCGGATGAAACTACAGAACAGGAGGTTTGATCATGAAAACAAAAAGTCAGGTCATAGATGAAAGCGCGCTTATCGAAAAACTGATTCCGAAGATTGAGGAAAGGATCAGGACGGACGTTATAAGGAACCTAATCTCAGCTCTGGAGGAGCAGCTTTATCCCTCTGAGGACGCCTTCAGACAGGATTTTGTCAGGCGTGCGGAGAAAGCCACCAAGAGTAAAGGCAAAATATTCAGGACGAAGAAAGAACTTGCGGCCCATCTTAATAGCATAGGGGCATAGCGGTGTATTCATTTGAAATCAAAGAGGAGCTTGAAAAATCCTTGCAGAAGCTCGTTCAAAAGGATAAGAGGCATTATCAATCAGTAGTCAAAAAGATTTTGCAGATAGCCGACAATCCTGAAAAGGGAAAGCCGCTGAGGAATGTCCTTAAAGGCAGGAGAAGGGTGCATGTGGGTCATTTTGTTTTGATCTATGAAGTTGACGAAAAGAACAAAAGGGTGATATTTCTCGACTTTGAACATCATGATCGTGCCTATAAATAGAAGTCCTAAAGGTCCTGTTTTATGGCTCTCAAAAGCGTTAATTTGCCGAAGAAGCGTCACCTCCGCGAAGGCCGGGTCCACTTAAGGCCCGAGAAACCTGGATTCCCGACTTCGCGGGCACGACAATGGGCCAGATTTGCAGATAATGGGATTTTGAGATAGGTTCGAGTTGTCAAAGCTCACGGTATTATAAACTATGGATTATTCCTGGGTAATTCTGGCCCTGATTTCGGCGTTTTCTCTGGCAACGAGCGACGCCCTTGCCAAAAGATCTCTTGAGGGGACTAATGTGTACCTGGCCGCCTGGTCCAGGCTTGTCTTCAGCCTTCCGATACTTATTCCGGTTTTGTTCGTAATCCCGGCCCCATCGCTGGATAAGGTCTTCTATCAGGCCTATTTCATTGCGCTTCCCGTCGAACTTCTGACCGTTGTTTTATATATGAAGGCCCTCAAGGACTCCCCCCTCGGCATGACCGTCCCATTCCTGGCATTTACTCCCGTGTTCCTGATTTTCTTTTCTTATCTTATACTGGGTGAGAAGGTCACAATGTGGGGAGGCGCTGGAATAATCCTGATAGCTTCGGGATCGTACTTTCTGAACCTCGGAAAAATGAAGCAGGGGATATTCGCCCCCATAAGGGCCATTACTAAAGAGCGGGGAGCACTATATATGATATGCGTGGCCCTGCTCTATGCGGTCACCTCCTCGATGGGAAAGATGGCGATAGAGCATTCCTCGCCTCTTTATTTCGGGGCTCTCTACTTTGTCGGGTTAAATATCGTGTTTATACCTGTGGCGCTTATTAAGGGACGGCCGGAATTGAGGAATTATATCTCTTCCGGACATTACAAAAAGCAGATCATACCCGGGCTGTTATATGGCGTGATGGTCCTTTCCCATATGTCGGCGATGAAACTCACGAAGGTGGCCTATATGGTTTCCGTAAAGAGGTCGAGCCTCCTGATGGGAATTGTCTATGGTTACGTCCTCTTCAGAGAGGACAATATAAGGGACAGGTTCCTCGGGGGCGCGATGATGCTCGCCGGCTTTGTGATGGTGGTTACCGCCGGGTGATTGTTGCGATTGACGGGTTTTATGCAACTGGAGAGATAAGTAACGGCAATAGCGGCCCGGCTTGACTAAAAACTGGCACATCAAGTAAATTATAAGCCTATGAAATACTGTATGGCAGCCAACTGGAAGATGAACAAGACGGTCCCGGAGACAGTCGAATTCATTAAAGCCTTTTTACCGATGGTGAAGGATATTACTGACGTTGAGATCGTCATCTCCCCGCCTTTTACCTCGCTTTATGCCGCGTCGGAGTCGCTTAAGGGCAGCGATGTAAAACTCTCCGCGCAGGACGTATTCTGGGAAGAAAAGGGCGCCTTTACCGGTGAGGTCTCGCCCGGGATGCTCCTCGATGCGGGGTGCCGGTATGTGATTATCGGCCACTCGGAAAGAAGGCAGTATTTTCACGATGACGATACAGTGGTGAATAAAAAGATAAAGGCGGCCCATAAGGCAGGTCTTGGAGTGATATTCTGTTGCGGTGAGTCGCTTGAAGAACGGGAATCAGGAAGAACGTTCGATGTGATCGGCAGGGAGATACAAACGGGTCTCGAGGGCGTCAGCGCCGAGGACCTCATCATCGCATATGAACCCATCTGGGCCATCGGTACAGGCAAGACCGCAACGAAAGAACAGGCACAGGAAGTCCATGCCTTTATCAGAAAAACCCTTAAGACCGCTTACGGAAGCGCGGCGGATGCGATCCGTATATTATATGGCGGAAGCGTTACCCCTGAAAATGTGGACGGTCTTATGGCCTGTCAGGACGTAAACGGCGCCCTCGTCGGCGGCGCTAGTCTGAAGCCGGAGAGTTTTTATAAAATAGTGTCATTCAAGAAGGAGAGTTAATGTCTACGCTTATACTTATCATCCATATCATCACCTGTGTCTTTTTGGTTTTTATCGTCCTTATACAAAGCGGAAAGGGCGCTGAACTCGGGGCGGCCTTCGGAGGTTCCGGCCAGACCCTGTTTGGCGCGCGCGGCGCAGCGACTGTGCTCGGCAAGATGACGACCGGCGCGGCAATCCTCTTTATGCTTACATCGCTTTCCCTGGCAATCGTTACGAACAAGGGCACCTCCGTCGTCAAGACGATTCCTGTCAAGTCCGATGGGGCCGCTCAGAAGAGCGCTCCTCAATTCCCCGTCGGAAGCGGTCCTGTTCAGGGGACCCAGCCGGCGGCCCCCGCGGCCCCTGCCGCACCAGCGCCGGCAGCCCCCGCGAAATAGTCGCGTTAACGATACCATAAAACTAAAAAAAGCCCTGTCTTTACTTATAAGACAGGGCTTTTTTTGTGGGTATGAAGGGGCCGATGCTACATTTTTTCGGGGGCGGTGACCCCAAGGACCGTCAGGGCGTCCTTAAGGACTATCTTTATCGCGATACAGAGCGCCAGCCTCGCCAGAGACAGCGCGCTGTCTTCCGTGAGGACCTTGAACTTATGGTAGTAGGGATGGAACAGCCCGGCCAGCTCCTGCAGGTAGAAGGTTATCCTGTGGGGTTCGCACGCGATCGCGGCGCCCTCGAGCACCATCGGATAGCCCAGGAGTTTCTTTATGAGTATGAGCTCTTCTTCCTCGCTAAGCAGCGTCAGGTCTGCATCTGCTGCGTTGTCAGGGTCGGTCCCTTTGGAACGCGCGTTTTCGAGTATGCTGTTTATCCTGGCGTTGGCGTACTGCACATAAAAAACCGGGTTCTCCGCTGACTGCGCGGTAACAACTTCCACATCAAAATCCAGATGGCTGTCGGCTTTTCTGGTGAGGAAGATGAATTTTGTGGTGTCGGCCCCGACGAGGTCCACTATCTCTTTGAGAGTGACGAAGGTGCCGGCCCGCTTCGACATCTTATAAGGCTGTCCATGTTTAAGCAGGTTTACCATCTGAACTAAAATGACCTTAAACCTTGAGCTGTCATATCCGAAGGCCTTCATCACGGACTCGATCCTTGTTATATACCCATGGTGGTCAGCGCCCCAGATATCGATGATGAGATCGTATCCCCTGTCGAGCTTGTCCTTGTGATAAGCGATGTCCGACGCGAAGTAGGTATAATTCGTATCTTTTTTCCGCACCACCCGGTCCTTGTCGTCGGTGAAGTCGGTTGACCTGAACCAGAGGGCGTCGTCTTTTTCATACATGAACCCTTTTTCTTTGAGATACGATATTGCGGCGTCCACCTCACCTTTTTGGTAAAGCTCCCGTTCGCTTACCCATCTGTCGAAGCCGACCCCGAAGGCCTTGAGGTCTTCCTTAATAAGGGCCAGCATCTTGACATAAGCGAATTCCTGAGCAGCTTGTATTCCCTTCAAAGGCCTTTCCTCTGCGTAGTGGTCGCCCACCTGAGCCCTGAACTCGCCTGCGATGTCATTGATGTATTCACCCTGATAGCAGTCTTCAAGGAGCTCAAATCCTTTACCGCAGAGTTGCATATAGCTGTTGAATACTGAATTACCGAGGAGCACAATCTGTCTGCCGAAATCGTTTATGTAGTATTCCCTCTCGACCGCAAAACCGGTCTCGGAAAGAAGATTGCAGAGGGCGTTCCCGACCGCGGCGCCTTTTGCATGACCGATGTGAAGAGGTCCCGTGGGGTTTGCGCTTACGAACTCA
>JACRLQ010000052.1 GCA_016215155.1 Nitrospirota bacterium
GTGCTCCTGCTTCTGGGGTTTTACGGCCTGTTCTTCGAGCTGGCCTCTCCGGGGGCCGTCCTGCCGGGTATAGTCGGGGGAATATGTCTTTTGCTGGCGTTATATTCGTTTCAGACCCTGCCGGTAAACTATGTGGGTTTTCTGCTCATCGTGCTCGCGATCGTATTTTTCATCCTTGAGATAAAGATAGTTTCCCACGGCTTCCTCACAATCGGGGGGATTACGGCGATGGTTATAGGTTCCCAGATGCTTTTTGACACAAAGGGGGCGGATGTAAGGCTTTCTTTCTGGGTCATCCTCCCGGCTGTTGCGATGACGGCGTTATTTTTTGTGGTTGTACTGGGCCTTGTTATAAAGGCCCACAGGAGAAAGCCCCTGACCGGGGCCGAGGGGCTCATCGGCCTCGAGGGCATTGTCACGAGCGATATAAGCGGCAGCGAAGTTATGGTATCATTACATGGAGAACTTTGGTCGGCGTCCTCTGACGGGCCTTTGTCAAAGGGCGATAAAGTGGTTGTTGAGGCCGTGTCTGACCTGCATCTGAAGGTCAGAAAAAAGGTCAACTGAAGCAGCAGAAATGGAGGTTGGTATGCCGTCAATACAGCCGTTTAGCATAGGGCTTATCATGGTATTGTTTTTTGTTTTTTATTTCTTCTACAGTGCCATAAAGATTTTGAAGGAATATGAAAGAGGCGTCGTATTCAGGCTTGGAAGGATAATCCCCATAAAGGGGCCCGGCATTGTGATAATCCTGCCTCTGGGCATAGACAAACTCGTCAGGGTCGGCTTAAGGACGGTGACGATGGACGTCCCGCCGCAGGACATAATTACAAAGGATAACATTACGGTAAAGGTCAACGCGGTTGTTTACTTCAGGGTAATAGACCCTACCCGTGCGATTACTGAGGTCGAGGATTACTATTACGCGACGTCCCAGATCGCCCAGACGACCCTCAGAAGCACCCTCGGACAGAGCCAGCTGGATGATCTTCTTTCCAAACGGGACGAAGTCAACGCCGCGCTCCAGAAGGTGATCGATTTTCAGACCGAACCCTGGGGCATCAAGGTGACGTCGGTCGAGGTCAAAAATGTCGACCTTCCGCAGGAGATGATGAGGGCCATCGCCCGTCAGGCTGAGGCCGAGCGTGAAAGAAGGGCCAAGGTCATCCATGCCGAAGGAGAGTTCCAGGCCTCGCAGAAGCTGGCGGACGCCGCAAAGATAATTGCCTCCGAGTCGGGGGCCCTGCAACTGAGGTTCCTGCAGACACTCACCGAAATAGCTACAGAGAAGAACTCCACGATCATCTTCCCCGTGCCTATAGACCTTATCAAACCTTTCCTCGATAAGGCAGGGAAAGGGTGAAAATATAGTTACCTCCAGGAACAAGAAAAAGAACTACGGCGTATGGATTAAATTATCCCTCCTGGTTTTATTTTTCCTGGCGCTGTTTATTCTCTATAAAAGCGGCACTTTTCATTTTTTTATGGACAGAGAGAGGATGAGGACCTTTCTTGAGTCTCTCGGGCCTCTGTCTTTCGCCGGTTTTATACTTTTGCAGGTCCTGCAGGTCGTCGCCGCCCCTGTCCCCGGTGAGGTAACAGGCTTCCTGGGCGGATTTATATATGGTCCCGCCCTGGGTGTCTTTCTTTCGACCATAGGCCTCACGCTTGGGTCTTTCATTGCCTTTTGGCTGTCCAAGGTTTTTGGCAGGCCTTTTGTCGAGAAGTTTGTCAGAAAAAAGACGATGGCCAAATATGATTATCTGCTCCATCATAAGGGCGCTTTTCTCGTCTTTCTGCTTTTTCTGATACCCGGTACCCCAAAGGACATCCTCTGTTACATCCTGGGTCTCGGGCACCTTACGACCAAAGAGTTTCTGCTCATCAGCACCATCGGGAGATTTGGCGGCACGCTGCTTCTGACCCTTGGCGGCTCGTATATAAGACAGCATCAGTACTACAGGTTTTCCATTTTGCTGGCGGTGGCAATCGTGATTATATTTATTTCGATGGTGTATAAAGACAAACTCGAAAGGTTGTTCAGGAAGTGGCATGTAACGTCGCGGAGGGAAACAGGAAGGAAGCTCAGAAGAGATGAACGGCATAAGGCCGGTAAAAAATAAAAACGAAGGACGCCCCTTTTCTACCAGCGGACCAGCGCTGACGCCCAGGTAAGTCCCCCTCCAAAGGCCTCAAGAAGCAGATAGTCGCCGTCCTTTACTTTGCCCGAGGCAACGGCCTCGTCCAGGACGATCGGGATCGAGGCAGCCGAGGTGTTCCCGTATTTTTCGAGATTAAGAAATACTTTCTCCATAGGCAGGTTAAGTCTTTTTGCGGTCGCCTGGATGATCCTCAGATTAGCCTGATGCGGCATTAACAGAGAGAGCTGCGAAGGGTCGATCCCGTTTTCAGCAAGGGTATAAGTCGCCAGTTCCTCAAGGGTCCTGACCGCCACCTTGAATGTTTCGTTCCCCTTCATCTTGATCGAGTGAAGCGTCTTAAGCATCGTCTCCCTCGTGCAGGGATTCCGCGAGCCGCCCCCTGGAAGGCTGATAAGGTCGGACAGACTTCCGTCTGAATAGATATGGGTCGAATATACCCCTCTTTTTTCCTTTGTCGGTTCCATTATAACCGCGCCGGCCCCGTCGCCAAAGAGGATACAGGTGGACCTGTCGTCCCAGTCTATGAACCGTGAAAGCACCTCGGTCCCGACGAGAAGAATCCTGTTGTGCATGCCGGACTTGATCATGCCCTGGGCGATATGCATGCCGTACACAAAACCCGAACAGGCGGCGTTGAGGTCGAAGGCCGCGGCATTTTTTGCGCCGAGTCTGGCCTGAAGCAGGCAGGCGGTAGACGGGAAGGGCATATCGCCTGTTACCGTGGCGACGATGATAAGGTCGATGTCCCTGGCCTTGAGGTGCGCCTTTTTAAGGGCCGACACCGAGGCATGGTAGGCGAGGTCGGAAGCGGCCTCGTCATCAGCGGCCATTCTTCGTTCCCTGATACCGGTCCTCTCAACGATCCATTCGTCAGAGGTGTCCACGATCTTTTCGATATCATGATTTGAGATTATCTTTTCGGGGAGGTACGAGCCGGTAGAAATAATGCGCGCCCTGATCATATCATACCTGTGCAGCTGACTTTGAGCAGTTTTCTATGTCTTTTGAAATGGCCTCATGCACTTTCATTCGTGAATAGTTATTGGCCACCCTCAGGGCGTTTTTTATCGCCTTGGCGGAGGACCTGCCGTGGCTTATGATGCAGGCCCCGTTTATGCCCAGCAGGGGGGCGCCGCCATACTCATCATAGTCCGTCCTTTTTTTGAAGTTCCTCAGCGCGGGCTTCAGCATAAGATAGCCGATCCTGCCGGAAGAGCCTGCCGTGATCTCCTGTTTGAGCATCTTCAGAATGGTCTCGGCGAGGCCTTCGCTGACCTTGAGAACGACGTTTCCAATGAAGCCGTCGCATATTACGACGTCCGCCCTGCCTGAAAAAATATCTTTCCCCTCAATATTGCCCGTGAAGTTCAGTGGGGCATTTTTGAGGAGCTTGAAAGCCTCTTTTGTCAGTTCATTGCCTTTAATGTCCTCTTCCCCGATACTCAACAGGGAGACTTTAGGTTCTGTTTTGCCGAGGACGAGCCTGCAATAGGTATTTCCCATGAGGCCGAACTGAAGGAGGTTTTCAGGTCTGCAGTCGACATTCGCGCCGACATCGAGCAGTAAAAAGGCGTCTTTCAGCGTAGGCATCAGCGTGGCTATGGCCGGTCTGTCGACACCGTTGGAGGTGCCCAGCACCATCTTGGAGGTCGCCATTACGACCCCGGAGTGGCCTGCGCTGACAAAGGCGTCGGCCACCCCGGTTTTTACGAGTTCAATCCCTACCCGTATTGACGAGTCCCTCTTTTTTCTGAGGGCCGTAGAAGGGGAATCATACATCTCCACGACCTGGGACGCATGGATTATCCTTATCCGGGTGGGGTCAAATCTTTTTCCCTGTAATTCCTGCCTTATTAACGCGTCGTCACCGACCAGGATGACGTCTATACCGTCTTGTTCTTTTACCGTCTCGACCGCCCCCTCAACATTGATTGTAGGGGCATGGTCTCCCCCCATGGCGTCAAGAGCAATCAGCATCTTTTACTTTTCGATTATCTCAAGAACTTTGTTGCCGTTATATGAGCCGCAGCTCGGACATGCCCGGTGAGGCTGCTTTAATTCCTTGCACTCGGGACAGGTCCCGAGGTTGGGGGATTCGCCCTTCCAGTTGGCCCTTCTTTTGTCCCTTCTTGCCTTCGAATGTCTGCTCGTAGGATTTGCCAATTTCTACTCCTTTCTGTCATTTAAAAGTTTTTTCAGCACCGCCAGCCTGGGGTCAGTCCTGTCCGCTGCGCAGTTGCAGCTCCCTGTGTTAAGGTCAATGCCGCATGTAGGGCAGAGTCCTTTACACGCGCTATCGCAAAGCGGCTTCATCTGGATGTTCAGGATGATCTGCTCTCTGAGCAGTTCGTCAAGATCCAGCTCTCCGGCACGATAAAAACCCATATCCATTTCGTCGTCGCTCAGGACATGTCTTGCGGGGTGGCCTTCAGCCCCTTCGTCAAATTCCTCGATAGGGTGGTAGACCACGTTCACCGGCAGGTCCAGCCTCTGCCTGAAGTCCCTGAGGCAACGGCTGCACTGCACCTCGATGTCCGCTCCGAGGTTTCCGCTGACGATTACCTCGCCTCCGGCCTTGGTAAGCTGAACTCTGGAGACAACAGGCGCTACAACGGAAAAAGAATCGGCCTGAATGTTCTCTTCCAGATCAACGCTGAGGCCTTCCTCCGGTATGTCCGCTATAAGTATCTTCATGACAATAGGACTGAATATGCCTAAAAATTATAAAGATATTCAGTCCTATAAGTCAAGAAAACAGGCTCCCTGCTGGGTCTTTCCATAAAGATTGAACTTTCATGCCTTTATATTATTTAATATCAGAATGACCGAGTTGACACCCCTGATGAAACAGTATCTGGCCATTAAAGAAGAGTATCCTGACTCCATCCTTCTTTTCCGGCTGGGGGATTTCTATGAAATGTTCGGGCCTGACGCGGAGACCGCCTCCCGGATCCTTCAGATCGCCCTTACCACCAGGGACAAATCGAAAGAGAACCCGCTGCCCATGTGCGGGGTCCCTTATTTTGCGGTCGACTCCTATATTACCAAGCTCATAAGGGCGGGGCATAAGGTGGCGATATGCGAGCAGATGGAAGACCCTAAGGAGGCCAAAGGCATCGTGGCGAGAGGGGTCGTCCGGGTCATTACTCCCGGCACGCATGTCCCCGAAAGCCCCAAAGAAAATATCTATATCCTGAGTCTGTTCCCGTCGGGCAAAAAACACGGCGTCGCGGCTGCCGATATATCTACCGGGGAGTTTATCCTGTTCGAGACTGAAGAAAATATCGAGGACGAAGTGGGCAGGTTCGAACCCAAAGAGATTGTTCTGCCGGAGAGCCTTAAGGACAACAGCTATTACCGGGGGGTGCTCGGGGGTTCTTTCCTGACGGGTCTTGAAGACTATTTTTTCGAATATCCTGACGCCTATGGCGCCCTGCTAAGACACCTGAGAGTCTCGTCTCTCGATGGTTTCGGTTGTGAAGGCCTGACGGCGGGCATTGCCGCGGCCGGCGCCCTTGTAAGCTACATCGAAAATACCCAGAAGGGCCTCAGCGCGTTCAGAAAGATATCCACATTGAGGCAGGCCTCTTATATGTTCGTGGATGCGTCAACCCAGCGCAATCTTGAACTCACCCATAACCTCAAGGACGGCACGCGTGAGGGGACGCTTTTGTGGGTCCTTGACGAGACCCTTACCCCTATGGGCGGCAGACTCATGAGGACATCATTGCTTCGCCCCCTTACCGAAATAAATGAGATCACGAGACGGCTCGACGCGGTTGATTCACTGACCTCCGATTTTGAGCTTCTTGAGGAACTAAGGACATCTCTTCGCAAGGTCCAGGACATCGAACGGCTGCTTACAAGGGTGGTCTCCGGCACTGCTAATGCGCGGGACCTTGTGGCGTTAAAACTTTCGGTCGAAAATTTACCGAAGATGCGAAAGTCCTTGTCGCGAGCGCAGGACCCGACTCTCAAATCCCTCTCCGGCATGATATCCGATTTCACGGCCCTGAGGGACCTTATCGAAAGGGGCATCACCGACAGTCCTCCTGCCGGCGTCAGGGACGGCGGGGTTATCAGGTCGGGTTTCAGCAGCGATGTCGACAGTCTCCGTGACCTCTCCACTAAAGGCAAGGACCTTATCGCGGAGACCGAGGCCCGGGAGAAGAAACGTACGGGCATAGCGTCTTTAAAGGTAGGGTACAACAAGATTATCGGGTATTTTATCGAGGTCACAAAAACAAACCTGGATCTTGTGCCGGATGATTATATCAGGAAACAGACGCTTGTGAGCAGTGAAAGATACGTGACTCCCGAGCTCAAGGATTATGAAAACAGGGTGCTGGGAGCGGAGGAAAGGCTGAAAAATCTGGAGTACGAGGTATTTCAGACTATACTTCACTCCGCGGCAAGGGAGTCAGCGGAACTCCGCAAGGCGTCGGATTCAGTGGCCGCAACCGATTTTTACGCCGCCCTTGCCGTTGTGGCGAAACGCCATAAATACGTTAAACCCGTCATCTCCGAAGACTGCATCATAAGCATTGAAGACGGAAGGCATCCGGTCCTTGAACGGGTCCTTTCGGGAGAACGCTTTATCCCAAACAGCACGCTGCTCGACGGACAGGACAACTCCCTCCATATCCTGACGGGTCCCAATATGGCCGGGAAATCGACCTATATGCGGCAGGTTGCCCTGATTATGCTGATGGCCCAGATGGGGGGGTTCGTCCCCGCGTCCTCGGCAAAACTGGGGATAACCGACAGGATCTTCACGCGCATAGGCGCGTCGGATTTCCTTTCGAAGGGACAGAGCACGTTCATGGTAGAGATGATCGAGGCCGCGAATATTCTCAATAACGCCACTTCCAGGAGCCTTATAGTTCTGGACGAGGTGGGCAGGGGCACCAGCACGTTTGACGGGATCAGCATTGCGTGGGCCATCGCCGAACATATAATAAAGAAGATCAGGGCCAGGACACTGTTTGCGACGCACTATAATGAACTTACGGAGCTGACGCTTACCCAGGACGGCGCAAAAAATTATAATGTGTCCGTGAGGGAGTGGGGGGACGAGATAATTTTTCTGAGAAAGATCGAGGAAGGACCCGCCGACAAAAGCTATGGCATACAGGTGGCGAGGTTGGCCGGAGTTCCCGACAGTGTGCTGGTACGCGCGAAAGAGGTCTTGAGCAACCTCGAAAAAGAAGAGCTCAACGAGACAGGAAGGCCGAAACTTGCCGGGTCGAAGACAAAAAAAGCGCGTGAGCAACTCGATCTTTTTTCGTCCGTCAGGGAAGCGGTCATCGATGAGCTGGCAAGGATTGATACGGATTCGCTTACGCCCAAAGAGGCATTGAAAATACTGGCGGGGTTGAAGAAGAAGGTTACATATTAGTTTAATTGGCGCTGTTTTCGTGATATATATTGTTTTATATTATATCTGACGCATCCGTGCGGGTTTCATCGACAAGATGATCAAGGCGCATGCCGTAACCCGCGGGATTATCAAGGAGGAGACATGAACCCTGAAGACATTCGATATCACAAGGAGCATACCTGGATCAGAGTTTCGGGAAAGAAGGGGACTGTCGGTATAACCGACTACGCGCAGGACGCACTGGGCGACATCGTGTATATCGACCTCCCTGAAGTCGATCTGCCGGCCGAGGCAAACGCCGAGATATCCGAGATCGAGTCCACCAAGTCGACCTCGGCGGTCATATCTCCGGTGACTGGCAAGGTCGTTAAGGTCAACGAGGACCTCTCGGAGTCTCCTGAGGTCATAAATGAAGACCCTTACGGAAAAGGTTGGATAGCCGTCATCGAACTCGAAAACCCCTCTGAGGTGGACGACCTTATGGATGCCTCCGAATACGAGAAGTATATCGAAGAAGAATTAAAGTGAACGTCGCCATTGTCGGCGCCGGGCCCGGAGGGTATATTGCCGCTATCAGGGCCGCCCAGCTTGGCGCCAGGGTCACCGTGGTCGAGGACCATGAAGTAGGGGGCACCTGTCTTAACCGGGGGTGCATACCGACCAAGACCATGATAGCGACAACAGAGCTGCTTGCCAGGTGCCGTGAGTTTGATAAATTTGGGATCACGCTTAACGGGGGCTTTTCGCCGGACCTTGGAAAGATCATCGAGAGAAAAAACAGGGTCGTAGGCACGATGGTGAAGGGGATCAGGGGGCTTTTCAAGAGCCGCGGAATAAGTATTATCGAGGGCAGGGGCGTGTTGGTCTCGCCTCGCGAGATCAGTGTCACCGGAGCGGAGGGAAAGGTCGCTTCACTCGGGGCCGACGCAATTATCATCGCCACGGGTTCAAGTCCGGCTGAGTTGCCCCAGCTCCCTTTTGACGGTAAAAGAATAATCTCATCAAAAGAGGCTCTGGAACTTACAGCGGCCCCGGGGAGCCTGATTATTTTGGGCGCGGGGGCGATCGGCTGTGAATTCGCGTGCATTTACCGGGAACTCGGCTCGGAAGTGACGATGGTCGAAATGGCGGACAGGGCCGTTGCCGCCGAGGACAGGGAGATATCCGCCCTACTGGAAAAAGAGCTCAGGAAAAAAAAGATCAGGCTTTTTACAAATACAAAGGTGGATAAGGTCGATCTCCTTAAAGAGGCCGTCACGCTTACGCTGTCAGACGGCAGGGAACTTACCGCGGAAAAGGTCCTCGTTTCAGCCGGCAGGAGGCCGAACACCTATGGTATAGGCCTTGAGACGGCAGGTGTCGGAAAGGGCGACAGGGGAGAAATTCTGACCGATGAAAAAATGCGCACAAGTCTTCCGGGGGTTTATGCCGCGGGCGATGTTACCGGCGCAATGATGCTGGCCCATGTGGCCTCCGCGCAGGGGATTGTGGCGGCGGAAAATATTATGGGTATCGAATCCGTAATGCGCTATAATGCGGTGCCGTCGGCGATATTTACGTCCCCGGAGATAGCCTCAGTCGGTCTGCGGGAGCATCAGGCAGTTGAAAAAGGCCTGAGCGTAAAGACAGGTCATTTCCAGTTCAGGACGCTCGGGAAGGCGCATGCGATCGGGGAGATATCGGGTTTTATAAAATTGGTCGCCGATGCGACCAGCGATGTCCTCCTCGGTGCGCATATAATAGGCCCCCATGCCTCGGACCTTATACATGAGGCTGCGCTGGCTGTCAGAAAAGGGCTCACCTCTGAGGACATAGCAGGGACCATACACGCGCATCCTACCCTCGCAGAGGGGCTTATGGAGGCCGCCATGGACGTTTTTGGCGAGGCCATCCATAACCCGGAAACTGAGGGGCGCCGGGCCTGATGCTCGACAACCGGATGATCGAAAAAGAGCCTTCCAGTCAATGGGTGGAAATGTCGAGGACTGTGAACGGGCCTCTGTTTTCCGAACTTGATGTGCTCCTCCGCGCGCTCGACAGGTATTTTAATACCGATGAACTTACATCTTCCCATCCCGACATCGCCACGAGGAATTTTTACGACGAGCTGACCATTATCCGTGACGGTATTATCCGTGTCCTGGGGATACTTGACGCCGTGATCCCCGAAAGGAAAAAAAACAGTTACTGGTTCCAGAAATTTGCCGAATCGAAGCTCCTTTCGACCCGGGACAGGGACGTCTTCAGGGAGAAGCTCTACAGGCAGGACACACCTGAAAAGGGGCTCTATCTGCTTTATGATTCCTTTATTAACCTCAAAGGTGTGATCTCCGACATCACAAGGACCGGCACAATAGCCTATATCGGGTTCATGAATATCGGGCATATGATAGGCAAGGAGATACGTGAAAACAGGTACTTTAATCCCTTTTTAAAGGACCCCAATCCCGAGTTCGATGTCATCAGCAATGCGGAGATATCAGAGATAGTAAAAAATCTGAAGGCCAGGGAGACCAGGAAGAACATATCGATTATCTTAATTTATCTGTTCCGTATACTGCGGTTTCTGGGCTTCGTGGACATGGAATCACGACGGGCCGTGTCCCTTAATTCTTCTTTGCTGATCCTCATGCTCTTGAAGACCGAGATCGGCACCTTCCAGATTTTCTGCGGGGCGGTAATCAATAAAACAAAGGACCCTGAACTGCAGATGCTGCTGAAATCCCTGGCTTATCAGTTTACAATGGAGACCCGCAGGGTATATCTTCAGGAACTCCGTGACATCAACCGAAAAAAGGCGACGCCTGACTTCAGGGGCAAGCTGGAAAACAGTCATGGGATTCTTAAAAACCTGACCGAACAGAGCATTGTTCAGATCGCGGGTCATTTCAGGCCCGGCATCACGGGGGAGGAGCTGTTTCCGAGCTTCGTCACGCGGCAGCAACAGTCTCTCCGGCTCAGGGAAGACGTCTTCGTTTTTCATAAGCTGCTCGGTATTTTCGCCGCCAGGGCGTCAAAGGCGGAAACGCGTCTTGCCGTCTTCGGGTCTCTTAAAAACTATATGACGTATTTCGAGAGTTTTACCTTCAGACTGCTTCGTCACGACGACTACGAGGAGTTCGAGATATTCTTCAGGTTCGTAAATTCGTTAAGACCTGAGTCCCTCAAGGGGGATGGGCTGAAAAAGTTGATCGAGAAGATCTCATATTTCAGGATATACCTGGAGACCACGCTGAGGCAGATCGAAAACAGGTCCGAGCTTGCCGGCAGGAAACTGGACGAGAGGGTGGAAAATCTCTTGAGACAGTATTTATAATTACATCAGTCCATAACAACGGATGTTTTTTGCGATAAGTCCGTCATTCCGGAGGTCTTAAGCCGGAATCCGGTGTTTTCAAAGTTTTCCGGATCCCGGACCAATTCCGGTATGACGATAAAAACAATTTATACTACAGACACTAGTCAAGTTTACTATATAACAGGAGGCGTTCATGGGTGAGATTGTCGATGTCATTGCGCGTGAGGTTCTGGATTCAAGAGGCATGCCTACGGTCGAGGTGGATGTTTATCTCGAAAGCGGGGCGGTAGGCAGGGCCGCGGTCCCCTCCGGCGCGTCCACCGGCAAGAGGGAGGCCCTTGAACTGAGGGATGGAGGAAAGCGCTATCTGGGGAAGGGAGTACAGAAGGCCATAAAGAACATCTTTGAGGAGATTTCACCCAGGGTCCGCGGGATTGAATCGACGGAACAGGTCTTTCTCGATAACCTCATGATAGAGCTCGACGGCACCGAAAACAAAAGACGGCTCGGCGCCAACGCGATGCTTGGGGTCTCGATGGCGGTCTGCAGCGCGTCCGCGGTGGAGTCCGGCATGCCTCTCTACCGCTATATAGGCGGTCCGAACGCCAAGGTCCTGCCCGTGCCTCTTATGAATATCTTAAACGGCGGGGCCCACGCCGACAACAACCTCGACATACAGGAATTCATGATAATGCCTGCCGGGCTCGCGGATTTTTCGTCCGCGCTGCGCGCCGGCGCCGAGATTTTTCATACGCTTAAAAAGATATTAAAGGGCAGAGGGCTAAATACCGCCGTCGGCGACGAGGGAGGTTTTGCTCCGGACTTAAAGAGCAATGAAGAAGCGATATCACTCATCATTTCAGCCGTCAAAGAAGCGGGGTATGTCCCTGGCAAGGACATATTCCTCGCGCTGGATGTGGCCGCCTCGGAATTTTTCGAGAAGGGGCATTATGTTTTTGAAGGCAGGAAGGCGTCCTCCGGAGATATGATAGATTACTACGGTTCCCTCATATCGAAGTATCCGGTCCTGTCGATCGAAGACGGCCTTTCCGAGGGTGACTGGGCGGGTTGGGAGGATATGACCTCCAGACTCTCCGGGAAGGTCCAGCTTGTGGGAGACGATATATTCGTGACGAACACAAAGATATTTCAGAGGGGGATATCAAAAGGGGTCGCCAACTCGATCCTTATCAAGCTTAATCAGATAGGCACCATGACGGAGACACTCGATGCCATCGAGATGGCAAAAACCGCGGGTTATACGGCGGTGATATCTCACCGCTCAGGCGAAACTGAAGACACCACCATAGCCGACCTGGCCGTTGCCTGCAATACCGGATTTATAAAGACAGGCTCGCTTGCCAGGAGCGAGAGGATAGCAAAATACAACCGGCTCCTGGTCATCGAAGAGGAGCTGGCGGATTCCGCGGTGTACAGGGGCAGACAGGGCTTTTACAACCTCGGCTGATGAGCAAATATCTCCTGAGGAAGCAGGTGGTCACGGAGGTCAAAAAAAGGAGGATCACCTTCATGACCTTTGTGCTGCTCAGTTTCATATACCTTTCAATAAACCTCGTTTTCGGCGAGATGGGGCTTCTCAGGCACTTTGAACTCAACAAGACCCGGCGGAACCTCGAGAGGCAGCTGACCGACCTCAGCAGACAGAACGACGATATAAAAAATCAGATCAAACTCCTCAAGGAAGACCCTTTCTACCGCGAGAAACTCGCAAGGGAAGAGTTTGGACTGGCAAAGCCCGACGAATATATCTTCCAGTATGACAGATAGACCGCTTTATCTTGCCTTTATCTGGCATATGCATCAGCCGCTTTATAAGGACCCGTTTACTTCCGTTTACCGTCTCCCCTGGGTCAGACTGCACGGCACCAAGGACTACCTGGACATGGTCGAGGTGCTGCGGGAGTTTCCCGATATCAGGCAGAATTTCAATCTCGTTCCTTCCCTTCTGGAGCAGCTTGTAGATTATACCGACCACAACGCCCGGGACAAGTTCCTGGAGGTCAGCCTGCAAAGGGCCGCGGACCTTAATGATTCCGATAAAGTCTTTGTCCTCGAGAACTTCTTCCTTGCCAACTGGGAGAACATGATCAAACCCTTCCCCAGGTATTATGAGCTGCTCGTCAAGAGGGGGACGCATCTTGTCAAAGGCGATCTCGTAAGGACCATTAAATACTTCAGTGCCGATGATTTTCTTGATCTTCAGGTCTTTTTTAACCTCTGCTGGATAGACCCTCTGTTTCGTTTCGGCGATCCCTTTCTGAGGAACCTTGCCGAAAAAGGGCGGAATTTCACTGAAGATGAAAAGGCCGTCCTTTTACAGAAGCAGATGGATATTTTAAAAAAAATTATACCCGCTTACCGTGATATCGCCGCGACGGGCCGGATAGAACTCTCCTTCACGCCATTTTACCATCCGATCCTCCCCCTTATATGCGACACCGAGATTTCCCGTGTCGCCATGCCCGGGGTCAGGCTCCCGCAGAAAAGATTTGTTCATCCGGAAGACGCCCGGAAGCAGATAGCTATGGGGGCAGAGTATTTTGAGAGTGTCTTCAATTACAGACCGTTGGGGATGTGGCCGTCTGAGGGCTCGGTCAGTGAGGAAGTCCTGAGGATCGTTTCTCAAGAGGGGCTTAAGTGGGTCGCTACGGATGAAGGTGTGCTTTTTGGGTCTCTCGGCAGAAGGGGGCGTGACAACTCGGGCCACCTTTCCGACCCCTCAATCCTGTACCGTCCGCATTCATATGAAGACGTATCGATTGTCTTCAGGGACCACCAGATCTCTGACCTCATAGGTTTTGTCTATTCCCAGTGGGACCCTCGGCATGCCGCCGAGGACCTTATAAACAGGCTCTTGAATATCCGGAATTCACTTCCGTCCGACAGACCCCATCTTGTTTCCGTCATCCTCGACGGCGAGAACGCTTGGGAGCATTTCAAAAACGACGGACGTGATTTCTTCCTTTACCTCTATGAAGGCCTTTCCAAAGAAGACAGGATAAAGACGACTACGGTGTCAGATTTTATCTCTATGCACGGCAGCGGGGAAAGACTCGACCGCCTGCACCCCGGGTCATGGATCAATGCCAATTACGGAATATGGATAGGCCACGAAGAAGACAATCTGGCGTGGGACTATCTTTCCGATACGCGCGAGAAACTGGTAGAATTTGAGGCCGAAAACCCCGGGGCCGACACGGAAAAAGCCTGGAAATCGCTTTACGCCGCCGAGGGGAGCGACTGGAACTGGTGGTACGGAGACGAACATACGACGGAGACCCAGGAGGATTTCGATGAATTATTCAGGCTGAACCTCATGCAGGTCTTCAGGGAGATTGGGAAAGAAATACCGGCAAGATTATTCGTTCCGGTTCTTCGATATGACAGGGAAGTGTCCACGCCTCATATGATCAGGGGTTTCATCAACCCTAAAATTGACGGTCTTGTCACCAGTTATTATGAATGGTACCAGGGCGCGGAACTCGATGTCAGCAAGTCAGGCGGAAGTATGCATAAGTCTGAGAGCCTTATTTCCGCGATACATTTCGGCTTCAACCGGGAGGCCCTTTTTCTCAGGATAGACCCCAAGGATACTTTTGCCGATTTCGGCGAGGGAATCGATATTTCCATTATGACCTCAAGCCCGGCCGACATAAAGATATCCTGTATGCTTGATCATAAGGTCGGCAACGGTCGGGTGCATGAAAAGACAGCCGGACAATGGACCATTAAGGGTGAGATTGCGGACGTTGCTCTGGCGGACATATTCGAACTTGCAGTGCCTTTTTCTGTCCTCGGCGCAAAGGAAAAAGACGAGATACACCTCTTTGTTTCCATCCGCAAAGGCGGGGAGGAGATTGAACGTTGCCCCTGGAGGGGGCATATATGTATAGTTGTGCCGACGGCCGATTTCGAGGCGATGATGTGGTACTAGATAAGGCGCATCTCAAGAGGTCCAGGCGGATTTTAAACGGTCATCTCTGGATCTTTTCGAACGAGATTGCAGAAAATCTGAAGAACTTTGTCCCCGGCTCGCAGGTACAGGTGTATGACCACAGAGGTACATTTCTAGGCCAGGGTTATATAAATCCTTCAAGTCTTATTTCCGTAAGGCTTCTTTCAAGAGACCGTGATCCCGTTGACCGTGAGTTTTTCAAAAAACGGATTCTAAGCGCGGTCCGCTTAAGGTCCGATCTCATCGGCGACAGGGACGCCTGCCGGATCATATTCAGCGAAGGTGATTATCTGCCGGGTCTGATTGTTGATAAATATGGAAGCTGCGTAGTTATTCAGTTTCTTACTGCCGGCATGGATGCGCTTAGGGAGACCATCGTTGGACTGATAGACGAGGTCCTTCGACCCGAGACCATTGTCTTAAGAAACGACAGCAGGTCGAGGCTCCTTGAGGGCCTGCCGCTTTATAAAGAGACGGTCAAAGGCACGCTCGATGTCCTTCCTGTCATTAGGGATGATGGCATGATATTCGAGGTCGATCCTCTTGAGGGCCAAAAGACGGGGTTTTTCCTTGACCAGGTCGAAAACAGAAAGGCCTTTAAAAATATAGCCGGCCCGGGCAGAGGACTTGACCTGTTCTGTTATACAGGCGCCTGGTCATTGTCGCTTGCGTCCGGCGGCGCCAGGGTCACCGGCATTGATGTCTCCGAAAGGGCGGTCGATCAGGCCACGAAGAATGCCGAAAGGAATGCCCTTCAGGACAGGGCACAGTTCATAAAATATGATGTCTTTGATTACCTCAAAAAAGAGGTCCATTCCGGGAAGGCCGACTACGATTTTATTGTATGTGACCCGCCGGCCTTCGTGAAAAGCGCGTCTAAGGTCCGGGAGGCCGTCCGGGCGTATACCGACCTTAATGCGGCCTGCATGCGGCTTATAAGGCCGGGAGGCCTTCTTTCTTCGTCTTCGTGTTCATATCACATGAAGAAGGAGATGTTTCTTGAGATGCTCCTTTCAGCAGCAAAGGATGCCGGCAGGAGTCTGAGACTCGTCGCCATGAGGTCCCAGGCGATGGACCATCCGGTGCTTCTTGCCATGCCCGAGACGGAATATCTCAAGTGTGCCTTTTTAGTGGTGGATTAATCCGGGGATTCCCTCTCCATCATGGAGAGGGGTAGGGTGAGGGTTTTTTCTCGTATTGAAGGTAAATGAAATGTCAAAAAGAAATATAAAATATCTTGTCATAACAATACTGTCCGTATTCTCCCTGCTCTATGGCCTGTTTTCTCAGTCCGGCACTGAGGGTGGAAAAAAAGCAGAGTCCCAGCGGAAGGGGCTTATTAGGGTGGAAAAGGTATCGGATGGCGATACAATCAGTGTTGTTCTTGGTGGCAGGAGTGAAAACGTCAGATTCATTGGTATCGATGCCCCCGAACTCGGACAGAGGCCGTGGGGAAAAAAAGCGGTGGAACATCTGAGGGAGATAATAAGAGGCTCATCCGGGAACGTTGTCCTTGAATACGATATAGTAAGCAGGGACAAGTACGGGCGTCTCCTCGCTTATGTGAGGACTCCTGACGGAAGACTCATAAACGAACTGATGGTAAGGGACGGCTACGCTGTACTGTTTACTTTTCCTCCGAATGTGAGATATTCGGACCTGTTTTCAAAGGCCCAGAAAGAGGCGAGGGAGAAGAAACTGGGCATCTGGGGAAAAAACGGCCTGAGCCAGTCGCCGGGCGATTATCGTAAAAAGCATCCGAGGCAGTAATTGAGATATTCATGATGTGATAACGGGTTGCAGTTACTTTCCAAAAGGGCAGACCGGATAATTACACGTCTCGCATTTCAGGCAGAGCCCGCCATGCCCCAGTTCCGCAAGCTCTCTTCTTCCTATCTTTTCCCCGGCAAGGACCCTGGGCAGGACCAGATCGAAGATCGTCGTCTTTGCGTACATGCCGCAGGCGGGGATACCGAGGATCGGGATCAGTCCTGAAGTCCCGAAGTTAGGAAGTTCGGAAGTGACTGAGACTTCAACTTCCGCGCTCCCGCTCTTCCGCGCTTCCGCTCTTATATAAGCCACAAGAAACATCGCCCCCGGCAAAACAGCAGAGCCGTATGTAATGTCTGATGCCCCAAGGTTTCTTATCGCAAACCTGGTGACGTCGTCCGGGTCCACCGACATGCCTCCGGTTGTTATAAGCAGGTCCGCCCCGGCATTTATCAGTTCCCTTAGTCTTGCCTCAATAAATGATTCATCATCCGGCGCATAGTATATGCCTGTGATTTCGCCTCCAAGCGCCTCTATCTTCGCGGTTATCACGGGCGCAAAGGCGTCCTTTATCCTGCCGTAATACACTTCGTTTCCGGTGATTACTATGCCTGTCTTCGGCTTTCTGATCTGTTTTACCTGAATTACACCACCCCTCACCTCTATCCTCTCCCCTGAGGGGCGAGGAATATCTGAGTCACCCTCTCCATGGAGGGAGAGGGCCGGGGTGAGGGGTGATTTCCGCGCTTTTTCGCCGATCTTCATGGCCTCTTCCACAATATGTTTTTTTACGATCAAGGGTATGGCCCTTGTCCCCGCCACCGTCTGACCTTTTTTAACAATCGTGTTCCCATGCATAGAGGCGCACATCACATCCCCCAGCATATTAAATTCCAGAAGCGCGTCTTTATTTATTTTGAGCAGTCCGTCCGTCTCAGCCACGATATTAATCTTGCCTTCTTTAGGCTCCCCCTTTATCTTCACCCCATCGCCCATGAGGGCTCTCGCGAGGGCATACGCGGCGTCGTCTTCATGCATCTCGTCCTCCGCTATGTCCAGAACAAAAAGATGTTCCTTGCCCAGCCGCTGGAGATGGCAGATATCTTCCTGTCTGATTATATGCCCCTTTCTGAAGGCACGTCCCTTGAATTCACCGGGACGGATTTCGGTGATGTCGTGGGCGAGGACAGTGCCTACAGCCTCGGTTACCGAAAGCCGTTCAGAAGATCGGAAGTGAGGAAGACCGGAAGTGTCTGAATCAGGTATTCCCATGCTCTTTTTTACGTCCTCGCTTCCTGGCTTCCCTGCTTCCGCTCTTTCAATCTCGCACATGACAACCTCCTCGATCAGCTGTTCGTTCCAAATATTTTTGAGAACCGTTTATCGACCAGTTCCTGTATGCCTTTTTCCAGTGCTTCATACTTTATCAGGAATTCCCTTGCCCCAGGGGTGAGGACCGCGCCCCCGCCGTTTTTGCCCCCGGTCTGCCGCTCTATAAGTTTAAACCCAAGCCTCTCTTCCATGGCCTTTATATACCCCCAGGCTTTTCTGTATGAGATATTTATCTCATTTGCCGCCTGGTTTATCGATCCGTGCTTGTCGATCGCCTCGAGCAGGAATTTCCTGCCCCTGCCGAAGACCGCTTGTCCTTCAACTTCAATCCAGAGTTTCGATTTAATCTCCATGGTCACTATTTATCCGTTATGGAATATTTGCATAGCGCTGATCAAATAATATCAGATTCCGTCCCGCTATAATATCCCGGTCCCGCACAGGCTCTGCAGAGGGTCCGGCCGTCTTTTGACATCTCCCTCATGTCCTGAACGAATTCACCGCAGGAGCCGCATTGGACCCTTCTGAGGGGTCTTCCAGGCATGTCTTCGGGCTTTAACTTCACACTGACTTCCATCGTGTCGAAGAGATCGCTGTCGGGCATGATCTTATAAGCCTCAAGCTGCGCCTCATACTTATTGCCGATCTCGGGGAAATAATCCCTTGCTTTTTGCCGTGAGTCCTCCCGCGCAATGACCCTTACCGCCTTGCCCGATTTGAGGTTCAGGAATGTTGCAGCCATCTTGCCATAGTCCATGAACTTCATTGTCCTATGCCCCAGACTGCATCCTGTGACTGACTGGACTGCGTCAGTCGCGCATCTGTCCATCTCGACGAAGACGATAATATTTTTTCTATCTTTTCCCTTCGCATCGAGGATATCGATCTCCCTGAGTCCAAGCATCGACATCTTCACGCCGAGCACCTGTCCCGGGCAGAGGTGTCCGTGGATTCGGACCGACTCGTCAAGAAGCCTCTGAAATTCCAGTGAGCTACTGTCTGTTTTTAGAGCCATATATAAAATTTAGCACAAAATAATGTAAATGAAATGTAAATTATCACGAAAAAAAATATCTCAAGTAATCAACGCATCAGCCATGTTCTCACAATGCTGATCCTCCGTCCTTAGCAGCCCCGCAGGAATCTTTATTCCGGATTTCGGGATCGAAGCAATTAGTTACTACCCGCCTGATTAATATGTCCCATTAAAATCATGATTAACATTCCGCTTAATAATTAATACTTGACATCACTTCCCGGAAGTGGAAAGATGCGAATTAGATATATGAATGCCGCTTCTCCGCGGCCCGCTATTTGTATGTTAGAGGTTTAAAGGACGATATTCTCCATGTAGATGTCTGAACATTACTCAGTGATTTCTTTTAAAACAGGAGGCAAAGTGAAGACTACCCATAGCTTCATCCCCGCAATTACATCTGTCTTAATAGGATTTATTCTTCTTGTGCTGACGGTGTCGTCGGCCTGCTCGGCAGCGGAAATTTCCCAGACATTTGATCTCCATCCGGGGTGGAACGCGATATACCTTGAAGTGCAGCCTGCCCCAAGGACTCCCGCGGATGTCTTTGGAGAAGTGCCTGAGATCGAGAGTGTATGGACCTGGATGGGGGGGAGTTCTTCAGTCGAGTTCATTCAGGACCCTGCCGAGGGTCTTGCATCGCAGCCGGGCTGGCGAGTTTATGCGGCGTCCCCGGACGAGGCCTATCTGACGGACCTCTATGCGATATTCGCAAACAGGACATACCTGATAAAAGTAAAAGGTCCGCAGATGGTGTCAGTGACTGTTTCGGGCAGATCCATACCCGATAAAATATCCTGGATAACCGATTCTTTTAATTTGCTTGGCTTCCATCTTGATCCCGCCGTATCACCCTCATTCGAATCTTATTTCGCTCCATCGTCAGCCCACAGGAGCCAGGCCGTCTACAGGCTCAGCGGCCAGGGAAAATGGACCTCTATCGACAATCCCTCCGCCGCAGTCATGCGTTCGGGCGAGGCCTACTGGATATATTGCTCCGGGGCGTCAAAATATCAGGGTCCCCTTGCCGTTGAGGTAAACGGAAACAACCTCGATTTCGGAAAACTGCTTACAACCAAAACTCTTACCATAAAGAACCTCTCGTCAGCTGCAAAGGCGGTCAGGTTTGAGATGTTGACTCCCTATCCGGATATATTCACTTATAAAAATGTCAATACGTCTACCCAGAGAATTGACTGGCTCAAGCTCGAAGCGATGCCTCCGCTTTCCGTGCCGGCAAACGGGACCGGATATCTGACAGTGGCCGTCCGCAGGGAACAGATGTCAACATCAAAGACCGAGACTTTGCTTGGCGTATATGATGATCAGGGCGTACGTATTCTTATTCCAATGAGCGTGGAGAAGTGACATGAAAACAACTCTAAGCCACAGCGCGTCAGCAGCGGAAAACAGAAACTCCGCATATGGAAAAAGGAAGGGGATATCAATGAGAACCATTATCAGCGTCTTTCTGTGTTCGCCTTTACTCATTGTTTCTCTTATTACATCTGCCGGAGCCGGTCAGTATTCAGGTCTGTGGGTGGGAGAAGCCACCCTGTATGCCGTCAGCGAGCTCCAGAAGGTCCAGGCAAATCTTGCCTTTGATCTGTCCCTCCAGGGCTTCAGGTCGAGTGAGGTCCTTATACCGAAGAACAGCATTTGGAAATATGATGCGTCAGGCGCAAGTCCTGTCGCCGACTGGTATAAGGCGACTTTCAACGATGCTGCCTGGAGCAGCGGCGCAGGACCCCTCGGATATGGAAGCACGTTTGTGACTACTGTCGTAAATGCGACCACCGACGTAAATACCACTTATTACCGCAGAGCATTCAGTGTGACGGACCCCTTGCTTTATTCAGGCATCACAATCAGCCTGATGCGGGATGCCGGCGCTTCGGTATATCTGAACGGGCAGGAGATTATCCGCAGCAACCTTCCTTCCAGTTTTGTGAGCTTCAATACGTACGCTCTCTCAGAGCCTCTGACCTCAGGCAAAAATACATATGTTCAATTTGCGCTGCCCGAAAGCCTCCTTTTTGCGGGAAGCAATGTTATCGCTGTCGAGATGCATCGTTCGGGCGCAACGGATACGGACACCAGCTTCGACCTTGAACTGACCGCATCAATTGATAAACCTGCCGTAGCTACTCTTGTGCCGGCCAAAGGGGAATGGTCGTATAACGAATCCGGAACAGACCTCGGCGCCACGTGGAAGGAGGTCTCATATGATGATTCCGGATGGACAACCGGAGCCGGCAAGTTCGGGTATGGAAATACCGACGTGCATCAGGGTATTCCGGGGCAGGACACCGTCCTGAATTTCGGGCCTTATCCGGGCGGCCAGAAATATCCGGCGTACTATTTCCGAAAACATTTCAATGTCAGCAATAAAGACGAGTTTACCGACATCACGTTGTACCTCCTGAGAGATGACGGTGCGGTCGTTTATCTTAACGGCAATGAGATTCTCCGCTCGAACATGCCGGGAAGCGGGGATATAACCTACACCACACCTCCTTTGTCGAAGGCAGGGGCGGATGACGCATGGCGCTATATACCGGTAACCATACCGTCCGACAAACTGGTCAATGCCGATAATGTCCTTGCCGTCTCAGTGCATCAGCATCTGGACGAACTCGATGACAAGTCAGATTCCTCCCCTCCCACGCCGACCAAATCAGAGCTGCCCCTGCACCTTATACTTCATGTCGATACAGCGGGAACAGTCCGGCTGCTCAAGGAGGTCATCATAATGGCTGACGCGAATGAGAACCCCGTGCTGCTGACGGACCATGCGCTTATACCTAACTACTCGGGTCTTTCGATAAAAGACGGCCGGCTTGTCGGGCTGCGCATGAGCTCGGCCGCTTTTGACTATGCGGGGAACTCCCTTGATTGTGCCGGGGGATTGACCTCCATCCCGCAGGCGGTGACCTGTCAGATAGTCGTAACGGCAGACCTTCCGACAAACCCCTTCCTCCACAGGTATCATAAAGACCATGACAGTCTTGATGTAAATTTTGTTCCAATTCCCTCCACCAGCAGCTTCCAGGAGGTCTATCAGATAATCAGGGCGATTTCCCTTAACTTCTCCCCGTCGTATCCGCCTGACCCGCGGACGACTTCCGTGGAGGCGCCTCCCGGCTGGGGGCAAAATTCGCTTGGGGGCACATATGCCGAGACGATTTCCGGTCTGCACAAGGGGCAGGTCTCGGTAAACGGTTTCTTCAAACTGCAACGGATCTCTGAAAAGGGGGCGCTCAATGAATGACCTCGGCCCGCATAAGACATCGTTTGTGAGCAACTTCAAAAGAGTAATCAGACTGCTGAGTATTCAGGCTTTAGTCCTGGCCTTTTTCTGCTGTTTGGGCGCCGGTAACGTCCATGCAAATTGCGCGCATATAGGAAATGACTCTACGATCTCGATCATAATTAACGGAGACGACGGTCAGTGCACCAATCAACCCGTCTGCTGGTACGATGACCGTGACGGCACCACCGTCTGCGGGGGCAACGGGGACAACCTTACCGCTACCATCCATACCGCCAGATATGTGCAGTCGGGCACTATAAAAGTCCTCGACACCTGTGGCTCAGGATATAATTATTATCTGACGAGCGTAACGGTCAATTCGGTGGACAACTGGATGTTCGGCACCTGCCCCGTCGGGACCAATCTGACGAGCTGTTTTAATCCGGACGGCCTTCAATCTTCCGATACTTCATATGACACGATGGACGGCAGCGCCTGCGGCGGTCATAATATAACCCTTACCGTTACATACAGCAAGCGCTATCAGTATACCCAAAATTACAACTATAATTGCACGGGACATACATGCCCGGATGTTAACCCGGTCGGTACTACTTCTGCCTGGAACGCCGGCAATGCCCTTATATCCTTGTCCTGCCCTGCAAGGAGCGGATATTTATGCAAGTCATATAACAACGGCACAGGGAGCATACCTTCCACCGGGGGAACGAGCGTCAGCTTCAATATTAATGCGACCAGTTCACTTACATGGCAGTACAACGATGCGCATAACCTTACCACGGCAGTCAGCGTGTCGCCGTCAGGGGCCAGCCCTCCGGCGGCGGCCAATGTGCTCGTTTCGCCGTTCACCGATACCGCGGCACATCTTACGGAAGACGGCAGCACCACGGTCACGGCGAAAAACATCTACCCCCTTTCGGCAACTACGGACCGCTGGCGTCTGAAGGAAGTAAGCGGGATCTCCGCAGGCGCAGACCCGATAAATGCCACGGCTGAAGGACAGACGTCAAAGACCTTTGACCACCAGGCGGCAAGGACCGTTACCTGGAACTATGAAAAACAGGCCAAACTTTCCGTCCAGACAAGCGGAGACCTCCCGGCAGGAGTGAATTACAGTCCCACGTACAAGATCGGGACCGGTTCGAGCATATCTCTTTCGAACGGCGCCAACTGGATTACAGTGGTGCCCGCACAGAGCGTTTCAGTTTCAGTCCCCGCGCTGGTGTATGACGGGGCCAATGCTTACCGTTGCGACAGCTGGACGGGGACAGGTAACATCGGCAGCGGCTCCTGCGGGGCGACATTGACCACCTGCACCGCAAATCTGACCAGATTTGACCAGGCCTCAGGTATAACCTGGCATTACGTCAGGGCCTTTAATGTTACAGTCAATGTTAACGGACTTCCTTCAAGCCTCGCGGGTAATGCCGGTTTTCAGCCCGGCGTGCAGACGACACTGATCACAAGGAACAGTGTAAAGACCTTTGCCGCACCCGCGATCATTTATAACGCCGCAACGGGCAATGACGAACGATATGTGCTCACAGGATGGGAAGCCGGCACCGGAAACTTAAGCGGCAGCGCGACCGGGACGGTCACCCATGGCGGAAACGGCTCAATCCCTAACATAACCATTACCCAGGACACATCGGTCACATGGGTCTATCATAGAGAGTTCCGTCTCAGTGTGAGTGTGTACGGGACGACCTCCGCTGATGCCGACCCCAGGGAGTGCAGCGATGTCACAGACGGGGCGACCTGCGCCGCCAATGCCTCCGCTACTGTTTCGGGCACTAATTATTACGATGCGGACAATCAGATCTTTGCGACCGCCATAGTTACGACCGCCCAGGGGAAGGCGCTTACGAACACGCTTTTCACCACAGGCACGCCACCCTCGCTTATACAGAGTACAGGCTCGGGCAGAAAGATCGTAGGCTTTACCCTGTCGGCAGCCGTCACGATGCAGTGGAGGTACGACAATTCCTTTGAATGGATCATCGGCCAGCCGATGGAGCCGCCGGCAGTGACTACTGCACATGCTGATACGTTCGAGGCGCTCAGCGGCGTTCCCAATTACTGGAAGTGGACCTGGACTAATCCCGTCGTTGTCACAGCCAGGCCGGCCATTGAACTGCTCGACTCGATAGATGCCGGGTTGTACACACCCGATACCGCCTTCTTCTGGGCGGAGGCGGATGACAAGCTGTATCCTGTCAGGCAGTTGACGCAGGCAAGGATAACCTGGAACGTTGATGTGTTTTATACAAAAACGAGTTATGGCTGCAGCAACAGCAATAATCCGTGCACAAGCTGGTCCGCGACACCATATGGAACATACCCCAATATTAAAGACACTGCCGCTTCGCTTTCTAACGTTGCCCAGACGGGTTATACGAAATGGCCTGAAGGAAGCCAGCTCCAGAGTCACATCGCCTCCGTGCCGGTGAATCTGCAGCCGCTGGGAAGCCAGTATACCTTTGTAAAGACGGAGTTTCCGCCTACGGCAACAGCACCCAATGCCGTTTATGCGCCCGATGCCACCGGGTACAGTATTCTCATGTTTACCAACAGCCCGACTTCCGCAAACACCACGACGAACCCGGTGAAGTTCGTTGTGGTCAAAACGAGAACTGTCGACGAGATGCTGACTGACGATGAAAATTGCGTAATCGGGATGCCGGTGAGGGGAGATGCCTATAGTCACACCGATCCGGAGGGCAAAAACGGCTACGTCTTCCATGAAAAGGCAAAGTATGACGGAGCCGGGGCGGATGCGGCCCATGACAGGCAGCTCCGCAAGGGCAATATCCTGCCGGTCAATGTCACGACCATGTATGACCAGCATCCGCTCGTTGTGGTCTGGTATGAACAGAAGGCAGAGCCTGGGCTTAATCTCGGCTGGCCGGTCAAGCCGGTGCGTTACTCATGCTCATGGCCCGGCACGCCCGACGGGACGATTGTTATTGCCAGCGGGCTTGGGACCGGCAACATTTCGAGGTATTCAAACGCCAGGATCTATAACCAGCCTGATCCCAATAAGGCCGGCTATAACCCTAATGAGGAGCATGCGATAATACTTTCCAACGTGGCCTATGCCCTGAGGAACGACCTTAATTCCGTGTACGAGGCGTCAGAGAGTTATGTCCTTATAAAATATAAGGCCAGCCCGGAATGGAATATGCTTGTTTATAAGGTTGAGGCAACTGACGGCCAATATACACTCGAACGTACAATGACCGCCGGAAACCCCGTCCTTCCGTTGCCGCCTATCGGAGTGCTGCCGAAGATGTCCAACAACAGGATGGACAGCGGGGCCGAGTGGTATCACCTTGACCATACCGGGACACATTGGGCAAAGTCCGCAAACTGGAAGACCGGCGACACCATTGCTGATTCGGACAAATCAAAAATTGTGATGCTCTGGTATTACCCTATGCAAGCGGGCTTTTATCTGCCCGGCGTCGCCGAAGGAGAGCCGGTCCCGCTTCTCAACGGAACGAGCGCTCAGGACTCACCTGTGCCGTTTACCTATATAATCCAGTGGCCTGAAGATACAGACCCGCGTCTGGGGAGGTTGTCTGTCGGCGACACGGCCTTAAAGCCCAAAGGCAACATCCCTGACCTGTCCATGCAGCCTTCGGTAACGGTGATTTATGACGAGGGGATGAACAGGGGCACGGGACCGCTGGTAAAACTGTTCGATCCGCTTGGAGAGAGGGCCGTCTCATTGGCCAGTGTGCCGGCGGAGATCAAGACAGAGAATGTAAATGGAAAGCTGGTCTTTACCGAGCTGCCTTTCTATATAAGATCCCGCATCTCCTATGACGACGCGGCAAAGGTCCTGATCTTCAAAGGACACCTTGATGAGTCAGGGGCAGGGGAACCTCTGCTTCTGCCGAATGTCATGAACGACGCCGAGAGAAATACGATAATGGCCCAGAGTACCGACAGTCTCTGGATAGACGCGGTGAGCAGCCTTTATTCTCTCTCCAGAAACCCGTCTTCCCTGGCCTTGGACAAGCCTGAACTGCAGAACCCTTATAAGCCTGAGGATAAATATACTCCGGAGGAATGGGAGGCCTTGTGGGGCCTGCCGCTTGGGCTTTCAGAGGATACAAATATGGACCCGGTCCCTTTGTCCCTTCTGGATACACCGGGGGCCTTGACTGCGGGCATGGCAAAGGGCGTGGGCTACGTGACGCTTGCAACGGGGGACGACCCTGCACTCGGGCCGGCACAGCCGGTCACTCTCTATATTGTCAAGGTGGCCGGACCCCCGGCTGCAGGTGAGATAAAGGTCATCCCTTCGGACAATGTGTTCGATGAAAAACTCACTCTCAGGCACAGTCTTGACTTCGGCGGAGACCCCTCAAACGTCGTATATGAATGGTATTATCAGGGTGACTCAACCGGAGTCGCCCCGCGTCTTCCCGCGGCCGGCAACAGGGAAGGATGGATAAAGTTCGACGGGGAGGGCCAGAGTATTACTATTGAAGGGGCGGGGCCTCTAACTCTTTCGGACAACTGGTTTATGGTCCGTTATTACTACAAAAACCAGTTCCCTGAGCCCATCTCAGAGCCTTCAAATCCGGTCACACCTGCGAGTCCTGCGGATGACCTCAACAACTGGTCTGCCTGGGCAGGCGCGCCCGGGAACCAGACGGCCCAGCTTGCGGAAGGCTGGATGAAGCGGGTGTTTGCGGGGCTTAACCTCTTTGACGCCCGGGTCAGGGATTTCAGAAATAATGAGACGAGCACCCTTGTCAGCATGTTGTCCCAGATAGGGGGTCCCTGCGAGGGCGATGTCGCACTGAACGGTTCGGCCGATAACCTCAACAGCATAGGAATGCTCTGCGCTTATCTGACTGTTCTGAACAGGGGCATGCTTTTTTCAGTAGATGCCGGATACAACTATGGGCCTGCCAATAATGCGCTCCAGAACGCGGCGACCCGGATTGGAGATTTCTATGTGCTCCTTGGAAACGAGGCATACGCCGACGCCCAGGACCCTACCATAGGATTTACCACAAAAAGCACTGAATACGGTTCCGCTGCCCCGACTATATTCGCCTTCCAAAACCAGCTCAGTTCCCTGCTTGAGGAGGAACTGACCCTTTTGAGAGGTCATGACGACAGCCAGGGTACGACAAGGGCAAAACCGGTCTATAACCGTTTGTTCTGGAACTTTACCCAGGGAGACGGCGAAGTAGCATACGTCAAGGCATACGGCATAACAGATCAGGACAGAAGCGGGGTCATAAACGAAAATGACGCCAGGATCATGTATCCCCAGGGCCACGGTGATGCCTGGGGACATTATCTGTCGGCAATAAAGGCCTATTACATGCTCTTAAGACAGCCGAACTTCTCCTGGCAGACCCGTGCTGAATCCGTGCTGGTGGCAGGGACGCCGGTGACGGTTGACTATCTCGACGAGAGGAAATTTGCAAAGATCGCGGCCCAGAAGGCAAAAACCGGGGCAGAGATTGTCGACCTTGCCTACAGAGAAAATTATGTGGACGACCCCGCCGGCCAGTGGCAGGGGTATAAGGACACTGATACTGAGCGGGCGTGGGGCGTGGATGAATGGGCCCGGCGCGCCGGCCAGGGGGCATTATTGGACTGGGTGATGGCAAATGCCCTGCTGCCTTCAACGGACCCCAATCCCGCGCACACGGGGATTACCCGGATAGACCGTACAACCGTCATGGAGATCGATACGATCGAAAACGAATTAAAGTCAATACAGTCTCAGATCGACAAGGCCGACAGAGGGCTCAATCCGCTCGGCCTTGCAAAGGGAGTGGTGCCCTTTGATATCGACCCTTCGCTCGTTGTGCCCAGTCCGACGCATGTGGCAGTGACCCATTTCGAGCAGGTATATGACCGTGCAGAAGAGGCGATGAAGAATACGGTCTCTGTTTTTGATTATGCGAATGAATATACCAGAATGCTCAGGAACAACCAGGACACCCTTGAGGGGTTTAAAAGGAATGTCATTGCGCAGGAGAGAGACTACAAAAACCGCCTGATCGAGATATTCGGCTATCCGTATCCGGATGACATCGGCGCGGGCAAATCATATCCTGCCGGGTACGACGGACCTGACTGGCTGCATTATATGTATGTTGATGTGCCTGAACTGACCGGCGAAGCAGCCGGTCCCGTGACGGAGTATACGACTACGTTCGAGTTTGAAAATACCGATTTTGATGAGGTCCTCGGCATTACTGAAACCAGCAGGACCGTGGTCTTTGAGGTGCCTTCCGGTGAGGGCTGGTTCAGCAAACCTGCGGGCTGGACACTGACAAGACGGGCGCCAGGCACCATACAGAACACCCTTTCAGAGGTGATCAAGGCGCGTGCGGCCTTCAAGACCGCGCTGATGGAATACAGCGGACTCGTCAGAGAGCTTGAACTGGCAGCGGAAGACCTTGAGGCTGAGCACGCTGTCATGATGAACAAGATTGATGTCGGCAATGCCTCATACGTCGACACTCTTACATTGGACAGGACGATATCTTCCCTGAACGCCGTGCAGAAGGGGTTCGAGACAGGGTACTCGGTCACGGAGTCCATTTCGAACGCGCTTTGCGACGGATTCCCCAAGGTGCTTTCCGACCTCAGCTTCGGCGCCCGCGCAACCGTCAGAACAACCCAGATAGTCCTCCAGTCGATTGCCGCATCCTTGTCCGTAGCCAACACCGCGACTATCCAGGGTCTGCAGAGCAGGCGGGATTATATCGAGGCCGCGTCGGAGTGGCAGGCATTTCTTGACGACCAGAGGCTTGAGGTGAAGCAGAAGATCTCCCAGCTTGAGGTAATACTTAACAACGCAATGTCAAAGAAGATGAGCCTCTATGGTCTGCAGGCGGAAATTGATCAGAATCTCGGCAACTTCAAATCAGAGCTGGCCAGGGCCCAGCGTATTATGTCCGAGCGGGAGGAATTCAGGAAGAACACCGCGGGGGATGTCCAGTCATACCGCTATGAAGACATGGCCTTCCGGGTTTTCCGCAATGATGCCCTCCAGAAATACCGGGCCCAGTTCGACCTGGCCGCACGGTATGTATATCTCGCGGCTACTGCATATGATTACGAGACCAACCTTCTTGGATCTGACAGCGGTTCGGGCCGGAACTTCCTGACCGATATCGTCAGACAGCGCTCGATTGGTGAGTTGCTCAACGGTCTGCCGGTTGCAGGAAGGCCGGGGTTGTCGGACCCTATGGCACGTATGAGCCAGAATTTTAGTGTCTACAAGACCCAGCTTGGGTTTAACAATCCTCAGACCGAGACAAACCGGTTCTCGCTCAGGTATGAACTTCTGCGTATTCTGACAGCATCGGAATCTGACGAGGCCTGGAGGAGTGAACTGAAGAAATACCGGATCGCTGATCTCTGGCAGGTCCCTGAGTTCAAGCGTTACTGCAGGCCGTTTGCTCCGGAGCGTCTGGGCGCCCAGCCTGCGCTTGTAATTCCTTTTGATACGAGCATTGTATTTGGCAAGAACTTCTTCGGCTGGCCCCTCAGCGGCGGCGACAGTGCATATGACCCGTCGCACTTTGCCACAAAGATACGTTCTGCAGGCATCTGGTTTTCGAACTATAGCCTTAACGGCCTTTCCAATACGCCAAGGGTCTATCTCGTCCCTGCCGGCGCTGATGTGCTCCGTTCACCTTCAGGTGACGGCTTTGACACGAGGAAATGGCAGGTTGTAGACCAGAAAATACCGGTGCCGTTTCCGATAGGCCAGACCTCGATCGAGAGCACAAGCTGGATACCTGCGAATGATTCGCTCAGTGAAGATTTTGGAGGTATCAGAAGGTTTTCGAGCCTGCGGGCCTATCACGACAGCGGCAATTTCCTTGCTTCCGAGATGTCCTCGGATACCAGGCTCATTGGCCGGTCTGTCTGGAACACTAAGTGGATGCTGATTATCCCGGGCGGCACTCTGCTTTCGGACCCGGCAGCCGGGCTGGACACCTTCATTAACAATATCAGCGACATCAAGCTCTTTTTCCAGACGTATTCATACTCAGGGAACTAGGGGGTATGACAATGAAAAGGCCAGGGAATGCTGATAAGTCGGATGGACACAGGAGGATTGCGATGAGAAAGACAATGACATATGCCGGTTTGCTGCTGGTCCTCTTTGCAGTCGTTTTTCAGGCGGGAGGATTGGAGGCGAAGATAACTGAACCGTATGTAGTTATCTACGGTATTGCAAGAGACAACGGGGTTGAGCTTTCAGCCGGAACAGTCACAATTGTAATCAATTCCGATGTGACGCCGATCGCCTCAAGTCGTGTCGGAGCGGACCATAAGTTCACACTTAAGGTCCCGATAGACTCATTGGATCCCAGACTTCCGAATACGGCGAGGCCTGAAGACAGCGCAGGCATTTATGTAAACGGGACCCTCGCGGCCAGGCTGATTATGCCCGGCAGGGGTACGTTTTTGAACCTTGCGGCTGACACGGATTTTTCGAATGACGCAAATCATAATGGAATCCCCGATCTTTGGGAAAAACTGTACCCCGGGGATAACGGGTCAGGGGACATCAACGGCAACGGTATCACGGACCTGCAGGAGTGGCTTGAGGGGAGGGACCCGGCCGGGTGCGTCTGGATTATTGCGGACGCGTTACATTTCGAGACCTGCGTATTCCATCCCCTGGTACTGCAGAACTGCCTAAAGGACGCGGAAGGGGACCAGGCGCATAACCTTGTAAGAGTTGTGGAGGGGACTTACCCTGGAAACTTTGCTTTCGCAGCTCAATGGGAAGAGAACTTCGATTTGGAACTCGTCGGCGGATTTGCCGGCTGCGCCGAGCGGAGTATGTATCCAATAAAGAGTATTCTGGATGGAAGCGGCGGCGGGACGGCATTGAGTCTGGATACTCGTTCCGCTCGGACCATGGGAAAGCTCCGGGTGGAAGGCCTCCGCATACAAAACGGCGCCAAAACGCTGACGGCCCCCGGTGGGGGCTTAAGGGCTTCCGCGTATGACGGGGCAGTTGAGATAATCGGTAATATGATAACCGGCAACGCGTCAGACGCAGGCGGGGGCGTTTCAGTCGAATCAAATTCAGGGACTGTTTATGCTGCCAACAACATTATCTTCGGGAACTCGGCGGTTGACGGGGGCGGTGTATCGATCGGTACTGCAAGCGGCAGGGTGGATTTAATAAACAATACCATTGCGGACAATACAGCCTCCGGCAACGGGGGTGGAGTGCTTCTTGAAACGGCGGATGTGGCGGCCTCAGCATCCATAATTAACAACATCATATACGGCAATGCAGCGGCAGCTGATCTGTTTATAGAGACAAACGGGCTGGATAATGCGCTCGGTGTTCTGAATAACGATTTAAGTACATATGTCGCCTCAGCACCTTCATTTGTACTGGATGGATCGAATCTGGATCTCGACCCGATGTTTGCGGATGCGGCAGGCGGCAATTATCATCTTGAGGGCTCATCTCCGGTCATTGATATGGGCAAGGATGACCTTGCCGGTTTTCCCCCGCTGCTGTTTGATATAGACGGCAACGACCGCATTCTAAGGGCCGCGACGGACATAGGGGCCGACGAGGTCGTTGACTTGCTGACCGTGACGATCACTTCAGCCGTAAGCAATCCGGCAAACATACCGCTGATACCTGTGGTGGTGACATTTAACAGGCCTGTAACCGGTTTTACCGCAAGCTCTCTCCTGACCGTCAACGACGGAGGAGTCTCCGACTTCGCGGGCGGCGGGGCAGTATATACCTTCAACCTGACACTGACAGCCGACCAAGCGGTAACTGTTGATGTGCCGGCAGGCAGCGCGGTGGACGAGGGCGGTCTTTATAACGAGGCCGCGGTCCGGTTTGTTATGGTGTATGATACGATCCGTCCGGCTGTTGCCATCAGCTCACCGGTGGCAGGCCTCACTAATATCTCACCTATGCCCATTACGGCCATATTCAACGAAGCTGTCGCTGATTTTACGATCGGTAAAATCATTATCGCAAACGGTACGGCTCTAAATTTTGCGGGCAGCGGGGCAACTTATACCTTTGATGTTGCGCCCGCGGCCAACGGACTGGTTACAGTCGATATCGCCGGGGACACCGTGCACGACTTAGCGGGATACGGAAATATAGGGGCCGTTCCTCTTGAGAGAACCTACGACGGCACTAAACCTTCATCAGCAGTCATATCTCCTTTAAATAACATTATTATGGGAATGACCGGCGCCCTCAACGGCACGGCCTCTGATATCGGCTCAAGTGTGCAGAAGGTGGAAATTTCCTTTAACGGGACTGACTGGTATTCAGCAACCGGCACAACTTCATGGAGCTATATCTGGACGGTGCCTTCGGATGGTCTCTATACGTTGCTATCGCGTGCTACAGATACGGCAGGCAACATTGAGGTCCCCGGGGCAGGGACAACCATAACCGCTTATAAAAGAACACCTAGTGCAACTGCCGTTGTCGGAAGGCAGCTGCTGTTAAACGGATTGCCTTTTACCATAAGAGGCGTTAACTATTCGCCGGTGCCGATAGGGGAAAGCCCGTCGGACCCTCCTTACGGGGATTACTTTACTGCCGGATATGAAGGCATATACAACCGCGATCTGCCGCTGCTAAGGGGTTTAGGGGCGAATACAGTCTTGCTCAGGACCTGGGACAACACAGCGGACCACCATGATTTTATGGATAAGATTTATAACGGGGGTGTTAATCCTGTCTATCTTATACCGACCTACTGGCTCAGCGCAGGCAGAGACATAGAGGATTTAACCGAACGCGGCCTTATCAAAGAGGACTTCAGGCAGATGGTGGCAGCGCATAAGAACCACCCAGCGGTTTTAATGTGGGTGATCGGGGAAGACTTGAATGCCCCCTGGATGTACGGCAGCAACCTCTCAGGTATCATGACTCTGTTAGATGAGATGGCGGCTGTGGCGCATACAGAAGAGGGCTCAGCCCGTCATCCCGTGGCTGCGGCACTTGCGGATTCCAGCCTTATCACATCGATATCCGCCCATGATCCACTGGCGCCCAACCTCGACGTCTGGGGGGTGAGTGTTTTCAGAGGCAAAACCTTCGGGACGCTTTTTGATGATTACCGCGGCGTAAGCGGTAAACCTATGGTCATACTCCAGTACGGGATAGATGCCTATGACAACAGGATACAGGACGAATACGAGCAGTCAGGTATAGCCAGGCAGGCAGATTATGCGCGGCGGCTTTGGAGCGAGATTGCCTATGATATTTCAAATCCGGCCGGCGCAGTCAGCATCGGCGGGACGATAAGGTCATTCACGGACGAGTGGTGGAGAGGCATGATGTTTGAAGGCCCGGGATGCGCGGATATGGACCCGGGACATCAGGGGGCCTGTGGTTTCTCGGCAACCGGTGATCCTGACCTGTACACCAATGAGGAATGGTGGGGGCTCCTGAGGCCGGTAAAGGGGGCCGACATGGATGTTCTGCAGAAGAGGGCTGCCTATGACGTATTGCAGGACCTGTGGGGCGGCGGCAACAGCTGGCTGAATGTGACCTCACCCAATGGCGGGGAGGAGTGGCCGCTGGGCTCGACCAGATCGATACAGTGGATGTACGGAGGGACCCCGGGTGATAAAGTAACGATAGAACTCTATCGCAACAACCTGTTGGACCTCTCCATAACGCCCAAATACGCACCTGCGCCGGTCGGCACCGACGGTCGCGGAAGATACACCTGGACTTTGCCGATGGCCCTGACACCCGGCGGTGACTATAGCGTAAGGGTGACGAGCGCTACCAACGGTGCTTTTACGGATACAAGTGATCTTTCCTTTACGATAGTCGAGCCTGCCATAAGGGTAACCTATCCTTCAGAAGCAGAGGTCCTTACCCGCGGATCGAGTTATCAGATACAGTGGACTTATACCGGCAACCCGGGTTCTTCAGTGAAGATAGAACTTTACGAGGGCGGGGTTTACAAAAACGCGATTGCATCGTCCGTACCCAAGGGAACAAATGGTTCAGGCAGCTATCAATGGACGGTCCCCCCTACGATCGCCGCCGGGGGCAGCTACAGGATCAGGGTCACCGGCACGACCAGCGGAGCATATTTCGGGGAGAGCGGCAATGATTTTACGATCCAGTAGTCAGGTTGATATTGTCAACAGCGAGGAGGAAAAAATGGAAGGTGGAGCCTTTAATTCGAGGATGAAGAAGGCGGTTGCAACGTTATCTGCCATAGGCCTGCTGTTTCTGTGCGTTTGCCCTCTGGGCGCAGCTCCCGTGCCCTCTGTATACCTCAAAGCAAGCGGTGCTAAAGGAGGAACTGTAACGAGTACAGGAGTCATTAATGGCACGTGGAACGGTTTTTACCTGAGCGGCATTACACAGGAACTTGCAGGCGCGGGGCCGGGCGCCTATACTGTTACTGCGACGGCGACACCCCCTGCAAGCATGGTCATCTGGAGCGGATGCGACACGGTGGCCGGAAGCGGACCCTCAGCCGACTGCATAGTCGATCTGCCTTTGACGGCTGATAAGATAATCGAGGCCTCTTTTTCCTGGGGTACACCTCCGTCGCACGGCTCAGGAGCGGCGGTCCTTCTGCCGCAGAGCGGTCAGTTCGGCTGCTATGACGAATCCGGCGCGCCGAGGGACTGCCTAAACAGCAGCCAGGATGGGGAGCACCGGATCGGGGTGGCCTGGCCGACGACACGCTTTAAGCTCAATGCAGGCGATAACAATAACACGGTAGCGGACCAGTTGACGGGGCTTACCTGGTTTCGGGACGGCGGAACCCCAGGCAGTATATCCTGTAACGGCGGGAGAGGCTGTTCCGGCGGCTATTGCGGCGGGCAGGAAAGGACCTGGCAGGAGGCGCTCGACTACGTGGCATGTCTTAATGGTTCAGCTGCCCACGGCCATGCCGACTGGCGCATGCCCAATGCAGTGGAAATGATGACCCTGATAAACCATGAAGTCGCCGATATATCCGCGTGGCTGAACGGCAATTTTTTTGTTTCGATCCAGCCTGAAGCGTACTGGACTTCGACGACGGATTCAGAAACAGATATGGGCACAGCGGCATGGTATGTTGATATGCTGACCGGAGAGCATTCAAGCATCGACAAAACCTTTTCTTTTTATGCGCTGCCGGTGCGAAGTGGCGGCTCCGGAGTGCTGTCTTTGGCAAAGACCGGACAGAGCAGCTGCTATAACGAAGCAGGAGAAGTTCTTTTACTCTGCACCGCCACGGGACAGGATGTCGAATATCGTTCAGGGACATCCTGGCCTGCCCCGAGGTTTATAAAAAACTCAGACGGCACTATTACCGACAGACTGACGGGACTGGACTGGTCCTCAGATGGAGGCACTCCGGATATAGGCAGCTGTCCCGGAGGAGGGGGCAGGCTTTGGATTGATGCTATTGATTATGTAGGCTGCCTCAATACGATCAATTTTCTTGGTTACAATGACTGGCGGCTTCCGAATAAAGCAGAGGCTGCCAGTCTCGTCAGTTACGGCGCTTTGTCCCAGCCGGATTGGTTGACCTCCGTGGGGTTTTCCGCCGTGCCCTATGATGCGGTCTGGACCTCTACCTCATATGGGGCTGCTGCCGATGCCGCATGGGCACTGGACTTAAGTTTCGGGGGTTCTTTTTTTGCATTCGATAAGGCCGGTTCACATTCTGTCATCCCGGTGCGCGCCGGAAGCGGATATGTCGGAACGCCGCTTTTGAGCTTCCCGTCCGGGCCTCATAACTTCGGGATTGTCATGCTCTCTAAGAAGTCACCCCCCTGGACCGTCACTCTTACAAACAGCATTGCTCCTAAAAACCATAATAATCTGTATATCAGCGCAATATCGCTTCAGGGAAGCAATCCCGGAGAGTTTCTGATCGAAGAAGACAACTGTTCAGGCATGACAATAGCTCCAAACGGGACGTGCACCTTTGATCTGCGTTTTGCCCCTGATGCCGCAGAAGAAACCAAGCATGCGGATGTGATCATATCGTCCAACGATGCCGCTTCACCGGCGGAGATTGCTATAATCGGGCAGTCCCGGATACCGACTCAAACACTGACTGTATCCAAGACCGGTAACGGCTACGTAACAAGCAACCCGGAGGGTATTGACTGCGGAGTCAGCTGCACCGGACTTTTCGGCAATGAGACGGTCACGCTCACCGCAGTTCCCGATCCGGACTCGGTCTTCAGCGGGTGGTCCGGAGCCTGCGATTCTGACGGCAAGGTGACCATGGATACAACGCCCAGGACCTGTACGGCCACGTTTGACCTGAAGATATACAATATAGGAGGAGTTATGGCGGGAACAGGGGGGGGCCTCCTTAGCTTCGATCCCGCGTCGGTCATCCAGGGAAATAACAGTTCATGTTTATTTGTTACAAATGCCGGTTACATGGCTATTACGCTCAATGACTATTATGATAATCAGAGCCATGTCATCAACAACCCGGTCTCTCCCTATCCCATAAGTAACGTCACATGCGACCACTACATTACGGTTACCTTTTCAGAGTATTTTGTTCAGCGCATCGCAGGCGGGCCGCCAAATCCACATCTGACATTTGCCGGGGCTTACGCAGGTGTGACTGCATCCAGTACTCTTCTGATCAAAGCATCTATTCAGACGCAGGCAGATGTAGTCCTCGATAAACCTTATCCCCTCGTTATCAGTGGCGGATACAATATGGACTTTTCGGATAACACCAACAATTCCACTAACTTCGGTAATCTGATGATTGGTCCTTTGAGCGGCCCTGCAATAATCGAAAATATTACCATTATCGATGGGGCGCTGACTATTTCCGGCGGACCGGTCACTATCGAAAAACTTGTCTTTGATCCTTTACAGGCTTTCTGATATGACAGCCCGCAAAAGCGCCGTGGTCCGATTGATTTTGCTGCTATGGGCGGGGTGTTTTACCGGCTTAGGGGTTGGACATGCCGCCGGCGCCGAAAGCGGAGATACCGTTGCGGTTGTCGAAGGGACTGCAATAACCGTCAGTGATTTTAAGACGGAGATGGAAAGGCGCGGCCGGATGGTCCCTGGAAATTATGGAAATGAGGCGGAGCGCGAGGCGCTTTTGTGGGACATGGTCGGCAATGAGTTACTGTACAGGGCCGCCCTTAAGGCCGGTTATGATAAAAAACCGGAGATACTCGAATCGATAAAACGGTCGATAATAAACGGGTACAAACAGGAGGCGCTTGAACCTGAACTTGCAAAGATTTCCGTTACCGAGGATGAGATCAGGGCTTATTATCAGGCCCGTCAACAGCAATTTGAAACACCGGGGGGGGTGAGGGCCGCGGTGATCAAAATAGAGGTCCCGGCAAGGGTTTCTGAAGAAAAGAGGGGGCTACTGTTAAAAAGGGCGGCTGAGGCGAGGGAAGAGGCGTTGCGGTTTGGTCCTGCAGTTGCTTCATTTGGCGGGGTCGCCGTGAAATACTCCGATCATCAGCCGAGCCGATACAGGGGAGGCGATATAGGGTTCTTAAAGAAAGGCGATCAGGAGTTTATCTGGCCAGAGGAAGTTTTAGACACAATTTTTTCACTGAAGGTCCAAGGTGAGATCAGCCCTGTGATTGCAACTCAGGCGGGATATTATATCGTAAAGCTCATGGAGTCGAAAGACGGCAAAGTCCGTTCACTGGAAGAGATAAAAGAGGAAGTACGCCACAGAGTTATCTCAGAAAAGAAAAGGGCAATAGAGTCTGCTTTTTTTACCAGACTTAAGGAACAGTCCAGTGTTATACTCAGGCCCGAGCATCTTAAATCCATAACGCCTGCAGAAGTACCCAAACCGGAACCTCCATCGCTGCCGGCTTCCGTCCGACGCAGGTAGTTTCAGGCTTTCTCTGAGGCCGGCCGCCGCCATTTTGTGAAGGCAAACCCAAGATCGTCCAAAAGTGAATAGACGACCGGGGTGGCGATGAGGGTCAGAAGGAGAGAGAGAGTCTGTCCTCCGATAACGACGACCGCGATTACGCGGCGTTCCTCTGCGCCGGGCCCGGCGCCGGCCGCAAGCGGGATCATGCCGGCCACGAAGGTGAGGGTGGTCATGAGGATCGGCCTCAGCCTGTCGCGGTTGCCCTGGAGGATCGCCGCGGCACGGTCCATTCCGGCGGCCCGCAAGTTGTTCATGTGGTCGATCTGGAGTATGGCATTTTTCTTGACCACGCCGAAGAGCACCAATATGCCGAGCGCCGAATAAAGGTTCAGTGTGTTGCCCGTGAGCCAGAGCGACAAAAGCGCGAAAGGCACAGTAAGAGGCAGAGACAGCAGGATAGTGAAGGGGTGGATGAGGTTTTCGAACTGTGAGGCTAGGATCATATACATGAATATTATTGACAGGGCAAAGGCCCAGATAAACTCTCCGAAGGTCCGTTCGAGTTCACGTCCCCGGCCGGATACCGCGGTTGTATAGCCTGGGGGCAGATTCATCTCTGATACAGCCGAACGTAGGGCCGACAAACGGTCAGCCAGTCCATAACCCGGAGCTACCGACGCGCGCAGGCGCACTTCCCTCTGCCTGTCGAGGTGGTCTATGCGTGAGGCGCTCTTGACCTGTTCGATCCGGGCCACATTGTCAAGACGCACCAAAGTGCCGTCCTCCCGGGACACAAAAAGGCGCCCTATGGCAGCGGGGTTAGCACGGTCTTCCTCACGCAGCCGCAGCTGTACGTCATAATCCTCGTTAGCAGCGGGGTCCCTGAAACGGGAGACTTCCTGGTCGCCCCCCACGAGAAGCCTGATCGCGGTCCCTACCCGTCCGGGATCTATGCCCTGGTCGGCGGCCCTCGCCCTGTCCAGCTGGATGCGTAGTTCCGGTTTATCAAGCTTAAGCGTCGTGTCGGCATCTATGATGCCCAGTGCATCAGCCCTTGTCCTGAGACTTTCAGCGTATGAATATAGCGCGTTGAGATCAGGTCCCCGGAGCACGAAATCAATTTCCGCGCTGCCGCCGCCGATATTGAAACCGGTCAGGTTACGCACTGATATCCTGAGGTCCCTGAATTTTTTGAGCCGCTTTCGCACCTCCTTCATGATCTCGTTCTGGGAACTGATCTGCCGGAATGTCTCAAGAGGCCTTCCGGCAAGGGTGTTCCTTGCCAGAAGCCCGAGGGAAAAGACACGCTCCTCATGAGGCGCCAGCCGCACGTAGGTCCTGCCCTCGCTGACTCCACCTATGAAACCGCCCCCGGCCGTGGTGAGGACGGTACGGACCCCGGGCACCTCGCGGATCTCTTTCCCTATCGCGAGCATGATCTCGTCCATAGCCGCCAGGCTCGTGCCCTGGGGGGCGGTGACATTGACATTGAACTCGCCTTCGTCCACATTGCCCGGCAGGTAATCCTGTTTCAGGAGTTTATACAGGGGTATTGTCGATAGTATGACCGCCAGAGATACCAGGACCACCGGCATCCGGTTCCGCATGGCAAAAGAGAGGGCCGTGGCGTAGCCCCTGTCGAGCCATCCGTAGAACCCGCCCCGGGACCTGGGGGCCTCTTCCCCGTTTTCGATGTTTCCGTGTCCGGCCCTCAGCGGCCGCAACAGTCTTGCGCTCATCATCGGGGTGAGGGTAAACGAGACGAGAAGGCTCACCATGACAGCCACCGCGGCGGTGATTCCGAACTGATACAGAAAGCGGCCGGAGATGCTCGACATGAAAGAGACCGGAATGAAGATGACGACAAGTGAAAGCGTCGTAGCCATCACGGCGAGGCCTATGTCGGCGGTCGCGGCCCTTGCCGCCTCGAATGGCTCCATGCCTTTTTCCTCGATGAAACGGAATATGTTTTCGAGGACGACAATGGCGTCATCTATCACAACCCCCACCATAAGCACGAGGGCGAGCATGGTCACGCTGTTGAGCGTAAAATTCAGGGCATGCATCATGCCGAAGGTCGCTATAACCGACGCCGGTATGGCAACGGCTGCGATCACGGTCGAGCGCCAGTTGCGCATGAAGGCCAGAACGACAAGGGACGCAAGTATACTGCCCAGGACGAGATGCACGTTGATTTCATGGAGCGCCGCATAGATATAGCGTGACTGGTCCTGAATTACCGTCAGCTCCAGCCCGGACGGCAGTTCCGCCCCGGCCGCCCTGAGGTTTTTCTTGACGCTCTCGATGACCGCGACAGTATTGGCGCCCGACTGCCTCCGGACCTCGAGGACCACGGTGGGGATGCCGTTTAAGCGCGCCGTTGAGCGCTGCTCCTTGGCGTCGTCCCTGGCCCATCCGATATCGCGTATCCTGATCGGCGCCCCATCGATAGTGGTTATGACAAGATTGTTGAATGCCTGGGCGTCCGTAAGCTTGCCGATCGTTCTCAGGGTCTCTTCACGGGGGCCTCTCGTAACATTGCCGCCGGCGGAATCCGTGTTCTGCCGGATTATGGCGTCACGGACCAGAGTAACCGGCATCCGGTAAGCCTCCAGCCGGTCCGCCTCAACCCATACGTTCATGGCGCGACTGAGTCCTCCGACGAGTTGGACATCACCTACGCCGTCAGAGCGCTCCAGTCGTACCTTTACGATTTTATCGGCCAGTTCCGTAAGCTCACGAAGCGCGCGTTTACCCGAGAGCGCGACGGTAAGGACCGGCTGGGAGTCATTGTCCGCTTTGGCGATCAGAGGAGGGGTGGCGTCATCCGGGAGGTTTTTAAGTACTGTAGCGACGCGGTCCCGCACGTCCTGGGTCGCCGCATCTATGTCACGGCCCAGGTTGAAGGTCACAATTACAACCGATGTGCCGGGCCCGGATATCGAGCGGAGCTCGTCTATGCCCTGGATGGTATTGACCGCCTCCTCGATACGTTTCGAAATCTCGGTCTCGACCTCTTCAGTGGAGGCCCCCGGAAGTTGTGTGCGTATGGTTACGGTCGGCAGATCTACTGAGGGGAAACGGTCGACGCCGAGGCGGACATAGCTTGCCCCGCCCACGACACAGAGCGCCAGAATGAGCATTGCGGCAAAGATCGGCCGGCGTATGCAGATTTCGGCGAGTTTTTGCACGCAGGTCCTATTGTTTCACAGAGACAGGCTCTCCGTCGCCAAGGTTTCCCGGCTCGGCCACGATAAGATCTCCCGGGGCCAGGCCTTCAAGGACTTCCACCCTGTCGCCAGCGCGGCGTCCCGTCCGTATCCTGCGCTCAACGGCCACCCCCTGTTTTTCCAGGATCACCTTCTCTATACCTGCAAAGTTAATTATCGCTGATACCGGAGCAAAAACTACCGGTTGTTGGGCCTCGATCAGGATCTCGGCAGTGGCAAATGAGCCTGCCCTCAGCCTGCCCTCAGTGTTTTCGACCTCGGCTTCAATGGTGAGCGTGCGGTTCTGTTTCTCGAAGACGGGGCTCAATCTGACCACCCGGCCGGTATGTTCGGTCTGATCGCCTTCTACCCTGACGTGTGTCACCTGTCCGGCTCTAATGCCGGCCGCGTCCCGTTCCGGCACGGAAGCCCTAAGTCTCAGCGGATGATTTCTGACCAGAACCGCGATGGGAGAACCCGCCGGCAGAAACTCACCGACCGAGGTCTTTCGCTCCCTCACCGCGCCATCTATTGGAGAATGAAGCGTGGCATCCGCCAACTGCTGGCGTGCCAGCGCCAGTTCGCTTTTCCGCTGCGCGAGGAGGGCCTGACGGTCCCGGACCTCTTCGATGCTCGCCTGATACCGGCTTTCGGCAACGAGCTGGCGGGATACTGCCGAGTCGAGGTCCATCTTCGAAATATAGTTCTTTTCATGCAGGCTTGCAGCGCGTTCCCGGTTAAGCCGGGCCTCCTCAAGGACCGCCCGGGCCTCTCTGACCGGCGCTGTTTTATCAGGATCGACGAGATCGTCTTTGCCCTCCGGAGAGAGCCCCAACCGCGCCCGTGTCTGGCGCAGCGCGGCCTCCGCCTGCTCAATTTTCAGAAGAAAGTCAGTCGGGTCGAGTCTGGCTATGATCTGGTTTTTCCGGACCGTGCTGCCGAGATCGACCATCAGCTCGCTGATCCGTCCGGCCACCTTGAAACTGGCGACTACTTCTTCATCTGCGGCGAGGGTGCCGGTAACGGTCACTGTGCGGGGCAGATTTCCTCTCTCGACCGGGACAAGTACAACGGCACGAGGGACCCTGGCCTTTGAGTCAGCCGGGGTTTTAGATTTTCCGCAAGCGGTGAGGGCGGACGCAAAAACCGTGATGGTTAACAGTGCGATAAATAAGTCTTTTCTAATAATTCCTGACATAGGTGAAATTTAGCATGCCGAAACGACAAAAAACAATAAATGTCCTCAAAAAAGCCTTGCGGCTATTGTGGCTGCAAGGCTTTTTTGCTGCAGATGAGCGAAATTATAGTTTCCAGGATGCCTTTATTCCTACGGACCTTCCACGGGCGTAACTCCACCAGGCATGCCAGTCTTCCTTGGCTTGCAGTCGGGCATCTTTGTCAAGGACATTTAATACATACAGTGATAAATCCTGGCGCTTATGTAACAGGTTCACAAATCTCAGATTTAAATCTACTAAATAGTCACCACTGTAGTGGTCAGGATGATAAGCAGGCGGAACCCACGAGTAGGCTGTTGCAAGTACATTGTTCATCTTTAGATCGGCCCAGCCATTAAGGTTGGCATTTTTAAAGATATTTTATCAGTAAACAGATAAGTCAGGCCGGCAGCGTAAATATGATTAGGGATGCCTCCGTAATAGTTTGACGTTTTTCCAAACTTGTCTTTAGTCTCAGCCGTGGCATATCCATAGTTAAAGTGAAATATTAATTTTCCATCCAGAAGGCTCCTTTTAAAGGACACCTCAAGACCCCTGGACCAAATATCTCCGGCATCAACGAAAGCAGCGGCCAGTGCATCATACGTATTGCGGTCCTTTATTTTCATATGGAAAGCGTCAATAATTAATTGGGTCTTTTCATCATTATAAATAAGAGCGACATCATGTGATCCTATCTTTTCAGATTCCCTTACACTGCCTGCTTTGGTAAGAGCGACTTCAAAGCTTTTGTCCATTGACGGCCTGAAATATCCGGTGTTATACATATATTTCAGGGATAAGGCATCACTGAATTTGTAGATAACAGCCCCTCTGGGCATAAGAATGCCTACCTTCTCTCTGGGGTCATTGTAATCAATCCTTAAACCACCGATTAAGGTTAATTTATCAGTGACATAGTAAGTATCTTCAACATAGGCGCCATAAGATTTATCCCTTGTTTTATTATATTTAATAAGTGGTACACGGCCGACGGGCGTATTGCCGGTATTTACATCAACATATGTAATTTCACCGGGGCCCGCGTCCGCAACTCTTATCTGGGCTCCAGCTAAAAGTTTGTGCTTTTTATTTATGTCCCAATTCAAGATAAACTCTAAACCAACACCCTTTTCCGGATATTCTTCCGTGGCGTGGACCGGTATTTTAGCAGGATCGTTATATTGAGACCCGTGCTGAGTACCGGAATCAACAAGTTTCTCTCTCAGGTAGTCGATCTGTTTAACAGTAATTTTTGTGTCCAGGGTCATATTGCCGGACAGTTGGCCATGATGGCTTAATTCCAGATGAACGTCTATGGAAGTTATAATGGATTTTTGATCTATTTTATCAGGGTAGTCAGTGGCCTGCTGTGTTGTCCAGAAAGAGTAGATACTCTTTTCAGAAGCCAAAGCTTTGATTGTGAAATCCCTGTATCTGAGTTTTCCGTAGATTTCATAGCTGGGATAGAGGTGGTTAAAATTGGCCTGCTGGTCATTCCAGGGGACTGTTCCGAAATCAAAAAACAAAGTTTTTGTAGCCATTTTGTTCTACACCAAAACCGTCGCTTTGAGCGTATGTCAGGGAAAGAATATATTCACCGTCAGAAAACCGCTTGCCTGAAAGAAGATTGGCCTGTCTATGATTGTCTTTTGTAGCCATATCGACATTTATAATATTTCCATCTATATCGTTACCGTCTTTGGTAATAATACTGATTATTCCCAGCGAGGCATCCGATCCCCACATGGTAGATCCCGGCCCGGGAATTACTTCGACTCTTTTTACCATATCTAACCCAGGAAATTTATCCGCGTTAACAGCACCGCTTTTGGAAATATTATTTAGAGGAATACCGTCAAGAAGAAAAAGTATTTTATCATTTGAGCTGCTTCTTATGCCCCGATTGGCGATAACAAAGGGCTGGTCTATTCTCGGATAAACGTAAAATCCGGGGATATATTTGACAAGTTCCATTATATTACGTACGCCTGTACGTTGAATATCTTCCGCTGTAAAGACATAAATCGGGGAGGGGGACTCATTGATTTTCTGCGAGCGTTTAGAGGCCGACGTTATTTCCACCTCCATCAGGTCCTTGAGGTTCATGGCCATCAAAGTTTCAATACGGGATTGGTCCAGCTGCTCTTGCGCAGCCTCTAAGGATTGGCGGAAGAAAAAGAAAACAAAGCAAACGATAAATAAAAAAAACAGTCTGGAAGTACCCATAACGCCTCCCTGAGTTATTGGATTCTCATGGCTTCTACGCAGTTTTTTCCCGGATCAACAGGGTGCTTAATACAACCGTAGCAAATATCGTTTCAGTGTGCAAGCCCAAAAATGAAATAATACGGGAGGACCAATTTATAAATCTTTTTTTTAAACAGGCCCGGAACGCTATATCCTTTTACTGTAGTTTATCTCCCTGAACCGGACATGCATTCTTGTTCCGTTTGTTCTGTCCAGGTCCAGTGTTCCCCGGAGCTGATGCTCTATCAATGTGGTGATAAGCTGCAGGCCCAATGATTCCGATTTCCCCATCTCAATCCCCTCAGGGATACCTACCCCGTTATCGCTTATAACCAGATCGTACACGGTGCGGTCTTCAACCAGGGTCTGCCCGAGGAATATATTAATTTCACCTTTCCTGCCTCCGGGAAAGGCGTGTTTCAGGCTGTTGGACAGAAGCTCATTGATGATCAAGCCGCACGGTATGGCGGTGTCAATATTAAGAAAAACATTGTCCGCCTCAATGGTCAGAGAAACGTTCCGGGCATTTGATTCATATACCGACAAAAGGCTTCGTGAAAGATCTTTTATGTAATCCTGAAAATCAATGCTCGCCATGTCCTTCGACATGTACAATTTTTCATGGACAAGGGACATTGTTTTTATCCGGTTTTTGGTGTCATTGAATATATCCGAGTATTGACCGTCCCGGTTTTTATCTGATTGAAGGCTTAAGAGGCTGACAATGACCTGCATGTTATTTTTGACCCTGTGGTGGATCTCCCTCAGGAGCAGTTCTTTTTCCCTGAGAGACGCCTTGATCTTGTCGACAGCCATCCTTTTCTCCGTCACGTCAACGCCGGAACTTAATGTGCCCGTAACGTTGTTTTTGTCATCTTTTAACACCGTGTTATACCATGCGATCAGCCTCTCTCCGCCGCTTCCGGTCAAAACGGAATTTTCAAAATATTCAACAGGTTCAATACTGCCGGAAACCATCTTTGAAAAGATTTTTTTTGTTTCATCTCGTGCGCTTTCCGGAAGAAAGTTGTCGAACCATTTCCTGCCTAGTATCTCATCCTCTGCAAATTCAAGGATCTCGCAGCCCTTTTTATTGATGAGCGTTACCCTCTGGTCGATGTCGAGAATCACAACTATGACAGCGGAGGTATCCAGATATTTCCTGAGCTTCTCCTTTTCTTTAAGAAGCGCGGCCTCACGGATATTGACCTGTTCCAGCATTTCATTGAAACTGTCATAAAGGACGGAAATCTCATCGGTACCCTTTCTTTCTATACGCAGGGAGTAATCCCCCTCCTCTGAAATTGTTCTGGTCATTCTGGTCAGATCAAGGATAGGACCTGACAAAATCTTCTGGAGCCGGACAGCGAGGACATAGGAGATGGACATTATTACGCTTCCCAATTTATAGATTATCGGGCTGCTCGTGTGCAGATATTCTCCCGCAAATTCACTGGACCCCTCCGGGAGCTCCGGCGGCGTTATCATCGAACCTTCCCTGTTATAAAAAGCAAACAGGTTTCCGTCTTCGTCATAAATATATCCATTCATCATATCCGGCAATGCGGCCATTTTTTTGAGAATTTCTCCGGCTCCCTCCTGGTCATTGAAGACAAGCGGAGTTACGGCATACTCGCCTATGAGTCTTGCGTTTACGACGGCGTTGTCCACCATATTTACCCTGAACGTTCTGATATCGTTTATAATCACAAATGTAAAACCCAGCCCTGTGGCAATGAATGCCACTGTCAGGATAATGACGACCAGCTTGTTTTTTATGGAAAGCCCGCTGAACGGCATCGTTATCTGCCCCCTGCCGGATTTACGATTTTTGCGATCTGCATAAGCATATAACTGAAGCTCAACACTGATTCCCTGACGGCGGTTTCATTGATTTCGAACCGGAGTTTGTTGTTCGACACATAAAAATTAACGAGCACGCCTCCGGCGGCAAAACCTTCAGTGTCGCCGACCGTAAGAATGGGCCTGCCCATAGTTGACGCAAGCACCTTCTGAAGTTTTTCTTTCGAAATATTGGAGATGAAAAGGAGATGGCAGCCGGCAATGCCGTCAATATCTGAAATTCGTCGAACTGTTACTTTCTTGTCCCTGATTTTTATGGAGGAGAATATTTTCTTCAGTACAGGTTCAAAGGCGTTATCCCCTATAATCCCTATTACAAAGGGCTTTGAAGTGTCATCAATTGCCGATTCCCTGGGCCATTCCACGAACCGCGTAATCTTTTCAATATAGACCGCCTTAAGGGTAAGTTCCTCAATCCCGGAATCAGCGGCGGCGGAAGCAGGGGTATGGAGGGGCGCTGACAGCTGGGTCGCGACAAGTACAATAAAGCAGATGAGGCATCTTTTCACGAACGCGCATCCATTTGCACCCTCTTCATCTTACTTGAATTATACGCCCGATTCATTTTCTGTCAAAGCTGCCGGGCCAAAAAAAGAGCAGCGCAGTCTTCCGCCATATCCCTGTTTTCGGCCTTCCCGTCTTTCACCGCTCCGGGCGTCCTTAATGGCGATGACCGTCGTGAGCGTTTTCAGGGTTGATATTGCAATAAATCTCATTGTTGCAGCAGTCAGCGCACTCCATCTGTATCACGGCATGTTTTATCCCCTGGTCCGAAAGCAGACGTTCAATCTCTTTTCTTATGATGTCCGCCTCGCTGATCTTCTGATCGTGGACCTGCACGTGTCCTGAGAAGGCCGGTACCCCATGTCCTATGGACCAGATATGCACATCATGGACATTCCGCACCTCCGGAATTTCGGCTATGACCTTCGCCAGGTCCTCGGGATGGAAGCCGCTGGGGCTCAGGTCCAGAAGTATCCAGAGGGCCTCTTTTATGACCCTGGTCCCGCCGATTATGATCATGCATCCGACGATGCCGCTCGCTATCGTATCGGCGAGCACCCAGCCCGTATATTTGATTATCAGTCCTGCGATGATGACCCCGGCGGAAGATACCGTGTCTCCGACCACATGGAGCCAGGCGCTTTTTATATTCAGGTCATGATGTTTGTGCCCCAGAATCCATGCCATGATGAGATTGCCCGCAAGTCCTGCCCCGGCAATTGAAAGCATGACGGACGAATTGATTTCCGGCGGCGTCTGAAGACGCGTATAGGCCTCGATGAAGATGAACATGGCGATGACTACCAGGCTGATCCCGTTTATCAGGGCCGCAAGCAGGCCAATCCGCTGGTAGCCATAGGTGGCCTTGTAGTCGGAAGGCCTCTTCATTATAAGCAGGGCTATAAGGCTCAGCCCCAGGGCGAAGGCATCGGTCAGGACGTGCCCGGCATCGCTCAGAAGGGAGAGGCTCCGGCTGAGGATGCCCCCGAAGACCTCGGCGATGAAGATGACCAGGGTAACGATCAGGCTCCAGCCAAGGCGTTTTATTGAAGTGTCAGCCGCCATCTTCTCTTCTAAAAAATCGTAGTTCCAAAATAGACGCCTGTCATCACAAGAAGGGCGCCGCTCAGTTTTTTTGCATAGAGAGAGAAGTTCGCAGCCCCTCTCGAACCGACGATGCTTTCTGTGAGTCCAACGGACAGTCCCGCAGCGAAAACAAGCGCGCAGTGTCCAAGGGCATAGACAAACAGGAGGGAGCCGCCGTATACAATATCGCCCTGAGTAGAGACATAGGCGAGTATCACCGCAAGCACCGGGGTTGCGCAGGGGGATGAGACAGTTCCGGTCAGCATGCCGAGCAAAAAAGCACCGAGGAGCCCTTTTGTTTTAATCTCCCTTGTCTTCTGGAAGGGCAGGGAGATTGAAAATATTCCCATGAGTTGAAGGCCCATGAAGATGGCCATGACGGCGAGTCCGACATAAAGCCACCTGCCCATGAATCCCAGAAATTGTCCCATCACTGACGCAGCAGCGCCAAGGAGGGTAAAGGTGATCGAGAGTCCAAACACGAATATCAGGGAGAATAACGCAGCTTTTTTCCTGTTTCCATCTGAATACCCGCCAACATAGCCGATGATCAGGGGAATTGCTGCGAGGACACAGGGGCTTACAGCAGAAATAAGACCACCGATAAAAACAGCGATAAAAGCCAGTCCATGCCGATTTTGAACAATGCCCTGTACATTTTCCAGCAGTCCTTCCATACTCACGCTATTTTCCCGTGTCCGCGGGAATTCTTTTCATCGTCTCATTTGCCCTGTCCGCAACACGGCGGACATCACCGAGGCATCACCTGTCTTCCGGGTGATTGTACCTGCAGTTGCAGGTCCCGTTTCTCTTTTCATCCGATATCCTCTTCAGTATTAAGGAGGTTCCGCCGTTTTCGCGGACATCTCTAATAATTTCTTCCTCCGAGTATCCAAAACAGTAACAGACAATATTCTTTTTCATGGGCACCCTTTTATATACCGGCCTTTTTCAGCATCGGTTCGATATCTTCATAGGCGTAAAAGCCCATGTGCCTGTGAAATTCCTTTCCGTTTCTATCCAAAAATATCTGGGTCGGGATCATTGTAACACCAAACTTTCTGCCGCCGGCCATGTCTTTTCGGACATCGACAAATATGACTTCAAGCTTTCTGTTATAATTCTTCTGCAACTTTTCCATGACCGGTTTCATCTGCTCGCAGGGTATGCAGCCGACAGACCCCAGTTCGAGCATGACGAATCTGCCTTCTTTTTTTGCATTATTCAGCACCTCATCAATATCTGACGCCCGAATGCATGAGGACAGTGCCCCTATGCATAGAAAAACAGCGATAACCATGGATCTTATTCCCATAAGTGCCTCCTGAGATGGTTATAGTGGTTCTGTGGTCTTTACCCTGCAATATTCAATGCGAAAATATTTCTTCTGAAAATAAAGCGCGACATTTACCAGTCCGATCAGTACCGGCACTTCTACCAGCGGCCCGATGACTGCCGCGAATGCGGCCCCCGAGTTAATGCCGAAGACGGCGACGGCTACAGCGATCGCAAGCTCAAAATTGTTGCTCGCAGCTGTAAAGGAGAGCGTCGCCGTCTTCGGATAGTCCTCGCCGACCTTTTTTCCCATATAAAACGAGATAATGAACATTACGACAAAATAGATAAGAAGCGGGATGGCTATGCGTACGACATCAAACGGCAGTCTGACTATATAGCTGCCTTTGAGGGAGAACATGACCAGGATCGTAAAGAGCAGGAAGATGAGCGTTATCGGACTTATCCTGGGGATGAAGCTCTTTTCATACCATTCCCTGCTTTTGACCTTAAGCAGGACAAAACGGGTAATCATGCCTGCCAAAAAAGGTATCCCCAGATATATAAAGACGCTCTCCGCTATCTGCCCCATGGTTATATTTATGACCACTCCCTTCAGTCCGAGCCACGACGGGAGTACGGTGATGAAGATGTAGGCATAGACCGGAAAAAAAAGCACCTGGAATATCGAATTGAACGCTACCAGGCCTGCCGCATACTCAGGGTCACCGCAGGCAAGGTCATTCCATACAATCACCATCGCGATACAGCGTGCAAGTCCGATCATAATGAGTCCGACCATATATTCCGGGTATCCGGAAAGAAAGGCAATGGCCAGAAGGAACATCAGAACAGGTCCTATAACCCAGTTTTGTATGAGGGAAAGAGTCAGGAGTTTCCTATTTCTGAATACTTCCCCCAGTTCCTCGTATTTCACTTTTGCCAGCGGGGAGTACATCATTAGGATAAGACCAATGGCGATAGGTATATTCGTCGTGCCGGACTGAAACCGATTGATAAACCCTTCGGTGTCTGGCATGAAATACCCCAGACCGATACCGAAGGCCATCGCGGCGAATATCCACAGGGTGAGATACCGATCGAGAAAAGAAAGTCTGTTGGCTGTTTTATATGTCATGGTCAGGCCCCCGGTCGAATGATTTAATGAACTCAACTATTTTCTTTTTTATCTCGTCGCGGGCCTTCCTGTATTGTTTTATCACTTCCTCTTCAGTCCCGGCCGCAGCAACGGGGTCGTCAATCGGCCAGTGCAGACGCCTGATCGCAGGCGGGGTCATCGGACAAGAGGCCTCGGCGCTGCCGCATAACGTTATTACGATATCCATCTTCAGGAGAAGATCAGGGTCAATTCCCTTTGACCTTTGTCCTGAAATATCTGTTCCGGCTTCCCTCATGACCGAGACCGCCCGCTGATTCACGCCGGCGGGGAAAAGACCCGCACTATAAGGATCAATAACTCCTTTGCCGAGTTCCCTGGCGAAACCTTCGGCCATTTGAGAGCGGCAGGAGTTGCCCGTGCAGAGAAACATCACGCGAATCATCTGCTGTCCCCGCCGCAGCCTTTTTTATCATCGGGCGATGAGACGGTGTCCCCTGTCTTTTTTTTCTTCAGGAAATTCTGGAGTCTTTTCCTGTCATCTGCGACATCGTCTTCCGTCAGTATTGACAGAACCGTCAGAAGCAGAAACCTTTTAAAGATATCCGAATCATCAAGACGGTAATGGATCCAACGCCCCTGTTTCCGGTCTGTAAGAAGGCCGGCCCCCTTTAGCACATTCAGATGAAACGATACCTTGGGCTGGACCATATCCAAAGCGGAAACAATATCACAGACACATAGCTCTCCGTGTTCAAGCAGCTTCAATATCCTGAGTCTCGTTTCTTCAGAGAGAGCCTTGAAGATATGCAGCAGATCCCGCATGATTAAACTTCTTCCCGAATCATTGCCTTCACATTTTCGAGACCCGGGAGTGGTTTCCCCGAATGTTTGAGCTTGCCGTCGACCACTAGCCCCGGCGTTGATATTGTATATCTCATGATTTCCTGGATCCCGGAAATCTTTTCGATCTTTGCGTCTATGCCTAGTTCTTTGACCGCTGTTTTTGCCAGTTCCTCCATTTTATGGCAGTTTGCGCATCCCGGTCCCAGTATTTTTATCTCCATTTCATAACCTCCTATAAAATTGCATTAAAAATATACCCGACGGCTGTTATTGTTACGGTCATGATCCCCGCAAACACCACCAGGAGCGGTACCTTTAATACCTTCCTCAGAATTATCATTTCAGGCACAGACAGGGCGGTCACGGCCATCATAAACGCAAGGACAGTACCGGTGCTGATGCCTTTTTCCATAAGGGCATACACAATGGGGATAACTCCAGCGGCATTTGAGTATAGCGGAACACCTAATGCTACTGCGACAGGCACTGCAAATGGATTCTTAGGGCCGGCATATCGCACCAGAAAATCCTGGGGGACGTAGCCGTGGATAAATCCGCCGATTCCGATAGCAACTATTACGTAGAGCCAAACCCTTCGGAGTATATCAACCGTATTCAGTTTCGCATATTCGAGCCTCTCTTTAAATGTCTGTTTCGTCACTTCCTGTGCCTGCCCGGAATGAAATTTATAGACATATTCTTCGACCCATTTCTCGAGTTTCAGCTTACCGATGATAAAACCTCCGATCATGGCGACAAGAAGTCCGGTGCACAGATAGATTGCAGCGATCTTCCAGCCGAAAAGCCCCCATAGAAGCACCACCGCCACTTCATTTACCATGGGCGAGGAAATCAGGAATGAGAAGGTTACGCCCAGAGGGACACCGGCCTCCACAAATCCGATAAATAGCGGAACCGCAGAGCAGGAGCAGAAAGGCGTGACAATGCCGAGCAGGGCGGCAAGGATATTACCAATAAACTCTTTTTTATAGGAAAGTATGCGTTTTGTCCTCTCCGGAGGGAAGTAGCTGCGTATGACCGATATCATAAAAATTATAACCGTAAGGAGCAATAATATCTTGATGGTATCGTAAATGAAGAAGCTGAGCGCGTCGGCAAGCCGCGAACCTCTTTGCAGATCAAGGAGATTATAGGTGATATATAATGATAACTCTTTAAGCACTGCCGCCTCGCATACTTAGTTTCTTACATATAAACATATATTGATGCGATAGTCAAATCAAACATGTATTGTGCATTAACATTAATATTAATAAGTTGGAGATCTTCGCTATTATATTTAATCCCGTCAAATGTATATATCACCATGTTTTGCGGAGCACCCCGATGGCCTGCATAAACAACTTCCCGCGTCATCGTATCAGTGCCCGCCTTCTTAGAACCTCGCCTTTTATGTTATTATTGATACCTTATGCAGCAGAGACTCCAAAAGATAATTGCCGACATGGGCATCGCCTCGCGCAGAAAGGCCGAGGAGATGATCATCGAAGGCCGCGTTAAGGTCAACGGACAGGTGGCTTCGATCGGGTCGAAGGCGGACCCTCTTACGGACCATATTAAACTGGACGGGAAACTGCTTACGTCGCCCGAAAAGAAGGTCTATTACATCTTCAACAAACCGAGGAATGTAGTGACCTCGCTTAACGACCCTGAGGGAAGGGCGACGGTAAAAGACTTTCTGGGCGGCATAAAACAGAGGGTCTATCCCGTGGGAAGGCTTGATTTCGACTCCGAGGGCATGCTGATTCTCACGAACGACGGCGAACTGGCCAATGGCATAATGCACCCTTCAAAAAAGATACCCAAGACCTATCTGGTAAAGATAAAGGGAAAGCTCCTGGCCGAGGAGATGGAGAAACTAAGGCGCGGGATCAGGCTCGACAGGACCATGACAGCCCCCGCCAGGGTGAAGCCGGTAAAAAAGAGCGAACAGAACTCGTGGATAGAGATGATCATACATGAAGGCAAGAAACGCCAGATCAGGCGTATGCTCGAAAAAGTAGGGCATTCGGTGATCCGGCTGATGAGGATCAGGATTGACGGGGTGGAGATGGGCGAGCTTAAGCCCGGCACATACAGACGCATGCTCCCCGTCGAGATTGACAGACTTAAAAGTGAGATATTCGATTAGGAGGCGGCATGTTTCGTGACAGGGGTTGTGGAGATATAAGAGAGACCGATATCGGGTCGTCGTTAAAACTCTCGGGATGGGTATTCAGGCGCAGGGACCACGGAGGTCTGATTTTTATAGACCTCAGAGACCGCTCCGGTGTCTGCCAGGTTGTATTCAGTCCCGAGGTGTCGGCGGATGACCATGAAAAGGCGCATGCACTGAGGTCCGAGTATGTTATTTCAGTGTCCGGTGAGGTAAGGAGACGTCCCGAGGGGACCGACAACCTTTCCCTTCCGACCGGTACGGTCGAGATATATGTCAGGGAACTTTTGGTGCTGAATGTCTCATCTGCTCTGCCGTACAGCATGGAAGAGGCCGCGGAGGCCGGCGAGTCCCTCAGGCTCAGGCACAGATACCTCGACCTCAGAAGACCCGAGATGCAGCGGAACCTGATAATCAGGCACCGCGCCGCCAAATTGATGCGGGACTATCTTGATGAACGGGGATTTCTTGAAATAGAGACCCCGATGCTCACAAAGTCCACCCCGGAGGGCGCCCGTGACTATCTGGTGCCGAGCCGCCTGAACCCCGGTCATTTCTACGCCCTGCCGCAGTCTCCTCAGCTTTTCAAGCAGATCCTTATGGTCGCGGGCTTAGAGAAATATTTCCAGGTCGTCAAGTGCTTCCGGGACGAAGACCTGCGGGCGGACCGTCAGCCTGAATTCACGCAGGTTGACCTTGAGATGTCGTTTGTCGAACGGGATGATGTCATTGATCTGATCGAAGGTATGATGAAAAAGGTCTTTAATGCGATACTTGATGTCGACGTGGCGGTCCCCTTTGAGCGGTTGACTTATCAGGAGTCGATGGACAGGTTCGGCAACGACAAGCCTGACATGAGGTTCGGACTTGAGTTAAAGGACATGGCCGACCTTGCGGCGAAGGGGACGTTTAAAGTTTTTCTGGACGCCCTTCAGGCCGGCGGGAGGGTGAAGGCCATACTGGGCAAGGGCATGGCCGGCCTCTCCAGGAAGGAAGTGGATATGCTTACGGCCGAGGCGCAGTCCTTCGGGGCCAAAGGCCTTGCCTGGATCAAGGTCAAAAGCGGGTTCGAATCGCCCATCGCCAAGTTTTTCCCAGAAGAGGTGATGAAGGCCATGGCCGAAAGGCTTGAGGCCACGGACGGGGACATGATGCTCTTTGTCGCCGACAGACCAGGGGTGGTCTATGACGTATTGAGCAGGCTCAGACTTGAACTCGGCAAGAGGCTTGACCTTATGGAAAAAGGTCATAAATTTGTATGGATAACGGATTTTCCCCTTCTTGAGTGGGACGACGAGGAAAACAGGTTCGCGGCCATGCACCATCCGTTTACATCGCCGATGGATGAGGACATAGAAAAAATGCTGTCGGCTGAACTGGCGACTCCGGCGCTTCAGGGCTCCGCGCGTTCGACTATAGCCGGGTTCAGGGCAAAGGCGTACGATATCGTATTAAACGGGTATGAGATCGGCGGAGGTTCGATCAGGATTCACAACTCGAAGCTCCAGAGCAAGATGTTTGAGATACTCGGCATTACTGAAGAGGACGCCCGCTCCAAGTTCGGCTTTCTTCTGGATGCCCTTCAGTATGGCGCCCCGCCTCATGGCGGCATTGCCTTAGGTCTCGACAGACTTATCATGCTGATGGTAGGCGCCTCATCGATCAGGGATGTAGTGGCCTTCCCTAAGACGCAGAAGGCATTCTGCATGATGTCAGGCGCCCCTTCGGTCGTCGAGACAAGACAGCTGAGGGAACTGCATATAAAGACCGATCTGCCGTTGGAGGAGAAATCCGAAGGCCCCGTCTGTGACGGGCTGTAACTGCTAAACAAGGTTGAAGGCTGAAGGTTTACAGAAACAGATCACGTCTGATTACCTTCAACTTTCAACCCTTAGTCTTCAGCGTTCATACCTGTTCCTCTACTCTTTTTCTTTTGATTCCAGCATGAAGACAAACAGCTCCCGGCAGACGCGCAACCGCTTAAGGTAGACCTTTTTTTCCGTCTCTCCGAGTGTTTCGATGACGGTCTTCAGTTTGTCGGATCTGGATATCAGCGCCTTTAATTCTTCCTTTGAAAGTGACACCGGATCGTTAGTTTTCCTGCATATCTCATCGAACTCAGTCTTCCAGTCCTCCGCATACGCAGAGCCTGAAGACTGACCGTAAACCAATGGCAATACGGCCGTCACCGCGGAGTTCATGATTCCGGCAATAGCCGCAATGAAGAACAAACGCGTAAATATGTTCAATATATCCTCTGTGATTTCATCGTCGGATGACAGGCCCTGCAGTTTTGCATTGGCAACGCCACGGTCAGGTGACAGACGCCGCAGAATTCACCCTTGAGTATCCTTACCATCTCGAAGTGTTTTGTGGTTTTCTTCTTGATGTTGAAGATGTCCGGATGACAATTATTGCAGTCGAGCCACTGCGTGTGCGACTTGTGGGGAAAGACCGCGTTGGGGATCCCGGACCACTCGGCCTCGAGGGTCATATTCTCTTTGAACCCGATTTCCTCGGCTGGCTTCAGTGAGAGAAAGTGGAGGGGTTCTATCAGCCCCTTCTTCACCGCCAGGGACCAGTTAATTTTATTGCCGAAGTTCGACTTGGGCAGGGCGGCGGCCACCGCGGAGAATTTTTCGCTGCCCGACTTCCTGTCGCCGCTATGGCAGTTGTCACAGTGAGGCTCTTCGTGGCCAAAGACGGTCTTCCCGTCATGGCAGCCGGAAGCGCCGCAATGAAGACCGGCCTTATTGGTCTTTTCGGTTATCTCCGTAGTGTTTGTCTTCATATTGAATTCAAGCTCGAAATGGCAGACCCTGCACGTATGTTTCCTCCTGTGGACCCAGTGTGAAAAGACGACCGGCTTGACCCCATTTATTTCGGATGTCCTGTTAATCAGGATGTTCCCATACTCCGGAGGCTCGGCGACCGGCGGCAGGTCCCAGTTCCCGGACGCTACCAGAGGCGCCAGGATGCCCAGCAGACATCCCAGAACAAGACCTCGTGTTACTGGACCTGGCTTGTATGGCATCTTTGGCAATCGAGAAGGGGAAACGCCACTGATGAATGGCACACGCCGCAGTACTTGCCGTCGAAAATCTCGACCATGGAGTATTTTGTGCTGCCTTTTTTCACGCCGACGAATATTTCCGGATGGCATACTTCGCAGCCGTTCCAGACGGTATGCTTCTTATGAGAAAAGAGGATTTCCGGCATCCCCTTCACCTTCGGTTCGAGAGAGAAATCCTTCTGTACGGTCAGCGAGCCCCTCTTTATCGAAACACCCTCGATATAATCGACCAGTTTGACCAGGCCTTCCTCTTCCGTTTTCTCCCAGTTTATGCCGTTGCCAAAGCGCTCCCGGGGGAATTTTTCCGTAAAGAGATAAAAATCGTATTCCTTTTTGACATTCTTTCCCTGGGAATGGCATCTTTCGCAACGTTTGGGGTCATCGGACAGATTTCTGGAACAGGCCTCAAAGACCGTCCTGCCGGCGTGGGCCATTTTTCCGTTATGGCAGGCGCCGCAATAATAACCCCTCATGTTGTCCGCGGCTTTTATCCCGGTCGCCCCGGCCTTCATGGCAAAGGCAAGATCAACGTGGCAGAGTCTGCATGTGAACTTGGAGCGGTGGAGCCAGTGGTCGAAAGCTACAGGTGATTGTCCCGCGCGGTCGGAGTAGTTATTAATGACGACTTTGCCATAGTCATGGGGGAGAGGTCTTTTCTTTTTTATCCCCCCCTGTGCCGATACCAGGCCGGTCGATATGAAGACCAGAAACAAAATGACAGATATTTTTTTCAAGGCCACCTCCTTAAATTCCCTGCCAACATGCTAAAGGAAACGCCCGTTCCCTGTCAACCCGAAACCGGAAAAATTATTTAAAAAACATTCGGCCTCAAAATCATCTGTGGCAATATAACCGTCTACTTTCTTATAATATGGAAGTACATTCGCAAAAGATATTTGAAAGGACCGGACACCCCCGGGGAAAACTGAAGCGGCGTTGTTGTCCTTTTTCCCCTTAAGTAAGGGTTTCCGGAAACGCTTGATGATCAAAAATACGTTCTGCACCCTCGATGGCGTCGGTGAAAAATCTGAAAAGAGACTCTGGAGAGACGGGGTCCTTACGTGGAAGGATTTCACTGATTCCAGGCAGATTGCCGGAATAAGTCCTGACAGGAAGCTGCTATATGATGCGATGCTTATGAGGGACGAAGAAGAGCTTCAGGCGGGTAATGCCTCCTATTTTAATTGCCGTATAAAAAGGAGAGACCACTGGCGACTGTTCGATTTTTTCAGGGAGGACGTCGTCTGTCTTGATATTGAGACTAATGGATTTCAGCCGCATTACGGAGGGGTGGTCACCGTTGTCGGTCTCTACGACGGATATGATTATAAGACCCTGATAAGGGGCGAAAACCTTTCGGCTGAAAGTCTCACCCGCGAGTTGTCCCGCTACAAGTGCCTGATAACTTTTTTCGGCGCGTCGTTCGATGTGCCTTTCATCCTTAAGTCTTTTAGCGGGGTACGTTTCGAAATACCCCACTTTGACCTCTGCTTTGCCGCGAAAAGACTCGGGCTTGAGGGCGGTCTGAAGAGGCTTGAACAGTCGCTCGGCATTATGAGGGAAGACGCCGTTGTCGGCCTTGACGGGTATGATGCCGTAAAACTCTGGGAGGCTTACCGCAGGGGCTCCCGTGAGGCCCTTGACCTTCTGATAACCTACAACAGGGAAGATACGGTAAACCTTATGCATATCGCTTCGGTATTTTACGACAGGCTGAGGCAGTCAACCGGGATCGAGGAATATCTCTCCAGTGGAGTTGCTTGACGGTTTTATCACCTACCTGTCCGTCGAAAAAGGTCTCGCGGGCAATACGCTTTCGTCATATGAGACCGATCTGAGAAAATTCGGTCTTTTTCTGAGAGAACGGAAAGTCTCTCCGGCTGAAGCCTCCACCTCTGATATAATCGATTTTCTGGACTTCCTTCGCGGCAAGGGGTATGCCACCTCGACCCTCTGCAGATATATTTCCTCGTTTAAAGCGCTCTATAAATATATGCTTTTGGAGGACCTGAGAAAGGACGATCCGTCCGGGACCATCCAGCTCCCAAAGAAATGGGACCGGGTACCGAAGGCGCTCGGTCAGAAAGATATGACGGCCCTGCTTGACGGAGTTCAGGGGGGCAGGACCGTACTTCGCGACAGGGCGATGATCGAACTGCTATATTCATCCGGCCTCCGGGTAAGCGAACTTGTGGGCATAAAGCTCGGAGACATCAATTTCGAGGCGGGCTTCATCAGGGTCATCGGTAAGGGGCTGAAGGAAAGGGTTGTGCCGGTGAACCCGAGGGCCCTCGAAAAGATAAAGCAGTATGTCAGCGAGGAGAGACCCGGGATCTTAAAAAAGAGACAGTCACAACATCTTTTCGTCACAGGCAGGGGAGGGGCGATGACCAGGCAGAGGTTCTGGCAGACCCTGAAGGTCATCGGCAACCGGATAGGGATCGAACTTTCCCCGCATACCGTGCGTCATTGTTTTGCCACGCATCTGCTCGAAGGCGGCGCCGACCTCAGGTCTGTCCAGAAGATGCTGGGCCATTCGGACATCTCTACGACGCAGATCTACACCAGGGTGACTACCGACAGAATCACGAAGGTCTTCAAAAAATATCACCCGCGGGCCTGAAGAAAGGACCTGTTGCTTTATTCATATAACCATCTCCCCGCTTACCATACAATCATATTGCTTTAAGCAGGGGGGAGTTATGTTCCCTCCGATGAAGCCCTGCAACATTAAACTTTCTGATAGACATCCCGCTTAATCCGTGAAACAATGAAGGTAATTGCCGAAGAGATCGGCACAAAGCAGCGCTGAACTGACGGGTCGCTGATTTTTAAGGGTTTTTATATTTGGGGACTTAATGAACTTCCGGTTTGTCTCAAACAAGCTGTCAATGAAGGCATCGAAAAGGTGATGATATATGTCGGCTAAAATCCTCATAGTGGAGGACAATGAATTGAACCGGAAATTGATAGTTGCCGTCCTGGCATATCACGGCTATGAAACCCTGGAGGCGGGGGACGGCGCCGAAGGAGTGAGAGCTGCGGTAGAGCATATGCCCGACCTGATACTCATGGACATCCAGATGCCCGTCATGGACGGCAGGGCCGCATTAGAACTCCTCAAAAATGACCCCAGGACCCGGGGGATAAAGGTCATCGCGTTGACATCCTTTGCCATGAAAGGCGACAGGGAACGGTTCAAGGAGGCGGGATTTGCGGATTATATAGCAAAGCCGTTACAGACGCGAGAGTTGCCCGAAATTGTAAAAAAATACGCAGGGAGCTAAGTATAAACTATGGTCGCGCGGAAGACAGGGGTTCAAGAAATACCGAAAGGTCATGGGGACGGTGGTCAGAGATGAAGGGGAACGCCGGTAAAGGTCATCCGGAGAGATTGCTTTCCGCCGGCGGACATATAAGGCAAATCGTGCTTAAAAGAGGCGCGCTGCAGAACGCAATTTTAAACAGTGAAAATTTCTCAAGTATCGCCACCGACACAAAAGGCGTCATCCAATTATTCAGTGGCGGCGCCGAGCGCATGCTGGGCTATGCCGCTTCCGAGGTGGTCGGCAAACTCACCCCGGCGGACATCTCAGATCCACAGGAAGTGACCGCCCGCGCCGAGGCGTTGAGCCTCGAGTTTTCAACCCCGGTAAAACCCGGTTTCGAGTCCCTGGTGTATAAGGCCTCGCGCGGCATTGAGGACATTTATGAGCTTACCAACGTCCGTAAGGATGGCAGCCGCTTTTCGGCAGTCGTGGCGGTCACGGCGCTGCGTGACTCTCAGGGCGGGACCATCGGCTATCTGCTGATAGGCACTGACAATACCGCCCGCAGGCAGGCCGAGGCGGAGAAGCTGAAGCTCGGGCAGTGCCTGCGCGAGCAGGAGTTATATACGCGCTCCCTGATTGAAGTTCACGGAGACGCGCTGATGACCATCGATCCGCTCGGCGCCATCAGGGACGTAAACAACCGGACGGAGGACCTTACCGGGTATACGCGCGATGAGTTGCTCGGCGCTCCGTTCAAAAAGTATTTCTCAGATCAGAAACGCGCGGAGGAAGTCATCCGGCTGGTGTTGAGAAATAAGAGAGTTACCGACTACGAGCTCCCCCTTGTCGCCAAAGACGGCAGGGAAGTAATTGTGTCCTGCAACGCCACCGTCATATGCGATCAGGACAGGAATCTTCAGGGCATTCTGGCCGCGGCACGCGATATGACCGATTACAAGCGCATGGCGCAGCGGCTGCATGAAAATAACATAGAGCTTGAGAGCGCCAAGTGCGCGGCGGAAAGCGCCAACCTCGCCAAGTCGGACTTTCTTTCAAATATGAGTCATGAACTCAGGACCCCGCTCAATTCGATACTCGGATTTTCGGAGATCCTCAAGGACGAATTGGCCGGCGCGCTCAACGACAAGCAGAAGGAATTTGCAAAAGACATCTACAGCAGCGGCGAACACCTGCTGGACCTTATAAATGACATACTGGACCTTGCGAAAGTTGAGGCAGGCAAGATGGAACTTAACCTGAGCGGCTTTTTTCTGAAAGATGTCCTCAGTTCATCGATGAACATGCTAAAGGAAAAGGCGATGAAGCGCGGTCTGCAGCTGGACCTGGAGGTCAGCCCTGAGGCCTGCGAAGAGATAGAGGCTGACGAGCGAAAACTCAAGCAGATCATGTTCAATCTCCTGAGCAACGCAGTGAAATTTACTCCGGAGGGGGGGCGCGTGCAAATTACGGCGAGGAGGCATGGAAGGTCGGACGGGGGAAAAAGTCTTTCCGAGACCTCCGCGCCTCCGCGTTTCAGCACTGACGGAGATTCCATCGAGATCTCCGTCACGGACACCGGCATCGGCATCAAGGCTGAAGATATGCCGAAGCTCTTTAAAGAATTTTCTCAGGTCGACTCCGCATATACCAGGCAATATGAGGGCACTGGACTCGGGCTCGCGCTGACAAAAAAACTTGTGGAGCTTCACCAGGGACAGATATGGGCAGAGAGTGAGTTCGGAAAAGGGAGCGCGTTCACGTTTGTGATACCTGTCAGGCAGGGCAGGCAAGTGAATAATGAATAAGGGGAAGGACAAAGTCCTTTGCCTGAAGATATCTTATGCGGCCGGTGAGGCGACCCGCCGATGAGGACTCTCGCCGCCGTGATAAAGCTTTATCATGAAAAAATTTGCGTCAAGGCGTTCGCCAGGATTGTTCTGTTCATCATAATTATGGCGTCTTCTTTTACTGCCGTGTTTATTATGCTCCAGTCCGAGGCGCTGACTGACAACCTCGTAAAAAGAGGGGGAGCGCTTGCGGAGCTTCTCGCTTACAACACGAGGCTCTGCGTCTTCGCTGAAAGCAGGGACATGTGCTCGGAGTCGGCAAAGGGCCTCGTGCGGCAGGCGGACATTCGTTCAGTGCTGATCTTTACCTCGGAGGGAAGACTTCTGGCGAAACTCGGGAAACCGGGCCGGGAAATCCCGGGAAGCGACGAAGGACAGGACAAAAAAAGGTTGGAAGACGTAAAAAAAAATGTTGCGGACGGGAGGTCCCACTTTTATTTCGAGGATTCCGGAGCCGCATTGAATTTTTGGGCGCCGGTAACATCGGTCTCGTATTCTCCCGCCGGGGACGCCCTCTTTTTCGAGGACAAGGTATTGCCGGGAAAAGAACATATCATAGGCTATGTCGGGATCATAATCGATAAGGAGGGACTGGATAAACAGCTCAAGGTCCTTTTATACAGAGGTTTTCTCATGGGGCTCACCTTCCTGCTGCTAGGCGTTGCGGCCACATATTTCGCCGTGAAGGAGATTACGAGCCCTATAGAGAAATTAAGCTCGGCCTCGGTAGAAATCAGCAGCGGGAATTTGGATGTGAAGGTGGAGGTAACTTCCGGTGATGAGATAGGCCGGCTGGCTCAGGCCTTTAATCAAATGGCCATGGACTTAAAAGAGAGCGAAAGAAAATACAAAGAGTTGAACGAGGGACTCGATCTTAAGGTCAGGGAAAGGACGAAGGAGCTTGTGAGAGCAAAACTTGAGGCGGAGGCCGGCAGCCGCGCCAAGACCGAGTTTATCGCAAACATGAGCCATGAGCTGAGGACCCCGATGAACGCGGTTATCGGTTTTTCCGAAATCCTGGAGGATGGGCTGGCCGGGCAGCTGAATGCTGCTCAGAAGGAGTATGTAAACGATATCCTCGTCAGCGGCAGGAGACTGCTGGAACTCATTACGAATGTCCTGGACTATGCTGAGTCTGAAGCCGGACTGACCGGCCCGGAATGGTCCAAATTTTTTTTGAGGGACATCCTGAATACGGCCGTCGGTATGATTGCCGACGAGGCAAAAGTCCGCGGGATAAATCTGGAGATGAAGATAGACCAGGATGCGGACATCGAGATCGAAGCGGACGAGGGGAAACTCAAACAGATAATATTTAATCTCCTGGGCAATGCGGTGAAGTTTACGCCTGAGGGGGGCTCAGTGGGCGTTACTGCGCGGAAGGTTGCAGGGGCGGATGTAGGGGCGATCCGGCGGGTCGCCCAGGAAGGAGGGCGAGGCATCGCCTCGCCCCTACAGGACAGAAATTTCATCGAAATTTCTGTTTCCGACAACGGCATTGGCATTAAGGAGGAAGATCTTCCAAGGCTGTTTACCGAGTTTGCGCAGCTTGAGTCTCCGCTTACAAAAAAATACAGAGGCGCCGGGCTTGGCCTTGCCTTGACGAAAAGCCTTGTCAAGCTTCACGGCGGGAATATCCGCGTTGAAAGTGAAGCCGGGAAAGGCAGCAGGTTTACTTTTGTGATACCGGTAAGACAGTAAACAGCCACCTGATCACGCTAAGGCCGCGGTCCGGAGCATAAACCTCTCCCAATTGAGCGGACCACCTCTATCTCTTCTTTCAGGCCTCTCACCCTCGATCTAAGGAATCCTGTATCACCTCATCCTGTTTCCCGCATGTGACATAACCCATCGGTTCAATTGAAAAAAATACTATTATTTTTGATGTCATTATGCTAAACTCCTTCTGTATTCCATATACAGGCGGATGTCTGGATCCTATGGAGGTATGAGGCGATTGGCAGGGCATAAGCGGGACAGGAATCAACCAATAAAATAAACACGATGGAGGACAGGGAGATGAAGGGATTTTGGGGGAGTTTGTTTTTTGGCGGGTTTGAAGACACGCAGCTTAAAACCGCAATGCTTGCGGGCGTCCTGTTTTTGTTTGCGGCTTCGACCGCCTGGGCAGGCGTCATAGACCTTCCCCGCACGGGCCAGACCTTCAGCTATGAAGACGGCGACGATGGAAGTATTCAGGCGGGTGTTGCATGGCCTGAGCCCAGGTTAACGGACAATGGAGATCAGACGGTAACGGACAACCTCACCGGATTGGTTTGGACCAAGGATACCGATACTCCGACGGTAACAGGATCTGCAACATGCACCGGCGGCGCAATGAACTGGCAGTCAGCACTTGATTATGTGGCCTGTCTGAATATCAACAATCATCTTGGGCATAACGACTGGAGGCTTCCTAATTTAAACGAGTTCAGGAATCTCAGAGATATACCAAATTATCGAGGCCTTCCTTACGGGCATCCTTTTACGAATGTAAGCGGCGGTTATCGGTGGACATCTACAACCATATTGCCCGATTCTTCTTCTGCCTGGACGTATAGCGTGGCTTCTGGTGTCATTGGCGGCGCTTCTAAAACTGCCGCTTCGCGCATATGGCCGGTCCGTGGTGGTCAGGGCGGTGTAATACAAATTGCGCGGACCGGCGCCGAAACGTCATATGCGGCTGGTGATGACAGAGATATACAGGCAGGTGTTCAATGGCCGAGCCCGAGATTTATGGCTATTGGAGACGGAACGGTAGAAGATACGCTTACGGGGCTTATGTGGACTGATGATGCAAATTTGACCGGGACCAGGAATACATGGGTGCAGGCCAGGGATTATGTAGCAGGCATGAACGCCGGGACACATGCCAACTATGGCCACACGGACTGGCGGCTCCCTAATATTGTAGAACTTGAAAGCCTTATCACACAGGAAAGCTGTTTCCCCGTGCTTCCATCAGATTTTCCTTTTATTAACGTTCAAACCGTCCCCGGATATTATTGGTATTGGACCTCTTCTCTTCGTTCTCTGACTGGCGCACTGGCGTTACAATTGGGATGTCAAGGTCAGGTTCCAGTAACATTAAATAGATCTGGTTTATCCTTTTTTTGGCCGGTTCGAGGGGGTACTGTTTTAGAACCGGGCACTGACACGACTGCGCCTGCAACTCTTGCTGGCCCTTCAGAAGGGAGTTTCAGTTCCCCCATATCTGTTACTTTGCTCTGCAGCGACGGCAATGGCGGAGGCTGCGCAGGCACATATTACTGTTTCGGCTCAGGTTGTACGCCGACGACAAATTACAGTGGCGCGATAACCATATCAGATCCGACAAACCCAACAATCCTGAAATATTATTCAAAAGACAATGCCGGCAACAACGAGGTGGTGAAAACCGGGACTTATTACCTGGTTGATATTCTGGCTCCGACAGGCTCTATCTCCATCAACTCCGGCGCTGCTGTCACCAGTTCTGTTTCTGTAACTCTGACATTGAGTTCACATGACGATTTTCCTGACGGAGGAATTGTTTATTGTATCCAAGTTTTAGGCCATAATTGCCCCTATGCGACAGGGATGAAGCTGAGCAATGACGGCTTCACTTGGACAACGCCCGAAGTAATGGCATCGACAAAGCCCTGGACCTTGACCCCAGGCGACGGCACAAAGAGGGTCTATGTAAAGTTCAGGGACACTTCCAATAACTGGTCAGGCGCTTATAGCGACACAATTATTTTGGATACGACAGCCCCTGTGACCACCGCCTCACCGGCAGGCGGGACTTACAGTTCAGCGCAGTCAGTCACCTTGACGTGCAACGACGGCACGGGCTCAAGCTGTGCAGGCACATATTACTGCCTGGGAGCGAGTTGTACGCCGACGACAGTGTATAACGGCCCAATCAGCATTCCAGCCACAACGTACTTAAGGTTCTATTCAAAGGACAATGCAAACAACAGCGAGCCGGTGAAGATGGCTTTTTATAACATCTCCACCACCTTGAGGACGCCGACCATCTATGTGCCTCCAACGAACACTACCCGCACCGGCAGCCTGACCGTGAGCTGGAGCGGGGTCAACGGCAGCGGGGTCACCTACATTTTAGAGGTAAGCACTAACGGCGGGGCCACCTATACAAGCGCCTATACCGGGACGGCGCTCTCAAAGAGCTTCAACGGCCTTACAAACGGAAGCTATAAATATCGGGTGAAGGCGACAAAGCCTGGCTTTACCTCAAGCGCCTGGGGGACTTCAGGGACCTGCGTAGTGGCGCTTCTTTTGAACACGCCGTCTATATATGCGCCTCCTACGAACAGCACAGGAAGTTATACTGTAGGCTTTGGCGCAAGCAATGTAAGCGGAGTGACCTATGTTGCTGAAGTAAGCACCAACGGCGGCGCAACCTTTACAAATGTCTATACCGGGACCGCATCGTCAAAGGCCTTCACCGGCATGACAAACGGCACCTATATCTACCGGGTAAAGGCCACTAAGCAATATTATACGGACAGCGCCTGGAGGGTCTCCACCCCCTGTGTAGTGGCGCTTGTTTTAAGGACTCCATCGATATATGCGCCTCCTTCAAACAGCACCGGCAATTATACGGTAAGCTGGAGCTCAGGGGGAGTAGCCGGGGTGACCTTCGTTGTTGAGAAAAGCACGGACGGAGGAGCGACGTTTACGAGTTTCTATACCGGTACGTTGACCTCAGTTCCCGTCACCAATGCTTCAAACGGCAGTTATGTCTACCGGGTAAAGTCCACAAAGCCGGATTATATAGACAGCGCCTGGAGGATTTCCACCCCCTGTGTCGTGACGCGCATTTAGGCGTTATTTTTTTTGCGTCCATATAAAGAGGCCTGCAGGGATGAAACCTTGCAGGCCCTCATCTTTGTTTATTTCCACTAAACATCCCCAAATTTACAAAACCTTTACACACATTAACATGTTATTTACCCATGTCACGACTATAATTGAACCAGAAATTAGCAGGTTGACTAATAACACCGGCTTGATATAATTGGTCTATAAATTGCCTGATGATTATTATGCGGCCTGAATAAGCTTAGCGCAGATTAAAGGAGGTGAGCGATCAGGGCTGCAAAGTTACTCCGGAATGCCACCGGGCTCATAAATAGCGAGTCAACAGACAAAAAAAGGAGGAATCAGATGAACAGAAGGATCTATGGATTGGTCATTGTTTTTTTGGCGCTGGCATTGGTGATCGGCATTAATTATCCGGGGGCCGACGCAAAATCCAAACCCTATGAAGGCAAACAGCAGAAGGAGCCAGCGGGCAAGAAGGAACAGGCGGTCAAAGTGGATGAGTGCTATGGTTGCCACGCGCCCATTAAAGAACTGCACAAGATGGGAAAACACGCCAGGGTCAACTGCAATGGTTGCCATAGTGGTCTTGCCGGGCATTTGAAAAACCCCGGTCCCGACACGAGACCGACCACGGATGTCTCCTGGGAGGCCTGCGGACAATGCCATAAGGAACAGTTCGACAGTTTTATGAAGGGGGCCTATCATAGGCCGGCGCGGGACGAGAAGTCGCAGCTTACGAGCAGATCGCCAAACCCGTTCTGGGACAAACTGATGATGGGTCACGGCTTTACAAAGGAGCATAACCTCACGAGAAGCCACAACTGGATGCTTATCGACCACTACGTCGTTGACAGGGCCTACGGCGGCAGGTTCCAGGGTAAAAACGGCTGGCAGTATATTTTTGACAGCGGCAGGGTGTTTGACGTGCTCGTTGACAAGTATCCGGATTCAAAAGAACATAAGGCCTTTATCCCCCAGTCGGCTGCCGCCGCGAATCCGGTCTGTCTGCAGTGCAAGACCCAGGACCATATCCTGAAGTGGTCATATATGGGGGACAAGTTCGAGGGAAAAACTACCTGGGACAGGACTTCCAATGTGGTCGAGGTTGCCAGGGACATGCAGCATGGCCTGAACTGTTTTACATGTCACGATCCGCACGCGGCTAAACCGAGAATAGTGAGGGACGGTCTCATACAGGCGCTGACGAGGAAAGAGGCCGACACTCTCTGGCATAAAGATCCGAAGCATACGAATTTCAAGGTCATCGATATGGGCCTAAGAGGCTTCACAAGGAAGATAGCGATTCTTGACAAGTATGACACTCGTCTTCAGTGCGGCCAGTGCCACGTCGAGTACAACTGCAATCCCGGGACGGACACCAAGACCGGAGAGCCGGTAAAGATGACCGACCAGAGGACGAACCATTTTCCTTATAAGGACGTCTTCGGACTCTATGACCACTACGTCAACCAGGTCAACTTCCTCGACTTCAAGCATGGCCTGACCGGCGGACTTCTGTGGAAGGCCCAGCACCCCGAATCCGAATCGTTCTATAATTCGAGGCATGCTAAAGCCGGCGTGGGCTGCGACAGCTGCCATACCCCGAAGGTGAAGGACAAGAAGGGCAAGACCTTCACCTCGCATTTTGCGGCGACGCCCAAGATCCAGCTTAAGGAGACATGCCTTAAGTGCCATCCCAAATGGACGGAAGAGATGGCACGGTATGCTATCGACTCCGTAAAGGCCCATATAAGGGGTAAGATGAGAAAGGCCGAGTTCTGGCTCAGTGCCGTTATCGACAAGATTGTGGAAGGCAAGAAGGGCGGCCTCGGCGAGGACGTAATAAAGCAGGCGCAGGACCAGCATCTAAGGGCGCATATCCTTTGGGAATACTGGACCGCCGAGAACTCTGACGGTTTCCATAACCCTGATATGGCAAGGGAGGCCCTTACCAAGTCCGTTGACGAGTCACAGAAGGGCATCAAGCTCATAAACGACGCGCTTGCCGCAAAGACAGCACAGAAATAACGCTTCTTCAACCGTGCGGGGCGCAGAGCCCCGCCTTTGACCTCAAGGAGGCTGACAATGCCATTGACAAGGAGAGAGCTTCTCAAGACCACGGCGGCGGTGGCGGCGGCGACAGCGGTCGGCATGGCCGTGCCGGAAGAAATGCTGGCCGCTGCCAAAAAGGCTGAGGCAGGATGGAGATGGGACAAGTCCGTCTGCAGGTTCTGCGGCACCGGGTGCGGTCTTATGGTAGCGACCAAAAACGACAAGATCGTCGCGGTGAAGGGGGACCCTGCCGCGCCTGTAAATATGGGGCTAAACTGTATCAAGGGGTATTTTAACGCAAAGATCATTTATGGCGCGGACAGGCTCACGGAGCCGCTCATGCGGGTCAACGATAAAGGGGAGTTCGACAAAAAAGGCAAGTTTAAGCCGATTTCATGGCAGAAGGCCTTCGACGAGATGGCGAAGCAGTTCAAGAAACATTACAACAAGCTAGGGCCGACCGGCGTGGCGATATTCGGCTCCGGACAATACACGATAATGGAGGGATACGCCGCCGCAAAACTCATGAAGGGAGGGTTCAGAAGCAATAATATCGACCCCAATGCCCGGTTATGCATGGCCAGCGCCGTGGCTGCCTTTATGGAGACCTTCGGCATAGACGAACCGGCCGGCAATTATGACGACATGCATTTTTCGGACACCATCGTCCTTTGGGGCGCGAACATGGCCGAGATGCACCCGGTGCTCTGGTCCAAGATCACCAACCGCAAACTGGCGGATGCCAAACGGGTCAAGGTGGTGAACCTTACGACCTTCACGAACCGCTGTTCAAATCTCGCGGACCTCGAGATAATCATAAAGCCCAACACCGACCTTGCGATACAGAACTATATCCTCCGGGAGATCGTGTATAACCGGCCTCAGGCCATCGACTGGGATTTCGTAAACCAGAACTGTATCTTTACAACCGGATTTGTCGACATAGGCTACGGCCTCAGGCCGAAGATCGACCACCCGAAGTACAAAAAGGAAGAGCTGGACACCGCAAGCAGGGAGGCTTTCAAGATAATTACAAAGCAAGAGGCGGTCGCCATGGGCGCCCTTGGCTATAAAGAAGGCGACAGGATGGAGATGAAGCATACCGGCACGGCGGGCAACCACTGGGCCATCAGCTTCGAGGACTTCAAAAAAGGGCTTGAGCCCTATACTCTCGATTTCGTAGCGGCCCTCGCAAAAGGCGATTCGGAAGAACCCCTGGAGGAGTTCAGGAAAAAGCTCCTGGCCCTTGTTGACCTCTATACCGAAAATGGCCGCAAGGTCGTGAGCTTCTGGACGATGGGCTTCAATCAGCATGTGCGAGGCACCTGGGTGAACGAGCAGATCTATGCGATACACCTCATGTTAGGTAAGCAGTCCCAGCCCGGAAACGGCGCGTTCAGCCTTACCGGGCAGCCCTCGGCCTGCGGCACGGCCCGGGAGGTAGGCACCTTCGCCCACAGACTTCCCTCCGACATGGTCGTCGGTAATCCCAAGCATCGGGCCATAACCGAAAAGATCTGGAAGCTCCCTGAGGCGACCCTGAACCCCGTGGTGGGCTCTCATTTTATGAAGATCATGAGAGACCTCGAAGACGGAACGGTCAGATGGGCCTGGGTGCAGGTGAATAACCCCTGGCAGAACGCGACAAACGCCAACCACTGGATTGCCGCCGCGCGTGATATGGACAACTTCATCGTTGTCTCTGACGCCTACCCGAGCATCTCCGCGAAGGTCGCGGACCTTATCCTCCCCGCGGCGATGATATTCGAAAAATGGGGCGCCTACGGAAACGCAGAGCGGAGGACCCAGCACTGGCGGCAGCAGGTGACGCCGATCGGAAAATCGATGTCCGACACCTGGCAGACGGTCGAGTTTTCGAAGCGTTTTACCCTCGCCGAGGTATGGAAGGAATGGAAGATCGACGACAAAAATACCCTGGCAAATGTGCTCGACAAGGCCAGGGCGATGGGCTATAAGGAAACTGACACGCTTTTTGATGTCCTGTTTGCGAACAAGGAGGCAAAGGCCTTCAAATGGCCCGACCCTGTCGGAACAGGTTTTTTCAACAGTGAGGCCGCCGGAGACAAGAGAAATGTCGAGGGTTTCAAGGGATACGGGTTCTTCCTGCAGAAATACCTGTGGGAAGAGTACCGGCAGTTCGGGCTCGGGCATGGCCACGACCTGGCTGATTTTGATACCTATCACAGGGTGCGCGGTCTCAGGTGGCCGGTCGTTGACGGGAAGGAGACGCTCTGGCGGTTCAACTCGGAATACGATCCTTATGCAATAAAAGAGAACCGGGGCAAGTTCGCATTTTACGGCGCGGCGTTCAAGGAAATACCAAAGGGCGACCTTTCAGGACCTAAGGGCGAGGAGAAGGTGAAGCTGCCGAACAAGGCCAAGATATTCCTGAGGCACTATATCGACCCGCCTGAAAACCCCAGCGCCGAATACCCCTTCTGGCTCTGCACCGGGAGGGTCCTTGAGCACTGGCATACGGGCACAATGACGATGCGGGTGCCTGAACTCTACCGTGCGGTGCCTGAGGCCCTCTGCTTTATGAACAAACAGGACGCCAGGAAGAACTCCTTTAAAGACGGAGAGCTTGTATGGGTCGAGTCCAGGCGAGGCAAGGTCAAGGCGCGCGTTGAGACGCGGGGAAGGAACCTGCCTCCGCAGGGCCTTATTTTTATACCCTTTTTCGATGAGCATGTGTTCATCAACAAGGTCACCCTTGACGCCACCTGTCCTATTTCGAAAGAGCCTGACTTTAAAAAGTGCGCCGTGAAGATTTACAGGGCATAGAAAGGTGAACATCAACAGGGGGTGGTTTGAAGGAAGAGGTAAGCAATGATGAGCATCGATGAGTATCGACGATAAGGAACCGAGGATGCCTGAGCGCAGGAAATTTTTTATAAACATGGCGAAGGGGCTGGGCGCCGCGACGATGGGCGGTCTCGCCTGGACGGGATTTCTGGACGGGAAAAAGGTCTATGCGACCATTCTGAGGCCGCCGGGCGCGGTATCAGAGAAGGAATTTATCGCAAAATGCACGAAGTGCGGGCTCTGCGTAGAGGCCTGTCCTTTTAAGGCCCTAATTCTTGCGGAGCCGGGTGACGATCGTCCTGTCGGCACTCCCTATTTCCGGATGCGGGAGAAACCCTGCCGGATGTGCAGGGACATCCCCTGCACGGTCAGCTGCCCTACCGGCGCGCTTTTGCCCTCACTTGTGAGCGACAGTGATGAGCTGGGCAGACCACGGCTGAACATCAATCTTGCGAAGATCGGTCTGGCGGTTATCGACAGGGAGACCTGCATCGCCTACTGGGGGATCCAGTGCGACGCCTGCTATCGCGCCTGCCCGGTAATCGACAAGGCGATCACGGTCGAATACACGAAGAACGAACGGACCGGCAAGCACGCCCTGCTCGCGCCGGTCGTGCATGGCGGCCACTGTACCGGCTGCGGTCTGTGCGAGCATGCCTGTGTCACCAAGAAGGCCTCTGTCTTCGTGCTCCCCAGGGAGCTGGCCATGGGAGAGTCCTCCGACCGGTACATCCGGGCATGGGAAGGTCCTGACGAAGAAAAGCTGGAGGGCCTTCCCGAGGATACGGAGACAGTGACGCCGCGTTCCGAGAAGTCACCCCTTGAGTATCTCAACAAAGGGGACTTGTGATTGTGATTAACCGGTTCAGGGGTATCAGGTTTCTTGCTCTGCGGCGGCTGAGCCAAATCACGATCATTTTATTATTCGCGGCGGGTAATCTGCTCGGATGGCATTTCTTACGGGGCAATCTGAGCACGTCCAGGATATTTGGCGTCGTGACGCTGTCGGATCCGTATGCTATTTTGCAGGTCCTGGCCTCCGGAGTCCTTATTTCAGGGGAGGCGCTTTTTGGCGGTTTGATCGTTTTTCTTTTTTTCGGACTGATTGCCGGCAGGTCCTTCTGCAGCTGGGTCTGTCCCGTCAATATAGTGGCCGATTTCGCCGACTGGCTGAGAAAGGCTGCCGGACCCGGCGAATCAGAGAAAAACCCGGTGATGGGCAGAGATGTCCGCTACTGGGTGATCGCGGTAAGCCTTGCGGTGTCATTTTTCACCGGAGTCGCCGCTTTCGAGTGGGTCAGTCCGATATCGATGATGCACAGGGGCCTCATCTTCGGATTCGGCATGGGCTGGACCATGGTCCTTGCGGTATTTCTCTTTGATCTGACTGTTCTGAGGCACGGCTTTTGCGGCCATGTTTGTCCTTTGGGAGCTTTTTATTCCATTATTACGCGCTTCAGCCTGGTCAGGGTGAGTCACAGCAGCGACAAATGCACGCACTGTATGAGATGTCGTCAGATATGCCCGGAGCAGCAGGTGCTGACGATGGTCGGCACGACCAGCGGTCCTGTGACCTCCGGTGAGTGCACGAACTGCGGCAGGTGCATAGACGTATGTAATGACGACGCGATGAAGTTCGGCGTCAGAATGCGTACCGCCAAAACATGATGCTACACGAAAAGATACAAGGAGGAACATATGAATAACCAGCATGCACGAGTGTTAACGGTCATGACAATTGCGATGATGATACTGTCGCTTGGAGTCGGCCCGGCGCTTGCCGAAAAGAAAAAGCATAAGGAAAAAAGCGAAGAGGAATTAGGGTTCAGGAGCGAATCTCTTTACAGCGAAGAGAAGGAAAAACCTGCCCACGGTGAATATTCCAAAACGGAACCGGGCAAAAGCAGGCGCATCGAAAGGGCCTTCGAGAACAGTCCTCCGCTGATCCCGCACGACCTGACCGGCATGCTACCGATCGCTGAGACCAACAACGCCTGCCTGAACTGTCATATGCCTGAGCACGCCAAAAGCCTCGGCGCCACGCCACTGCCGAAGTCCCACTTCACGGACCTGGTGACGGGCATGGACCTGAAGGGCAAGCTCGACGGCCATCGCTACCCATGCATGGAGTGTCACGTGCCGCAGGTGAACATCCCTGAGCCGATCAAAAACACGTTCAAGGCGGATTTCAGGAAAAAAGAGTCGAGGACCAGTTCCGACCTGCTGGAGTCGCTCAATGAAGGGGTCAAGACGGAGTGACGGCAATAGGGAGGAATTCATGAATGTATCGGGCCTCGTAGTCAGGGCCGTACCCGAACACCTCGACGACGTGATGGAGGCGTTGAAGACCGATGGATTATGCGACATTCATTTCTATGACCTCACGGGCAAAATAATTGTGACTGTCGAGGGCGGGGCCGCCGGGGAAGAGGTCGAAAAGATGAGAAAGATCATGGACCTTCCTCATGTCGTGAGCGCGGAACTTGCATATTCCTGTAACGAAAATGGGCCGGACCAGGCAATGGAAATATCATGCGGGGGGACCGGACCCGTCCCCGAAGGGTTAAATCAGTAGTGGACCGGAGCGTTAAATCCCTGCTTTTCGTGCGCCGTATCGGCGCTTTATTTCCGCATCGGCGGCTGTCTTTACGTTGTTTATACGGCAACAGACAATATCTTATGTGCCTATAAGTTTAAACTATCGTGCGGGGGCTTTATTAAATAAAGCAAAGTATGTTATTTTTCATGAATTTATAAATAATTATTATCGACTTTATAAAAATAATTAAGTTTTATGGACGCATAATTTTATGTTATCTTTATACGTTTATTAAAATTAGTTATAGTTGATAGGCTAATTCTTGAAACGATCCCGATATAATTATTTATTTATAAAATCGCAGGGAAAGGAGTATTGCCGATGCTGATTATAGGAGAGAAGTTAAGCATTATAGCCAAGCGAGTCAGAGAGGCTATGATGAAGAAGGACAAAGGGCCTATCCAGGAGATTGCCACCCGGCAATGGAAGGAGGGCGCCGGCATTATCGATGCCAATATCGGGCCGGCGGAAGACGGCGGCGAAGACCTTATGCAGTGGATGGTTACCACCATACAGGAGGTAGTGCCGCTTCCGATCTGTCTCGATACCACAAACTTCAGCGCCATCGAGGCCGGGCTTAAGGTGCACAATAATGAGTGGGGAAGGCCTCTGATAAATTCGACTTCCAATGATCCCGAGAGGTTTCCGATACTCGAACTCGGCGCAAAATATAACTCCCAGGTCATAGGGCTTACCGTCGGCAAGGGCGGTCTTCCCGCCGACGCGGAAGAGAGATGCGCAATTGCGGCCGAGATAATGGGCAGGGCCATGGAATATGGTGTCCCGCTCGAAGATCTTTTTCTTGATCCCCTCGTCCTTCAGATCGCGACGTCCCAGGACCACGCCCGCCATGTGATCAAGGCCATCCGCATGTTCCAGGAGATGAACGACCCGCCCATGAAGACGGTGGTCGGGCTCAGCAATATCTCTAACGGATGTCCCAAGGCCCTGCGCCCGATCCTGAACAAATATTATTACCTGCTCCTTGCCGAAGCCGGGCTGACCGCGGCCATCGCAGACGCACACGAAATGGCGGAGGCGGAAGCCGAGAAGGCCCTGTTTGCCGAAGTCGCGGCAGGAAGGCAGATAGCCGACGCTCACAAGCAGGCCGAGATCAGCAAGACGCTGGATGTGATGATGGGCAGGACGCTGTATGCCCATTCGTATCTCGAGATGTAGAAGGTGTTATGAGCACTGCGATCACGAACATATTAAATTTATTGATTCATAATTGAGGAGGAGATAAATGTCTTTTACACCACCAAAAGAGTCATATCCAGGAAAAGTTTATCCCGTAACGATCGGGACAGGCGGCAAGGCGGTTACCATCGGCGGCGAGAATGTGCTGTCTTTTCATTCGTTCGAAGGGGAGACCCCGAACCGTCCGGTTATCGCGATGGAGATCCAGGACGTCCCGCCCGCGGACTGGCCTGAAAACGTGCGAAAGGTCTTCGAAGGGGTCTCCGATGATCCCGTAAAATGGGCTAAATACTGTCAGGACGAGCTCAAGGCAAAGGCGATCGCATTACGGCTTGTAGGCACACATCCTGACAGGGAGAACCGCACCCCTGCCGACGCGGTCCAGACGGTCAAAGACGTGCTCGCGGCGGTCGATCTGCCGCTTATCATCCTGGGCAGTAACCATGCTGAAAAGGATTCAGCCGTTTTGATCGCGGTCGCCGAGGCGGCCAAAGACAGGAATTGCATTATAGGAAAGGCCCAGGAAGCCAATTATAAGACTATCGCCGCCGCCGCCATGGCCAACGGCCATAAGCTTATAGCGATGTCGGAGCTTGATATAAACCTCTCGAAACAGCTCAATATCCTTATCACTCAGATGGGGTTCGATAAGGAGAAGGTCATTACCGACCCGATGTGCTCGGCCCTTGGATACGGTCTTGAATATACGTATTCAGTTATGGAGAGGATCAGGCTGGCCGCGCTTACCCAGAACGACCAGACGATGCAGCAGCCGCTTCTCGGCGATGTCGGGATGTATGTCTGGAAGGTCAAGGAGACCCAGGCGCCGGAGTCCGATCTGCCCCAGTGGGGAGACGCTGAACAGAGGGGCATCCTGTGGGAGGCTGAAACAGCCACGGCCCTGCTCGTAGCCGGAGCGGAGCTTGTTATCATGAGGCACCCCAGGGCGGCCGCGGTCGTAGAAAAAGTTATTGAAGAACTTGTTTAAGGAGGAATGAATAATGGCTCTATCCGGCGTTGAAATATTCAAATTATTACCGAAGACTAACTGCAAGAAATGCGGTCACCCGACCTGCCTTGCATTTGCGATGAAGCTGGCCCAGAGGCAGGCCACGCTCGATCTGTGTCCTGATGTCTCCGAAGAGGCCAAGCAAAAACTCGGCGAGGCCTCCGCGCCTCCTGTCAGGCCCATCACCATCGGTTCAGGTGACAAGGCGGTCAAGATGGGAGAGGAGACCGTGCTTTTCAGGCATGACAAGAAGTTCGTTAACCCCGCGGTATTTGCCGTCGAGGTCAGGGACTCGCAATCCGAGGCGGACATCGCATCAGTATGCGCGCAGGTCATAAGTTCCGAGATCGACAGGGTTGGGCAGAAACTGAGGATCGACGCGATAGTGATATCGAATGAGTCCGGCGACGCCGCCAAATTGGAGGCCGCCGCAAAGACCGTTGCCTCCAAAGCCGCCGGCGTCCCTGTCATTATAAGTACCACGAACCCACAGGCCGCCGAGTCGGCGGTAAAACATTTCACTGACAAAAAGCCCGTTATTTTCGGGGCAAACGCGGCCAACGTCGAGGCTATGGCCGCGGTGGCGAAAAACAATAAGGCGGCCCTTGGTATAGCCGCTGCAAACCTCGATGAGCTTTCGGTCCTCACGGAGAAGGTCAAGTCCCTCGGCGTCGAAGACATTATCATGGACTCCGGAGCTAAAAAGGCAAAAGAGATCATCGCAAACAATACCCTTATCAGAAGGGCCGCGATCAAGAAGAATTTCAAGCCGCTCGGTTATCCCATCATCAATTTCATCCAGCGCGAAGACAGCATGCATGAGGCGCTGGTGGCGACAGTGTGCGTGGCAAAATATGCCTCGATCATAGTCTTAAGCAGCATGGAGAAGTGGAAGAACCTCGCGCTTTTTGCTCTGAGGCAGAATATCTACACTGACCCTCAGGTGCCGATGCAGGTCGAGCAGAAGATTTACAATATCGGTGATGTGAAACCGGATTCGCCCTTATTTGTTACGACCAACTTTTCCCTTACCTATTTTATCGTCTCGGGCGAGATCGAAAACAGCAAGGTGCCCTCAAGGCTGGCTGTCATGGATTCTGAGGGCCTTTCGGTCCTTACCGCCTGGGCCGCCGGCAAATTCACGGCGACAAAGATAGCGCAGTTCATCAACGAAAGCGGCATCGAAAAGGAGGTGTCAAATAAGGAGCTTATCATCCCGGGGTATGTCGCCATCCTCAGCGGATCGATCGAGGAAAAACTTCCGGGATGGAAGATTACCGTAGGCCCGAGAGAGGCGAACGCGATCCCTACGTTCCTTAAATCAAGGGTGTAAGGGACTATTTGCAATTTATACTGTATATATTATATAAAAAATAACGAGGCTGGAGAGGTACGTAAGGTATCTCCCGCCGGTAAAAGGAGGTCAGATGTCAAAGTTAATAGCATCCGCAGTCATTAGGGGGACCAATAAGCTGGTTCAACGGGTAGATGAAATGCTTCAGAAGACGATAGCTGAAAAGGGAAAGGATTATGTCTTTGAATTCCCCGACACGGCGTTCTATCTGCCGATGATCTATGCCATGACCGGGTTCCAGGTAAAAACGCTTGGTGACATGAATGTCGGACTCGGTTTTGCAAAGGAGCTCCTCCATGACGACCCCGAGGGCGAAGTCTGGAAACCCTATCTTGGCGAGGCCCTGGATTCAGGAATGGCGACCCTCTTTGCCGAGGAGATACTTCTCGCACTCAGATATATAAATGGACTTGAGCCCTGCACGGACCCTGAAACCGGGTATGTTTATAACGGCTATATTTCTGATACGATTCAGAGAAACCTGGGTGTCCAGCTGGTTGACGGTTCCATGCCCGGATTTGCCGCTATTATCGGAGCGGCCCCTACTGATGACATTGCGGTCAATATTGTCAGGGAACTGCAGGAAAAGAACATTCTGACCTTCCTCTCCGGTCAATCAAACGGAAACAGCGTGACGAAGCAGCTTCTGAAAAAGGGCGTGGAACTTGGCTGGGACGCGCGTATTGTGCCCCTCGGTCCCGACACCGAACATACGCTCTATGCCCTTGACTGGGCGATCAGGGCATCGCTCATCTTCGGAGGGAAGAAGCCCGGAGACTTCAAAGGGCATCTGAAATATCAGAAGGACAGGGTCTTTGCCTTCGCGATAGCCCTCGGCGAAATGGACGATATAAAGTGGGCCACCGGCGCCGGCGCCATAAACATGGGCTTCCCCGCCATGTGCGACACGGATGTCCCGGTAATACATCCTACCGGTGTCTGTACCTATGAAGAAGTGGACAAGGAGTTCGACCATTCCAAGATTGTAAAGAGGGCGATCGAACTGCGCGGTCTCAAGATCACCGTAGAAAAGCCCCCGATCCCGGTGGCCTTCGGTCCCGCCTTCGAGGGCGAGCGTATCCGGAAGGAAGACACCTTTATCGAGTTCGGCGGGCAGAGGACCGCTGCCTTTGAGTGGGTCAGGATGCGCGAAATGGACGAGATCGAAGACAACAAGATCATTATCGTCGGCGAAAATTGGCAGGAGCGCTATGAAAAAGGCGGACAGCTGCCGCTTGGTCTTCTTATAGAGGTGGCGGGCCGCAAGATGCAGAAGGATTTTGAGTCGGTCATCGAAAGGAAGATCCATTCCAATATCAATGAGGCCCAGGGCGTATGGCATATGGGTCAGAGGGACATAAACTGGATAAGGATCAGCAACAACGCCAAGAAGGAAGGCTTCACTCTTGAGCATCTCGGCATAGTCAATGCGGCAATGGCCCACCACCGGTTCAAGTCCATAGTGGATAAGGTTCAGGTCACCCTGTTTATTGACGAAAAGGACGTGAAGGAGAAGCTTGTCGAGGCGCGGGCCGCCTATAAGGAGCGCGACCACAGACTCGGCAACATGACTGATGAGGCGGTCGATGTCTTTTATTCCTGCCTGCTCTGCCAGTCCTTTGCGCCCGCCCATGTCTGCGTCATCACACCCGAGAGACTCGGTCTCTGCGGCGCGTATAACTGGCTCGACGGCAAGGCCGCATACGAGATAGACCCTACGGGGGGCAACCAGCCCATTGCCAAGGGGGAATGCCTTGATTCACGGTACGGCAGATATACAGGGGCCGATGAATACCTGAAGAAGGCCACGGGAGGCGCTGTCGAGACACTTAACCTTTATACGATCATGGAAAACCCGATGACGTCCTGCGGATGTTTCGAATGCATCATCGCGATCGTCCCGGAGGCAAACGGGGTCATGATCGTCAACCGCGGGTTCACCGGGATGACGCCCGTGGGCATGAAGTTTTCAACGCTTGCAGGCACCGTCGGAGGAGGCGCCCAGACACCGGGGTTCATGGGTGTCGGGGTTAACTTCATTACCAGCAAGAAATTCCTTTTCGGCGACGGCGGCATAAAGAGGATCGTATGGATGCCGAAGAACCTCAAGGAAAGAATAGGCGAGGAATTCAAAAAACGTGGTGAGGAGGCCGGTGTGCCTGACCTTCTGGATAAGGTAGCTGATGAGTCGATCTGCGAGGACTCTGAAAAACTGCTTGAGCATATGACGGCAGTCGGTCATCCCGCGCTTTCGATGGATTCGATAATTTAACGGTTTAAAGGAGGTATAAAATGGCAAAAGATAAAAATGTAAGGACTGCGGAACTAGGCGCGGAACAGGTCATGGTAAATATGGCGGGCATCGAGACCTGCTTCGACAGGGCCGGAAAAATGAAACCCTGCCCCATAGGGCATGAGGGCGCCTGCTGTAAAAACTGCTATATGGGCCCCTGCCGGCTTGTCGGCAAGAATGCCGAGGAAGAGGCCCGCGGCGTCTGCGGCGCTTCCCTTCCGGTGGTGGCGGCGCGCTACATCGCAAGGATGGTGGCGGGCGGCACTGCCGCGCATGGCGACCATGGAAGAGATATGGTCTTTACGCTCCTTGCGGCCGCCGAAGGGCACGCCAAGGACTTCGGGGTCAAGGATGTAAAAAAGCTGTACAGGACGGCCGATATCCTCGGGATCGAATTTGAGGGCAGGCAGGTCAATGATGTTGCGAAGGACGTCGCCAACAAGCTCATAGAGGATTTCAGCAGGCAAAAGGGTGAGATGAACTTTCTGAAACGGGCGCCCCAAAAGACCCAGGAACGCTGGAAGAAATACGGCATCGTACCCCGGGGCGTTGACAGGGACACTGTCGAGGTGCTGGACAGGACTACAATGGGCATGGACGCAGACCCTGATTCGATCCTTAATGCCGCCCTTAAATGCGCCCTTGCAAACGGCTGGGGCGGCAGTATGATCTCGACGGACATTACCGATATTCTTTTCGGCACACCGACCCCTGTTAAGGCGGAGGCGAGTCTGGGCATATTCAAGGAGGACGAGGTAAACATAATCGTCCACGGGCATGAACCTACACTTGCCGAGATGATCGTGGAGGCCGTGACCGAGCCCGAGCTGATAGAGTATGCGAAGACAAAGGGGGCCAAGGGCATTAACCTGGGCGGGATGTGCTGTACCGCAAATGAGGTGCTCATGAGGCACGGCATTGCGACGGCAGGAGGTTTTACCAACCAGGAGCCCGCGATCATGACCGGCCTGGTCGACGCCTTCACCGTCGACGTACAGTGCATCATGCCTTCCATCGTCGACGTTGCAAAACATTTCCATACGAAGGTCATCACTACATCCGATAAGGTCAGGATCCCCGGCGCCCAGCACATATCCTTTGACGAACATATAGCAAAGGAGCAGGCGCGCCAGATCGTAAGGATTGCGATCGACAATTTCCCAAACAGGACGAAAAAAGGCAGCCACGTAACAACGAAGTTCCCGATGATAGGCGGCTTCTCTCATGAATATATCGAGTATATGCAGGGCGGCACTTGGAGAGGGTCTTTCAGGCCGCTCAACGACGCCATTATGGCCGGAAGGGTACGCGGCGTCGTGGGACTGGCCGGTTGCGACAACCCCAGGTGGCCTTCCACGGGGATCCATAAATATCTTGCGACGGAACTCATCAAAAACGACGTACTGATCGTATCGACCGGCTGCAGTTCGGCTGCGTGCGGCGGTGTTGGGTACCTGACGCCGGAAATGGCCCTTGAAAATGCGGGCCCCGGACTCAGGGAGGTCTGTGAGGCGATAGGAATTCCCCCGATTCTTCATCTCGGGGCCTGTGTCGATAATTCAAGGATTCTTACGATCGCCAGCGCGATGGCGGCCGAAGGCGGTCTCTCCGACGAAATCGGCGGCATGCCGGCCGTCGGTATAGCCCCTGAGTGGATCACGGAGAAGGCCGTTTCGATAGGCTTTTACTTTGCGGCCTCTGGCGTTCCTGTCATCTTCGGCGGGGATTCTCCCGTCATAGCCTCAAAAGAGGTCAACAGGATCATGACCGAGGTCTGGTTTGAAAGGTTCAAGGGCGCTCTTCACTTCGAGCCCGATCCCGAGAAGATGCTGGCGCTTGCACTGGATTATATCGACAAGGCCAGGGAGAACCTGAAGCTCAAAAAGTATGAGCCCGGCAAATTCGGGACGGAGAAGGTGCTTATGGACATGGCCGCCCGCCGTGAGATCAGGGGGCACGCCGGCCTGTAACCTCAAAGCCTTTATTTGTCTTTAAATGGGCCCCTGCTTCGGCAGGGGCTTTTTTTTGTGCGCCTGACTGTTCACGATAGTGGGAGTTGCTTGTATTGTGGTAGAATTAATCAAGAGGTTCAAATACTGTGAAACAATTATACTCATATGCCATCTTTGTCCTGATAATACTGATGGTAATGATGCAACTTTCAGTCCCTGGCCCTGCATCTGCCTTACAGCCAGGCGAAAGCGCCCCTGAATTTTCACTGACAGACCTCAGCGGGAAACTCCATGGGCTCGCTGACTACCGGGGGAAGGTCGTTATCGTCAACTTCTGGGCAAGCTGGTGCCCTGAGTGCATCCTGGAGATGCCGTCCCTGAATGCCCTCTACGAAAAAAACAGAAATAACGGTCTGGTAGTGCTCGGTATTACCTCAGACAGAAAAAAAGAGACGGTCCTTGAGGTCCTCAAAAGGACGCCGGTCACGTATCCGATACTGCCGGATACGACCGGCGGTATCTTCATCAGGCAATACACCGTTATAGGATTGCCGACGACCTATGTCATAGACAGAGGCGGGGTCATCGCCGAAAAGATAATGGGCAGGACCGATTTCGGCTCGGCATCTTTTGCCGGAAAGCTCCGGGACCTGTTTAATTCAGGGAGGACAAAGTGAAGACATATACAGCGCTTCTTGCGGCGGTTTTAAGTGCCGTATTTCTTATGGGATGCGGAGCGACCACCTTCATCATAAGCAAGGACAACCGGGCTTATTATCTTGGAAGAAAGAGTGACAGTCTGCATAGGATGATCTGCTTAAGCGGCGACCTCGAGGCGGTGCTTGCGGAGACTTCTATCCCGGATGACCTCAAAAAAGACCTCTATCGCTATAACTGTACGGATGAGAGGTCGAAGGAAAAGGTCGTCGCCCTCTATAGCTATCTTACCCCTGAAGAGAAGCTGGAGCTTCAGTCCGCCTTCAGAAGGCACGGCTACACGATCAATTACGTCCCCTGCTGAGGATAGCCGACGCCCCCGGTCGGGGGCGGAAAAAAATAACGGCGGATGTTCAGTTGATCAGGATCCTATCGAGGGTGACCGTGCCTGAGGAGATCGTCAGGGATTCCCCGATTGTGCTCATGCCGGGATTGCTCCGGTAAGTGCAGTCGTACCCGCCAATGAGCGTTAACCGGATGTCTTTTGCAAATATGGGAGATCCCGTAAACTCGCGGATTTGCAGATGCAACCTGAGTGCCTGTCCGTCCAGCGTTGTCGAATAAGGGTCCTGTATGTCGGTGTAATAAGCTCCTGAAGCGGCGTTGCGCACCTTTCCGACTGCGCATGATCCCATCGTCTGATTGTATGCGCCTGCGGGGCCCGGTGTTGAGCGGCCGGTGCCTTCGCGGTCTTCGGCAATGCTGTTGCTCAGGCCGCCCGTCGGGACAGTGGGGGGTGAAGGGGCATCAGTCCAGACAAAATCCGGGACGGTATATGACGCGGCGCTGAAAAGATTACTGCCTGAGACAGGATGAAAATCGCCGTTTCCCGGGTCGGCAAGCTGCGGCTCGATAGTATTAATTGAATTGTCAGTCCTGAGCTGCGTTTCATTGCAGGTTGGATTGGAGCCCTGACAGCCCTGGTCGCTCTCCTCAATTCCCAACGGATGATCGACCTGTCCGTTCCAGATAACATTACCCCTGATTACCAGGTTGTCGTCGGCCCTGGAAGGAGAAGGGAAGTTCACGAAGTCTGAAGGGGGAATGACCGGTCCCCTGACTTCGAAGTGACTCCATTGGGTCTGAAGAGGGGCAGGGTTATAGAAGATATTGTTATAGACATAAATATTGCGATTGGGGACAACGGCAACTGACTCAGTTTCGACGTTTGGTCCCCACCCACCCAAATTTATATACGCATTGCACTGGGCGACGAAGGCCGGCAGTTCATCGGTCGGGGTGCAGTTTCTTTCTCCATGGACGAAGTCAATTAACCCATAGCCCCGCTCATCAGTGGCGACCCGGTAGAGAGTGTTATAGGCGAAGAGAATATTATAGCCGCCCGCAACGCTCAGGCCCACTCCCGGAATATCGTGCAGCAGATTGTTGACGAACCTGATGTCGTATGCGTCATAGTGGAACCAGGGAGAGACCATCACCGCGAAATTTGCGGCCTGTCCCGCCTCGAACCCTAACTGGCAGCCATGAAGTTCATTGCCCTCGATGCGCAGATAAGAGGACCCGCCCTTCAGGTACATGCACCATTGTCCCGCGGTGTGCAGACGGTTGTTGAAAAAATGTCCGTACTGTACCACCATGTAATCGACCGACGTATGCCAGGCCCCGCCGATGGCGCTGTCTTCCACATACAGGTACTGGGTCTGATTGACCTTCAGGACCTCCTGGAGGTTGTTGCAGAGATCGTTGTCGCAGGACGGGCCCTTCAGCGTAAGCCCCCGGAGCAGCACATGGTCGCTTCCTGCGAGGTGCAGCAGGTTATTGCCGGAAATGTTTGTAGGCAGCGGGGTCCCTCCGAGGAGGTCGAGGTCGAGCAGGTAGAGGTAACGGACGTTATTTATGTCCATGCCGCCCCGTATAAAAGCCGTGCCTGGGCCGTTATAGGCGCGGATTATAACCGGGAATTGAAACGTGCCGAGGCGGTCGGCAAAATAGTTCACGCAGTTTTCGACCTCCGGGCCGGGTTCGCAGTGGTATGACCCGGGAAGCAGGTTGATACGGTAGCCTGTGGCGGCAAGTGTGCTATTTTCGGGGACAAGCTCCCATGCGGCGGTTATTGTTATTTTCGCCGTTACAAGGCCTTCGCCGGAATTGGCGTCGTCTCCGTTTACAGGGTCTACCCAGACCTCTGTAAGCGAAGGAAAACCGATATCATAATAGGTCAAGGCAGCAGACTGTCCGGCAAATAAAAAAAGGCAGAAGCACAATATGATAACCCGGAGTGCCATATGTCCTCCTGCCTGATTATATCATATATCTACTGCCAGTCGGCCTCGCCTTTGAGAAACGCATTTATATCGGCCGCCGCCCGTTTGCCCGCGCCCATCGCGCTGATGACCGTTGCGGCGCCGGTGACGACATCGCCGCCCGCCCAGACGCGTTTCTTTTTGGTCCTTCCGGTAGCGGTATCCGCCACGGCAGTGCCGTGCTTTGTCCTTTCGAGTCCCACGGCATCAACGAAGACAATGGGGTTGGGGCTTGTCCCAAGGGCCATGATGACGGTATCGACCTCCATGACGAACTCGGAACCCTCGATCGGCTCCGGCTGACGCCGTCCGGACTTGTCAGGCTCGCCAAGCTGCATCTTCATGCATTTAAGACCCGTCACCGCCCTTTTTTCATTGCCTATGATCTCGATCGGGTTCGTAAGGAAATTAAAGATGACCCCTTCCTCTTCGGCATGGAGGACCTCCTCCTGTCTCGCCGGGACTTCGTCTCTGGACCTCCGGTACACGATATTCGCCTCGCCCGGTCCTCCGCCCGACTGCTCCGTCTGTAATGACAGAAGCCGCTTGCTGCAGCGGACCGCGTCCATTGCGACATTTCCGGCGCCGATCACGGCGACCTTTTTCCCGATCCTTACGGGGGTGTCGTAGTTAGGGAACTGGTAGGCCTTCATCAGGTTGACGCGGGTCAGAAATTCATTTGCGGACATGACCCCGTTTAGGTTGATGCCTGGTATCCTCATAAAAGACGGCAGGCCGGCCCCGGTGCCCAGAAAGACCGCGTCATTTTCAGCGAGAAGCTCATCCAGGGTAAATGACCTGCCGATGACATGGTCCGTCTTCACGTCAATGCCGAGACACTCAACCGCGTAGCTTATCTCCCCATGGACAACCGCTTTTGGAAGTCTGAACTCGGGGATGCCGTAGATCAGGACCCCCCCCGGACCATGGAGGGATTCATAAAGCGTGACCTTATGGCCGTCCCTGGCCAGGTCAACCGCGCAGGTCAGGCCTGACGGTCCGGACCCGACCACAGCGACTTTTTTGCCGGTATCAGGGGCCTTGACCAGCGGGCAGGTCCGGTGGGCCAGTTCATAATCTCCCACAAAACGTTCGAGTCTTCCGATGGCCACCGCCTCACCTTTTTTTGCCAGTATGCAGCTGCCTTCGCACTGGACCTCCTGAGGGCAGACCCTGCCGCAGACAGCCGGGAGGTTGTTTTTCACCTTCATCCACTCGACGGCCTTTACCATGTCCCCTTCTCTTAAGGCCTTGATGAACTGGGGTATCATAACGCCTACCGGGCACCCCTGAGTGCATTTGGGGTCCTTGCACTGGAGGCAGCGTTCGGCCTCGGCCTTTGCCGTTTCCTCGGAGTATCCCAACGCGACTTCAGAGTAATTGCCTCTCCTTAGAACATGGTCCTGGTGCGGCATATCGTGCCTTTTTATCTTCATGCGTTCCGCTGCCTTAAGCTCCGTCATCATTTACCTCCCTCGCTGATCGCATTTTCCAGTCTGCATTTGTGGGCATAGTATTCCATGGCCTTTTTTTCCTCATCTTTATAAAACGACAACCGCGACAGAAGGTTGTCCCAGTCCACCTTATGTCCGTTAAACTCGGGACCGTCAACGCAGACGAATTGGGCGCCGTCTTCCAGCAGGACCCGGCATCCCCCGCACATCCCGGTGCCGTCAATCATGATCGTATTAAGACTGACCGTGGTAGCGACGTCATACGGTTTCGTGGTCAGGGTCACGAATTTCATCATTATGGCCGGTCCTATCGCCCATACATGAGATATTTTCTTGTCCTTATTTTCGAGGAATTCCTTCAGGGGTTCCGTAACGAGTGATTTTCTGCCATGCGACCCATCGTCAGTACAGACGATCAGCTCATCGGAGACCGCCCGCATCCTGTCTTCCCAGAAGAGGAGTTCCCTGCTGCGGGCTCCGATGATCGAGATCACGGTATTTCCGGCCTCCTTCAGCGCCCGCGCGATCGGGAAAATCGGCGCTATGCCCACGCCGCCGCCGATGCAGATGACCGTCCCGTAGTCGGCTATCTCCGTCGGATGTCCCAGCGGACCTGCAAAGGACGCTATCGAATCTCCTACGTCGAGCCGTCCGAGCTGGATGGTCGATTTCCCGAGCTCCTGGAAGATGATCGTTATCGTGCCTTTTTCACGGTTGAAGTCGGCTATGGTCAGCGGGATCCTCTCTCCGAACTCATCGATCCGCACGATCACGAACTGGCCAGCCCGCGCCTTGCGAGCGACGTGCGGCGCTTCGATATCCATAAGCTTTACGACATCACTGAGTACTTCCTTTTTCAAGATTTTGTACATGTCCGACGGTACCTCCCGGGTTTTTATCTATAATGGATCACTATATATTTATTAATTATATTTATGATATCATAGAAAATAAATCTTATCCATCGAAAAATATCGCATTGTTATGAGTCCCTTGACTGATTCTGCGGGGCTGAAGGAGCGCATATGGAACTGGTGCCGCTGAAAACCGTTCATGGCGAGGAAAAGGTCTGGAACCTGATCGCGGAGATGCCCCCGGAGGAGGTCTGCGCCAGGGCCGGAGTGAGGTACGAGCAGGACAAAAAGACCTATATCATACGATCGTTCGGCATGGACTTCAGACTTTCGGTCGATGAGCGGACCATCACCTCAGACGCTCCTTCGGCGTCTGTTTTTCTCGGGAAACTGAAGGATTTCTTCAGACTGCCTCTGCTTTGGTATCTTACGAGCGCGAAGGACATTCCCTGCACCGGGCGCCTGATAAAGCCGATAGACGTAAAGGGAGGACAGCGCTTCTTCAGCGGCACCCACCTGCTGCCCCTCGACAAACTCGCCGATAAATACGGCTCTGACAGGGAACTATTTCTCCGGAGGGGCCTGGAACTGGGCGCCGAAACAGCAGGACACGGCGATGCCGCCCTGCGCTTTTATCCTCTCCCGAAGGTGCCCATTACCCTGATTTTATGGCTTGAAGACGAGGAATTCCCGGCGCGCATGGACCTTCTGTTCGACTCCACCTGTGACCTGCAGATTGCCCTCTCGGATATCACCTGGTCCCTTGCCACGCTGACCGCGCTTGTGATGCTGGAGTAGCGTCATACCTCGATAGAACCCTGACCAATCAAGTAAGATAACGCCCCCGCTGTTTAAAGCGCCTACTGTTGGCTTCGGCGCCCCCTCTTGGTTTGGTTCTTCCGGGATTCCTGTGGACATTGGGATCACTGATCTCATAACCCCTCCAAACCTCCCCTTACCGCCAAGGGGAGGATCAATACCCATACAAAACACTGAAGAGCCTTTACCTTAAGAGTGGAGGGGGAGTTAGCCTGCTTATCCAACCTTACCTATTTGCCGTTTTAATAGGGTTTATAATTAAATAAAATAAATAAATAACAAAACCGATTTATTTTGTGTTAGATTAAATCCCTCTTAAAGGGCATGGAGAGCCCGCTCCCGAGAGAATGATTTCGGGACAAAAACCATGAGGTCCGGAAGGGGCTTCTCAGTGGAAATCTCCAAAGAAATATTGAGTGTTGAGGTGAATCAATGAAAGTTGAAGAGCTGAATGTCGAAGAAGTGATGGGGAGTGTCGGGTCCATTCTCTCCGGGCAGGACAAAAAGAGGGGTGTTCTTATACACGCTTTTCAGAAGATCCAGGAAGAATACAGCTATCTGCCCGGTGACGTCTTAAAAGAGCTCGCAAAGAAGCTATCACTGCCCCTTGCCGAAATATACAGTGTTGCCAGCTTCTATAAACAGTTCCATTTTTCTCCGCGCGGCAGGAAGGTGGTGAGGGTCTGCACCGGCACCGCGTGTCATGTGAGAGGCGCGGCAAAGGTGCTTTCCGCGCTCGAAAAGGAGTTCTCGATCAAAGACGGCGAGACAACCGCTGACCTTGCCATGACGCTGGAGACCGTCGGCTGTGTCGGTTGCTGCGGCCTCGCCCCGGTGGCGACAGTGAATGAGGATGTTGTCGGTGACATCGGTAAAAAGAAGCTTCACGACCTTATAAACTCCATAAAAGAGGAATAGCGATGACGAGCAGACTAAATGGTATAAATGATCTGAAGACGCTGAGAGGCCGGTTGGGCGAAGAGGCCTTCCAGCCCGACAAAAACAGGGTGAGGGTCTGCTGCGGGACCGCCTGTGTTGCCTCGGGCTCGAAGAAGGTGGTCAAAGAACTGGAGGAAGAGTCGGCAAAAAAAGGGCTTGAACTCGAGATCGTCAAGACCGGCTGCCAGGGACTTTGTCAAAAGGGCCCTGTAATGAAAGTAGAGCCGCATGGGTTTTTCTATCAGAAGGTCAGCGCCAGAGATGCAAAGAACCTTCTGTCACACACGTTTGGCGCGGGGACATCGCTGCGGTCGCTGCTTTTCCGCGAGTCGATCATGCAGGAGCCGGTCGAAGAGGTCGAAAACGTACCTTTCTACAAAAAGCAGTTGAGGATAGCCCTGAGGAATAACGGGATGATTGATCCTAACAATATACTCCATTATATAGCGCTCGGCGGCTATAAAGCCGCGGAGAAGATGTTCGGGTCCATGAGTTCTACGGCCGTCCTCAATGAGATAGACAAAGCCAACTTAAGGGGCAGGGGCGGGGCGGGATTTCCCGCCGGAAAAAAATGGGCACACACCAACAAATCGCCTGAAAAGGTCCGGTTTGTTATAGCCAACGGCGATGAAGGAGACCCCGGGGCCTTTATGGACAGGGCGATCATGGAGGGCGACCCGCACAGCCTTCTGGAGGGTATGCTCATCTGCGCCTATGCCCTAAGTGCGCATTACGGCTTTATCTATGTGCGTCACGAATACCCGCTTGCGGTGCAGAACCTCAAGACCGCCATCAGGCAGGCCGAGGAGATGGGACTCCTGGGACGCAATATCCTGGGCACCGGGTTTGATTTCATAGTTGACGTGCGCGAAGGGGCAGGCGCTTTTGTATGCGGTGAATCGACCGCCCTGGTTGCGTCGATCGAGGGAGACAGGGGCTACCCCAGGCCGAGACCGCCGAGGCTCTCGGAAGTTGGCGGCGGACTCTGGGGCTATCCAAGCAACCTCAATAACATAGAGACCTATGCCTGCATGCCGCCTATCATCGACAAAGGCGCGGACTGGTTCCTGGGCATCGGCACGCCCACGTCGCCCGGGACGAAGGTCTTTGCCCTTACCGGCAAGGTCAAAAATACAGGTCTCGTCGAAGTCCCGATGGGCACTACCCTTAGGGAGATCATCTACGACATCGGCGGCGGAATCCTCAATGACAAGGAATTCAAGGCCGTACAGACCGGAGGCCCCTCCGGAGGATGCATTCCGTCCGGTCAGCTTGACCTGCAGGTGGACTTCGACTCGCTTACCAGGGTGGGCTCGATGATGGGGTCGGGCGGCATGGTGGTGCTCGACGAGGAGACCTGCATGGTGGACGTGGCGAAGTATTTCCTTTCGTTTACCCAGTCGGAGTCCTGCGGAAAATGTCCTCCCTGCAGGATAGGCACTTCCCAGATGCTCCAGGTCCTCGAACGCATTACGGCGGGCCAGGGGCAGCAGGGCGACATCGGCCGGCTTATCGAACTCGGGAAGCTCATCCAGGAGGGCTCGCTCTGCGGCCTCGGGCAGTCCGCCCCGAACCCGGTCTTAAGCACGATCAAATATTTCAGGCATGAGTATGAAGAGCATATATATGACAATTACTGCAGGGCGAATGTCTGCAAAAATACCGGGGTCTTTCTCATACATCAGCCCGAGTGCATACGGTGCGGTCTCTGCAAAGAGGCCTGCGCGTTTAACGCGGTCATGGAGACCAGAGACATCTTTACCATAGACCGGGACTACTGCACGAAGTGCAAGGCCTGCTACCAGGCCTGTCCCGTAGGCGCGGTCAAGATCAAGAAAAAGAGCGTGGTACAGCTTGAAGAACAGTTTAAGATCCCCACTGATAAATTAGAGGTACTCGAAAGGAGGGCTAAAATGCTACTCAAAGACGTATTACAGTCTAAACCGATGAAGGTCGTCACCTGTAAAAAAGACTGCAAACTTTCGGACGCGGTCACGATCATGGACGGCAACAATATCGGGTCGATCCTTATTGTCGACGACAACAAGCAGATTATCGGCATCTTTACCGAGCGCGATATCATGCACTGCTTCGCCAAGAAGGTGCCGATAAACGAGGAGGTGATGGGCAACGTCATGACCCAGAAGCCGATCACCCTCGATTCGTCAGTGGACATCAGCGTGGCCGTCCAGCTGATGTCCGAAAAGAAGATAAGGCATCTGCCGATTACCGAAAACGAGCAGATCGTCGGCATGATCTCATACCGTGATCTGGTTTCTTACCTCCTGCCTGAGATCATTTACATGGCAGAGGACATGTACTAGGGGTTTTCGATGACTGAACTTGAAAAGGAACTTAAGGTAGAGGACATAAAAGCTGCCGCCGGGCAGATGGGCTGCCCGGTCCAAAAGGCGCTCTATTTCGTGACGGAATTCCTGGCAGGCCCGATGTGCGGCCGGTGCTTCCCGTGCGCGATGGGAAGTTATGAGGCCAGGATAAGGCTCGGCAGCCTTGTTGCCGGCAGCGGCTCCGAGGACGACCTTCTTGCGCTCAGGCGGATATCCGCCGACATGGTAGAGGCGTCCTTCTGCAAGAAGGGCAAGGACACCGGAAAGTTTATCCTCGATTGGCTCGATACCGGCGTCTATCAGGAGCATGTGGCGGGAAGATGTCCGGACCGGAAGTGCGCGGCCATGATTGAATACCGGATCGTCCCGGGAAAATGCATCAGCTGCGGCGAATGCAAGGATGTCTGCAAAGACCTGGCGATACATGGAGAGAAGAAAAAGCCGCATAAGAGCGGCTATCTCCCGTTCGAGATAAGGCAGAAGCGCTGCACCCGGTGCGGCAACTGCATAAAGGTCTGTCCGGTAGAGGCGATCGTCCTCGTCGACGCAAAGGCAACGGTCGGCGCAGGGGCTTAGGAACTAAATGCATATTTTTATATACGGAGGTCTCAATGTCAAAGACAGTAAATCTGAAGATAGATAACAAGGAAGTCCAGGTCCCGGAGGGCACCAACCTTATCGACGCCGCGGCGTCCGTGGGTATCCATATCCCCAACCTCTGCTACATGAAGGGGATGAAGGGCATCGGCGCCTGCCGGCTCTGCCTGGTCGAGATCGAGGGGATGAAGTCCCCGATGATCGCCTGCACTACCAGGGGCAGGGAGGGCATGGTAGTCAATACGAAGACCGAAAAGGTACAGGAGATCCGGAAGTTCGTTATCGACCTGATCCTCTCGATGCACCCCCTTGACTGCATGACCTGCACAAAGGCAGGCGTATGCAATCTCCAGAAATATGCGTATGATTTTGAACTTAAGGAATCCACCTTCACAAGGAAGAAGTTCGGCTTTTCGACGGATGAGGCCAATCCTTGCATCAGGAGGGACCCGGACTACTGCATCCTGTGCGGCAGATGCGTGAGGATCTGCAAGTCCCAGGGCACGAACGTCCTCGAATTCAGCGGCAGGGGTGTAGGCTCGAAGGTGGTCACCGCCAACGACGCCCCGCTGCAGGAATCCGGCTGCACCTTCTGCGGAAGCTGCGTTGATGTATGTCCGGTGAACGCGCTGCTTGAGGCCGACAGGTGGAGGAAGGGCAGGGAGTGGGAATACGAAAAGACCCCTTCCGTCTGTCTGTCATGCGGAAACGCCTGCAGCATATCGGTGAGCATGAAAGACGGACAGGTCGCCAAGGTCAACACGGGGACGGCGGAGGGAAGCGTGGAACGTTTTATCTGCGCCATCGGCCGCTTCGGGTTCGACAGCATATACAGTGAAATGAGGGTCGCCAAGCCGATGAAAAAGGAAGGCGGTGAACTTAAGGAGACCACCTGGGAAGAGGCGCTGGGTCTGGCTGCTTCGAAGCTTCAGGCGGCCGGTGGTGACGCATCTGTAATAAGCAGCGGCAGCATCCTCAATGAAGACGCGCTCCTTCTTAAGAAACTGGCGTCAGACGTAATAAAGACCAAAAACGTCGATTCGTCCGTCAGCCTTTACGCCGACTACGACAGCCTCAGGGCCGGTTCCGCCGATCTTGATAAGGCGGACCTCTTCGTTCTGGCCGGCATAGACGCGGACCAGTGGGCGAGGGTGCTCCCCGCGGTACATGCCGTAATCAGAAAGAAGATGAATAACGACGGCGCCAAACTGATTGTGATAAACAAAGGCGCGCTGGCGCATATCGACCCCTCAGACAAGGCCATGGAGGCGGCGGACCTTTTTATGGCTTCGAAGCATCCGGTCATACTGTCGGCCCCCTCGCTCTTCAGGGCGGCCCAGAACCTGACCCTAATAAAGGGAGAGGCCTGCGCCGTGCCTTTTGAGGCCAATGCCAGAGGCGTGGTACTGATGGGGCTCACTTCCGAGGGGAAGAAGTTCGGTGAGATGGCTTCATCGTCATCAAAGGTCCTCTATGCAATAGGGGACGTCCCTCTGACCGCCAGACCGCAGACGGATTTCCTGATCGTCCAGGCGTCCCATATGACGGAACTCGCGACCCAGGCCGATCTGGTGCTGCCGGCGGCGCACGCGCTTGAGTCCTGCGGCACTGTGGTGGATTACCTGGGCAGGGTCAAAGAGGTCAGGCCCTCGGCATGTCCTGCCGGCGATTCAAAGACCAACGCCGACATATTCATCTCTTTGTCGGAGGCGATGGGGGGAGCGCTCAAGATGCCCAAGGACTCTGATGTGAAGAAACCGCTTAAGACGAAGGTCAAGGCCTCTTTCAACCCGTTTAAGAGGGACGCCGGCCTTGATGATGATGCCGCAAAGTTCATGGAAATCAGCAACAGATCGACTGTCAACGGTTCGAGACTTCTTTGGCTCAAGGAGACCGAAAAGACCGTGGCAGCCTGATTGTACTGACCTAACACCCCATAAGAGGCGGCCGATTAATACCGGCCGCCTCTTTTTTTATCTCGTGTGGCGAGATCAGAGTCGGTCTGTATTGCAGGCTCTCACGGGCCAATTCCGGTTATAATATACCTCATGAAATAGATGCAGTCCGGCCCTGCCGGAAATTTCCGTCACTATTTTATCGAGGTGAAATTTGGCTTTAATAAGTTTGCAGGGAGTGAGGCTTGCCTTCGGCGGGCCGGAACTCCTCGACGGCGTGACCCTTCACCTGGAACGGGGCGAGCGGGTCTGTCTGGTGGGCAGAAACGGCGCCGGCAAGTCCACCTTATTACGTATCATAAACAACGAGATCACACCCGATGCGGGGGAGGTCATACTTCAGCAGGGTGTAAGAACAGCGTCTTTAGAGCAGGAAGTGCCTCAGGACCTCAATGGAACAGTATTTGAGGTCGTCTCCGGCGGTCTCGGCGGCATGGTAGGCCTGCTCTCGGAATACCACTCGGTGAGCCGCCGCCTCGCCCATGGAGATGATGACGCTGCCCTGATCCAGGAACTCGAGCGCATTCAGCATCTAATCGAGTCTGAAGGTGGCTGGCAGATACATCAGACGGTAGATACCGTCCTTTCCCGATTGAAACTGGACCCTGACGCTTCTGTCTCCGGGCTGTCAGGAGGATATAAAAGGAGGGTGCTGCTGGCGCGGGCGCTGGTAAGTGGGCCCGACATCCTGCTCCTTGACGAGCCTACGAACCACCTGGATATCGAATCGATCGGCTGGCTTGAGGAGTTCCTGGCCGGGTTCAGGGGCGCTATACTCTTTATAACCCATGACAGAAGATTCCTTCAGACCCTGGCGACGCGGATAATCGAGCTGGACCGGGGCAGGCTTACGGACTGGCCGGGCGATTACGGGACGTATCTGGCCAGGAGGCAGGCCGAACTTGATGCTGAGGCGACGCATGATGCGCTCTTCGATAAAAAGCTGGCGAAGGAAGAGGCATGGATACGGCAGGGCATAAAGGCCCGCCGTACAAGAAATGAGGGCAGGGTGACCGCCCTTAAGGAGATGAGGCGGCAGCGGCAGGCCCGGCGCGAGCAGACCGGGAGCGCCGCGATGAGGCTCAATGAGGCGGAGCGCTCAGGCAGGCTGGTCATCGAGGCCAAAGGCATCAGCTGTGACTTTGAGGGCCGCACCCTCATCGGGGATTTCTCGACGATAATTATGCGCGGGGACAAGATCGGGATCATAGGACCCAACGGCTCCGGCAAGACTACCCTGCTAAAAATTCTGCTGGGCTCGATGGGGCCGCAAAGCGGCTCCGTGCGCCGCGGGACGAACCTGGAGGTGGCGTATTTCGATCAGCACAGGGAACAGCTGGATGATGATAAATCGGTGGCTGAAAATATAGGAGACGGGGCCGATCATGTGACTGTGGGCGGAAGGACGCGCCATATAATCGGGTACCTCGGGGATTTCCTCTTCTCCTCCGATCGGGCGCGTTCTCCGGTAAAGGTCCTCTCGGGGGGGGAACGAAACCGCGCCCTCCTGGCAAAGCTTTTTACGAAGCCTTCAAACGTGCTGGTGCTGGATGAGCCGACGAATGACCTCGACTCCGACACACTTGAGCTTCTGGAGGAGATGCTGATTGAGTACGAGGGGACGGTCCTCCTTGTCAGCCACGACCGGGAGTTCCTGAATAATATAGTCACCAGCACTATTGTATTCGAAGGAGACGGTCGGCTGGGCGAATATGTGGGAGGCTATGATGACTGGCTCAGGCAGCGGAACGCTAAGGCATCAGAGACCGCAGTCAAGACCGAAAAGGGCGCAAAGCCGGTAAAACAGAGGGGCAAACAGGTCCGTCCGCGCACGCTGACATTTAATGAGAAAAAAGAACTTGAGACATTGCCGGCCCTCATCGAGTCCCTGGAATCCGAGCGCGGCAGGCTCTACGAGAAACTGGCGGACCCTGATTTCTACAGGCACGACGGAAGCAGGATCCCCGAGACAAAGGCGAGGATCGAAGAGCTTGACCGGAAGATCACTGAAATTTATGAGAGGTGGGAGCTTCTGGAGTCGGTCCCCACGGGCCCGGCGTAAGATTATTGTGATACAGGGAGGCAATGCGTATGTGCAGAAACATCAAGACCCTCTTTAACTTGAACCGCCCGTGACGGACGAAGAGATCCATGGGGCGGCGCTCCAGTTCGTGAGAAAGGTAAGCGGCTTCAACAAGCCGTCGAAGGCAAACGAGGACGCGTTTATCAGGGCGGTCGACGAGGTGGCTGCCGCCTCCAGAGTCCTTTTAAGCTCTCTTAAAACCAGTTCGCCGCCCAAGGATCGCGCTGAAGAGGCCGTCAAGGCCCGGCAGCGCGCCGCTCAAAGGTTTTCGGGGAGAGAGGGATAGGCCGTCATTCCCGCGGTTCTTAGGCGGGAATCCACTGAGTCTTAAAGTTTTCAGCCTGATCCCGCGTGATCATTATCTTCTTTACATTCCGGGGCTGTTTCTTTAGAATTAAGCAGGGTTTCAGAAGTCCATTCATTCTTATTATTGTTTGTATGCAGCGGGGAATATCATTACATTTCTATATCATGCCGTTTCGGGATACCGTGCATGACCCGGCGGTAGCCTGTTTAAAATCAGCGCATCCCTCACCCCTCGCAACGGATGACACAGGCGATCTCAGGCGCGTGTCACCTGCTCTTTGCGCTTTATCCGTCATGCCCGAGGACCTTAATCGGGCATCCATGTTGTCTCAATGCAGTCTTGATCCTTGCGCTTTATCTGTCATACCCGAGGACCTTAATCGGGTATCCATGTTGTCTCAATGGGTTCCGGCTGCTTAAAGCGCCTCTGTCGGCTTCACTGGAGTCTTCAGTACCGCTCCATTGAGGGAGAGGGCAAGGGTGAGGGGGGCTCATTCGTCCAGGGGACTTTTTACCCCAAGGACATTCAACTTGGCGACATGGGTGTAAATCATGGTTGTCTGAAGGTCTTCATGGCCAAGGAGTTCCTGTATCGTCCTGATGTCATATCAAACTTATAACCCCTTTTCGCGCAAAGCCGCAAAGTTACAATGAATAATCTGGATGAAAATCAGCTATCGAAGACCATCGTGGATTGTTGTTTTAAAATTCATACAACCCTGGGGCCGGGTCTATTGGAATCGGTTTATCTCGAAGTTCTTGCATACGAATTAAAGAAATTGGGGTTGAAATGCGAGAAAGAGGTTGGAATTCCAGTGCGCTATGGAGACGTTGATATTGCTCTTGGTTTTCGGGCGGATTTGATCGTGGATAATTTGGTGATTATTGAATTGAAGGCTATAGAAAAGGTTATGCCTGTCCATAAAAAACAATTAATGACCTACCTGCGGCTATCGGGAATGAAACTTGGCCTGCTTGTTAATTTTAATGTAAGACTGATTAAGGACGGAATTGAACGGGTTGTAAATGGGCTGTAGGGAGATTGCTTTATTCTTTGCGCTTTGCGGCTTAGCGCGAGCCAGATGTAAGATCTTATAGCCGCTTCGGCCTGTTTGACCTGCCAGTCCGCTCGGGTCCGGGAGATATGCTTCAGGAAGTCCTGTACCTGGTCCGTAGCCAGGAGACAATCATCGGGTTGGTTCAGATAGGAATAGCAGGAGGACACCCAGTTAACATAGTAGGAAATATACTTATCATGGACGAGGTCCTTTCGGCCTAAATATTCCTCGAACCCCTTGATCATAGGACCCCCCAAATAAGTATTTTTTGAAATTATGCCGATTCTCGTTTAGCCCCGAATTAAAACTATTATATAGAACGCCATTCCACATATCAATAAAAAAACGTCGAAAAGCCGAAAAAAACGTTGACAGATATGAAACGCAGGCATATCATAACCAGCAAAGATAGAATCGGCATAAAAAACAATGTTAGTTTCTTGCAAAACGATTTTACAGAAAGCCAGAAATATTTGGAAGAGCTCATCAATACTTTTATATCATCCCAGTCGGCTAAAAACAAAAAGCAATATTCAGCGTCAGAATTATTAAAAGAACCATTGCCGGACAAAGAATTTGAGCGCGCATATTTCCTGTCAGGTGTCAATTTTGAAAAAATGGGCATGCAGAAAAAAGCTGAAGAAAGATTTAATTCGTTATCTTCTAACCAACTTTCAAAGCACTGGCGTCTTCTTGGTGAGATGTTTTCGGGGGATTCATCCCCAGACCCAGCTTTATACAATGCTGATACTGCCCTAGCTTTTTATGACCGTTCTCTTTTGGTGGATTCCCGAAATTTAGAAACCTTACACCAAAAAGGATTGCTTTTGGAAAAAATAGGTAGACACGAAGAAGCGAAAAGCTGCTACAGAAATCTTTCTTTAAAGGAACTTATTGGCTTTAATGTAATTTTTCCAATTGTCGCATTTCTTGCTGGCGTGTGCCTCATAGTCGTTGCAGCCAACTACGATCAGTCATGGGTTCAATGGGCTGCTGGCCTCCCTGGCTTAATAATTGCCTATACTGCTTTTTCTATGATCAGAGGAAAAGGCAAAGAATCAATAAGAGTTCTTTTTAAAAGATTATAGATGGAGCTTCGGAAGATTAGAAAGACAGGGGATACGACTAAAACAGGTAACAAAAGCATCGAGAGGGACGCGGGAATAGCCGTCTTTCTTTTTAAGTTTTGGCCTTGTTGCTCCCGCGCCCCTCATGCTGGTCGTTAACTTCACCAAAATGAAGACATATACAATAAAAGACAATGACGGCAAACCTTTCGCATTCGAGATAGACAATGTCTATTTTGTTAGCCTTCGGAAGTTAGTCAAAATTCTTTCATCACTGGAAGGAATAAGAAATATAAAGGCAAGAAGACTATTTGAAAGAAAAGAAAATCACATCGAATTTGAATACAGTGGTGATAACTTCGTCGTCTGGGAACCTTTCGGAGACAACAGCCGTTACTGGATAGGACCAAAGAATACAGAAAATAAATCGGACAAAATTACGGAGATTGAGGAAATCTTTAAAAACTATAAACCGCCACTTCCAATAAAACTATTTGGAGATTTAATATCATTAAACTTCAAAGAACTATTCAGAAGTTAAATCGGGTAGCCGGGGGTAGTTAACCCCCAGCCCCCACACCACCCACCATGCGGGTCCGCAGTGGGCGGTTCGCAGAAATCATCGGGCCTTAGCCGGATGGTGGATCTTGATCCACAGTGTGCGAATGGAAGTGAGCCCCCTCATACCTGTGCCGATTGCAAAGTCCTTCGGGACTCCGAGTCTCATCAACTCTCCGATACGAGTCTTTATCCTGCGCCACTGTTTCCAATAGCACATACGGATGCGACGCCTGAGCCAATGATCGAACTCAACGACATCGTTATACTTCATAGCAACGCCGAAGTAGTTCATCCATCCTTGCACATAGGCACGGATTTTATAATACCGGTAGTCCATCGAGACACCCCAACTGCGGCCAGTGAGACGACGCAGTTCGGTTTTAAATCGTGTTATGGATTTCTCAGAGACAGTGAGTTTCTTCCGGGTGAAGGTGAACCCGAGGAAAGAACTCTCCTCGGCCTTTACCACCCGGCTTTTCTCCCTGTTGACCTTCACCTTGAGGACTTGCTCAAGGAAACGGCTGATACTCTCCATCACGCGATAAGCGGCCCGTTTGGATTTCACCAGTATGATAAGATCGTCGGCATATCGTGCGAACTGATGCCCCCGTCTCTCCAATTCCTTATCGAGGTCATCCAGAAGGATATTGCTCAGAAGCGGAGAAAGCGGCCCGCCCTGCGGTACTCCTTTGGATGTTTCATTCAGCCTGCCGTTTACGACGACACCGGCCCGAAGATACTTGCCTATCAGACGGAGGATGCCTTTGTCCGTAATGCTCCGGGATACCCGGTTCATCAGAATGTCGTGGTTGACCGTATCGAAGAACTTCTCAAGGTCGATATCCACGGCATAGGCATATCCTCTTTGAATGAGCCTCAGTACCTTCTTGACAGCTTGGTGGGCGGAACGGCCCGGCCTGAACCCGAAACTGGATTCAGAGAAATAGGGATCAAAGACAGGACTGAGAACCTGGGTGATCGCCTGTTGAATCACACGATCCATGACAACGGGGATGCCCAGAGGTCGGGTACCGCCGCTGTCCTTTGGAATCTCGACACGTTTTACCGGAGTAGGACAATACGTCCCCTCCAGCAGGGATGCCTTAATCCCCTTCCAGTTCTCATGGGCATACGCGGGGAATTCTTCGATAGTGATACCATCAATACCGGGAGCCCCTTTGTTGGCCCTGACTTGTTTCCATGCGCTGAGCATGTTGTCTCCTTTGACAACCTGTTCCAATGTGACAGGATCGAGGGGACAGCCTTCCATGACGCGCCTCATTCGACTCTCCCGTTCGGATTCATCGCCGTATGAGAGCTCATGATAGTGTCATCCTCTTTTCTACGTTCAGGCCTTCGTCGATTGCGACTACTATGCCGTCTGCTGACTTCTGCGTGCTTACCCGCAGTGTTTCCACGGAGGGCGCTATAGAACTGTTCATGAGTTGCTGTCTGTTTTGTGTCTCCCAAAGACGCCCCTCTTGATAAGGAGGGGTGGCCGAAGGCCGGGGTGGTTGGGACTCATATCCGCCGACAGCAGCGGAATATGCCGGGTCATTGTTAAACCGGGTAGACCTGTTCCGGCAGTTGCTCATAAGCCTCCTATCGCGTGACGCGCAGATCTCCCCGGATAAGAACGTGAACTTTCCGTGCACAAACGCCGCATTTACCCTATCTCCTGAACCTGTGGGCTTTGCCATGATTGGCTGGCTCGCCCAGAGACTAAGCCTTGTATGCGGTTTCTGTTCGTCGTCTCGCACGTTTGCGCTCCGGCTTCCTACGCACGATTCCTCACGAAATCGCACTTGCCTTCGGCTAGTACTTTTGTTAGTATCCATAATCATGAACACCTTTCAGTTCTCGTACAGGGGACTTACACCCCATAAGTTCACGCCCATGCCGGGCGTACCAATTTGCTCCAGGCGACGCGGGATTAACCGCTTTTCGTTTTCAGTTTTGGTCTTCGTGGCCCGCGCCCCTGAGCATGACGTTGTGCAGCCATAATAACGGCAATTTAAAAACAATTAAAAAAGGAGAATCGATCA
>JACRLQ010000053.1 GCA_016215155.1 Nitrospirota bacterium
GACAGTGTTGCCGACGTAAGGATGAGCGACCGGTAGCCGGCAACGATATTGTCCCTCATGAAATCGGTCGGAAACATCGGGACCATCCTGAGGCCGATCCTTTTTTCCTCGATCTCGGGCCACCTCACGGACCCCTCCCCTCCCCCGGCCAAGACCTCCATCTCATCGGCGAACGCGCCGAGCTTCAGCATCGCCCCGCCGAGTTCGACCTCCTCGTCCTCTTCAAAAAGTCCGATCGCGGCCCCCTTGATCTCTTTGACGAAGGCCCTTATCGAGCCGGCCAGTTCACGCATCCGCCCCTCCAGAGCAAACGGCTCTTTTATGGCGGTGCGGTTTCGAAGGTCAAAAGATACCCTGGTCCAGAACAGGCCGATTTCCTCCCTGAGCGATTCAAACGGGGCATGCAGGCCCGGGGATGCCGCAAGCAGGCCTTTATATACCCCCCGTTCGTCGGGCCTGAGCAGCCTGGAGAGGATCTTTTCGGCCCTCTGCCGTGACAGGTTTATGCCGATCTGGTCCGACAGCACACCATCGAGGGAGTGGGCCTCATCGATGACGAGCGCGTCCGCCCGCGGCAGGATCTTCGAGTCCTCCGGCATCATCGAGTTTACAGCCAGCAGGGCGTGGTTGACCACGACTATCCGGGAAGACTCCCACCTCTGGCGCGCCTTGTAGTAAAAGCAGTCCCTTTGGAAACGGCACTTCATCTTCCTGCAGGCGTCCCCGTCCGAGCAGACCCTGTCGTGGATGGGAGACCTCTGGAGCCTTAATTCTTCAAAGTCCCCTGTTTGGGTTTCATCGGCCCACGCCGTCAGCGCCCTGTGGCCTGCCGCGTCACCCTCATTCTGGGGCCCAAACGACCTCAGCCGCCTCAGACAGAGATAATTGGACCGGCCTTTTGCCATGGAGTAGCTGAACTTTTTTAACGAGGACAAAAATGCGAGGTCCTTGGCCACAAGTTGTTCCTGCAGATTTTTCGTCTTTGTCGAGATGATCGCCTTCTCTCCTGAGAGGACCAGTGGAATAAGGTAGGCAAAGGTCTTTCCCGTTCCGGTCCCCGCCTCCACCATCAGGACACCGCCGTCTTCAATAGTGCGGCAGCAGGCCTGCGCCATGGCCCTCTGGGATGCCCTGGCTTCGGAACCCGGGAGTGCCGGCAGCACGGAGTCCAGGAGGAAACCCTCCGCCTCTGCCTGGAGACCCTGCTTTTTTTTGCCCCCCTCACTCCCCGGCATCTCAGACCCGGTAATGTCGTTCATCAGGTATTATATTATTTAACGCGCGCCAAAACCCACTACGCCCCGGCGGCAGACGGATGCGGCAAAGGAAGACCTCGGGACCGCTCTGCTTTCAAGCGGGTCTATTTCTGTTAGAATATTATCAAAAAATCAGCATATCAGGAGGCCTCATGAAACTGCCGGAATACGTGACAAAAGAAGAGGTAAAAAGGGTCTGTAAGGAATTGGGTCTGAGGGACTGGACGAAGATCAAGGACCCCTCGATCAGTCTGAAGGAGGCGAAGGTCCTGCTCAGGCAGATCGATGCCGCGGGACTTAAGATCGATCCCGAGCAGTTCAGGATCGGGCTTGAGGTCGAACTTGAACACGGCACGCGCTTTAAGGAGGCAAACGTCACTAACAACCATCCTCTGATCACCGCCAGGATCGTGCTAGCCCATATGTTCGAAACGCTCGATTACTATATGCGGCTCGATCTCGCGGAGGCGGAGGGTGACCTTTATAAGGCTGTCGCGGCCAAAAACCTGCCGAAGATCCAGAAATATTATAAAAAAACGGCCGCTGCAAAGGCCGCCCTCGCCAAATCCGAGTTGAAGAAGATATAGTGTCCGGGCCGCGGTACGACGCCCGTCCTGTCGGTCGCGAAGTTATGTTACGATAATTATGTGACCATTACCGGCAGGACGATCGTAACAGGCATACTCGGATACCCGGTGGAGCAGACGCGCTCGCCTGCCATGCACAATGCCGCCTTCGAAAATCTGGGCCTGGATTATTGCTACCTCCCGTTTCCGGTCCATCCTGAACGGCTCGGGCCCGCGGTCGAGGGCCTGAGGGCTCTGGGCATTCGCGGCGTCAATGTAACGGTCCCGCATAAAGAGACGGTCATTCCCTTTCTCGATGACCTGAGCGTCGAGGCCCGTTTCATAGGGGCGGTAAACACGATCGTCAATGCAGACGGGAAACTTACGGGATACAATACAGACGGAAGGGGTTTTATGCGGTCGGTCTCCGAAAGAGGCATCGACCTCTCAGGGAAAAACGTCCTCGTGGCGGGCGCCGGCGGCGCTGCCCGGGCGGTGAGTTACTACCTCAGTGAGAAGGCCTCGGGTCTGAGCATATATAACCGGTCGAAGGAAAGGCTGCGCGGACTCGTCTCCGACCTCTCCAGGATCAGACGGAATGTAACGGGTATAGAGCGTATAAACGATCTGACCGGCTTCGATATAATTATAAACGCCACGTCCCTTGGGTTAAAAGAAGACGACCCGTTGCCGCTTGACCCGGACCTCCTGGGCAAAAAACAGGTCGTCTGCGACCTCATCTATAAAAAGACGGCGTTTCTCATCGAGGCTGAAAAGCGGGGCTGCCAGACTATCGACGGGCTGGACATGCTTTTGTATCAGGGGACTCTGGCCTTCGAGCTCTGGACGGGCCGGACGCCGCCGGTCGAGGTGATGAAAAAAGCCCTGTATGAAGGGGTCAGCCGATAAACTGGCATACTATTTGCCTTTACTAAATGACCCATATATGATAAAATTTTTCATATGAGGAAAGTCCCGCTTGTTGTTATCACGGTAGTGGCATTATCCCTGTATTTTCTTATAGTTAGAGACGATAAAGTAAAGATGCCCGGCTTAAAACAGGCCGGCGGCTCGTTTCTTGAGGGCATAAGGATCGTCCATACAAAGGACGGGAACAAGGACTGGACACTGACCGCGAAGCGGGCCGACCTCAAAGGCAAGGGCACTATAGCGGAACTCTCGGATATCGAGGTCACCATAAGTGACAAGGAAACGAGTATAATCGCCGACAGCGGCGTGTATGACATGGCAGGGAAAAAACTTACGATCAACGGTCCGATCAGGGCGAAAGAGAAGGATTATACGATAACCGCGGAGAACATAGAGTTCGAAAACTCAACAGGAATATTAAAGTCGGACAGGGCGGTCCGCCTGGAGGGCAGGAAATTCACCCTCACCGGCACCGGACTGAATGCGGACAACAATCAACGGAAGGTAAGGATACTGAAAGATGTCAAGGCCACTTTTAATAATTAGCGCCCTGGTTGTGCTCCTTTGGCCGGTTTCGTCACCGGCGGAGACGGAGCGGCCGCGGATGAAGGGTCCGATCACGGTCACCTCCGAGACCCTCACGGCCGACAACAGGGCGCATACAGCGCTGTTCGAAAAAAACGTCGTGGTAAAGACCTCCGACATGACCATGTCCGCCGACCGGATGCTTATCCACTATAAAGAGGGCGGAGGTGAGGTCACGAAGATCGAGGCCGACGGGAACGTCAGACTCTTCAGGGAGACCAGGGCCATTACCTCCCGGAGTGCGGTCTATTACGCCGAAGAGGACAAGGTCGTCTTCACCGGAGACCCGAGGGCCGTGGACGGGGACAACGTCATAACCGGCAGCAAGATGACCTATCACATAAAGGAGGACCGTTCCAATATAGAACACAGCAAGGTCTTCCTCAAAAACAGGAAGGACCGGTAAATGGACCTCCTTAGGGTCAGCGGACTTCAAAAAAGTTACGGTAAAAAGACGGTCATACATAATATCGACCTGTACGTGACAAAAGGAGAGATCGTGGGACTTCTGGGGCCTAACGGCGCCGGAAAGACCTCGACCTTCTACAGCATCCTGGGGCTCGTAAGGCCGGACAAAGGCAGCATCTTCCTTAATGACATGGATATAAGCCTCCTGCCGATGTACAAAAGGGCGGCCCTCGGCATCAGTTATCTCCCCCAGGAGTCCTCCATATTCAGGAAACTCTCGGTCGAGGACAACATAAGGGCGGTACTCGAGATAAAGGGGCTGTCCTCCGAAGAGATCAACTCCGAGACCGAACGCCTGCTTGAAGAATTCAACCTGAGGGAATTCGCAAAGAGGGACAGCTTCCGGCTTTCGGGCGGTGAAAGGCGGAGGGCCGAGATAGCCCGCGCCCTCGCGACCAGACCTGATTTCATACTGTTTGACGAACCGTTCGCCGGAATCGACCCTATCGCGATCATCGAACTCAAAAAAATGATGGTGTATCTCAAATCAAAGGGCTTGGGGATAATAATTACGGACCACAACGTAAGGGAAACCCTCTCCATAACCGACAGGGCCTATATAATCAGTAACGGCGAGATACTCGAAGAGGGGACGCCGGAAAAACTTGTCTCGATCCAGAAGGTGAAGGAAGTCTATCTGGGAGAGGAGTTCAGACTCTGATGGCGCTCGAAAGCCGTCTCGAACTCAGACTGTCCCAGAAACTGATACTGACCCCGCAGCTTCAGATGGCTATCAAGCTTCTGCAGATGCCCCAGCTCGAACTCCAGCAGGCGATAACCCAGGAACTGGTCGAAAACCCCTTCCTCGAAGAGTCGATGGACGTCTCGTCAGAATATGAGGCAGGCGAGACGACTGCCGAGGAGAGGGAAGCCGGCGAGATACACGAAGAGAGGGAAGAGGCCGAAATGCCCCTCGAAAGGCTTATGGGCTCTACCAATGACGATTATTTCGACGAAAGAAGCTACGACGGCAGAGATTTGGGCTATTTCACGACGGGAAATGTCACGCAGCCTTCCTTCGAATACTTTCTTACCACCGCCGCCGACCTCTTCGATCATCTGCTTTGGCAGTTGAGACTCTCAAAGGAGCCCGAGACGGTAAGAAGCGTCGGAGAGACGATAATCGGAAATATAGACGAAAACGGCTATCTCGTCGCGTCGGACGAGGAGCTGATGACTGCCTCCGGGGCCGACGCCGGGACCGTCGAAAGGGCCGTGAGGCTTATACAGAGCTTCGATCCTCCGGGAATTGGGGCGAGGGACATAAAAGAGTGCCTGCATCTTCAACTCCGGGCGTTAAATCTCGAGAATTCGCTTGTCGATAAACTGGTCCTAAACCACCTCGATCTCATAGGGAAGAGAAAATACAGCCAGCTCTCGAAAATCTACGACATTTCACTCGAAGATATCATGGCCGCCGTGAAGATCGTCGAGGGCCTGGACCCCAAGCCGGGGGTGAACTTTTCTACCCCGACCACCAATTACATAACCCCTGACGTTTACATAATCAAGACCGACACCGGGTACCAGATAATACTCAATGATGAGGGCCTTCCGAGACTGAGAATAAACAGTTATTATCAGAAGCTGCTCGAAAACAAAAACTCCGTCCCGAAGGAGGACAGGCAGTACCTGGAGGACAAACTCAGGTCCGCGGTCTGGCTCATGAAGAGCCTCGACCAGAGGAACAAGACCATCTACCGGGTGAGCGAGTGCATCCTGACCTATCAGAGGGATTTCTTCGACAACGGGGTCGGGTCCCTGAAACCGCTCAATCTGAAGGACATCGCGCAGGAATTAAACCTCCATGAAAGCACCATAAGCAGGGTCACGTCCAACAAATACCTTTCCTGTCCCAGGGGGATATACGGGTTCAGGTTCTTCTTCAGCAACGCGATACAGGGCGAGTTCGGGGAAATTTCCTCGACGTCGGTAAAGGACATGGTAAAAAAGATCATTTCCGAAGAAGACACGTCCAAACCCCTGAGCGACATGCGGATTGTAGATATATTCAAGGGCCAGAACATAAACATAGCCAGAAGGACCATCGCAAAATACAGGGAGGAGCTGAAACTGCCTTCCCAGAGCCAGAGGAAGAGGTAGACGAAGCCGGCTTTTTGGAAGATAATAAAATATGACGAAAGAAAAGGAGAATAAGATGAACATCATCGTAAACGGCAGGCATCTCGAAGTAACACCTGCAATAAGGACCTACGCAGAGGAGAAGATCAGCAAGTTCGAACGTTATCTGCACGACATTACTGAGGCGGTCGTGACACTCAGCATAGAAAAGAAATTCAGGCATAAGGCCGAGGTGCTCCTTAAGGTAAACGGTGTGCTGATACAGGCCGAAAGCGTGACGGGCGAGATATATTCCGCGATCGATGAGGTCTCCGAAAAGCTCGACAGGCAGGTAAAAAAATACAAGGAAAAACAGGTCTCCCACAGAAAGGGAGGGGCGACAAGGACGGCCCCGGGGACCGAGACAGGGGAAAAGGCCTCCGAGCCGAAGGACACCGGCAGGATAATCAAGAACAAGCGTTTTGAGCTCAAGCCGATGAGCCCGGATGAGGCCTCGATGCAGATGGAACTCCTCGACAAGGACTTCTATGTATTCATCAATGACTTAAGCGGGGACATCAACGTCATCTACCAAAGACAGGACGGCAACTTCGGACTGATAGAACCGGTAAAAAAATAGAGGCCCTGCTCAGTGAACAAAAGACCGGACGTTAAAACCGGACCAGCGGCGCGGGGGGCCCCTGGACCCTCCCGTGTCCTGATCATCACCGGTCTTTCGGGTTCAGGAAAGACCGTCGCCCTGAGGGCGGTGGAAGACCTGAATTTTTTCTGTGTCGATAACCTGCCGGTGTCCCTCATCAGTTCTCTCGTGGCGAGGATTTCCGGACCCCATGCCGCCCGCGATGTCGCCATCGGCATAGATATCCGCGAAAAGGAGTTCCTGTACGGCATCGACAGGACGATAAAAAACCTCAGGAAAAAGCTCAAAATGGAGATAATCTTCCTGGACGCCGAAACGGACGTCCTCATAAGGAGGTTTAAGGAAACGAGGAGGCCGCACCCTCTTGGAGGGGACCTTGAGGACGCGATAAAGGCCGAGAGAATAAGCCTTTCGGCGCTGAGACAAAACGCCGACAGGATCGTCGATACCTCTTCGCTGTCCCCGCACCAACTGAGGAAGCTCGTCTCATCCTTTTACCAGCCCGCGGGCGGGACGAGCCGGATATCCATCGCCCTTATATCGTTCGGCTTCAAATACGGAGTGCCCCAGAACGTCGACCTGCTTTTCGACGTAAGGTTCCTGCCTAACCCTTTCTTCGTGCCGTCGCTGAGGGAGTTAAACGGCATGGACAGGAGGGTCTCGGATTATGTCTTCCGTCAGCGCGAGACGAAAGAATTCATGACGAAGGTCAATGACCTTCTCGCCTTCCTGGTGCCGCTTTACAAAAAAGAAGGCCGGTCCTATCTGTCGGTGGGCTTCGGCTGCACCGGCGGAAACCACCGCTCTCCCGCCATTGTCGAAAGGATAGCGAAGAGGCTTCGTAAACCGGGGGTGGAACTTACCATAACCCACCGGGACATTTCGTGATATAATCCCTCAGATGATCTATCTCGACAACAACGCCACTACCGCCGTTGACCCCGAGGTCTCCGATGCGGTTTTTTCATCTCTGAGGCGGGACCTCGGCAACCCCTCCTCCGCGCATCTCCCCGGCAGAAACGTTAAGGCGACGATAGACCAGTCGCGTCAGGTCATCTCGGAGATGCTCGGCTGCGCAGCCGAAGAAATTTACTTCACTTCCGGAGGCACCGAGTCCAACAACCTCGCGCTTATCGGCACGGCGCTGGCCCACGGAAAAGGCCACATCATAATATCCGCGATCGAGCATCCGTCGGTGATGAATACCTGCGGACACCTTGAATCATTAGGGTTCGGGCTGACGCTCGCCCCTGTGGACGGCAGCTGCGTGGTCGACCCCGCGGGGGTAAAAAATGCGATAAGAAAAGACACGGTCCTCATCTCCGTCATGCATTCAAACAACGAAACAGGCGCAATCCAGCCTGTCGATGAGATCGGCAGGATCGCAAGGGAACACGGGGTGACTTTTCATACCGACGCGGCACAGTCCGTCGGCAAGACGGATTTTTCCGTTACGCCCGTCATAGACATGGCAACGGTCGTCTCGCATAAATTTTACGGCCCCAAGGGCATCGGCGCGCTCTACATAAAAAACGGCGCCCGCATTAAGCCGGTCCTCTACGGCGCCGGACATGAGCGGGGCATGAGGCCCGGGACGGAGAATGTGCCGGGCATAGCAGGTCTGGCCAAGGCCTGCGAGATCGCCATGAGGGACATGAAAATGAGGATTTCCCACACAGCCCATCTCAGCGCCCTGCTGTCAGGACTGTTGCGGGATGCGATGCCCGATATCACACTGAACGCCGAAAATGCGCCCCGGCTTCCCAACACGCTCAATATCAGGGTCCCGGATATAGCGGCATATAAGCTTGTGGAGATCCTGAAAGACCAGGTCGCTTTTTCAGCCGGTTCGGCCTGTCACGCAGGCTCCTGCAGCCCCTCCGGTGTCCTGAAGCGGATGGGGCTGTCGGACGCCGACGCGGTCTCTTCGATAAGACTGAGCGTCGGGAAAGACAACACTGAAGAGGAAATGAAAAACGCGGCTGAACTTATAGCCTGTGCCGTAAAAGCGCTGAGGAACATATAACAACGCCTTCGGAGGCCTCTGATTCCAATTACTGACAGTCACCTAATAGCTTTCGCTCTGAGTTATGTCTTCAGTCATCCATACCCTTCGACTACGCGGTGACACTTACACCTGATCTCTTCACAGTTGCCTATTCACATTTTTCTATTGAGTAAATCCGCGATTACTGGCAGAAATATAATGCCGAGCACGAATATCATCTCTTTTGTTCCCCAATTTCATCTGTTGGCAGGATTTGTTTTCCGTGCCGTATCGTAAGAATAGAGACTTGCTTTTCTTCTATCCGGTAAATAATTCTGTAATTACCATATATTAATTCTTTAATTTTCTGACTATTTATTTCCGGCACTGTTCGACCGCTTTCAGGAAACGACTTTAGTTGTTCGACTTTGGCAAAAACCGTATCAACCCAGTTTTCCGCCGCAATAATGTTATCTTGGGCTATATATTTTGCAATTTCAGCCGCTCTGTCTATTGCAAGAGGAGACCAAACGACTTTCATTGCTTAATCTTGCCAAGCACAGCTGCTTTAGCATTGCTGTGTGTAATTCCCTGCCCGCTTTCGATTTGACTAATCGATGTTTGAATATCCTGAAGGAGTTCAATCTTATCCTGCATTGATTCGAATTCGTCAGCGTCAAGCAAAACAGCGACACCTTTTCCGTGTTGTGTAATTATAAGTGGACGTTTTGTAGCATGTATCTGTTTAATAAAGGAAGCAATGCCAGTTCTAAATTCGGACATCGGCCTGATATCCTCATTTATTTTCAATCTTTTCATTTATCACCTCGTACAATATGATGTACATTATACCGTACCATATATAGTTTGATCAATTTATATTTTTGGGCATGTGTGAGAATATTCTTACAGTCTCGACACCGATATGCCTATTCTGTTTTTAAGGTACATGCCCTAGACTATTGAAATGTCCGGGCACTATAAAACTTTTGTTAAAGCACCTGATGCAAATTCTCCTGTTGACGGCTCCATGTGTAAATATTTACAGCCAGGGGCCCCTTTTATATGCAAGGCACTCGAAAATCCCTATATTCCGGACCCGCTGAAGACGGAGAAACATTGCACACACCCCAAACACGTATCATGTCCATTTTACATATACTGGACCTATCGCAGGGACTATCCGGTCAGAAATTCAGCCCGGCGGGTTAATAATTCAATGACGGGCCGCCCTGACAGGGGCGAGGGGATGGAAATGACAGGACGCGGGTCTCAGGGACGAATAGGAACAATACATATGGAAGGAGGTGATTATCATGTCGGAAAAATTAAAAAAAGTTGAATGCGATCCGAAGTGCGGCTTTATGGTAAGAAGCCACGACGAGAAAGAAATTGTCGATATCACAACGGCACACGCCAAGAAATCCCATAATATGACGGTAACGGAAGCTGATGTGAAAAAAATGATGAAGGACGCCTGACCGGAAAGAGTAACTCGTCATGACCCGGCTGTTTTTAGAAGTTCAAAAGGGCCGGCGACAAAAAAGTCCCGGCCCTTTTTTCAGCCGTTATTCGATCTTCAGTTTCTTCTCCTTCATTTTCGCTTCCTCGGTCTTGGGGACCCTGATCTCAAGGACCCCATCCTTGAGGGTCGCCCTGGCCTTTTCAGTGTCAACCTCGGCAGGGAGCGTGAATGCCCGGGTGAATGAGCCATAGGAACATTCTTCGCGGTAGTAGTCCTTCTTCTCGACCTTCTCCTCGTGTTTTTTCTCGCCCGATATTGTAACCGTGTGGTCATCGATCTTGACTTCAACCTCTTCCCTCTTCATGCCCGGCAGCTCCGCCTTCATGACTATGTCCCCATTGTCGTCAAAAACATCCACCGCAGGGACCAGCATTTCCTCTTTGGCGAATTTCACCCTGGGCATCCACGCGGGTTCAAAGATAGAAAAAGGTCTGCGGAAAAATTCCTGGAGCCTGTTTTCCATTTCATCAAAAGTACCTAACTGCGGCGCTGAAGGCCCGCTTTTTTCCACTTCCTGTGATTTTGCCTGTGCCATCATTTCAATCCTCCTTTGATATGAAGTATATAGGACATCCCGGCTTTTTTTTGCTGACCGTTTTTTAATATCAAGCGCGGGCGCCGACGGATGATTCCGCCTGATGCCGCTTGAAATAATCCAGCTGCGTCAGCATGTTGTGATGTTTTTTCTCGTCTTCTATCAGATAAGAAAGAAGAAACCTCGTGATAAAAAGTTCGCTTTCCTTCAGGGCCGCCTCCGCAAAACGGAGGGCTTCGCCTTCTGCTTCCACATGGCTGCTCAAACCCGTCGAGAGATTTGCCAGTTCGTCAGGGCTTAAATGGACAGACTCCCTGGTCAGGCTGTCGATGATCATCTGCTGCACAAGACGATGCTTCTCCGAGTCGTGGGCTATCAACTCCATCGTCATTTTAATGATAGGGTTGTTCGTTTTCGAGATGGCGTCACGCGCGCCGGCGATCGCCGAACCCTCCAGGTCCTGCCATTTTTTGATACGTTCGATAAAACCGTCCGTCATTTCCACTGCTTTTTTGCCGTACATTTACAGTTTCCTCCTTCTTCAAATTTCGGTGCTGACCATCCTGGCTTATGCGCTTATTCTGCCCTTTCAGGCAGGAGAAGTATGTCAGCCAATCTCTTTTTGATACGTGAACATATGTGAAGAATACTTGTCAGCATTTTCTGACGTTATTTAGCGGATTATTTTAGTGATAGGATACGGTGTAAGCTTTACCTGACACAAAATCCCTGCCGGTAATGATATATTACTTATGATAAATAGTCCGTAAAAGAGATCTATTCGAAATGCCAGGTAAAACAAACCATAGGAACCCCGAAGAAGAGCTTAAAAGACTGAACGAGGCGCCGGAGACAAGAGTCGGTGAAAGGACAAGAAGTCTCCTCAGGATCTCTGAAGAATTGAAGGCGCAGATAGCGGAACGAAAGGCAGCCGAGGCAAGTCTGGTGCGCCTTAACCGACTCTATTCGCTTCGCAACAGGTTAAACAAGGCCATTGCGCGTATGTCGGACGTCACGCAGCTGTACGAGGAAGTCTGCCGGATCACTGTCGAAAGCGATTTTTTCAGGATGGCCTGGATCGGTATAGCGGACCCCGAAACACACAAGGTCAATCCGGTGGCAAAATGGGGGGACACCGGCGGTTATCTTGATAACCTCACAATAGTAGCGGCGGACGTGCCTGAAGGCAGAGGTCCTACCGCAAGGTCTATCTATGAGCTCAAAAGCGTGGTCTGCGCCGATATTGAAGCCGAGCCCATGAGGCTGCCTTGGAGAGATAAGGCCCTGGCCCATGGTTTCAGGTCGTCCGCAGCGTTTCCTATCAGGGCCGGCTCCGTGGTTATCGGGGCGCTCAGTGTCTATGCCGGGACGCCGCAGTTTTTTTCCGATAAGGAATTATACCTCCTCCAGTCACTGGCTGAAGATATTTCTTACGCGACTGATGCGATAGAGAATGAGAAAAAACGTCTTGAGGCGGAACGCGAGCTGAGCGACTCCAGGGAAGAGCTCCGTAGACTCTCTAACCACCTGCTGAACGCCAGGGAAGAAGAGAGGACCCGGGTAGGAAGAAATATACACGATGAACTCGGACAGATACTGACCGCGGCGACAATTGAACTGGGGCGGGCCGAAAGACAATGCAAGGATAATGGACTGAAAAAAAAGATAGGCGAAATTTCAGAGCTGATCGATATCGCGGTGGATGACGTCCACAGAATATGTTCTGATCTGAGGCCGAGGGTCCTGGACCACCTCGGCCTGGTCCCGGCGCTCAAATGGCAGGCGGGGGAGTTCTCGAAAATGTCGGAGATCAGGTGTATCCTGGACCTCCCCGGCAATGAGGTCCAGCTGCCGGCCGAGATATCTACGGCCCTGTTCCGGATATGCCAGGAGGCCCTGACGAATGTCGTCCGCCATTCGGGGGCCGATGAAGTCGCGATATGCCTGAATGTCGCCGAAGACATCCGGCTGGAAATAAAGGACAACGGAAAAAGAGTGTCCCCGGATAAGTTCACAAATAGTAATTCTTATGGTATGATGGGTATCAGGGAAAGGGCCCGAATGTTGGGAGGCGCCGTCATTATTGAAAGCGGTGAAGACGGCGGTATGACCATCGCCGTCGAGGTCCCGCTGAGGTCTTGACCAAAAGGAGTGACTATATGCTGAGGGTCCTTATCGCTGATGATCATCCGATAGTGCTGAAAGGTCTGCGCCATATCATGGAGGATGCCGGGCTGGTCCGCACCGTCACCGAGGCCCAGTCCGGTGAAGAGGCGCTCGCCAGGATCAGGGAAACCCAGATTGATGTCGTACTGCTCGATATCTCGATGCCGGGAATGGATGGAATCGAGACCCTTGAGGAAATAAAAAAAATCAGGCCGCTGCTTCCGGTGCTGATGATCAGTATGTATCCCGAAAAAGACTATGCGGTCAGGGCATTTAAGGCCGGGGCATTAGGGTACCTCGAGAAAAAAAGCGCGCCTGAAGAGCTTGCCACCGCAATAAAAAAAGTGATGCGGCGGGAACGCTATATTACCCCCACCCTGGCGGACCTGCTGGCGGACCGGATCGCAGACACGGCCACCCCGATCCACGAACTGCTTTCGAACCGTGAACTTCAGGTGATGAAGCTTATAGTCGCAGGCAGATCCCTGAAGGAAATAGGGGCTGAACTGGCGCTCAGCCCTAAAACGATCGGGACCTTCAGGAGCCGCATTCTCCAGAAATTGAATATGACATCCAATGCCGACATTGTAAGATATGCCATAGAAAAAAAATTATTTGAAATCCCCTCCGGATAAACACGGGGATAACGGTCACAGGATTTTTCTCAGGTCCACAACCCTCTTTGCCTTGCCCTCGCTTCTTTCGAGGGTCTTTTTCTCGACGAGTTTCACCTCGACCCCTATGCCCAGTTCGGAGGCAAGCCTGCTTTTAATCAGCTTTATAAGCTCATTTTGTTTCCTCATCTCGTCAAAGAAGATAGACTCCGATACCTCGACCTGCACCGTTACGTCATCGAGAGGCCCCTTGCGGTCTATGATTATCTGATAGTGGGGCTCCGTGCCCTCTATGGCAAACAGGACACCCTCTATCTGGGACGGAAATACGTTTACCCCCTTTATTATGAGCATATCATCCGTGCGTCCCATCACCCTCGACATCCTGAGCGTCTTTCTGCCGCAGGGGCATGGCTCGGGGATGAACCTGGTCAGGTCCCGTGTCCTGAAGCGGATTACAGGGAAGGCCTCCTTCGTCAGAGTGGTGATCACAAGTTCCCCGACCTCGCCCGGCGCGACAGGCCCGAGCGTCTCCGGATCGATTATCTCGGCAAGAAAATGGTCCTCGTTTATATGTAGACCGTTTCGCTCAAGACACTCCCCGGCGACCCCGGGGCCCATCACCTCGCTTAAGCCATAATTATCGGTCGCCGTGATCCTCAGCTTTTCCTGGATCTCCTGCCTCATCTTCTCGGACCAGGGCTCGGCCCCGAAAAGGCCGTATTTAAGGGAAAGAGAATTGATATCGATCCCCATTTCCCTTATCGTCTCCGCGATGAGCAGCGCGTAGCTTGGGGTGCAGACCAGCGCCGTGGTCTTGAAGTCCTGCATGATCTTGATCTGGCGCGCGGTGTTGCCGCTCGAAATCGGTATTACCGAGGCCCCTATCCGCTCGGCGCCGTAATGGAGCCCGAAACCGCCTGTAAAAAGGCTGTACCCGAAGGCTATCTGCACGACGTCGTCCTTCGTCACACCCGCCGCGGTCAGCACCCTCGCTACGAGATTGGACCAGGTCTTGATGTCGTTTCTCGTATAGCCGACCACCGTGGACATTCCGGTCGTGCCCGAAGAGGCGTGAATGCGCACAACATCCCGGAGGGGCACCGCGAAAAGCCCGTAAGGATAGCTGTCTCTCAAGTCATTTTTGACCGTAAAGGGCAGCTTCGAGAGGTCTTCAAGGGAACGAAAATCATCGGGGTCTATGCCAAGGGTATCGAATTTTTTTCTGTAGAAAGGGACATTCATATACACCCGCGACAACGTGGCCTGCAGCTGTTCGAGCTGAAGCTGCCTGAGTTCGTCCCGGTCCATGCATTCTTTTTCAGGTTCCCAGTACATATATCCTCCGGATTAATTGTAAGGGGCAATTCATGAATTGCCCCTACGGATTTACATTTTCGTTTCTGAATCCAGGTCGCGCCCGAGGTATGCCCTCTGCACGTCCCTGTTTAATAAAAGCTCATCGGCATTCTCCTCAAGTATGATCCTGCCGGTCTCAAGGACATATCCCCTGTCCGCTATGCCGAGCGCGGCCTTTGCATTCTGCTCTATCAGAAGCACGGTATTGCCCTCTTCACGGAGTCTGCCTACTATGGAGAAAATGTCCTTTACTATTAGAGGCGCGAGACCCATCGAGGGCTCGTCCATCATTATAAGCTTCGGCTTCGCCATCAGCGCCCTGGCTATCGCAAGCATCTGCTGTTCTCCTCCCGAGAGTGTCCCCGCAAGCTGCTGCCGCCGCTCCTTGAGCCGTGGAAACAGCTCATACATCTTCTGGAGCTGGTCCTGGACTTTGTAGTCCCTGTTTTGTTTCTGCTGGACGTATGATCCGAGGAGGAGGTTTTCGAGTACCGTCATGGCCGCGAAGACCTGTCTTCCCTCCGGCACCAAGGAACAGCCCAGGAAGACTATCTTTTCCGGCGGCAGGGACCCGATTTCCCGCTTATCGAACAGTATCTCCCCCGACCTGTTTTTGAGGAGCCCCGATATCGCATGAAGCAGGGTCGTTTTGCCGGCCCCGTTTGCCCCTATGATGGTCACTATCTCACCGGGGGAGACGTGCATGGATATCCTCCGGAGCACCTTGAGTTTGCCGTAACCCGCATCCAGGTTTTTTATCCTAAGCATCCTCTTCCCCCAGATATACCCTGATGACTTCCCTGTTTTTCTGTATCGCAAGCGGCACATCGTCCGCTATTTTTTTCCCGTAACTGAGGACGACCACCTCATCGGATATGTTCATCACCAAAGACATGTCATGTTCGACTATCAAAACCGTTATGCCCAGATTTTTCACCCTTATGATAAGGTCGGCCATCTCCGAAGTCTCGCGCATATTCAGCCCGGCGGCAGGCTCATCGAGCAGAAGAAGCCTCGGACCGCACGCAAGCGCCCTGCCCAGTTCAACTATACGCTGCTGGCCATAGGCGAGGCTCGTAGCCTCCGTCCCCGCAAATTCCGATATGCCCAGAAATTCCATTATCTCCAGGGCCTTCTCCCGCACCTGCCTTTCTTCCTTCCATGTCCAGGGCAGATTAAGCATCGCGGGGATGAACCCGGCCCGGCTGTGCGTATGCCGGCCGATCATGATATTCTCGGCAGCGGTCATCTTCGGGAAAAGGCGTATATGCTGGAACGTCCGGGCGACGCCCTCAGCGGCGATCTGGTGGGGCCTCAGCCGGTGCAGCGGCTTCCCGTCGAAAAGGACCGACCCGGAGTCGGGGGCGAGCACGCCGGATATAAGGTTGAAGAGGGTCGTCTTGCCGGCGCCGTTTGGTCCGATAAGGGCCTTGACTGACCCTTCACGCACCGTAAACTCCACATCACTTACGGCGCGCAGTCCTCCGAAGCTCTTATTGAGGCCGCTGATTTGAAGGACAGGCGTCACTGCCTGCCCTCCCGCGGCTTCTTCCCCGAAAAAAATGCCCTGACATCCTTAAACAGCTCCCTCCGCAGGAGCCCCTCAGGCGCAAAGAGCATTATGGCGATCAGTATCGCCCCGAATACCGCGTCGTCATAAGTCCCGAAATATCCGCGCAGGGAAAGGAAGTTCAGTATAAACCCCATTATCAGTGAGCCCCAGAGGTTTGCCATGCCGCCGATTGCGACGATGGCGACGTAGCGCACCGATTTTATGATGGAGGCCTTCAGTTTAAATTTTGCGGTGTCGATACCCATCGCGCCCGCGGCGTCCTCGGCGCCGTGAATCGCGCGCAGCGCCCTTCCGACGCGCGAATGCACCAGGTTCAACAAAAGCATGACGCCCGCGATCACGAGCCCCCAGGAGATATAGTAATTCATTACCCTCATCGAAGGCTTACCGCTTACTTCAAGCCCCGGCAGAAGCAGAAAACCCGGCACGTCTGAGATCCCGTCGGCAGCGCCGAATTTTTCCGAGCCGAGGACTATCTTATACACGATAGTCCCGAAGCCCAGCGTGGCCATGGCAAGGTAATGCCCCTTCAATTTAAGAACGGGCCCCCCGATCAGATACGCGATCACGACCGTTATCGCGATCGCGAAAAGGCAGGCCGCCCAGGGATGAAGGCTGAGGGCCTGACCGCCATAGAGGTCTTCCCTCGTTACGAGCATGCCCGTTTTGGACAGAAGGCCCGCGACAGCGCCGGCCTTGACTGAAGAGAGGTCATATGTGGTCAAAAACGCGGTGGTATAGCCTCCGATGGCGAAGAAGCCGGCATGCCCGATCGAAATCTGACCGGCATAGCCGATCAAAAGACAGAGCCCGATGATCACAAGCGAATAATAGCCGGACATAGTAAGCTGGGTAAGATAGTGGCCGGTCCCGGTAAAAAAAGTCGCAAGCTGTATCGCGATGACACTTGCCGCGAACAGGACCGTCTGAAGATATTTATGCCCGGACATCAGAATTCCTTCAGTCCGGCGGCCTCTTTGTTTCCGAAGAGTCCGCTCGGCCGCACGAAGAGGATCAGAAGAAGTATCGATATGGAAATGACATCTTTATACGCGGTGGGCATGATCCAGATGCTGAACGACTCGAGGACCCCCAGGATCAGACCCGCGGCCACGGCGGCCATGCTGTTGCCGAGTCCGCCCAGTATTGCGACGGTAAACCCCTTTATTGCAAGAGGGGTGCCGCTGTCATACTGTATATAGGTAATAGGGGATACCACGCATCCGGCAAGGGCGCCTATCCCGGCGCTTAAGACAAAAGAAAGGGTGACCATGTTCTTCGCGTTTATGCCGCAGAGCCTCGCCGCGTTGCGGTTTGAAGCGCAGGCCCTCATCTGCCGGCCGGGGAGGGTACGGCCGAAAAAAAGGTTGAGCCCCGTTACCGTGACCGCGGATATTCCGATCACCCAGAGGACCTGAGGGGACACATGGACGTCTCCCACGGAGATGGCGGAGACCTCAGAGCCCGTAAAGTATGGCAGGGCCCTGACCCCGGCCCCCCATATATGAAGGGCGGTCTCCCTGACCAGTATCGATATGCCGATCGTAATTATGATCATGCGGAGGACCGACGGGTTCGCCAGCCAGCGGATAAATAATATCTCTATTATCGCGCCTATCATCATGGTAAGGATTACGGCAGCCAGGATGGCCGCGGGGAGCGGGACAAAGGCATGCAGCGCGACGGAGATCATCCCTCCGAGCATCACGAATTCGCCCTGGGCGAAGTTGATTATCCCGGTCGTGTTATAAATGATATTGAACCCTATCGCCACGATCGCGTAAATCGTGCCATAGGTTATGCCTGCGACCAGATACTGGAAGAAAAAATCAATATTCATTCGTTATGAATAGTCTCCAAATGGTAAGAATATCACCCTATTTCTGTCATTCCGGCTTGTCCGGAATCTTTCTTCTTAAGGATTCCCGACCTGCCTGCCGGACAGGCAGGCGCGCTTTACTTGCGGGAATGACGAAAATTTGCGTGCTCAATTACGAGGACTGCATTATCAGACAAAACTTGGGAGCATCCAGGACCGTCCTGAATGCTCCCAAACAAGACTGCAATAATGGAATTGACCCTGTCCTTTACTTCTTTTTCTTTACGTCCTTTTTCTCAGCCTTCTTCTCGCCGTCGGCCAGAACGACAAACTTGCCGTTTTTGACGGTCAGCATCTCGAATGAATTGACATCGAGACCGTTATGGTCCTGGGGGGAGAAGGTGAAGACGCCTCCCGTGCCGACGAAACCCTTAATGTTCTCGATGGCGGTCCTTGCCTTTTCCCTGTCGGTCCCGGCTGTTTCTATCGCCTTCACCATTATCATAAGGGCGTCATACGCATGTCCGCCGAAGGTGCTGGCGTCTTCCTTGAACTTTGTCTCGTAATCTTTTTTGTACTTCAGAAGAACTGACTTCTGGGCGTGGCCCTTCGGCAATGTGTCGGCGACAAGGAGTCTGCCGGCGGGGAAGATCACCCCTTCAGCCGCCGCCCCGGCCGCCTTCACATATTCGATGTTGCCGAAACCGTGGCTCTGGAATATCGGAACGTTAAGTCCGATCTGTCTGGCGTTTTTGATCACGATGGCCTGCGCGGGCTCGATAGACCAGTTTATGAGCGCGCCGACGTTAGCGGCCTTGAGCTTCGTCACCTCCGCGGTAAGGTCGCTTGCGGCCTTGTCATACACCTCGTTGACCGCAATGGTTATGCCGTGTTCAGGGGCGAGCTTCTCGATCTGCTCCTTGCCGGCCTTCCCGAACCCTGTGTTGCTGCTTAACACCCCGACCTTCGAGATGCCCTGCTTTTTGAGCTGCTCGAAGATCCTGGCAACCGCGTGGCTGTCCTTCTGGGGGGTCTTGAAGACGTATTTTGCGACAGGGTTTACGATCACCTCGGCCGCCGCGCAGGACAGCAGTATCGTCTTGCCCTCTTCCGCAACGCTCTTGATCTTCATCGTCTCGCCGCTGGTTGACGGACCGATAATGGCGAATACCTTCTCCTCCTCTATGAGCTGCTTTGCAAAGGAGAGGGCCTTTTCAGGACTCGCGCCTGAGTCCTTGATGATAAGTTCGATCTTTTTTCCTTTAACGCCGCCATGCTTATTGATGTCGTCCACGAGCATCTCCAGGGTCTTTGCCTCAGGGGCCCCAAGGAAAGCGGCAGGACCCGTCACGGCAAGTATGGCCCCGATCTTGATCGTCTCCGCGGCCAACACAGGGGAGACGGTAACTAACGCAATGGCCAGAAATACGGCTAACATCTTAAATACTCTCATTCTTAATCCTCCTTTATTATCCATTATCCATGGATGGTGTTATCAGATTGTGTAGATCTCTTCTCCGGTCAGTATCCTGATGCCGGCCGCTTTGAGGACGCCTATCGCCTTTTCGAGTTCGTCAAAACGGAATATTATAATAGCGTTACCGCCGCTCTTCTGCACAAACGCATACATATACTCCACGTTGATGCCGTTGTCCTTCATCACGTTGAGGATCTCGGCGAGTCCCCCCGGCCGGTCGGAGACCTCGACCGCGATGACCTCGGTCTTCCCGACCGTAAAGCCGTTTTCCTTCAGGACCTCCTTGGCCTTCTCACTGTCATTTAAGATAAGCCTGAGGATGCCGAAATCGGTCGTATCGGCAAGCGAGAGCGCTCTTATGTTGATGCCCGCGCCGCCAAGCACGTTTGTAACATCGGCCAGCCTGCCTGATTTATTCTCGAGGAACACTGATATCTGTTCGACTTTCATTAAGCCTCCTCATAACCCCTCCCAACCTCCCCTTATCTTAAGAGGAGGAATCAGCCCCCTCTTGGGGTAAGAGGGGGAACGGGGGAGTTATTTTTTGTTAAAGTTTTCTCTTATCTATGACCCGCTGGGCCTTGCCTTCACTTCTTTGGATCGCCCTGGGCTCGACCAGTTTCACCCTGCATGAAATCCCGAGCAGGTCCTTTATCTCTCTCTCTATCTTCCTGCTTAATTTTTCGAGGACCTTCACCTCATCAGAGAAGATGTTCTCGCTCACCTCGACCTGGACCTCGACGACGTCAAGAGAGCCCTGTCTGTCGACTATGATCTGATAGTGGGGCTCGACCCCCTCGATGCTCATAAGCACATGCTCTATCTGTGACGGGAAGACGTTTACCCCCCTTATTATCAGCATATCATCGGTCCTGCCGGTTATCCTCTCCATCCTGTAGAAGGTCCTGCCGCAGGAGCACGGTTCGGGGATGAGCCTGGATATGTCCTTTGTGCGGTACCGTATTACCGGAAAGGCCTCTTTTGTGAGCGTGGTAAATACAAGCTCGCCGTGCCGCCCCAGGGGCATGGGTTCCATCGTCTTTGGATCGACTATCTCGGGAATGAAATAATCCTCGAATATGTGGAGTCCGTGCTGTTCCTCTATGCACTCGCTGGCTACGCCGGGCCCCATCACCTCGCTCAGGCCGAAGATGTCTATGGCCTTCAGATTCAGCCTTTTTTGTATCTCCTCCCTCATATTTTCGGACCAGGGCTCGGCGCCGAAAAGCCCGACGCGGAGCTTAAGCGACGACGGGTCCACCTTCATCTCTTTCATGACATCGGCAATGTTGAGCGCATACGAAGGCGTGCACATCAGTACGGTCGAGCCGAAGTCCTGCATGATCATGATCTGTCTTTTGGAATTCCCGCCGGATATCGGGATGACCGCCGCGCCAAGCCTCTCGGCCCCGTAATGCGCGCCGAGACCGCCCGTAAAGAGGCCGTAGCCGTACGCGTTATGGACGACATCCCCCTTGTGGGCGCCTCCGGCGGAAAGCGTCCTTGCCATAAGTTCCGCCCATGAGTCGATATCGCGCCTCGTGTAGCCGACGACCGTGGGCTTTCCGGTGGTGCCTGAGGACGCATGGATCCTTACGACCTGATCGAACGGCACGGCAAAGAGCCCGAAGGGATAATTTATCCTCAGGTCTTCCTTGGTAGTAAAGGGCAGCCTGCCCAGGTCCTTAAGCGTCCTGATATCCGCCGGCCTTACCCCAGCCTCCTCCATCTTGTTACGGTAATAAGGGACCGCGGCATGGACACGCTCGATCTGGTGCTGAAGCCTTTTTAACTGAAGCGCCTCAAGGGCCTCGCGCGGAAGTGTTTCAAACTCCTCATTCCATATCATGACTGTCTCCTCGGCATCACTTATTTTCACCCGGCATCGACATATTATCCGCCCGCCAATATTCCGCCTATTTCGTCCTTACCCTTAAGAAACGCCTCTGTGTTGACCTTCCTGATCTTCTCGGGTATGCGTTCGGCTATGACCTCCAGAAATACGGCCTCCTCAAGATCAAGAAACGCCGAAAGGGCGCCCACGAGCACCATATTGACCGCCCTGGTCTCGCCTGCCTTCTTCGCGATAGCGAAGGCGTCCATCGGGAATACCGAAAGCCCCCTTTGGCCAAGCTGCCCGGTCACATCGGCCGGATATGTGTCCATCCCCGTTGCCACGGGTGACGGCAGTATCCTCTGGGTATTGACTATGACCTTCGTGTTTTTGTTCATGTAGGGGAGATACCTCAAGGCCTCAAGCAGCTCAAAGGAAACGACGATGTCAGCGGCGCCGGGCTCGATAAGGGGAGAGTAAACCTTTTTGCCGAAGCGTATGTGGGATATTACCGAGCCTCCCCGCTGTGCCATGCCGTGGACCTCGCTCTGTTTTACGTCAAACCCGGACTTCATACAGGCCGACGATATCACCTCGCTGGCAAGCAGTATCCCCTGCCCGCCCACGCCGCACAAAAACAGGTTCACGGGTTTGTCCATTTACTTTTCCGCCCCGACAATGGCCTTGAATTTACAGAGCGTCACGCACTGACCGCAGCCGTCGCACATCACGGCGTTTATAGTGGAATGACCCTTCTGAGACTCTTTATATCCAAGCTTCTTTGCCTCTTCGGCCGTAAGCGGCGCCCACTCGATGGCAGGGCAGCCGATCTTCAGGCAAGACCTGCATCCGGTACAGTTATCTCCTATCACCATATAGCGCTTTTTGTCCTTACGCCTTTTCATCTCAGGGAGAAGCACGCAGGGGGCCTGTGTAATGATCACGGACGGTTCAGGTCTTTCGATCTCCTGCCTCAGCACCTTTTCCGCGTTATCCATATCATGAGGATTGACGGTAACCACATGCTTTATGCCGATGGCCCCGCAGAGCGCCGGGATATCGATGCCCGTGCCGGCGTATCCTCCCAGGGTGACCCCTGTGGAGGGATTTGGCTGATGGCCGGTCATGCCTGTGGTGCTGTTGTCAAGAATGATCACCGTAGTAAACCCGCGGTTATATACGACATCGATAAGCCCGGTGATACCCGAGTGCATAAAGGTGGAATCGCCTATGACCGCCACAATCTTCCCGAGGCTGTCCTTCCCCAGGGCCTTTTCCATGCCGAAGGCGGTGCCGATGCTCGCGCCCATACAGACACAGGAGTCCATCGAGGAAAGCGGTTTGAGGGCCGCAAGGGTATAGCAGCCGATGTCTCCGGCCACAAAGACCTTGAGCCTGGAGATCGCGTGGAATATGCCCCTGTGAGGACATCCCGCGCAGAGGTTCGGCGGCCTCATGGGAACGGGGACCGGCTCGAAGAGGTCTCCTTCAGCACGGCCCGTAATAGCCTTCCTTAAGATATGGGAATTAAGCTCGCCCATCGCGGGGACAAGTTCCTTGCCTTTGCAGGCGATGCCCAGGGCCTTTACATGGGTCTCGATAAAGGGATCGAGTTCCTCGACAATAAACAGGTCCGTGACCTGAGAGGCAAAGTCCCTGATCATATCGTCAGGGAAAGGATAGACCATGCCGAGTTTCAGCACCGAGGCGTCTGGAAAGGCCTCCTTCACATAAAGATAGGAGACACCGGAGGTTATAAACCCTGTTTTTTTATCACCCCATTCGGTCCTGTTGGCGGGGAATGTCCCGGCATACTCCCTGAGCCTGTTCATCCTCTTTTCGAGTTCCACCCTGCGCAGTCGGGCATGGCCGGGGAGCATCACGAACTTCTGGGGCATCTTCACTATACCCGGCTGGACCGATGATGTCTCCATCTCACCGGCGGCAACTATCCCCTTTACATGGGCGACCCTCGTCGTTGTCCGGAGAAGGACGGGGGTATCGAACTCTTCGCTGATCCTGTAGGCGACTTTGAGAAAATCTTTGGCCTCGGAGGCGTCCGAGGGCTCGAGCATCGGGACCTTCGCGGCATAGGCATAGTTTCTGTTGTCCTGCTCGTTTTGTGAACTGTGCATCTCCGGGTCGTCGGCAGTAACTATGACGAGGCCGCCCCTGACACCGGTGTAGGCTGCTGTAAAAAGCGGGTCAGCGGCCACATTCAGCCCGACATGCTTCATGGTCGCCAGTGCCCTGGCCCCGGCAAAAGACGCCCCAAGGGCCACTTCGAGGGCCACTTTTTCATTCGGCGCCCATTCGGTATAGACCCCCTCATATCGGCAGAGGTTTTCGAGTATTTCGGTCGAGGGAGTGCCCGGATACGCGGAGGCGACCTTTACGCCGGCCTCATACGCACCTAACGCAAGCGCCTCATTACCGGAAAGCAGAACCTTATCGCCTGGATTACCCATTTTTTTCATAATTATTCAATATTATTCAATTAAAAAACGTGGATTTTAGATTATCACACACCCCCGTTATTTTCAACTCCAATAAATGCCCGGCTTGACAAAGTCAGGCGCGTACGAGTATAAAATGTGGTAATGAAAAAGATCCTTATAGTGGATGATCTCGACACCTATATACAGAGGGAGAGGTCCATATTGAACAGGTCGGATTTCAAGATCTTCACCGCCACGTCGGGTGAAGACGCGCTTGCCATACACCGGTCGGAACATATGGACATGGTCATCATAGACATGGACATGCCCGGGATGAGCGGAGACAAGCTCTGTTCGATCATCAGAAAGGACGAGAAGCTGAAAAATGTCTCCGTCGTCATGGTATGCAGCAACACCAGAGGTGATATCGAGAGGTCAAAGACATGCATGGCCAACGCCTACGTCACAAAACCCCTTAATACCGTGCAGTTTCTCATGACCGTAAGCAAGCTCCTCGACATACAGGAGAGGAAGAGCTACAGGGTGCTTATAAAGCTTTCGGTAAGCGGCAAGGCCAGGAGCGAGTCCTTCTTCTGCTATTCAAGGGAAGCGAGTCCTTCTTCTGCTATTCAAGGGACATAAGCTCCTCGGGCATATTGATAGAGACGGACAAGGTCCTCGAAAAAGGCACTATTATTTCATGCTCATTTTTCCTGCCGAACTCCGAACGTATAGTGACGGATGCCGAGATCATGAGGGCCGTGCCGCTTGGAAACAAGACCTTTCAGTACGGCGCAAGGTTTACAAAGATAGACGCTCCTGCCAGGTCAGCGATAGACACCTTTGTCAGCAACGCAACGGGGAAAAAATAACGGGGACGTTCACGTTCATATCTTTATATGAAGCATCGGCAGTCCCAGCCTCTGCCTTTTATTCTCACCTTTAACAAGGCTCACCTTTCTTTGCGCTGCATCACCCCTGTCCCCTTCATGCTGGGCCTGTGACTTCGTGGGCAGACTGGAACCATGATAAATGGTATGCTTGCCGAACTTCTCCGACAGCATATCTACGGTACAATAAAGCTTCGCCGTCTTTTCTATCTTTACCATGTCGTCAAAAAGGGAATACCGGACCTTGCTCCCCGGGACAAGACCGGCCAGCACGACCCCGGTCTGGCGGTATAATATGTCCGGCCTGTATATCTGCCTGAACCCTTCCTTCAACGACGGAAGAAGTTCCGCGGGATAGGCAGAGGGACGGTCGAGCCTGAGTTCAACGCCATTGCTTCTGAAATCCTGAGACCTGAGGAATATGACAAGACGGGCGGCGGCAAGGTCATATCTCCTTGCCTTGATGCAGGCATTTTCTAGATTTTTGGAAAGCTGGGCGAAGATAAACATCTCTTCGGAGGACGGAGGGGTGAAGGTCCTGACCTTGCTTATCGACTGATAGGCGCTCTTTGCCTCCTTAACAACCGGATAGACGCTCCTGCCGTTTAGTTCATGCCAGATCTCCTGGTAAGGCTTTGACAGGTGCTTCAGTGCGAACCCTTCATCCTTTAAAGCAAAATCGAGCGCGGTGACTATGCCGAATTTCCGGAGAAAAGCGGCCGTATTGGGGCCTATGCCCCAGACCTTTTCTATCGGCAGACGGCCCAGAAACAGGTGTATGTCCCTTCCCGGGATGAGAGTAAGACCCTGCGGTTTCATGTGCTTTGAACCTATCTTCGCCAGGACCTTCGACAGACTCACCCCTACCGAGACCGTTATCCCCAGTTCCCTTTCGACCGTCTCCTGCATGCGCCGGGCAATAAGCTCGTAGGAACCGTGGAAACTCCTTCTGAGGCCCGTCAGATCGACAAAGGCCTCGTCTATCGAGTATTCCTCGACATCCGGTGAGAAACGTCTCAATATCTCGAACATCCGGACAGAAAAAAGGCTGTAGGTTTCATAATCGGAGGGGAGTATGACGGCGTCAGGGCAGAGTTTTTTTACCTCCCAAAGCGGCACGCCGCGTGACACCCCCTTTGCCTTTGCCTCATAGCTGGCGGCGGACACAATGCCGCGCTCCTTCCCGGTTATTACCGGCCTGCCCCTTAGTTCAGGATGGATCGCCTGCTCGCAGGACGCAAAGAAGGCGTCGGCGTCAAGGTGGAGGACGGCCTGGGGCCAGGAATGGATGGTGAGGGGTTGGGTGGTCATTAGAAATGCTCAACTATTTTCATTGTTGGACTGCAGGAATTCGGAAGCTTCTTGGATATACCGTCCGGCCTCCGAATTCGGACCGGCAAAAAGCCCGATGTTTGCATGGCGGTATATATCAACCCAATCCTCTTTTTGCAGTATGGCTATTTTCGGATTCAGAATATATTTGCCGGTCTTCTTGCGCACAAACAGTTTTCTGCCGTAAGCGTTGGCGCTGCCGGTTTCATTTTTTGAAAGCAGCGATGAAATATATGCCCGCTTTTTTCTATAGTCCGGCAGTACGCTGTCAGACAGCAGCCCTGACACTCTCGCAATCTGAGGTGCGGTAAGCGGAATGAAACCGATGTATTTCCCGTTGATCCCATTGCGCAGCCCGGTCAGAAAAAGGTGGAAGAGCAGGAATTCCCCCTGGACGGAGTCGAGCTTTATCAGGCGGCCGTCCACTTTCAGGCTCACGCTGGAAGGGGCAAGAATCTCATGCACCCTTGGAAATAATTCAGATGCGAACTTGTTGTCCTGAGATGCTCTCTGCAGCGCGCCCTGCCACGCGGTAAGGCCGTAATTATCGGTCAGTTCGGCGTCCGCCCCGGCGGACAAAAGCTCTTTGACCAGGGCAATATTGCCTGCAAGGGCCGCGAGCATCAAAGGGGTTTTATTGAAGGCGGTGCGATGGTCAACACCGTATCGCCCGCACTCATTTAAGACGTCCTTGAAAAATTTCCCGCTGTATCTTTGAAGGAAGCTTGCAACAAACTGGGAGCGTTGGGGCTCGTAGATCTCCGCTTTGAAAAAACGATGTCCGGACACAACATGGGAGAACTTTTTGGCCTTCTCAAAACCATGCTCGGCAAGGGCCTCCATCAAAAGACGGTCATTGTAAAACAGGCTGTAATCGAACACTGCCTTTCTTGGTTTTTGCGAAATCTCCTTAGGGTCGCATGCGCGCTCAAGCAGCATTGCAATCCTCTCCGGGGCATGGACATCCCAGGGCACAGTCTGGACCTTCAGTATGTCCCGCCTTATCTCGTCGGCCTGTTCCTGCCGGCCCTGCTGTTCAAGCCTGTGGGCCTCGGCCTGCCATTCTTCCATGCTGGACTGATTTACTTCCATCGTCACCGTTTCCTGTGCATTCTTTACCCCGAGCATCCGGATCAAAAGGTGATCGGTGTCGCTTTCGATCAAATAAAGTTTTTGTACTGCGCGCGTGACGGCAACATAAAGGGAATTGATGAAAAATTTATATACCTCGTGAGCTTTGTCCTTTTTGTCGCGTGCCCGCATATACCCGCGCTCCGCCTCAAGGTCTTCAGGACTGACCCCGTTGATTATCTCGTTAAAACTGGTCCTCTCGTTCGAGACGAAGTTCACCAGGACCACGTTTTCGTATTCAAGCCCCTTTGCCTCCTGGACGCTGAACAGCAGTGGGGTATCAAAAAACTGTCTCACTCCGGCCTTGTCCTCCTCGCGCATAACCAGCACGGCAAATTTGGTGGAGCGTCTCGTCTTTTGGTTCAGCTCCTTCTTCGCCCTGTCCGTATCTTTCACAAAAATAATCTCCCCTGACTGTTCTGACAGGCTTTTCATAAGGTAGCTGCTCTCCCGGTCAATGGAGCCGAAGCGTTTCTGTCTGATCCTCAGGAGTTTATTCGCAAGGTCTGTCACCGGTACGGAATTACGAAAATTGGACTGCAGAACCCGGGTCAGTTTCCGGACTTCCGCTGTTTCGTCGTTATAAAACATTGCCTTGATATTGCCCCAGGAGAAGAAGTTAGGATGGACGACCTGGTTTGAATCCCCGCACAAAATAAAATCACCGGCCTTCTTCAGACTCCTCAAAATAAGCTTCAGTTGAACGTTTGTTATGTCCTGCACCTCATCGACGACAATGAAGTCGTATGCCGGACGGACATGTCCGAGATAATCGTGAGCAAGAATATTCGGGTCATAGTAACCGTTGTCTTTGAGAAAGGCGAGATATTTTTCAAACAGGGTGTAAACGAGTTCACGCTCGTTATCGAGATATATGGACTGCCGGACCCCAAGGTCCATATAGTCCTCCCGGCTAAGCCATGGCTTGTCAATAATGGAGCCGGTCATCACCCCCCGGAACTCCTCATATAAGCGGTGGGCATCAGAGACGCGCTGCTGTTTCGGGAAGCGCAGCAGCCACCCGGAAAAGACCTTGAATGAGATTTCCCTGCCTTCAGGGACGCGCATCGTCTCGATGAATTCCCTGAAGGACAGGAAGGAGATCTCCTGGTCATCATTTTGATAGTGGTGGGAATAATAAATATTCCGTGAATTGTCCGCGAGGTATCGGGACAGCGTAACATAAAGTACCTGCCCATGCGCCCTCTTCATCTTTTCGAGGGTGAGCGCGGTTTTTCCGCTTCCTGCAGGCCCGATGATAATGAGCGGCGACGGAAGCTGAAATATATCCTGCTGTTCCGGGTCGAAGGAGATCACCTTGTCGAGAAGGTGGACGCGATTGCTGGAAGGATTGACATAGACAAGAGCAGGCAGCTTTTCCTTTTCGAGACAGGATGCTTCAAAGGCCGGTATCTTTGCTTCATCTATCCGTGCGCCCCTCAGAAATTTGGATTTATCATAGGCATGATTGAGCACCACCTCAAGGGCCAGGGCATAACGTGTCCCCTCGTAAGTCACAATTCTGAAAAGCAGGCGGTTACTGTCGTCGAGCTTAGCCCTGTAGAGGTCATGGTCCGCCAATTTCTTGACCTCCGCTGAATGGAAGTCGTCTCTTTCGAGAAAACCGATGAGTTTTTCGTATTGCCGACGGACCCTTGATATGTCAAGGTCGTTATATTCGAGAATTTTCATGTTTTTGGGGGTAATGACTTCTTTACAGCCGAAGGTAGGAAGTTCTCTCCGTTTATAATCTTTTTTCCTGTTTTTGCTTCCAGCTCACGCCTTGCCTTTTTAGCGATCCCGCCGCCTTTCTTGCCGGCAACCTTGTTTTCTTTCATGCCGACGGCCTTCATGGTCTCAGCTATTTGACGGGTTGAAAGTTCGGCAAGTGCGGTGAAAATCAGTTCGGCTTCGCTCATATGATCTCTAAGATTCTGAGTTTTCAGACCCTTCATTTCCTTGTGCTTTTTTACGGACACATCCGCCCATTCCTGATGAATAATATTCGTCAGAATGGCGTATTCCTCTTCCTCTTTAATGTCATGATCTTTCCAATAATCCGTCAGCTTGTTTCGGGTCTCCTGCCCCATCATCCGCTGCTGTATCCATTTTTCGCTTCTCCCATGCTGTTGCCAATATTCCCGCGCCCGGTCTAAAGACCGCACAGGGTCTGCCATGTCCTGCATCCGTTCATAGCCGACCTTAGCCAGCCACAGTTTGATCGGCTCCGCCTTAGGGCTGGGAACTGACTGGATGAGACGAAGCAGTGTTTCCGGATCAGCAACGTCGGTAAGGCGCATTTTGCCGTCATCGGCCATCAATTTCAACTGGTGACAATTTGTCACCGTTTGGCTTCCTTCTTTTTTCAGCCGTTCCTTCAGCTTGTTCCAGTACTTCCGCGAAGTCTGATAATCGGGCTGTTGAATTAACGCCTGAATAATATCCACTACGGAGAAATACCAAGTTTCGGATTCCTCGTCATATATTCTGCGGATATGGTAGTTTTCAAATACAGCAAGCGAGTTTTCTTTCATATTTTGCCTCTTATGCCGATAATGGTCATGTTTCATGTGTGTGTAATTGAAAAACTTTTTAAAAAAATGAAACTACTTTCTTTTATTCATAACCATGAATTGCTTCTCTCCGTTCGTTTTTTAATGCCCGTTCAAGATTTTTCAGAGCTTTGGCTTTTCCAATTTCTCCGATTTTTTGTATCCTTGGATCATCATTAGATAAAAGTCTGTCATATCTGGCAATCCAACGGTTCCACATATCTGATTCCTTCCCACTGAAAGACCATCTTGAAAAAATTACATCCTCAATATCCTCATGGGCATATCCAGCATCAAGAGCCATTTTTGCTTTTGAAATCCAAGATTCATCTTCCCATGTTTCTTCACCGATTGCGTCCATTTTAAATCCATGCAAAAGTAAAAAATGCAAATCTTTTTTACTTTTGTCTCCAAGTAAAGTCTGATAAAGTTCTAAAGAATCTCCCACAAGATAATTTACGATTTCGCCGCGCCAGGTATCATTTGGGACTATTTTTAATAATTCCTTTCGCTTATCGATGTCCAGAGCGGCAATTGCAGATTTATAAACTTTCAGCATGTCATAATCTATCTCTCTTACAAGATGTGCTTTTAACCACTTAAAGGAAAGTTCTGGATCATTCTTTAATATTTCTCCAAGCCAAGATTCCGCATAATAAATGCGCAGTATTGCTCTTTCCCACTCTTCTTTTAGGCTATCACGAACCTTTCCTTTGGGGTCTCCTGCCCATTCTCCAATTGCTGCTTTGCCAGCTATTAAAGGATCAGAGTGTCGCAATAATAGGGCTAATGTCTTTTCCGGAATCTCCATGCCACATAGGAAGTGATGTTCTTAGTTAAATTTCCAATCACATCTTTGCCGATAGTACATATCAAAGGGAAAGGCGGCCCTTGCCCATCGGCAATTGCCCCGTCCATGCCTATATCACTTCCTCCGCGGATAGGAACAAGAGTTGGGAATTCAACACGTAAAATATCAGAGCAACACTCCTCGAACAAATCCGGATCGAGGGGTTTCTTTAACGCTGCAATTATTTGTTGGTAAAAGGGGTCTCTTTTCAATTATTTTTCCTCTAACGGATTACTGAAAAAGTATCTCTCCGTCTGTGATACGTTAAGAACCCTTTGTTGCCTTCTGTGAAATACCACCGTTTTCCCTATCAGATCAGGCACTCTCAAACGTTGCTGAACAGTAAAGATGTCCCACCGGCACAGCATCCCACGTCCTGCCTTGCAGCAAACGGCCATTCTGTTTCTTCGCCCGCTTTTGTCCATCAGCTCCCCAGCCGCCCCACTGTTTAAAAAAGAAGGCGACGTCCTGCTGCTCACATTGCCGCTTCACGTTCAACACCCATTCCTGCTTCATTGGTCTGGACATCGGCCCTGATTCACCGCCGACAATGACCCAGTGAATATGTTTCAGATTTATCCCGCCTAAATCCTCCAGCAGGGGTTCAACAGAAACGAAACGGACAAAAGCCGGGACCTGACGAAGCAAGTCAAGACGGGGGAGCCCGTGTTTCTTGTCTTCAACGGTCACTCCCAGCCAGGCATTGCGTGGCGGTTCGTAGTTCTTGAAAAACTTTGCCATCCGTTCGGCCCGTTTGGTAAGCACCTGAAAGGTATGTTGCGGGGCCTGCCTGATCACGTCGAAGACTTTGCGAATATAAGTGTCGGGTATTTCATCGTGAAAAATATCGCTCATTGAATTCACAAAATAAACGGTTGGCTTACTTCGCTTCAGAGGCTCATCAAGGCGATGAGGCAACAAGGTAAGTTTGAAGCCGTTTTCATATCCCTTCACCCTCATCGCTTTAAGTCTTCGGGCCATAACTTCCGCATAGCAATGTGCGCAACCTGGAGAAATCTTGCTGCAACCCACAGTAGGGTTCCATGTTTGTTCTGTCCATTCTATTGAGGTTTTTGTGCTCATGGATTTAGCTTCATCAATCCGGCCTTATTACGCTTTACACTCACCAGCTAACCCCAATGGCCTCATGCGTATACGGTCTTCCTCAATTACACTAAAATGACCTGCCCAGTCGTTCCGTGATTCGATTGCGGTACTGATTATCTCTGTCGTATAAGCAGATGTCCTTCCGTAAATTCGAAAGAGGATAATCCCGCATTGTGCGGGGAGACGTTGACTAAACGCGAGTTCTCCAAAATCTTTGTCAAAGGTTATCAGTATTCGTTCTTCTGCTATAGCCCGGGAAAGTATGTCTTCATCGTTGCTGCCGGGGCAATCCGTACGAACCCATACAATATCATGTTTTTTCTTTTTAAGCGCCTCAACAGCGTCGAGAGGAACATTTTCATTTGCCAAAAAACGCATCCAGGTCCTCACACATGGCTCAGCGGATATACCTTCTCCAAGTGGATCATATCGCTGGCGTATTTAAGACACGCAATGATGTCCTCGTGGGTCAGGCCCGGATAATTTCTCAATATCTCCGATTCCGGCCAGCCTTGAGCAAGCAGATCAATAATGAACTCGACAGCAATCCTGGTACCCTTAATTACCGGCTTCCCGACGAGGACTTTCGGATCTATTGTGATACGCTCTTCCAAATTCATAAACACCCCCTGCACTTACCTATTATGCTGCCGGAATCAGCCCGGCTGCAATCAGCTTTTTTTATGATACGGCATCACAGCAAATTCATCAATATCCATATCCAATAATTCTATTTATATTTCCTTACCACCGCCGTCACGACCCCGGCTATCTTCAGTTCGCTGACGGGCCTGATGGGTTTATACTTTGGGTTCGCAGGGACAAGGGTTACGTCGCCGTCTCTTTTTTTAAGGTACTTCATCGTCCACTGGCCGTCGACCTCGGCGATAACGATATCGCCGCTTTTGGGCGGCTGCCCCTTATCGACGATGACCATATCCCCGGGCAGGATGCCTGCCTCCGACATCGAGTCGCCCGACACCCTCAGCATAAAGGTGGCCTGAGGGTTTTGTATCAGCATGTCGTCAAGGGAAAGCGTGTCCACCAGCTCTTCTTCTGCAGGGCTTGGGAACCCGGCCTCGACCATCCCAAGTACCCTTACCGTGTTCGCCAATGTCTTTGGGATAAGCCTGCCTTTTGAGTCACGTTCGATTATATCGAGCTGTTCAAGCTTATTTATGAGCTTAGAGACGGCATTTTTGGAACGAAGTCCGACAATATCGCCGATCTCCGAAAAGCTGGGCATCCTTCCGCTGTCCCTGTAAAAACGGTGTATATCGTCTATGCGTGACTTAAGCTTATCGTCCTTGATGGCCTTCATGACTAATTATATGGTGAACGTTTGTTCACTGTCAAGGACTTTTCACTTCTTTTTTTGCATATTTGCGAAGAGATTTGCGGGAGTGCATGGGAGTGGTTCTGAAGTATTGTTTAATATCAATATGTTACGATTGGCATGGTCTGTGCAACTACATTTGCAAGAACCAGGAAGGAGGATTAAGAAAATGAAAAACACAAACTACTCAAAAAAGATGACCCTGATAGGCGCAGGATGCGGTGTGGTGCTGTTTGCGGTATTCGGGCTTCTCCCCGGATCATTTCTGGGCGGAGTGATGGGGCTTAACCTGGCCGGCATGC
>JACRLQ010000054.1:0-802 GCA_016215155.1 Nitrospirota bacterium
CTTCGGCCACATCTTGCCAAATTCTCTATCGATGTGAAATCACGAGTGGTTTTAACCAACCGAAAGTTAGGCAAGCGCGGCGGCATTTTGGACTTTGACAAAATCAGGGGCGACTTAAATAGGCTTATGCGCGAGGACGGCAATGCCGATGCCCGGTTTACCACTATGATAGATCTCTACGCGCTGCCCGAGGAGTTCCCCGGCTGGGCTGAGGCCAGAATGAAGACGTTGCCTAAAGACCGGGTCGTTGTTTTAGAAGCGGCGTTGTACGCCAACTTTGGAGAACGACGTTTTTTGCCCCACATTCAGCTGCACGAATTCGAAACACTGCTCTACTGTGATTTATCTGAACTACAGCGCCGGATTGCCGAAAATGAAAAAGGGTTCGTAACACTGGCACGCGAAGTTGCTGCTCTCGAACCTGAAGACATCAACGAGGGCTCAACGACCGCGCCAAGTAAGAGGATAATCCGCCATGTGCCGATATATGACCGTCTCAAGGTGCGCGTAGGAGCTCCTGCCGCTGCGGCGATTGGCTTGCCAAAGCTTCGCTCAAAATGTCCGCACTTCGATGAGTGGGTGGGCAAGTTGGAAAAGCTTGGCAATACAAATGTCTGAGGAGACAACGACCAACGACATGAGTTTGAAATAATGGCTGCCCATTTTGCTGATAAACTTGTACTAACTCGCTGGGCCTTGGCGCAATTCGGGCTGCAAGACTTCGCCAGGCTTGCATCAATGGTCAAAGCGCCGGAGTTCGAGGGGTGGAGCGAGGACGGCGGCACGAAGTATGTGCGGGAAC
>JACRLQ010000054.1:814-2562 GCA_016215155.1 Nitrospirota bacterium
GTGGCCCGGTTACCGAAACATCGGCAACTTTCAGACGACCAACTTCGCGAATACGACGAAAACGTCGTCGGGAACTGGAAGCACATCACCCGCCACCGCAACCTGCACGGGCAGACTCTTTATCCGCTTTACTTCCAGTATCTCGGACTATTAATAACGGAAGTCTATCTCGACCGCTATTTCCGTAACCAGGACAGTCTTGTATCGTCGCTGAATGTATTCGTAGATGCAGTTAACCGTGATCTGGACAAACGGGAACAAATTACAAGATTCAGCTCTGACGATCTTAATAAGCTGGCCTTCTGGATGGCCACAGGCAGCGGCAAAACGCTGCTCATGCACTGCCATATCCGTCAATATCTTCACTATCTCGGCAAGGCCGGACGGCGGCAGGAACTGAACCGGATAGTCCTGCTGACTCCGAATGAAGGGTTGTCGCGTCAGCACAAGGATGAGTTTGAATTGTCAGGCATGGAGGCGGCTTTCTATGACCGGCAGGGCGGCGCGGTCTTTGCCGGTCGTGGAGTGGACATAATTGATATCCACAAGCTGCGTGAAACCTCGGGCGAAAAGACCGTAGCGGTTGATACCTTTGAGGGCAACAACCTTGTGCTGGTGGATGAAGGCCACCGTGGCTCCGGAGGCGAGGAGTGGATGGACAAGCGCGCCAGACTTTGCGCACAGGGGCTTTCCTTCGAGTACTCAGCCACCTTCGGACAGGCGATCAAGGCAGCAGGGCCTGCCACACCGACCAGGGAAGGCAAACCCGCATCGAAGGGTTACGCCCTGACCCAAACGTACGCCAAGTGCATTCTCTTCGATTACTCCTATAAATTCTTCTACGACGACGGCTATGGGAAGGACTTCAATATCCTGAATCTGGCAGGGGAACGCGAAGAAGAAACGCGCCCACTCTATTTGACCGCTTGTTTGCTGAGCTTCTATCAGCAGTGCCGGCGATTTACAGACAACACAAGCAGCCTGGTTCCCTATCTGCTTGAACAACCCCTTATGGTTTTCGTAGGCGGTTCGGTTACCGGACAGCGGCAAACCCAGGAGGATACCGATCTGGTGCAAATCCTCAAGTTTCTCGCCTCATTCATCTCGAACCGGGCGGATGCCGAACGCCGTTTGCGACAAATTCTAGCGCGTCAAGACGGTATGGTGGCCGGCGGACAGCGTGTTTTTGAGCGACTATTTCCCTATGTGGAGCAGCTCTACAAGCCGGAGCAGGCAGGAGAGTTGTTTGCGGACATCCTGCGTCATGTCTTTAATGCGCCTGGAGGAGGGCAACTGCATATCGTACGCCTGCAGGGCGCTGAAGGCGAAATAGGACTGCGTGTCGGAGAGAACGAATGGTTCGGGGTTGTGAACGTCGGCGACGCAAAGAAACTTTGCGAATTGTGCGCGGAAGGCAAAGCAGCGGATGAACATTATGCGGTGGAGGAGCTTTCTTTTTCCGGGTCACTGTTCGAAGAGCTCAAGCGGCCCGCGAGTTCTGTCCGTTTGCTGGCAGGCGCAAAGAAGTTTACGGAAGGCTGGAGCTCTTGGCGCGTCTCCTCGATGGGCCTTATGAACGTCGGCAAGAAGGAAGGCAGCGAAATTATCCAGCTGTTCGGGCGAGGTGTACGCCTGAAGGGCTATCGCTTTAAGCTCAAGCGCAGCAGCGCACTCGACACGATGGATTTGCAGGGTGATGACGCACCGGACAAGCATCCGGCACATATTGAGTTGTTGGAGACGCTGAA
>JACRLQ010000054.1:2640-116012 GCA_016215155.1 Nitrospirota bacterium
CCGCAGCGATTACATGAAGGAGTTCGAAGAGTACCTTGAGGAAGAAGGTGTGGGCGAGGACGACCGCCGTGAGGTCGTTTTTCTGCCGACCATCAAATTGCCTGAATTCGATCAGGCGAAGATACAGCTCCATGTTATTCGGCCAAAGACGGATATGCCGGAGTTCAAGAAGTCTGTTCGCTTGAAGTTATCCAGCCTGGAAGGAAAGCTTAACAATAAAGTAATCGCGGACTGGTATCCCCGGCTGGCGAAACGCTCGTCACGCAACCAGGGCGGTGCAGCAGCAGAGGCTTTTAATCAGGAGGCCCTGCGTAATGAGCATTTGGCTTTTTTGTCTTGGGATACGATCTGGTTTGAACTGGAACGGCACAAACGCGATAAAGCATACTACAACATCATATTTTCACCCACAGAGCTGCGCGATCAGTTCAATTCATCCTGGTGGTATGAGCTGTTTATCCCGACTGGCTATTTGGATTTTCGCGGGCTGGATCAGCGGCTATTGTGGCAGGATATCGTAATTCATCTGCTCAAGGGCTATCTTGATCGTTGTTACCAGTTTCACAAAAAAGAATTCGAAGCGCCCTATCTCGAATATCAAGTGCTGCGGTCTGATGATGAGCTTTTGCTGAAACAATACCAGCTTCTCGTCAAAAAGTCGGAGAGGCAGCTCATCGCGCGACTGCGCGAGTTAGCGGTGAAATTCAAAACAGGTGAGTTCGAGGCGTACAGCTTCGACAAACTGTCCATCTTTCAGGCTGCGAGACATCTTTACCAGCCGTTGATTCACTTGAGCCACAACGGAGGGGAAGAGGCTTTGGTGAAAATAATCCCCACGCACCTCAATGAGGGAGAAAAGCGCTTTGTGGAGGGCTTGGCGGCATTCTGCAAGGCCAAGGCAAAAGGACTGCTTGCCGATACTGAGCTTTACTTGCTGCGAAACTACAGTTCCGACAAGGCGATAGGGTTCTTCACCGAAAGCGGCTTCCGACCCGATTTTATTTTATGGCTGCTCAAGGATGGCAGGCAGACAATCGCATTCGTTGACCCTAAAGGTTTACGGAATTTTACGGACAATTTTAATAATCCGAAGATTCAACTTGCGCAGCGCATCAAACAACTGCAAACTGACCTTAAGCGCGAAGACATTCGCCTGGAGTCGTTTATCTTATCTCAAACACATCGACATGATCTCCGTTGGCCGAAGCCCGGCGGCCAAATCGGCGAACAGGCCACGGAGGACGATTACAGGGCACATCATATTTTATTTGCGACGGACAGTGCTATAGCTCATGTAAACGAACTTTTTTCTTTGATAATGTAAATAACAGGAGGGCTACATCCCAAATTTCAGAAGTCAACAGACCCACCTCATGTGAATGAAAAAGCACACCAAAAGGAATTGCGGTCAGGTCTTTGATCTTGAATTATCAATGATACATTGATGTTTTTCCGCTTTCCACCCGGTTATACCCAGATTTACATTGATCTTCTGCTGTGCTATTTTAAATTCATGACAAAGCTTGAGAAAAAAGAAATTCAGACAACTATCAGGAATTGTAAATCGTCTTGTGTCGAATTTCGATGTCGAAAAAATAATCCTGTTCGGTTCCTATGTTACCGGCAAGCAGACAAGAGACAGCGATATTGATCTTTTTGTGTTGCTGAATACAAGAAAAAAGGGTATTGAACGGCATGCCATGGTCAGCGAAGTTCTGGAGCCCAGAAATATACCTATGGATCTTATCGTCAGGACCCCTGCAGAGATCAGGAAGAGAAAGAATTACTTTGATCCGTTTATACGGAATATTGAAATGAACGGTAAGGTACTTTATGAAAAAGCGGCAATAAGATAGAATAATCTGAAAGGCATAGTTCGAACTGCATATAGGTCACCAATAAAGGAAGGAGGCAAGAAGATGGGTGTAGGCACTATAACAATAACTCCTGATGATTTAAAAATTTTAATTAAAGAGACGTTCATTGAGGTTTTAAAAGAGAGGAAAGACCTGCTGGAAGATGCCGTCATTGAAGCGATTGAAGATATCGGCCTTGCACGGGCGATGTCTGAAGGTATCAAGACGCCGTCCGTAAGCGAAGATGAGATTTTCAAAGCCTTAGATGAAGTGAAATTATCATAGATGTCAAGGCGTCTTTTCTCAGGGACATCAAAAAGCTGAGAGACAAAGAACTTGCGGCAGGCTTAAAAAAAATCATCGCTGAAATTAAATCAGCAAAAACCCTTTCTGAAATCAAAAATATCCGCAAGATAGAAGGCTTCCCCAATCATTACAGAATAAAGACAGGCGATTACAGGGTCGGCATAATTCTGGCCGGCGATACTATTATTGCTGTCCGCTTCCTTAACAGAAAAGAGATTTACAGATATTTCCCTGAAAGGTAATAAAACTTAGCCCCTGAGCTTGCGCCATAGTAGAGCGTAGAGATTGCGGTATGAAAGACATGAGTACAAAGAAGACATTCCAGATGGATTCCGATCTTGCCGGTATTGATAAGGCCCTCAGAAGGGCAGGCAGAAAGGCCCGGGAATTGGCAGAAAAAACGCATACGCCTTTATATGTATTTGAGAATGGCAAGGTTGTAGATTTGACCAAACAAAAAAGAAAAACCTCATAGTGGAAGGTCAACAAAAAGCAGCTACGGATTTTCAAAACCGTGAACAGACCGTGAACAGGGGCATTTTTGGCCTAAAATAATCGTTTAAGATCAACTAGTTAGGTGGCTGTTAGTATGGTTCGATTCCCGCACGCTCCCGCCAGATTTTAGCTCAAATAAGATCGTCAGAGACTTGAGGACGCCGGAAGATGTATAATCTCAGTAGGTCAGAATGGAATAAGACCGGATGTGCTGAAATATATTCGTGACGGCGGAGGAATATGAAATCCATGGTACTGTTTTTAATTGTTCTTTCAGTAATTTTTGCCCCTGCCGCAATGGCAGGCGAGGTCATTGTGAACGGCTTCAGTATCGGACCCACCGCCAGGGGACACTATACTATTACGTGCTGGCCCCCGGCAGGTTCTGAGTATTGTCCTGCAACAATAACTTTTCCAGGGCGTGTGGCGTCAGCCCCTTCAGTTGTAACCTGGATCCCCCAAGGCTCCCCTCCGACCGGGGATTGCGCCGGCTCGTCGACTAACCCCACGGCAACTCCCGGAACTCTTTGTATTTACGAGCAGACAAAATCAAATGTCTCTAGTCGACTTGTATGTGGGTTGGCTGAATGTCCGGGAGTGGACAACTTCGGGGCCGTGCTTTGGGTCTCGTCGACCGGCGCGACCTATACGACGAGCCAGGGTTCCTGGGCGTTTACACCTTACTACTGAGATATATCACGGGGGCGTCGACGCAACGCGGATGGAATTGGTGTCACCGATTAAAGGTCAACCTGCGCGCGACTGCTGTTTTTTCTGAGATGCGCGACATGATCGTTGAATAAATACCTTTTGACAGGCATCCTGTGTTTTATCGCCTGCGAGGGACTTTCACTTTCCCTTCGACCAGCACGGTCTCGGCAAGGTCCTTGACCGTGATATCCGCAAAACCCGACTGCCTGAGCCATTTTTTTATCTCCCGGGGTGTATAGCACCTGCCGCTTTCGGTCCCTACGAGCATATTGATGGAAAAAAGCGCGCTTTGGGGCGGAGAGGTCATGTTGTCCTTGATCGGGAACTCCTGGATCACAACCCTGCCTCCGGGGTTTAAGGCGGTCCGGCATTTCGCAAGGAGGGCGAGATTTTCTTCAGGCGAAAAGGCATGGAAGATCTGACTGATCAGAATCAGGTCATACCCGGAGCCGATGCCGTCGACATGGAAGTCACCGGAGATAAAACTTAGGCCTTTTACGCCTTCACGCCGCGCGACCCTTCGCGCGATCGCGATAGTTTGAGGGAGGTCGAAAATTGTCGCCCTGACGCCTTTTTTTGAAAAGGCCATGGCGTTCGTCCCGGGGCCGCCGCCGAGGTCGAGCATCGTCTTTACACCCCTTAGCCCCACCGCCCTGATAAGTCTGCCGGAGCGGAGCACTGTCAGGTTGTGCATGCCCATGATAAACGCCTCGTGGTCCCTTCCGCGACGGGCCGGTTTGCCCATTCTCACCACATCGTCAAGAGCTGAAAAACTGTCCCACATCGAAGAGGCGTGTCTTACGATGTCACCCTGGTAGAGACGTCCGCCTTTTACCAGGTAACGGCCGCTTACCGCGGAGTTCCTGTATCGCCCGTCCCGTCCCTTTGTCGTGAGGCCTATGCCGGTGAGGGCATCAAGCAGTATCTCCGTCGCCCGACGGTCCGTCTTCAGCCCGCCCGCAAGTTCACCGGCAGTTGATGGTATTTCGAGCCGGTCGAATATCCCGAGGTTGTTCGCAGTCAGCACGACCCTTGCCGCCGTGAACCCCATATAAAGCATTCTCAATCCGATAAGATCCTCAGGCGTCGCCATAATACCTCCTGTAAAAAATCTCATTAATTTTAACCTATGGATAACTTGATTTGTGAAATTATTCACATTAAGACCCGGGTCTGAGATCCTTCCATCGGGAGCCTGTTGGATAAGGTATAATTTAAACAGGCTGTTTAAAACCTCTTATTTTGTCAGTTAGGGCCGTCATACTCGTGCTTAAGGCAGCTGCTGCCGGCTGCACGGGAATGACGAAAAATATCTGAAAACACTTTTTCGACGGCCTGCTAAACAGGCGCTGTTTGCCGAAGGAGGTCCGATTATATGGCCGTAACGGAAGTTGGCGTCATTATAAGCCGGAAAAATGATAGAAATATATAAAAAGCTCCCCAAAACAAATTGCGGCAGGTGCGGCGCCGCAACCTGCATGGCTTTTGCCGCCATGGTCAAGAAGGCGCAGGCCGTACTCCCGGATTGTCCCTTTATGGGGGCGGATAGCACCCCGGAAGCGGGGCCTAAGGACGCAGGCGCAAGTCCTTTCAGCACCTACGAGCAGGTCAGTGATGAACTCGAAAAAGAGGCGACGGCGCTGGACTTCGCCGAGACCGCCCCGGTCCTGGGGGGGACCTATGTTTCACCGGGCGGCAGGGAAGCCATTGTACTTAGGATGATGAATAAAACCTACGAGCTCCGGAAAGAGGGCCTGTTCGAAAATAACTCGCGCTGCGAAGACCCATGGACGAAGATCATCATGTATGACTATGTGAGAAGGAAGGGCAGGGGTAACCTCACGGGGGAATGGATCAACCTGGGCCACTTTCCCGATACGGCGTCTCACGTGAAGGCCTTTCAGGCAGACGCCGACAGAAAGGTCGCCGAGAGTTTTAAAAATGACGTCGAGGGGCTTGCCCGGCGCTCCAGGGAGTTGGGAGGCATAAAAGCTGAAGGGCGGATAAAGGCGGACTGCACTTATCGTTTTGACCTGCTGCCGCATGTGCCGCTTTACCTGCTATTTTGGGCCGCGGACGATGAATTCGGGGCGGAATGCAGGCTTCTGTTCGACAGCAGCGCGGAAGGTTTTATAGACATTGAATACCTTGCCTATCTTCTGGAGCGGTTTGTGGCTGAACTGACCGGGGCGCGGTAATACTAAAAACTCATTTGCCTCCGGTTTCACCAGGACCTGTCTCAAAATTGGCGATTCGAGAGAGGCCGTCACCCCCGCGAAGACGGGGGTCCACTTTAAATGGCTCGAAACATGGATTCCCGCCTGCGCGGGAATGACAAAAAGAGACTCCGCAGATGAATGGTTCAATTTTGAGATAGGTTCTACTTCTCTTTTCGCATCTTCTTAAACGCGTTGATCAGCCCGTTGGTAGAGGCGTCGTGAGAAGATACCGGAGAGTCGTCGGCCAGTTCGGGCAACACCTTCCCTGCCAGCTGTTTGCCGAGTTCGACGCCCCATTGGTCGAAACTGAAAATATTCCATATCACTCCCTGGACAAAAATTTTATGTTCATACATGGCTATCAGGCTCCCCAGAGTCCTGGGGGTAAGTTTTTTTACAAGGACCGAATTGGTCGGCCGGTTGCCGGCGAAGGTCTTAAAGGGCGCAAGCCTCGATATCTCCTCATCGCTTCCGCCGGACAGTCTGAGTTCCCCGATCGCCTCAGCCCCTGACTTTCCGGCCATAAGCGCCTCCGTCTGGGCGAAGAAGTTCGAAAGCAGGACAAGGTGATGCTCTCCTACAGGGTTGTGGCTTATGGCGGGGGCGATAAAATCGCAGGGGACCATTTTTGTTCCCTGATGTATAAGCTGATAAAAGGCGTGCTGGCCGTTTGTGCCGGGCTCGCCCCAGATCACGGGGCCGGTCTGGTAACTGACGGGGCGGCCGTTTCTGTCGACGCATTTTCCGTTGCTCTCCATATCAGCCTGCTGAAGATAGGCGGGAAACCTGTGCATATACTGGTCATAGGGAAGGATTGCGTGGGTCTCAGCTCCGAAGAAGTTATTGTACCAAAGGCCTATCAGGCCGAGCATGACAGGGATGTTTCTTTCGAACGGGGCCTCCCTGAAATGCAGGTCCATGGCGTGAGCGCCTTCAAGCAGTTCCCTGAAACGGTCAAACCCGATTGCGCAGGCGATCGAAAGGCCCACGGCTGACCAAAGCGAATACCGGCCTCCGACCCAGTCCCAGAAAGTGAACATGTTTTCAGGGTCGATCCCGAATTTCCGGACCTCGGAGGTATTTGTCGAAATGGCGGCGAAATGCCTTCTGATATGTTTTTTGTCCCCGGCGCCCTCCAAAAACCAGGCCCTGGCCGTGGCGGCGTTCACCATGGTCTCCTGTGTGGTGAAAGTCTTCGAGGCGATGAGAAAAAGGGTGGTATCCGGCGAGAGTCCCTTCAGGGTCTCCGTGATGTGCGTACCGTCAATGTTCGAGACAAAATGCGCATTAATGTGAGGGACGCGGTAATGTTTCAGGGCCTCGGTGACCATGACCGGACCAAGGTCGGAACCCCCGATCCCTATATTGACGATGTCTGTTATTGCCCTGCCTGTATGGCCCCTCCAGGCGCCTGATATGACGGCCCCCGAAAAGGCCTCCATCTGCCCGAGGACAAGATTGACCTGGGGCATAACGTCCTTACCGTCAAGATACAAAGGCAGGCCGGACCTGTTTCGCAAGGCCACGTGAAGGACGCCGCGGTCCTCGGTCTCGTTGATGCGGTCGCCCGCGAACATCTGCCCTATCGCTTCGCTGAGACCCGCTTCCGCGGCAAGTCCAACGAGGAGGGAGACGGTCTCATCACGTATGATATTTTTTGAATAATCAAGGAGGACATCTTCAAAACGGATGGAGTATTTTGCGAAGCGCTCCGGGTCCTCCAAAAACATCTCCCTGATTAGGGCGTCCTTCATAACGCCGTAATGCGCGAGGAGTTTCCCCCACGCGTCTGTTGTGACAGGGTTATTGTGCGGCAGCATGGCTTCCTCCTTGTTTATGGGCGGGCATACACGACGGAACACTGTACCGCCCTGACGCCGGCGATAAAGGACTTACCCCCCGTGGCCCCTGGCGCCCTTGTCCTTCAGCCTGAGGCGTTTGTCGTCACCGGCGCCGGCGTCGAACCCCTGTATTTTTTCCCTGAAGATGTCATAGTCTTTTTCAGACGCAGGCATAAAGCCGGTGCAGTCACGTCCGAGCGATTTAAGGACCACCGCGTCATCGCTCCTGTTGATGTCAAGCGAGACCAGAGAGTCTTTTATCGCGGCCATAACGGCCGGGTCAAGGGTCGGATTGCAGCAGACATTGAACTCAGGGATCTCGGACGTCAACTCCAGTATCCTCAACCCCTTGTCCGCAAGTTTGTTTGCGGATTCCTCCGGCATGCCCCCGGCGTCGAACTCGCCGTTTATGACGGCCTTTGCGACTTTATCGTGGGTGCCCAGGAACTGATGGCGCTTCAGGTCCGCGACCGTTATTCCCGCGTCCCTAAGCGCGGCGAGCGGCATAATATGGCCCGTGGCCGACTTTGGACTTACCAGCGCCAGTGATTTTCCCTTCATTTCCCGAAGGGATTTAAGGGGTGAGTCCGTCTTGACCACGATCGCGGCGCGATGGAAGGGGACGCCTTTCCGAAGGGCCTTCGCAAGCACCTTGACCCCGTACCGGGTGTTGGCTTCTATATAATTGGCCGGCCCCATAGCGCAAAGATGCGTGACATTTGTCCCGATGTCCGTCACCGCGCTGTCCATATCTATGGCGACTTTCAGGTCAATCGTCCTGCCCAGTTTTTTGTTCAGATATTCGGAAAGGGGTGTGAATTTCCTGAACATGACAGAGGGTTCCTGAAGAGGCACTACGCCAAACCGCAGTGTATCGCCCCTCTGCGCGGAAAACCTGAAGCGCTCCATCTCGGCCTTAAGGAGTTCGGCGTCCTTCTGAAGGTTCCAGAGGGTCGCGCTGATGCGGAAGGCAAGGTCCCTGTTCTGGACAGGGATTTCCTTTACCGATTCGATGCTTTCGAGGATAATTGCGGCCCCTTTTTTCTGCTCGGAGAGCGCCATGGAGATCTGGCGGCTTTTTTCGGAGACGAGCTCTGTTGCCTTTGATATCTGTCCGCTGCTTGTGGCCTGTTCCCCGGTCGCCTTGCTCACGGTAAAAGACAGTTCCTTCATCTCTTCGGCAGCCTTTGTGATAAGGGCAACGCCCCTTGACTGTTCGGCGGTCGCCCGGGCAATATTGTCCATCATCTTCCTGACCCGCTCGGTGTTTTCCATGACCTGCCCCGCGGCCCTGGACTGTTCACTGGTGGACCTTTTTATCGAGAGGGTCATTTCGGACGATTTCCGCGAACTGGTAAGTACTTTCCGTAAGGCCTCCTCGGTATTTCGCGCCAGCTTAAGGCCTTCTTCCACGGCGTTTATGCCCCTGGTCATCGCGTCTTCGGCGTTTCCTACCTCCTGCTGGACCGCCTCTATGAGGGCGGCTATGTCCCCCGTGGAGTCACCGGTCCTTTCCGAGAGGTCCTTCATCTCGGCGGCGACTACCGAGAAGCCCCTGCCGTGCTCCCCGGCCTGAGCGGCCAATATCGCCGCGTTTAAGGAGAGGAGGTTGGTTTCGTCGTTTACGGACTGTATCACGCTCAGGATCTTTTCGATCTCCTTTGACCTCGCCCCGAGCGCGTTAATGCAGTTGGCGGTGTTTTTTACGGAAGAGGCTATTTCGTTCATGCCCTCTACCGTCTTGGCGATCGAGGCCATGCCGAGGGTACCCGCCTCGCTTGTGACCTTTTCAGAGAGAACGGCCGATTCCCTCGCGTTCGTCTCCACTTCCTTTATTGAGGAGGCTATCTCCGAGATCGCCGAGACGGTCTCTTCGGTGGCCACTGACAGTTCCCCAGAACTATCCGCCACCTCTTTTATTGTCGCCGAAAGTTCAGTGATGGAGGTGGAGGTGGACTCGACCGTGCCATCGAGATGCTGAATGCTTTCGTTTATATGCCTGATGCTCGAGACCATCTGGTCTATCGAGGCCGACGCGTCTTCGGCGGATGAGGCGAGGTCTTCCGTGTTATCGGCTATCTCGGTCGTGGTGGCGTTTAATTCTTCCATGGAGCTGGAGATATTGGCCGTGGCCACCGCCTCTTCCTCGGCGCCCTTTAAGACCTTCTCGGATTCCTCTTCCACCTCTTCGACGACCTTCAGTATTCTGTCGGAAAGTTCTTTTATCCTCAGAAGCACCCTCTCAAGGGACAGGAAGGAGCCCCTGAGGAGCCTGCTGACCCCGGCGATCTCGTCGTCTCCGCTTATCTCAAGCGTGAAGGAAAGGTCGCCTTCGGCTATCTTCGTGACAGCGGCCTCGATGGACTTGACCGGCTTTATGACCATCTTCCTCAGCATCAGCCATAGTATGAGACTGAAGCCTACGGAAGCGAAAAAGGTGATGAAGATCACGATTTTAATGAGCGACATCGCCCTGTTATATTCCTCTTCTATGCCGACGGAGACCCTGACGGCGCCAAGCAGGGACTTCCCCGCTTCGTGGCAGCCGCGGCAGAGGGTCGTGTTCCTCAGCGGAAGATAATAGACGAGTCTCGCTTTTTCCCTGATGAGCAGCCGCTCCTTCCCCGACTTGAGTTCATTTATTGCGGATGCTTCCCTGACGGGAGAGCCCTCTTTGAAGGCCTCGCCGCCCTCGGCGTTCAGGACCGTGATATTGTCGATACCGCGGATCCGTGAGATATTGGCGATGAGTTTTTTCGTGATATCGGCCTTGCCCTCCAGCATCGTCGTTTCTATGTCCTGGAAGATGATGTTGGCGGTCTTTTCAGAGCTGAACCCGGTTATGCTGTAGAGGGTCTCCCTCTGGATCACAACGGACATAAAGGCGGCGGAGATAATCCCGATGATCAATATGGCCCCAACGACGGCAAGCACCTTGAATTCAAGGCTTTTTTTCACAAACTCCGGCGCATTGATCCTGAGCAAATTTCAGCCCCCTTTTTTTGATAATCGATATTACCATATATATGTATAAAAAAAAATGATAATAATATTCAGGGAGCGCCCCTAACTCTTCGGCTGCAATATGTTGCACACGCAACATCTCCCCTGCTTTGAATATTCACCCGGCGTCTGATAGAATTAATGTGAATACATAAGAAGGATGGTGAATGATCATGTCAAAGACAATTACCCTGCGGTTGAGCGACGAATCATACGCAAAGCTGAGTCTGGCGGCCAGGGAGGAAAACCGGAGCCTTGCAAACCTGATCGAGACACTGGCCCTTGGAAAACTCGAAGAAGACCTGTTCGCGGATGACTTCGAGATGTCTGAGATATTCACAAACGACAGGCTCCTAAAGAAGCTGGAAAAGGGGCACCTGCAGGCAAGGGAGAGGAAAGGCCGTTTCGTTGCGTAGGTTCAGGGTCTTCGAGACCGGCCGGTTTACAGAAGACCTTGATCAGGATTTCTCGGGGAAGGGGGCGATGGTCCGAAAGAAACTTTCTGACTACGTTTATCCCCAACTCGCAGCTAACCCCTTTATGGGAAAGAACATCAAAAAACTGCGCAACTATAAGCCGGATACCTGGAGATACAGGATCGGCAATTATCGTTTTTTTTATGAGATAGACGAGCATGAACGGATAGTCTTCATGCTGGCTGCCGATGCGCGGAAAGACAGTTATAAATAGCCCCGCTGCCGGGACGTTGTTCACGCGTTCTTATTCCTGTAAAGGTCAATAGCGCCGTGTTAAGAGTATAATAAAACACCCATGGCTGACCCTGTATTAATAAAGGACTCGGAGATCCATTTCCCCCATTTCACCGTCGTCAAGGCCTCTGCCGGCTCAGGGAAGACACATGCGCTCACGGGGCGTTTCGTCCAGTTCCTGCTTTCGGAGAAGATCAGGAAAAACGGGCTCCGGAACATCATGGCGATAACATTTTCGAACAATGCCGCGAGGGAGATGAGGGAGCGGGTCCTGTCCTGGCTCAAGGAGGTCTGCCTGGAGGACCCTGGCCGTATCGAGGAGCTCTCGGGGATCGTGTCGCTCGACAGGGCCGTAATGGGGCCGAAGGCCGGGCTTCTGGTCGATGAGATACTGGAGCATTATGCCGATTTCCAGGTCAGGACGATAGACAGCTTCATGGCGTCGGTCTTTAAGTCATCGGCGATCGACTTCGGCTATAATCCCGACTTCGAGATCCTCCTCGACAACAGCGCATTGATGGAATACGCCTTCAACATATTTCTCCGGAACGTAAGAGAAGGCTCGGCCGAGGCAGGTCAACTTGAGAAGATAGTCGATTCCCTGTCCGAATATAAAAAAACGGGAGATTCATATCTCTGGGACCCCTCGGCCTCACTTTTGGACGAGATAAAAAAGATACACTCTAAAATTGCGTCAACAGGGAAAACTCCGAAGACTGAAGACCTCACGACAGAGATAAGAAGTGTCATGGAGGGAATAACCGCGGCGGTGGAGGAGATCGAAGAAGAGATCGTAAGGTCCGGGCTGAAGAGGCATGGGGCCTCTTCATATAAGACGGTGTATCCCATTGTCAAAGAAAAAAGATTCCCGGACCTCATAGGAAAGACCTTTGCGAACCTTCCGGTAACAAGACCTTCCAAAGGACAGCCCGGAAGTGACGGCCCCTATGCGCGGATATCAGGCCTCTGGGAAGAGGCCGCAGGTCTGATCAACCGGTATTCGGTACTCTATGCGCGCAACAGGTGCGTCCCCTACCTGAGGGCATACGGAGCCTTCAGCCACACGGTCGAAAAGGTCAAGCGACAGCTCGGCAGGATTTTTATCGAAGACATAGGAAGGCATCTTTCCGAGTATCTGGGCAGTTCGATAGTCCCCGACATCTATTTCAGGATAGGCGATACCGTCTATCATTTCCTGATAGATGAGTTCCAGGACACCTCTCCTATCCAGTGGAGTAACCTCTTCCCGCTGATAGAGAATTCACTCTCGCAGGGCGGGAGCCTTTTTGTGGTGGGAGACACGAAACAGGCGATATACGGCTTCCGGGACGCGGACTATACGATCATGAAGGGCCTGGAACATCAAAACCCCTTCCCGTCCGCGGACCACGATGTGAAGGAGCTCGATACAAACTACAGGAGCAAAAAGAAGATCCTTTCCTTTGCCGAAATGGTTTTTAAGGAGGCCGTGGCCTCGAATGACGAGTTCAGGGAGGCCGGCAGAAGAAGCGGGCTGACCGATTACATCCAGAGGGCGCGTGTCGAGGAAGGCGATGACGGGTACGCCGAGGTCGTCCTCTGCAATCGTGATGACAAAGATCCCCCTGAAAAAGCAGTCCTCCGGGATATTATCCTTGACCTTCATAAACGCGGTTATGACTTCCGGGATATCGCCGTCCTGACCCAGAAAAATGAAGACGCGGTCAGGGTAACCACATGGCTTAATGAAAGCAATGTGCATTTTATATCCTACAGCAGTCTTGATGTAAGAAGGAGAAAGATAACCGGCGAGGTCGTGGCCCTCCTGAATTTCCTCGACGCTCCCACGGACGACTTCTCCTTTGCCTCATTCATATTGGGAGAGATTTTTTTGAGGGCTGTCGAAAAAGACCCGCCGTTTGTCGGCGCGACGGAGATGAGGGAGTTCTGTTTTATAAAAAGGGATTGTCCGCCGCTTTATAAGGCCTTTCAGGAGAAGTTCCCTCAGTTATGGCGGAGATACTTTGAAGGCCTGTTCAGGTCTTCCGCTTTTTTCCCTCTTTATGACCTCGTCACGGAGGTCTGCGCGGTCTTCGAAGTATTCCGGACCATGAAGGACGAAGAGGCCACGGTCGTGAAGATATTTGAGGCGGTGAAGGACTTTGAGGGGGAGGGGTTCAACAGCCTCCGGGATTTCCTCGAGACCGCGGCTGACGACGAGGCCGGCGCGTCAAAATGGAACATGGAAGTCCCTAAAAACACCGACGCGGTCAGGGTAATGACCATCCATAAGGCGAAGGGACTGGGGTTCCCCGTTGCGGTGGTGCTGCTGTACGGGGCCGCCAACAGGGGGTTTGACTATATTATTGAAGAGGACAGGAAATGTCTCACATTCCTCAAGCTCAACAAGGCGGTCGCGGCCTGCGATCCTCTTTTGAATGAGCTCTATTGCGCTGAGCAGATGAAGGAGAAGGTAAACAGGCTGAACACCCTTTATGTGGGTCTTACAAGACCGGAGAACGAACTCTACGTGATCGGGGTAAAAGGCAAGGAAAAAGGGTACCCTTTTGATCTGCTTCCGGTGACGGGCTTTGCTCCTTCAGCGAAACCTCAAATTGTAAGGAAGGCCGCATCTTCAGAAATATCACCCGCTACGGACCATCTGCACTTGGGCGGAAGGATCGCCGTCCCCGAACCCGGACGACGGTCCATATCTTTTCCGGAACGCCGCCGGGGCGAGTTCATCCACCGGGTCCTTTTCTTTATCGATTACTTCGATGAAGGTCTCCGCGCCGGGATCGCGGACATGGCAAGGCGCGCGGCTGAGGAGATTGGCCAGGATTACACCCCGGCCGATATCGAAAAAATAATGGCGATCGTATCGAAGGGCGGGGCGGCGGAGTATTTCAGGGAGCTCCCCGGACGCCGGGTGCTGAGGGAGCAGGAGTTTTCGGACAGAAACGGCAGGCTGCTCAGAATGGACAGAGTGGTAGTCGACCGCGACCGGGTCACGGTACTGGACTTCAAGACGGGCCCGAACAAAGAGGGAGAAGAAAAATACAGGTCCCAGATGAATTCCTATATGGAGGTCCTCCGGGACCTGCACCCGGAACTGGCGATTGAGGGCATACTGGCCTTTGTCGATCTTGGCGAGATTGTGAGGCTCCGGTGAATTATCAGATAATCCCCCCGGACCGCGACCTCATACATGTGATACTCTCAGGCCTTTCGGCCTCCGGAAAAGATTATTCCTCAAACATGGTGATTTTCCCCGGCAAGAGGCCCGCCCATTTTTTGAGGAAGGCCCTGGCTGATGAACTTAAATCGGGTTTCATCCCGCCCGTCTGCTGCTCCATGGATGAGTTCATCGACTCCGTGTATGAGGAATTCGGGGCGGCAAGAAAAATCGACACGCTTGATGCCGTGGCCATTCTCCATGAAATCCACAGAAACTCGGGGGACCCGATAGGGGGTGAGGGTTTTATGACCGCCGACCGCTTTCTTCCCGTCGGGATGAAGATTTACGGCGATCTGGAAGAACTGACGATAGAGGGGATCAACCCTCACCTGGTCAGGGAGATCGAGTCTGTCACCGACGAGTCTCTGCCTGAGCAGACCAGGAAGAGACTGCAGTCGCTGTCTTTTTTTTACGAGGAATTTTATTCCCGCATCAGGGGGATGGGGCTATCCACAAGATCGATGAGGTACAGGTTCGCGGCGGAAAAAGGGGTGGATGCCTCACCCGGCAGGTTCACCCGTATAATATTTGCCGGGTTCTTCGGTCTGACGAAGACCGAAGAGGACATCTTCCGTCAGCTTCTTTCGAGGGACAACACCCTGTTTATTTTTCAGTCCGGACCAGGCCTTCGCGAGGCGGTCAGCGGGCTTGGTCTTGACGTGCCGGACGATGAGTCCGAAAACCTCCCATATCCGGAAGTAAGTTTTTATAGCGGTCCTGACGCGCACGGACAGGTCTTCGCTCTTGCCGGGATACTCGATGCGACCCCGGCCGCCGCCGTGACGCCCGACTCAAGGACGGTTATTGTCCTTCCATCCTCGGATTCGCTCTTTCCCCTCCTCCGGCATGGCCTGTCCGGGATGCCGGAGGACAGTTACAATATCTCTTTGGGGTATCCGTTGAACCGGACCCCGGTCTTCGGGTTTCTGAATAACCTTATGGAGCTGACAGCCTCGATGGACCGCGACCGCGTGTATGCGCCTGATTATCTGAAGTTTGTGCTTCATCCCTATACAAAAAACGTCTCACTTGACGGAAGGTCCGAGCCCACGCGCATATTGTTCCATACGATCGAAGAGGAGCTGACGGAACGAAGGACGAAGACCTTTCTGAGACCTTCCGACATCGAAGAAGATGACGAACTGCTGGATAAGGTCTTAAGGAGACTTTCCGATGATGAAACGCTGATCGGGAGGGAAGACCTGAGAGAGCACCTAAAGAGCATCCACGCGGCCACCGTGGGTAAATTCACGGGGTTCAGAAATATCAGGGACTTCGGGACAAAATTGAGGGAGGTCCTGGTCTATATCTTCAATAACAGCACCGCCCGGCTCCATCCATTTTTCCATCCTTTCGCCGAATCTTTCATCTCGAGCCTCGACGATCTGGACCGCTCCATGATAAGGGAGGTGGCGTTCGAGGAGCCCTCGAGCTACTTCGCGTTTTTCAGAAAATATGTGATGACCTGTCACACCCCTTTTTCCGGGACCCCGGTCAAGGGCCTTCAGGTCCTGGGTTTCCTCGAAACCAGGGGCCTTAAGTTCGACAGGGTCTTTGTCCTTGACGCCAATGAAGGCTCGCTTCCAAACACGAAGAAGGAGGACTCGCTGATTCCGTTTAAGGCGCGTAAGATGCTCGGGCTTCCTACCTATATCGAGCGGGACAAAATATCCGGGTACTATTTCGACACGCTCCTGAGGGGGTGCAGGGAGGCCCGCATATTCTTCGCGGAGAACTCGTCCCTCGAAAGGTCCAGGTTCGTCGAAAAACTGCTCTGGAGGAGACAGAAAACAGACAGGACAAAATTCGAGAAGCGGTATATTCATTCCATAAACTACCAGGTCAATCTCATCAACAGGTCCCCCCTGCCGGTGGATAAGACTGAAGGCATCGTCTGCTTCCTCAAAAACCAGAGTTACGGCGCTACGCTTCTGGACCGGTACCTGAAGTGTCCGCTTAAGTTTTACTACGCAACGGTGCTGGGTCTCGGCAGGAGGCAGGACCTTACGGGTGAAATAGGGCGGGTTGACATAGGCAATTTTGTCCATACGGTTGTAAGGGCATATTTTTCCCCTGTGAAGGGCCGGCCGCTTAAGGAAAAGGACATGGACGCGGCCCGGATGAGGGCCCTTGTCGGGCAGCTCTTTATGCGGGAGTTCGGCGAAGAGGCCTCCGGAGGGCCGTATCTTCTTAAGCGCCAGATCAGCAGGCGCCTTGAAGACCTCGTGGTCCGTTATTACCTCCCCCTGGCAAATGAACAGCCGGTGACGGTCCTCTCCCAGGAAGAGTCACTTAACATGGTGTTCGGCGGGTTCCATCTTAAGGGCAGGATCGACAGCCTTGAGCAAAGAGGGGACAAAACCGTAATCGTGGATTATAAGACCGGATCGAACCCTGACAGCCTGAGGATAGACCTTGCTGAACTCGATCTTGATGTTAGAGAAACATGGAACACGGCCATTGGAAGCCTGCAACTTCCGTTTTACCTGATGCTTTACGCGGAGGGCAGGGGAATGCCGGTGCGGGACCTGGAGGCGATGTTTCTTATGCTTGGCCGTTCGGCGATCGGAAGGGAGATAGAGCTTCCCCTGTTTTCAGGCGACTCGGACGCTGAGGCGTCATATGCATTGTTGAAAACAGTCATACTCCGGCTGCTTGAGGAGATAACAGACCCTGATACCCCCTTCGGGCCCGCTCCGGACATGAAAAAAACCTGCCCGTCCTGCGACTTTAATTATATCTGCGGCACGCAGTGGATTGTACGGTGAGGTTTTTTTGCCTTGCTGTATCCACAATAAGTCTTTCTCCGTCCTTTTCAAAGACCACGATGCTGCCGGTCCGGATGTGAAGCGACTCTCTAACCTCTTTCGGCAGTGTGATCTGTCCCTTGGATGTAACCTTCGCAAGAGCCGTCATTTTATCTCCTTACAGAATCAAGTCACTTTACATATAATTATGTGTACGGTGATATCGAAAAACAATCATTTATATCGTACAGGAGTTCCCCCAATTTTTTTGACGTCATTCCCGCGCAGGCGGGAATCCATTCTTTTCAGATCAGTAAACTTTCGTACAAATCAGCCCATTCAGAGTTGTGCTCCTCAATAGGGTTCTAAACCGTCGAATGCATGGCGGATATCTGCTGACTCGTGCCTGTTAAACCCCGCTAAATCTATTTGTGTGACCTTTCATATCTGAACGGTAACACTCCTCTTTTCGCCCAAATAGCAATAAACAAGTCTGACCCCACGGTCTCACGGCAGGCATAGTCGGTCCGGTATCTGTCATGCACAGACAGCCATATCATCTGGCAGTGTATGCAACGGAAGCCTTGAAAGGGGATATCATTGGGGTATGCCAGGGTCTCGGGTGGAGAATGCAAGGATAATTAGAACCTATCTAAGAAAACCATTATCTACAAATAGGGCCTCTTATCGTCAGTCCCGAAGTAGCAGTCGGGAATGCTAGGCTTTGAAAACAAAGTAACTTGGATTCCCGCCTTCGCGGGAATGACAACGCTAACCGACAAAATGAGAGTTTTTCAAAAGCCTGCTAAGGATCTTTTGTATTAGTGTTGGGATTGTTCCCACTTCTTGGTATATATATAAAGGGATATAAAGTAGCCTGTCCCCTTTATATGCCCTGTGAAGAATGCCATGTGCTTGCCCGTGGGTATCTACATGATATTGCCTCAGTTATTCACGCCCACGTTTGTGTATGTGAATGTTACTCCTTGATTGGTGTATTGCAAGTCAAGCCAAAAAGATGTGCCGTTGAACATTACGTCCGGGATGTGCAAGAGGAAAGAATCTGACAAGGTTGCCGGAGCACATCCGCTAAAGGGCGTCGTATCAGCGATAACTTCAGCGTAAGTCAAGTTAAAGTTCGTGGTGCCAGGCACATAGGAGAAGTCCGCCCAATAAGCACTTCCGGCATACATTAGGTAAGGGACATGGAGGGTAAAGCTAGAAGGAGGCCCCATCCACCCATTGTAGTCAGCAGTGAGCGTGGCGTCACAAAAGCTATCTGACTGAAGTATTGTGCCATCACTCCCAACGGTCACGAAAGTGTTGTTGCCATAAGTTACGTTTGTCAGGCCGTTGTTTGTCCCAGAAGATCTGTTAGTCCAGGTCACAACGTCGTGCGATGTTAGAATTGCGTTGTTGATATATCCAACAGCTACGAATGTGTTGTTGCCATAAGTTACGCCATTCAGCCATGGGGTTGTCCCAAAAGACACGCCGGTCCATGTCACACCATCGTGCGATTTCAGAATTCCACCTCCAGCAGGCACGAAGGTCAATGTTGGGAGTGGCGTTCCAACAGCCACGAAAGTGTTGTTACCGTAAGTTACCCCCCTGAGCCCTTGGTTAACGCCAGAAGCCCTGGTGATCCATGCGACACCATCCTGTGATGTCAAAATTACAACTCCAACAGCTACGAACATATTGTTGCCGTAAGTTACACCATTTAGCCCTTGTGTCGTACCCGACGACCCGCTGGTCCATGTGACACCATCGGGTGAGGTCAGGATCGTCCCAGCATCTCCAACAGCTACGAACATATTGCTGCCATAAGTTACGCCATTCAGCCATTGTGTCGTACCCGACGACCCGCTGGTCCACGTGACACCCTCGGGTGAGGTCAGGATCGTCCCAGCATGTCCAACAGCTACAAACATATTGCCGCCATAAGTTACGCCATTCAGCCATTGTGTCGTACCCGAAGACCTGCTGGTCCATGTAACACCATCGGGTGAGGTCAGGATCGTCCCAGCATCTCCAACCGTTACGAACACATTGTTGCCATAACTTACACCATTTAGCCTTTGGGTCGTACCCGAAGACCTGCTGGTCCATGTAACACCATCGGGTGAAGTCAGAATTTTATTTCCAACAGCTACAAACATATTGTTGCCATAACTTATACCATTTAGCCATTGTGTCGTACCCGAAGACCTGCTGGTCCATGAGTCACCATCGGGTGAAGTCAGAATTTCACCTCCAACAGCTACGAACATATTGTTGCCGTAAGTTACCCCCCTGAGCCCTTGGTCAACCCCCGAAGACCTGCTCGTCCATGAGACACCATCGGATGATGTCAGGACCGTCCCATCATCGCCAACAGCAATGAACACATTGTTGCTATAAGTTACCTCGCTAAGCATTTGGTTAACGCCTGAAGATTTGATGGTCCACTCACTTCCATCGGGTGATGTCAGGATCGTTCCAGCATTTCCAACAGCTACAAACATACTGTTGCCATAAGTTACGCCCCAAAAAGCTTTGGTTGTCCCCGACGACCGTTTGGTCCAGACGCGTCCATCTGGCGATGTCATTATAGACCCTCCAACGGTCACGAAGCTGTTATTGCCGTAAGTTATGCCTTCGAACGAATAGTTATTGAAGAGCCGAGGGGTCCATTGGATTCCATCGGGTGATGTCAGGATCGTCTCATTGCCAACAGCTACGAACATATTGCTGCCATAAGTTACACCATTCAGCCTTTGGGTTGTCCCCGACGACCTGCTGGTCCATGTGACACCATCGTGTGATGTCAGGATCGTACCATTATGTCCAACAGCTACAAACACATTATTGCCGTATGCGACTCCGCTGAGGAAGTTTCCCTGTGGAAGAGGGTTTCTCCAGTGCCAATTGTCTAACGGATCGGCATTTGAAGATGGCGGATACAGTGAAACAGAGATCAGTAAAAAAAGAAAAACCAGAAATCCCCTATAGCTCATGATCCCTCCGTCAAAATGATTCTATTTAGCCCATCTTACTATTTCCACTACTAATCTACACCATTATAACATGCCTCGCTCGTGTTTATTTCAGGAAGGACATAGCCGTCCCTGTTTCGGCGCGAAGCCGGTGTTTCTACTGCCGGGGCGGCCGGAATCATCCGGAAAATGCAACAGACATTAAAAAATCAGGGGTTGAAAAGCGATTCCGCCATTTCGGGGTTGATCTCATACTTATTAATGACAGTCCCGGCGATTTTCTGCGGTCCTCCGTAGTATGTAATTTTAAAGGGAAAGACCAGCCCGCCGACCTTCCTGAAGTCCGAGAACTCAGAGGAAAGTGTAGTTTTTACCCCTTCAGAGACGGTAAAATGACCCGTGATCCTGACTATATGAAAAGTTATGGCATCAATATAAACGTCCATCGGAGGCCCCTCTTTGTCAGACAGACGAAGGACATTTACCTGTTTTCCATTTATCTCTTCGGGTGCGAGCAATTCAACAGAATAAGCCCCTTTCAAAAGGCCGTAGAGCAGGTCGAAATGTTTATACTGGTATATCATGGCGAGAAGCCTGTGGTCTTTGACCTCAGTAAGAGGGACCCTCTCCGTCCCCCGGTATCCCCTGTCTCCGTTTAAGATCCTTGTCTCTGACGACTTCTGGTATTTTGTCTCGACACGCAGTCTCCCTGGTCGCCTGAAATGAAGTTCATATGTCCCCTGGTCCTTCCGCATATATGCCTCCGTAAGTCCGGACGCGTGGACCCCCGTCATCCATTCCACGGCCTGTTTTCCGCCGTAGACCCCGACTATCTTTTCTGCAAGGACCTCTGTCTCGTCCGCGACCGGGGGATTATCGCGGACCCGGAAGGTCCCGCAGCCCGCAAGTATAAACAGAAGGACGACCGAAATAAAGACCCTGCTTTTCATTTGGTTTATTATATCCCAAAAGGGTGTATCATAAATCCGGTATAGGCATGAAAAAGAAACTGCTTTTTATCGGTGACTCCCTGGTGGAGTATTTCGACTGGGCCTCGAGGTTCCCTTCTTATTCCGTATCCAACCTGGGGATTGCCGGCGAGACCGTTGACGGACTTTATGCGCGGCTCGACAGGGTCATAATGACGACTGACACCCCTGACATGGTCTTCATTATGTCCGGGATCAATAACCTTGCCATGGAAGACAGGGGTTTCGGGCAGAAATACAGAAATATACTTCAGAGACTCCGGCAGGAATACCCTGACGCGGAGATAGTCGCCCATAGTCTTTTGCCTGTGCTTTACCCCTTCATCGGCAATAGAGATATCGAGCAGATGAATTTAACTCTTAAACAGATCGCTTCTGATGAAGGCGCGCGTTACCTTGATATTCATGCCCGTTTCCTCGATGAAGATGCGCAGCCGGACCCTTCCTGCCTGGTTGAGGACGGCGTGCATGTGAGCGAAGAAGGTTACAGGCGCTGGGCGGACGAAATAGAAAAAATTCTGTTCAACCGGTGATAGCGGCAACTCTTCAGCAATAGCCGCTACGTGATGATCCCCCTTGAGAGCGCGAACCGTATCAGTTCCGACCTGTTACTGAACCCCAGCTTTTCGAAGGTGTTAGTCTGATGGACGATGACCGTTTTGGGGCTGATCTTGAGCATGTCACCGATTTCCTTGTGGGAGTAGCCCTCGGCTATCAGCTTCAGCACCTGTTTTTCCCTGTCGGTAAGGGTATCATAGATGTCCTCGGTCTGCAGCGGCTCTTTGCCAAGATAACTGCTTACGACCTTTGAGGCGACAGCGGGGTAAAGGTATGTTTCTCCTCCGCTTACGGCCCTGATCGCCGAGACCAGGTCGCTTCCGACCGCCCTTTTAAGGAGATACCCCGACACCCCCGCCTTGAGAAAACGCGAGATATACTCCTTGTCTTCATACTGGGTCAGGACGAGGATCCTGATTGAAGGGTCAAATTTCCTTATCTCCGCGGTGGCCTCCAACCCTCCAAGTCTGGGCATGGAGATATCCATCAGGACGATGTCAGGCCTGAACTTTTTTGCCTTCTCTATGACCTCTATCCCGTCGGAGGCCTCGGCCACCACCTCGATGTCCTCGGTGCATCTGAGGAACGCGATAATGCCCTCTCTTACAAGGGCATGGTCGTCCGCGATGAGCACCCTTATCTTAGACGCCATGGGAAAACCGGTTTTCTCCGACCGGCACACGCAGACTGATGGTTGTCCCGGTCTCAGAAGTGGAGCAGATATTGAATTGCCAGTTAAGGAACGAGGCCCTCTCCTTCATGCCCAGAAGGCCGAACTCACGCCTCAAGGAATCACGGCCCGACGCCACCGCCTCGGGGTCGAAGCCGCAGCCGTCGTCTTCGATCTCTATGTGCAGGTTGTCCTTTCTGATTTCTAGAAAAATAGATACGTTCTCAGCCATCGCGTGCCTTGAGATATTTATGATCGCCTCCTGTATGATCCTGAAAAGCTGAATCTCCGCCTGGGGATCAAAGTTGAGTTCATTTGATATGTTGCGCTTACTAATATAACACCTGATATTTTTTGACTCAAGGTGGTTGTCGATAAGCCACTGTATGGACGCCTCGAACCCGAGATCGTCCAGTATCGTGGGCCTCAGATTGTTGATGATCCTGTAGAGGTCGTCCATGCTTTTTTCGATGATATATTTTATCCCGTCGATCTTTTCCGGGGTGACGTTTCCGGGATAATTCCGGCAGAGGTCCACCTTAATGAGTGCTGCGGCCAGGTCCTGTATAATGCTGTCATGAAACTCCCGGGCTATTCTCTTTCGTTCTTCTTCCTGTGAGGTGATCACTTTCTGGAGCAGTTCCTTGATCTTTTTCCTGCTGTTGTTGATAAGCCCGGTCCTCTCGACCACCTTCTCTTCGAGTTCGGCGTTATAGTTTTTCAGTTCCTCCATCGAATCGGCAAGCTTGAGCCTCATGACCTCGAAACTCGTGCTGAGGGTGCCTATCTCGTCCGCACCTCCGAAGGCAACTGCCTTTGACATATCACCGTGGGCTATTTTTAATGCGGCATCTGTCAGTTCATGGACAGGCTTTACGATACGGCGGCTCATCGCGACCCCTATCATGATCGAGATACTGATACAGACAAGGCTCACGAGAAGGAATGAACGTTTCATGTTGGTAATTGGCGAGAGGATGTCCTTTTCCGGCTGGACGATCGACACCCCCCAGGCGGCCAGTTCGAGAGGGGCATAGGCCATAATGTCCACCGAGCGGCTCTTCAGGCGGGCCGCGTCGTCCTTTGCCGCTTCATGGCAGCGGTGGCATTTTGTGATCACCGCCTTTTTGTCCGAGATCAGCTTCTCAAGAAAATTCGAGTGGCCCCCCAGCTGGTCCTTGAACATCCTCTTGGGATCGCTTGAGGCGATGACCACGCCATGACTGTCAACTACCTCCATAAAAACGCTGCTTTCTTCACGGAAAGACCTGATGATCTCGTTGAAGGTCTGCGAGGAGGGATCTATTTCAGCTCCCACGGCCCCTTCTATCACCCCGTTTTTGTTTTTCAGGGGCACAAGGATATAGATAAGTTTTTGTTTCGTCAGCTCTACCGTATATATATCCGAGATGAAGGGCCTTCCCTCGGATATGACCCTGCTGACGCTGGGGAGCGTCAGCAGGGTAGCGTGATTTACAGGCTGCTGCGGATAGTTGAATACCACATTTCCGGATGTGTCTGTTATAAAAAGACCGTCCGAGAAGATCGAGTAGTCGAAGGCCTTTTTAAGCGCCCTGCCTTCAGAGCCCCAGTCTCCGTCTGAGAGGTCGATTGTGCCCGAGATGGAGATGTCGTAAAGCCTCTTGAGGCTGTTGCTGAGGACGAGGTCGATATTCCTTGCGACAGCCCGCGAGAGTTCGAGCCTGTGCTCCAGTGTATGGTCGATACTCTCCCGGACCGCGATATAGCTGATCAGCCCGAGACTTGACGATATGATGACTACGGTCAGGAGTATCGCTATTATTATCTTTTTCTGCATGTACGGCGCCTTTTAATACTATAGCGCCGGCAAACAAAAAAACAAAACATTACGCGTCCTGCAAGGTTTCCTCCTCCGCCGGGACCTGGTAATCTCCGGGCTCATAAATAGCCTGCGGTTCAGCAATGGCCGGCGGCTCACCGGAGAGCCTCCGGTATTCGACCGGATGTTCATGGAGCATGCGCGACAGGGAGATCTTCCCGGTGAAAATGACCGTGTCCAGGGGTATTACCTCAGGACTGAAGATGGCGTTATATATGTGCCAGATGATTATCACCATGACGGCCAGGAGCGCCTCATTGGTGTGAAGGGCCTTGGCCACCGGGACAAGCTCACCGGGGAGATAGTGCGTGACGATCGTCGGGAACCAGAGCGCGAGGCCCGTCCCTATCATAAGCATCCCTCCCACGACGACCCCCCAGTACTCGAACTTCTGCTTGTAGTCGAACCTGTCGCAGGAGGCCCCATGCTCCTGAAGGCCCAGGTAGTATCTGATATTCGCTATGGCGTCCTGAAAGTCCTTTTTGTGTATGATCATCGACGGCTGCCATTTAAGGGCGATGACCCCGAAAGACGCCACAAGGACGTGCTGAAGGGTCAGGACGGCGAGCATGATCCCGCTGTAACGGTGGACGAGGCGGGCCGTGTCTATCCCCCCGAAGCTCATGATGACCCATTGGGACAGTTCATAGTTATGAAATTTCTGCGACAGGCCCGTCACCACCAGCAGAATGAAGGTAAGCGCGTTGAGCCAGTGCTCAGCTATGCGAAGCGGTCCGAACCGTTTGATATATTTTTCCTGTGTGGTATGCATGGCGTTCTCCTTTTTTTGTCATCTGTTGACGATGTATCTCCATATATGCAGAAATATCTGGAGAAGAAGTCCTACTATCATGAACGGTATGAACATTCTGTAGCCCCAGTCGATCATGAATACCATTGGGGCCTTGCTGAAATTGGGTTCGTAATGCGAGATCCAGCTGTCAGGGAAATTCGCGGTCGCGCCGGGATGGCATTTCTGGCAGCGTTTTGTAAGGTTCTGTTTGACGATTGCGGCGTTCCCGGACTTTACCCTTGCAATGTCATGAACGCCGTGGCAGTCTATGCAGACGGCTATCTGTTTGTCCGTCTTTCCGAACTGCCTGTAAAATTTCATGGTAACGCCATGGAAGTCCTGAAGATATGTGTCCACGACCTTTGTGGAAAGCCCGTATTTCTGCATGATCTCTTTTTTCTCATGGCATCCGGCGCAGGTCTGGGGCACCGAGATCCTGAAATCCGCCGTATGAGGTCCGGCATTGTCGTGGGCCTTGTGGCAGTCCGAGCAGATGGGCACATCTTCTATATGCTCGTCTATCAGGGCGGCGCCATGCACGCTTTTTGCGTATACGGCATATACGGCGCTATGGCACTGCTCGCATTTTTTTGCGTTTGCGAGTCTGTCCTTCCGGGCGGAGGCTATGGCATGAGACCCGTGACAGTCCGTGCAGACAGGGGCATGGGTGTTGCCCTGGGACATAACCTTGAAGTGAATCCCCTCCAGAGTCTTGGCGTATTTGTCAAAATGGCAGCGCCGGCAGTTGTCGGCCATGACCAGCATGAAATCCCGCTTGCTTCTGAAGTCCCTTAACGGATGGGATTCCGCGGACACCCGGACGTGGCAGTCGACACAGCTGAGGTTTTTATGGACAGAGGCGTTGAGGACGGACTCCTGCACCAGGATAGTTGCTTTTTCACCGTTTTTATAGGTCAGCGTCATCTCTTTGCCGTGGCAGGTGAGACAATACTGGTTGCCTCGCGCGAGTTCGCGCACCCTTTTTATCCTGTGAGAGCCATGACAATCCGTGCAGATTGCCCCTGTCCCGGACTCGCCCATGAGTTTTTTATGTATGGGGTTGTCCAGCGTCGAATGACACTGAAGACACTGTCTCGCGGCAAGGGCGCTGAATTCCTTCTTGTTTTTGTAAGATTTGCGCTGGTGGTTTTCGGCGGTGAACCCGTGACAGGCGCTGCAGCCGATGGTCCCGTGGACCGATTTTTCGACATCCTGGGCGGTGACCTTAAGCTTAAGAATATCGCCGTTTTTGAAGGTCATGCTCTGCTGCGCTTCATGACAACCGAGGCAGGCCTGGTCGTCTTCTGAAAGGACGGCCCCGCAGCGCCCCGACGCGGCCAGAGAAATAATAAATGCCGTCATCAAAATGAGTAGTTGCCTGTATTTCATAATTCCTCCTCTAAAAACCGGGGGCGCTTTCAGCCATGCCCCCGCGCCAATTTGCTCCGGCCCGGGTTACGGTCCGGTATTATTCGTCCTTTTGCTTCTGACTAAATCGTACCAGAGGCCGCGAGACAATGTAATTGGTATAACTTCCTAGTTTTAAGGGAAAGAGTTCTTAGTTGGGGGGTAATTTGCGCGAAAAAGAAAGAAATTAAGGGAATTATGTCAAAAGGGCTATCACCGCGGGTCAGAAAGCATGCTGGCGGCTATTTTTATAAGTTCCTGCGCCGGACACTTGCCGATGAGGGTCAGGACGGTCCCGCTCTCGTTCCAGGACAGCCGGCTGCAGGGCGAACCCTCACACTCGGCCAGGGCGAGATGGGCTGATCTGTCTTTAACGGATATGGACCTTTCCTCCCGCAGCCTCCTGATTTTCATGCGGGGTTCCAGAGGAAACGATGCGCGGGCATCGACCTCATGTATCACCAGGCCGGTCCCTTTTCCGTCCTTAAAGTCGAAATGCATGATGACGGCATTAAAAGGTCTGTCCTGCGCGTATATCTCCGCCGGGGGCCAGGCCAGGCCGATATGTTCCGGGAGATATGTCGGCAGATAGATCCTGACCGCGTTTAATTCCTTTTTCGCGGCCTCGACCGTGTCGTACTTTTTCAGTTTATGTTTCTGGATTATCGAAGGGAGCCAGTTCAGCAGGGACAATATCGCCAGGACCAGCAGTATGATCCCGAAAAATCCGGCCGTCTTCCTTATGCTGAAGGTTGGTCCCGGGCGGTTCATTTCATACCACCAGATACCCTGTGATCAGGATAGCGGACGATGTCATCAGGAACTGAAGCCACCCGGCCCCCCGGGAGTTATTATCATTTATATTTTCGATATTGGCTATCCTTTCGTCCAGGATCAGGTTATGACTGTGGCTTTCTATGCGTTCCCGCATCTGGGACATCATGTCGGGCTGCTCCTCGGGATGGAAGTAAAAAGCCCTCAGGGCCTTTATCAGCGCCGCCGGCTTGCCTGTCAGCCCGACAGTTATACCGTCACATATGAACTCTTCGTCATGGACTATCCTCCTGAACTCGATCAGGCTTACAGGATTATAAAACATTATCATCCTAAGGAGATAGATCAACTGCGTCCTGAAGCTGCTGCCCCTCATCATATGGACGATTTCATGTGTCAGCGCGCCTGAGAGCTGTTCGTCGTCGAGCGAATCCATAACGTGGTTTGAGATAATAATTGTATGGTTTCTGACCCCCTGCATGAACAATACGGGGAAGGACTCGTCGATGACGACGAAGGAGGGTTTTTCGGTCCCGGCGGCTGCGCATATTGCGTCGAGCAGCGGGTCCATCCTCTCGTCATATCCCTCACAGGCGCGGTAATCCTCACCGGAGACCCTGGACCTGAAGATAGGCAGGATCTCCTGTATTATAAAGACGGCCGATACGGCAAAGAGCATAAGCAGAAGGAACAGCGCAAAAGGATACATGTCGAGCATCCTGATATCCAGCCATCTCTGGCTGTCAAAGAGCGCGGTGTTCAGTCTGAAATGCCATGACCCTCTCTCGGGAAAAAAGAGCTGATAAAAAGGGAACATAAATGCCGGAAGCGCGAGCGTAAGCATCCTGAACCTGAATATGGACAGATGTGACCTGATTTCCCAGACATAAAAAGAGAGTTCGACTATAACAAGCGCAATAAACGCATGAAGTACGCTCTGGATAACATACGAGCCGATTAGGGTGTGGACGAGCGTCACCCGGCTGACCTGGCTGTGGTAAAGTACATTCGAAATTGTATCATAAACGAGAGGCTACATTTCCATGACGGGACGATCTATCTTATTCACTTTGGCTGTATTCCTGGGGTCCTGTGCCGGTCCTTCCGCCGCCACGCAGGCGCTCCGGGAGGAAAAGGTGATCGTCCGCTTCGCCGGGCTTAACGAAAACGCGGCCAGGGAGGTCCTTGCCTTATATCCTTTGGTAAGGACTTCACTGATGAAAGACCTCGGCTGGTCAAGCGACATGCGCCCCGAGATAGTTCTCGTGAAAGACCGCGCGGCCTTCAGGAAGTTCTCCGGAAGTGAGCACATATCGGCCTTTGCGGTTTCGGGGAAAGATCTTATCGTGGTGGACTACTCAAAGATGGGGGGGCGTCCCTTTACCCTTGAGACGACGCTGAAGCATGAACTCTGTCATCTCGAACTCCATCGTCATATCACGGACACAAGGCTCCCCAGGTGGCTCGATGAAGGTATATGCCAGTGGGTCACGGGCGGCGCAGCGGAGATATTGACCGCGGGAGGCCGTTCGTTGCTCACCGAGGCCGCCCTTTCGGACAGGTTCATAGGGATGCAGCGGCTCACTGATGATTTCCCTTCTGACGGAAAGGGGATGCTTTTGGCATATGAGGAAAGCAAAAGCATCGTTGAATTCATAATCAAAACATACGGGGACGCCGGTCTTCGGGGCATACTGGGGCATATGCACAGGGGGGATGACCTCGAAAACGCGGTGCTGAAAAGCCTTTCGATATCCCTGAACGAGCTCGAAAAAAGATGGAGGGCGTCTCTTTCAGAGAAGGCGTCATGGCCCGCCTACCTCCGCGATAACCTGTATGAGGCGCTCTTTTTATTTGCCGCGCTGATAACGGTCTGCGGTTTCTTCAGGGCCGTTAAAAAAAGGCGGGAGTATAAGGACGATGAAGACGAACCGGATATAAGAGAGGATGATAACGGTGCGTGATTGTTGAACTAATACATCGACTTAGTCTATCATAGACTAATGGAGGTTGCCGATATGAATACCGTAAATATACATGAAGCCAAGACGCACCTTTCCTCAATCCTTAAACGCGTAGAAAGTGGAGAAGAAATATTGATTGCAAAGGCGGGCCATCCTATAGCCCGTATTTCTCCGTTATCTCCTGCGTCAGGCAAAAGACGGCCCGGCAGCGCAAAGGGGAGGTTAGTTGTTTCAGAGACTTTTATGGACCCCTTGCCCCCTGATGTTCTCGACGAGTTCGCGCGGTGAAGGCACTTCTCGATACCCATGTCTTCTTATGGTGGGTAACGGATGATGAGAGGTTGACGCCATTTGTAAGAGATTTTATAGGCGACGCAAAAAATGAACTTTTTCTGAGTTCAGCAAGCTGCTGGGAAATGATGATAAAGGCGAAGAGCGGCCGCCTCACCTTTCCCGAACCCCCTGAAAAATTCATACCCGACCAGATGAACCGCAATAATCTGGCCGGGTTGCCGGTGCAGATAGCCCATGCGCTTCACATTCACAGCCTGCCGGATCATCACAAGGACCCCTTTGACCGCATGCTGGTCGCTCAGGCCCAGGTCGAGAGAATGCCGATCATCACAAATGACAGCCTGCTTGCTGTGTATGATGTAAAAATTTTTTGGGATACAAAAGGGAAACGGCGTTGATGCCTGCTGGCAAACAGGGAAAAAAGGGCAGCCACAGGGGATGCCACTGCAAAATAGAGCACCGTGAGATTGCAGAGATTATCAGAAAAAGGCTGAAGGATTACGATCGGTCACTGAATGTTTCATGGGAAAAATTAAAGAATAAGCATGGCCTGTAAATATAGCATTTATCCCCGATGCGACGGCATGAATAAAGTAGCTGTAACCTTTTTGTTGGAAACTTAGGGCCGTGGGGACGGGTGAGGATCCCCATGGGACGAATAGCTTCTTTATCGATCGTAGCAATCTATCTTCTTACAGCCTATTTGTTGCGCGGGCCGGTGCTTTCACTGAAACTATTAATGTACCTGATTCTTGCCCTCGCCTGTATCTGGTTCGGGGATGAAATGGGGAGCTTTACCGGTTATAGCTGGACAGGAAATATAAACATTTCGAGACAGTCTCCAGGGGGTATTGTCAGATTTTTTGGGTGGGTGCTGCTGATATTACCGGCGGTGATAGGCTTAATCTTACTTTTTCACTAGCAGGCTGTTGAAATGGTGTTTTCAGATGTTTTCCGTCATTCCCGTGCAGACGGGAATCCATTGTTTTTAAGGCGTTTGGATACCCGCCTGCGCGAGTATGACGGCTCTAACTGACAAAATGAGAGTTTTTTCAACAAGCTGCTAATGCGGAATATGTCAAAAATGCTTTCCATAAAATAGTTCTTTTCAAAATCTTCAAAATAATGTAACGTATTGACGGGAATCAATAATGATGAACTTCAAACTTTCAGCCAAGGATGCAAATTCCGAAATTATCGGGACAGTTTCTGAGACACAAGGAAGGCAACCTGTCTTCCTTTTATGACAATCATAACACCCTTTTTCTGTGCCTAATAAACATATGAAACCAGGAAGATCACTTGAAAAGCTTGTAGCATATCTTGAACGACATCTTGCCGCCTCAGATAAAATCCTTGTTGAGTCCCCTAAACGTCTTCCTGACAAAACGACGGGTAGGTTGCGGGAGCATGATGTAGTACTTACTGTGACCACTAACCACCACAGAATTTTAGTGGCGGTTGAATGCAGAGACAGAAGTCGACCGGTAGGGGTGCCTCAAATTGAAGGGTTTGCAAAAAAATGCTCGGAAACTCTTGTCGATAAAGGTGTTATTGTCTCACCCTGCGGCTTCACTGCGACAGCACTGTTAAAGTCGAAAGCCCTTGGCATAAAATGTTTATGTCTTGATCAAGTCGATGTACTCCCATGGATATTCAACGATATCAACTTTAAGCAATTTCACACTTTATACAATCAGTTTGATTTTACAGTCATACCTGAAGAAGATTTTCCGAAGATACCAAAGGCGTTTGATCTGATTAATGAGCGCGCTGAAGTTATATCTGTCGATCATCTCCGAATCAGCCTCTTTAATTCAATCAAGGAACGACAGAAAGATACAGTACCCCCCGAAATTGGAGAAAAGACTGAAAGGTTTAGATTCATCGTCCCCAATCTAGCGATCATTGACAAAGATACCGGAGTTGTCAAAAAAGTTAAACATATAAACGCAAGTGTCAATATCGTAACAAATGTCGTTGAAGTCCCAGTTTCTTTTCATGAATACAAAGATGCAACCTTGAAAACCGCGATATCGCAACTTGCCGTTGCAAAGGTGGATTTTGGTTTTGCGAAAGGAAGGCTTGTTATTAACAATAAAATAGAGACGGGTGGAGAGATTGTGTTTATTTCTGATGAAGACAACCCGATTACTAGTATGGAGACCGGTGACGAATAGTGTGTGACAGGACTACTCGTCTTATCTTATGCTTTTACCGATAAGTATTGGAGTATGAAACAAATTAAGATTAGTCCAGTGATAATTTTACCTTTTCTGGCCATCGGGCCAATCGTTTCAGTTTTATTAATATGGCAAGGCAAAAACTATCGCTCTGATTCGTTGCTTCCTGCCATTGCAGTGGCAGTTTCTCTGATTGTGATAACAGCAATTGCAGCACTAATTGTCCGAAAGAAATATCCGGAAGACATGACAGCCATGTCTATCGGACTTTCGTACGCATTAACGATGCTGACAGTCACAATCTTTAGCCTCCGAGACGCTTTTTTTCCTATTGCTTTAATTTTTGCTGCCCTCATTGCATCACCGATAATTCTTCCTTTTTCCTTCTTCTGGTCGGAAATATTACGTCCAGCGAAGGATGGGACAACTAAAGACATTAACGCGAAAAAGTCGATTAGTAAAAGTAAAATATGATGCCTCTCAACAATTTTGTTCTGCCCCTGAGCAGCCGTTTATTCTTCTCACCGCGCATATTTTGATAAAGTTTTTGGACAAGATCTTTTCGATATCATCGTCAGGCTTTATGAAGCTGCAAGATAGGGACACAATCTCAAGTAAAAGCCCCTGAGGTATAATAAACCAGTATGCGAGGCGAACGATCATGGAAAGCCTGAGGATATCGGTCAAAGGGATCGTGCAGGGGGTCGGCTTCAGGCCCTTTGTATATAACCTGGCCACCGGCATGGGTCTTAAGGGGTCTATAGCAAATACGTCCGATGGGGTAGAGATCGCCATAGAGGGAGACCGGCTCAGATTTTTTGTCGAGCGCCTCAGGGACGAGGCCCCGCCGCTTTCGAGGGTGCTGACGGTTGATATTGAATTTTGCGAACCACGGGGATACACGGATTTTTCTATCATAGAGAGTACCGACACCGGCAGCTTTACGCTCCTTTCCCCCGATATGTTCGTCTGCGGCGACTGCCTTAGGGAGATGAATGATCCCAATGACCGGCGTTTCAGCTACCCGTTTATCAACTGTACCAACTGCGGGCCCCGTTATTCCATAACACGTTCCGTCCCCTACGACAGGCCCAATACTACAATGGACGCCTTCAGGATGTGCGGCAGGTGCGAGGCCGAATATCATGACCCCTCCGACCGGAGATTCCATGCCCAGCCCAACGCCTGTCCGGACTGTGGTCCGAGGGTAAGCCTCGTCGATCGTCAGGGCGCGGAGATACCCTCAAAAGATCCGCTAGCCGGAGCGATCGATTTATTGAAGGAGGGGAAGATTCTGGCTGTGAAGGGACTTGGCGGTTTTCACCTGGCCTGCGACGCTACGAATGCCGCTTCAGTATCAAAGCTCAGGGAAAGAAAAAGAAAGAGCAACAAGCCGTTCGGGCTGATGGCGCCTGACATCGGCGCAATAGAAAAATACTGCCACGTATCGGACCATGAAAGGGCGTTGCTTCTTTCCGGCCAAAGGCCGATAGTCCTTCTTCTTAAGAAGGAGGGATGCGGCCTGCCCGCCGCGGTTTCGCCGAACAACTCCCATGTCGGTTTCATGCTGCCCTATACGCCGCTCCATCACCTGCTTTTCGGTAGCGCCTCAGGTGTCCCATCCGTCCGGCATTTTGATGCCCTTGTCATGACCAGCGGGAATATTTCCGAGGAGCCGATAGTTAAGGACAATGCGGATGCGCTTGAGAAATTATCAGGCCTCGCCGACGCCTTCGTCTTCCATGACAGGGACATCTTTATGCGGGTGGACGACTCCGTGATGAAATTAAGACCTCTCCATAATTCCAAAGCGCCTTCGTATATAAGAAGGTCGAGGGGGTTTGTGCCTGACCCCGTGATATTGCCTGGTGACGGCCCGGATGTGATGGGCTGCGGCGCCGACATGAAAAATACGTTTACGCTCACGAAGGGCGGCTACGCGATAGTAAGCCAGCATATCGGGGACATGGAAAATCAGGAGACCCTGAATTTTTATGAGGAGACGCTCAGGAACCTCAAGGCCGTCTACAGGTCTGCGCCCGTCGCCCTGGCGTATGATCTGCATCCGGGCTATCTCTCCAGCCGCTGGGCACTGAGGCAGCCTCTTAGGCTCTGCGGTATCCAGCACCACTATGCCCATATCGCCTCGGTGATGGCGGAAAAAGGGATTACGGACAAAGTGATAGGGGTCTCTTTCGATGGAAACGGATATGGCAGTGACGGGAACCTCTGGGGAGGGGAGTTCCTTATCGCGGACATCGCCGGATTCAGGAGGGTCGGGCATCTGTCTTATGTGCCGCTTCCGGGAGGGGAAATGGCGATCAGGGAACCGTGGCGCATCGCGGTCAGCTATCTTAAAAGGGCCGCGGAAGCCGACGCGTACGGATATCTCGAATCCTCAGGCCTTATAAAGAGATACGGCAGGGAGAAGATCGAAAATATCCTGAGGATCTCCGGACAAAGAAGTTTCTCCCCGCTTTCCTCGGGTGCCGGCAGACTGTTTGACGCGGTGGCCGCCCTGACCGGGATTTGCGACCATAATACCTTCGAGGGTGAGGCCGCCATGGCGCTCGAATCCCTGGCTTCCCCAGGCATCGAGGATGACTATCCCGTCGACATACACTTCAGCGACATGATGGAGATCGATTTCGGTATGACGTTTTTCATGGTCCTTAAAGACCTTGAAGCCGGCGTGCCTGTGTCTGTCATATCTTCAAGGTTCCACAATACCGTCGCCGCGTGCGTAGTGAATGTAGTTTTGAAGCTGTCCGCGATGCACAACATCAGAAAAATCGCCTTAAGCGGAGGGGTCTTTCAGAACAATTATCTGCTCAAGCGGATTGTCGAGGCCCTGAGCGCGGCGTCCCTCAAAGTCCTGATCAACGACAGTGTGCCCTGTAATGACGCTGGCATATCCCTTGGGCAGGCATATATAATTAGGGAGCGCATAAAGTCCGGCATCGAGGTGTGAGATTTGGAAGATATCGCTCTAAAGATCAGAGAACTTGTCCGAGAGATCAAAAGACCTGTCAGGTTGATGGAGGTCTGCGGCACTCATACTGTCGCGATATTCCGACACGGCATACGGAACATCCTGCCGGAGGGGATCTCACTTCTGAGCGGGCCGGGCTGTCCTGTCTGCGTCACCTCGGTAAGGGACGTGGACACGGCGATAGCGATAGCAAAGGCGGAAAGAGTTATCCTTACGACCTTCGGCGATATGATGCGCGTCCCGGGCGACAGTAAATCTCTCCTTGACGCGAGGGCCGAGGGCTGCGATGTCCGGATAGTCTATTCGCCGCTTGACGCGCTCCGGATGGCCGAAAAACAGAGAGACAAAAAAGTCGTCTTCTTCGCGACCGGGTTTGAGACCACATCTCCCTCCGTTGCCGGCACTGTCCTTGAAGCCGGGAAAAAAGGCATAGATAATTTTTATATCTACTCAGTCCATAAAACCGTTCCTCCGGCGCTCAGGGCGCTCCTTGATTCAGGTGAGGTGAGGGTGGACGGGTTTATACTCCCCGGGCATGTAAGCACGGTCATCGGCAGCCATCCTTATGAGTTTCTGGTAAACGATTTCGATAAGCCCTCGGTAATAACCGGGTTTGACGGCCCTGACATCCTGACCGGCATTATGATGATCCTCCGGCAGATAGCCTCGGGCCGGTCTTCCGTGGAGATACAGTATGTGAAGGTGGTGAGGCCTGAGGGCAACCCGCGGGCCGTGGCCGTCCTCGATGAAGTGTTCGAGCCTGAAGACGCCCACTGGAGGGGGATCGGCGCCATCCCTGGAAGCGGACTCGCCCTTCGCCAAAGGTTCAGTCACCGGGACATAAGAAATGTACTCAGTCTTGACGTCCAAGCAGGGAGTGAACCGAAGGCATGCTCCTGCGGCGAGATCCTGAAGGGTGTCAGGATGCCCTACGAATGTCTCCTCTTCGGCAAGGCCTGCACGCCGGAAAAGCCTGTCGGGGCCTGCATGGTAAGTTCCGAGGGCAGTTGCGCGGCGTACTATAAATATAAGGCGGTCTTCGGGGCGGACAAGGCGGAATGACTTGGAACTGATACACCTGGGCCATGGAAGCGGCGGCCGGATGATGCACCAGCTGATCAGGGACTATATGGCCCCTGCCTTCGAGATGAAGTCCCTCAATGACTCCGCTGTTGTCGATACACTTCCTCCGGGACGTATCGCGCTTACGACCGACTCATACGTAATCTCCCCTATATTTTTCCCTGGCGGGGACATAGGCATGCTGTCCGTATGCGGGACGGTCAATGACCTCTGCGTCTCGGGCGCGAGGCCTCTTTACCTTACGGCGGGCTTTATCATAGAAGAGGGGTTTCCCCTGCCGCACCTGAAAAAAATCCTTGAGTCGATGAGTTCCAAGGCGCGGGAGATCGGGGTGAGCGTCATAGCCGGGGACACCAAGGTCGTCGAAAGGGGCAAGGCGGACGGCTTATTCATCAACACCGCCGGGATCGGAGTCATAGAGGAGGGTGTGGACATCTCACCCCTTAATATAAGGCCGGGTGACAAGGTCATCCTGAGCGGTCCGATAGGCAGGCACGGGATATCCGTAATGGCGGAGAGAAACGGCATAAGTTTCGATCCTCCGGTCTTAAGCGATGTATGCGGCCTCAATGGTCTTGTTGACCGGATGCTGAAGTTCACAAAAAAGGTCCGCGTGATGAGGGACCCGACGAGGGGCGGGGCCGCCACAACGCTCAAGGAACTGGCGAATGAATCGGACCTCTGCATAACCGTTTCTGAAAAGATGATACAGGTGCCCCCCGGGGTGAGGGGCGCATGTGAGCTTCTGGGGCTCGATCCGCTCTATATCGCCAACGAGGGCGCGTTGATTGCGGTCGTCGACCAGGCGGAGGCCGAAGGACTTGTGCATGAGATGCGGAAGGACGGCGCCGGTGAACACGCGGCCATTATCGGAGAGGTGACGGCATCTCCCCGAAAGACGGTCCTCTTGAAAACTGATATCGGAGGCATTAGAATAATCGATATGCTTTTGGGCGACCAATTGCCCAGGATCTGCTGACAATAAGGAGACGGAACAAAAAATGAACCCAAAGATTATTACGTGTACAGTTTCATGCCTGTTGATTATGTTTCTGGCGGGATGTTCGAAGCCTGTAGCAACTGTAAACGGCAGGGCGGTCGACAAAAAGATATTCGATGCCCTGGTCAAAGAGAGGGTGGATGAAGCGAAGGGCCAGGGCCCGGCAGCCGACCTGAAGAAGATCAGGGAAGCCGTGGTGCAGGAGCTGATATCCGAGGCCCTTATGCTTGAAGACGCGGCGAAAAACGGCTTAACGGTAACGGACGCGGAAGTCAACACGGAAGTCGAGAATGTAAGAAAGGCCATGGGGGAAGAGGCCTTCGTCAAAAAGCTCGGTGAAAAAGGTCTCAATCCCGACATCTTCAGGAAAAGGACGAAAGATAAACTGCTGATGTCGAAATTCGCAGGCAGTCTTATAAATGGCGAGGCGGTGACAGAGGAAGAAATTCGCAGGTATTATTCTGAAAGCCCGAGGCCCCTTTATAAGCCTTTCCGGGTCTATATGAATATGGTCGAGTTTGCGTCCGCAAACGATGCCGCGGCGGCAATGGACGAGATCAGGCAAAAAAATATGGATTTCGATGAGATGGCCAAGAAATTAGAGGCGCAAAAGAGGGCGACGGTCAGCGGCTATGGATGGGTAAACCCCGAGTTCTTTTCACCTGACATAGCGCATGTGGTGAGGAATATGAAACCGGGAGAGTCCGGCGGGCCATACAAGGGCAGAAAAGACTTCTACCTCCTGAAGATCAAAGAGAAGGAGAAGGAGACACCGGCCTCACTGGATGAGATGAGAGACACAATACGGAACGTACTTCTGGACCAGAAAAAGCAGGCCGCCTTCGCCCACTGGCTGGACAAGCGCAAAAAAGCCTCGAAGATCGAGATAAATTTAAAATAAATGAGGGACGTGATCCATGAGCGATAGAGAAAAGGTCGTCTTCAGGTTCAACAGCGGCGAGGTCGTCAAAGGGTTTCTGACTGATTTCAGGCCCGATCTTCCCACCCTCGATATGGAGGATGCCTCAAACGGGTCCCGGACGAGGGTTCCCATGGAGGAACTCAAGGCGCTTTTTTTTGTAAGGTCTTTCGAAGGAGACAACGAGTACAAAGAGAAAAAGGCGTACGGAGGGAGCAAGGCAAAAGGCAACAGGGCCTTCATACGCTTCAGGGACGGTGAGTCCCTCGTCGGGTTCCTGGAGGGTGACGTGCCCTGGAAAAGGGGCTTCTTTCTCTCCAAGCAGGGGGCCGAGATGAAGGGGTTTTTCCTTCTGCCCGCCGACGAAGATACCAACAACCTGAAGGTCTTCGTAATAGCCTCGTCCATCAGTGATGTGACTGTAGTCCCATAATCCCTTTTAACAAATGGAGACCATATGATTCTTGGCGTAAATATAGACCATGTAGCAACTCTCAGGCAGGCCCGCCTCGGCGCGGAGCCGGACCCCGTCATGGCTGCTACGCTTGCCATTTTGGGAGGCGCAGACGGCATCACGCTCCATCTGCGGGAAGACAGGCGGCATGTAAACGACAGGGACCTCGATATGTTGAGGGGCTTCGTCCCCGTGGAACTTAACCTCGAGATGGCGGCCACGGACGAGATGGTCAGGATCGCCTCCAAAAAACTCCCGGACATGGTCACCCTGGTGCCTGAAAAACGAAAGGAACTGACGACTGAAGGCGGGCTGGACGTCAGGGCAAACATGAAGACCGTGAAAAAGGCGGTCAGGACGCTCAGGGACAAAGGAATCGCCGTAAGCATATTTATCGATCCGGTTGACAGCGCCGTCGAGGCCTCGAAGGAGGTCGGCGCCGATATGGTCGAGATACATACCGGCGGCTATGCCAACAAAAAAGGCCCGGGGCAGGCAAAAGAACTGATCAGGGTACAAAACTCTGTGAAAAAGGCAGCCGGGCTTGGGCTCATGGCCAATGCCGGACACGGACTGAATTACGTGAATGTTGTTGACATTGCGGCTCTTCCTGATCTCCGTGGGCTTTACATCGGTCACAGCATAATAGCCAGGGCGGTGCTTGTAGGCCTTGAAAGGGCGGTCCGAGAGATGAAGGCATTGACCTGCCGGGGCTGTCCGTGATATTTGGAATAGGCACCGATATAGTAAAGACCGAGAGGCTGCGTGCGGCTGTCGACAGATGGGGCGACAGGTTTCTTCGGAGGGTCTTTACGGAAGATGAAATATCCTACTCTTACGGCAAAAAAGACCCTTTTTTGTCGCTTTCGGCGAGGTTTGCAGCGAAAGAGGCGCTCATCAAGGCGATAGGCCGGCGCGCTGCCTTCGGCCTGTCCGACATTGAGATCATCAACAATGAGGACGGAGGTCCTTCGATCAGGCCGCGAGGCGGACTAAAGGCCTATTTTGACAGCAACAATCTCGGCGCGTCGTATCTCAGCATGAGCCATGAGCGAGAATACAGCATCGCGTTTGTGGTCGTAGAAAAGTAACACCACGTTCAAGATGGAAATGGCGCTTAAATTATAAAATTCCTGCCACCCTCCCTTTTCCAAAGGGAGGAATCATGTTCCCTCTTTGGCAAAGAGGGGTGAGGGGAGATTTTCTGAATATCGTAGATTCAATTTTATAATAATCCAGAGGAACTGATGAAAGTCGCTACCGCCGGACAGATGAAGGAGATCGACCGCAAGACCACAAAGGGGTATGGAATCCCCTCTGCCGTTCTTATGGAGAGAGCGGGTCTGAGAGTCGCCGAAAGGGTCAAAGAGCTTTTCAGTCAGCATAAGATAGTCGTTCTTGCCGGGGGAGGCAATAACGGCGGTGACGGTCTCGTTGCCGCGCGTCAGCTGCATAACGAAGGATACAATGTCAGGGTCTTCATGCTGTCTAAAGAAGACAGGCTTGGGACACAATGCAAGGCACAGCTCAGGATCGCGAAGAAGACAGGTGTTCCGGTTGAGTTTCGTTCGAGCGTCACCCCGGGAGACCTCCATGGGGCTTGTGTGATAGACGCGATTGTGGGCACCGGCCTCGACCAGGTCCTTCGGGGTCCTGTTGTAGAGGTCATACGCTTTTTAAACGAAACGGATGTTCCCGTTGTTTCCGTGGACCTTCCCTCCGGTATCTCGTCCGACAACGGACGTATTATGGGCGAGGCGGTCATGGCGGATGTGACCGTGACCTTCGGCCTGCCGAAGATCGGTCACTACCTTCATCCCGGCTCCGGCCATACCGGCAGACTTTTTATCGAAGACATCGGGTTCCCCCGCGAACTTCTCACCTCGGGAAGCATCAGGACCGAAGCGCTGGAGCGCGCGGAAGCCGCACGGCTGATACCTGAGCGGCCTGTCTTTTCTCATAAGGGTGATTATGGCCACCTGCTAGTTATAGCAGGCTCGCGCGGAAAGACAGGCGCGGCGTTGATGACCGCAAGGGCCGCGATGAGGTCCGGGGCCGGGCTCGTGACAATAGCCGCCCCTGAATCGATCGCAGATGTAGTGCAGTCGATGGTGGTTGAGGAAATGGTGCTGCCTCTGCCTGATGACGGCACGGGAGCTTTTTCGCCGGAGGCGCTCGAAAAGGTCCTGACCTTCATGGCAGGAAATGTCGATGTCTGTGCCATCGGTCCGGGAATGCGGGTGACCTCAGGCACAAGGCGTCTGGTATCGGGCCTCATAGGCGTTTCCACTGTGCCGCTTGTTATAGACGCCGACGGCATTAACGCCCTTCAGGGGTGCGCGCATGTTCTTAAAAAGGCTAAGTCGCCTGTTGTTCTCACTCCCCATGCAGGGGAGATGTCCCGCATGCTTGATATGCCAATAGCTGACCTTTTTTCCGATATGCCTGGTCACGCCGGAAAGTTTGCGGCGGGGTCAGGTACATATCTGGTGATGAAGGGCGCCCCGACCCTGATCGCATCACCGGAGGGAGAGGTCTTTATCAATACTACTGGAAACGCCGGCATGGCAACTGCCGGCTCCGGGGATGTCCTGACCGGCATGATAGGAAGTTTCCTCTGCCAGGGGATGAACCCTCTCGACGCGTCGGTGCTGGGGGTCTACCTGCATGGCCTTTCGGGAGACATTGCGGCATCTGAAAAAGGTATGCATTCGCTCATGGCAGGGGACATTATCGAATCGATTCCGTCCGCCTTTCACTCGCTTTCCGGAAGGGAATGAAACAGCTTGTCCATCCTGATATTTTTGGCGGCCGTGTCATAGCCTTCTTTACTGGCAAAAACCCCGGGGCAGATCTTTCAGAAATAAGCAGGCTGGCCGGTATTGCCGAAAAGCATATCTACATGCCTGTCCAGAAGCATACGGACAAGGTCGTCGTGCTCGATGCCGTTGCCGGGCCTGTGATCGCGGACGCAGTCATAACAAACCGTAAGGATATTTTGATCGGCGTTCAGGTGGCGGATTGTGTCCCCGTTTTACTTTATGACGGGGCGCGGGGTGTTATTGGCGCCGTCCACGCGGGCTGGAGGGGCACAGCCTCGGGTATCCTCAAAAATGCGATCAGGGAATGCGCCGGCAGATTCCGAAGCAACCCTGAAGATATAAGGATAGCCATAGGACCCAGCATAAAGACATGCTGCTATGAAGTCGATCCTGACGTGGCCCGCGCGGTCGAAAAGGCGACAGGCCCGGGTGATTATATATCTCACAAGGGATCGAAATATCATATCGACCTGCCGAAGGCTAACAGGATCCAGGCCATCTCTGAGGGTGTAAAAAAAGAAAATATCTCGATATCGGAGGACTGCACCTTCTGTAACCCCGACAAATACTGCTCATACCGATATTCCAAAGGCACGACCTGCCGGCAGGGCGGTTTTATAAGGATGCTGTAAACTTCTGACCGGACAGGCTTCCCCGCGCCTTATTTTTTGAATATCGCCTCAAGAAATCCCGTAAGCTCATCCCATGATTTTTTGTCCGCGTCCGCGTTATACCCAAGCGGCAGATTGAATTTCTTTCCCAGCATGTCCGCGTCGGGATTGGTAAAGCTGTGGACCGCCCCCGGATAGGATATAAAGGTCATGTCTGCATGTGCGTCTTTCATCTCTTTTTTAAAGGCCTCGATCTGTTCGGCCGTCGCGAATTTGTCGTCGGCCCCATGCAGTACGAGGACCTTCGGCTTTACGCCGCCCGGTACTGCGGGCCTCACCGCGGCAAAGCCTCCATGAAAGCTTGCGACACCCTTCAGGTCTACCCCCTGACGCGCCATATTCAGGACCACCCCGCCGCCGAAGCAGTAGCCTATCGCGGCTATGTTCGCGGAATCCACGGTCTTCTGTTTTTTGAGGAAATTCATTGCGGCGGTAAAGCGGCCGCTTGCGACCTCGAAGTTCTTCATCAGTTCAGATGAAAACTTTCCCGCGTCCGAGGGGTGCTCCGCCTGTTTGCCGTCTCCGTACATATCGACGGCAAGTGCGGTATAGCCCATTTCGGCCAGCATCCGTGCCCTTTTGCGGGCATATTCGTTATGGCCCCACCATTCATGGACGACCAGGACGCCCGGACGCCTGCCTTTTATGTTTTTGTCATAGGCCAGATAACCCTTCATCGACACTCCCTGAAAACTGTAACTGACCGCCTTTGTCTTTATATCGGGCGCGGCCCAGGAAACACCGCTAACCATAACAAACAGGGAAATTATCGCGATTGCTGCAGTCAATAACCTTTTCATCTGCGACCTCCTATGATATGCGTTCTTATTATCAGATTATCCGAGACTGCTTATATTCCATAAAATATCATGGAATGCATGGGATGGCAACCCGGCTTCCTCATGTATCACGGGCACTGAATGTGGGGGTCCAGGAATATATGCAATAATATTCTTACATATCTCCTATCTTCACCGTTTTTGGTCAATATATTGCTTCGTCGGGTCAACGGCGATAAATGTCCCGCTCACTTTTCCTTCAGATGAAACAATATTTGCTTTGAATCTTCCGATATCCCTGGTCCCGAAGGCGAACTCGACCTTGTTATTTTTTTCGAACTCGGCCTTATTCTTGTCAGTAAAAATTATATGGCACATATTTTTACAGGCCTCGGCTTCCAAAGGCATATCCGTCAAAGGGACAAGCCTGCCTTTTACCATTGCCTGCGCCACAACTCCCGGTGTTATCCTGAGTTCGGCGCCATTGAGCTTTTTTGTCTGCTTGAGCAGATCAATTAAATCTCCGCCGGGCTTTACAGCGGATGAAAAACTGTTGAGCCAATCAAGAAATCCCATTCCGCACCTCCAAAATGTCCTGTTGGTCGGTTAAGTAAAATCAGGCAAATCACTGATCTCCCGCCTGACCACGTTACGTTTTTGAAAAGACGGCCTTAACGGGTTTCCGTTCCACCGCCGCGTCCTCAAGATGGAAAAAAACCTCAGGCTGGAAGGAAAAGGCCGAGGCCACTACATTCGTAGGGAAGACATCGGTTGCGACATTGTAATCCCGCACTGTAGCATTATAGAACCTGCGAGCATGCTCGATGTTGTCGTCGATCTCTTTCATGTTGGCCATGATCTCCTTGTACTGCGCGTCTGCCTTAAGCGCCGGATATGCCTCGGCGACCGCAAAAAGACTTTTGAGTGTCTCGGTCAGCATATTGTCCGCCCTGGCCTTTTCGCCCGGATTCTGCGCCCTCATGGCTGCCGATCTCTGTTGCGTCACCTTTAAAAAGGTATCGCTTTCGTGCGCCGCGTATCCCTTGACCGCCTCAATAAGGTTCGGCAGCAGTTCGTACCTTTTCTTCAGATGTACATCGATGTCGGACCACGAATTCCGGACCGCGTATCTCAGACGCACGAGTCTGTTGTAAATATAAATGAGAACTATCAGAAACAGCGCACTCCCGGCAATTCCTGCAATCATACTGATACTCATAAAATACCTCCCTTATATGCTGATAGTTTCAAGGCTGTTTGCTTTTTTTCATTTTTGCTGCTGCATCAGCCGGCTCAATGCCCTTCATTTTCCACTCCTTTGCCAGGCTGGGGAACAAGCCCGCTTCTTTCCATTTCTTTGCCTCCTGCAGCCCGAACCCCGCTTCTTTCCATTCATTTGCCATGGTATGATGAAACCTCTCTTTGTTCCAGGCCGTTGCCGCTTCCGGTCCGAATCCCGCTTTTTCCCAGTATTTTACATCGTAGAAATCAATACCTCCGCTGTTCCACTTCCCTGCGTCCTCCGGCTCGATGCCCTCCTTTATCCACAGCGATGCGTGAGGCGGTTTAAATCCGGCATTACGCCAGCTCACAGCCATGCGCCTGCTGATCTTTTCGCGCTTCCACTCATCTATTTCCGCCCCGCTTAATCCGGTCTTTATCCACTGTCTGTTCTCATAGGCTTCCCTGAGTGCAACAGCATAATACGGAACTGCATACGAGGCTGCGAGGCACAAAATAATGAGAAAACCTGCCAGACCCGCGGACAATCTCCCTGAGGAAGAGGCCGGCGAACTATGTTGTGCTTCCGTTGTCAGCCGGTTCATGGCACATTCCTCTGCTTTGCATTGACAGCGCCGGTCGGGCTTATGCCTTTGTCTCTCCATTGGGCAGCCTCTTGAGCTTCAAAGCCGTGCTTCCTCCATGCGATCGCATCGCCGATTGTGAACTGAAGGCGCAACCAGCCCGCCGCTTTCTCAGGGGTAAAGGCATACCTTCTCCACTGAGCAGCCGTGGACAGATCGGCCCGGGCATCCCTCCACTCACTCGCTTCTCCCGGGGGAATGTCCATCGCCCTCCACTGAGTCATATCCGAAGCCGTAAATCCTTTGGCGCGCCACCGGCTTGCTGTTTCCCTGAAAAATACACCATTGTCCCACCACGAAATGGTCTCTTCCGGAGTGAACCCGTGTCTCTCCCAACTGGCGATAAGGGCTTTCTTTGCAAGCACGACGCCGGAGTGGGGGACCAGAAATGAGAGCGTCAGGCAAAGGACGATCAGGAGTCTTGATGACCACGGATTTATTGAAGCTGCGATAGGCATAGGCCCAATCTCCCTTATGATGACCTTTTCACCGTTCTTATGAAGTCCCCGCAACCGAAACCTCCTGATGTGCCCTTGTACCATTTTGCCTCTCCGTTGCGTATAAGCAGATGGCTGACATCAACTCCCGCCGCAATCGCGTAAGGAAGGTGTTCCTGTAAGAAAGGCGGGATGTCGGCCTTTTGCGCGTTGAGGTTTGTGAAGTTGCGTTTCAGAAAACCGGCATATGAGTGGAGCTGTTCCAGCAGGTCCACATACCCCTTGGCGGGCCTGCGTAAAAGGCGGCTGAACAGCAGCGTGAGCAGGCCGAAGCCGGCACAGAGGATAGATGCGTACACGGCGAGGCCGGTGGTTGCGCGACTCCTGTCAACCAGCTCGCTTTTGTCGATAACTGCAAGGGACGCCAGGAGGAACAAAACAGAAATGACGATGCCCGGCCAAAGATACCGTATGTTCTGCTCAGTCTGCTTTCCGTACTCTTTTTTCAACAGGGTCTTCAGCGTCCGTCCCGCCCGTGAAAGCAGTTTTCTCTCAGAACTGCCTGTCAGGACCACCATATTGCGTTCTGAAAAGAGGGTAGACAGGAGGGTTTTTTCCCTATCAGACACCTGAGAGTCAATCGCCTGCGTTCGCTGGATTTTATAGGCCCCTTCCCATTCGAAGATCCTGATGTAGCCTCGTTCGGCAAGAGAGAGAATTGCGGCTGTTGTGCTCAGATGATCTGCTTTCCCTTTTTTCAGGAGTGCTCTCATCCCAGCGGGGTCGATATCAGCCGGAGGCGAGAACTCTGTCAGCTCGACCCCTTGTCCCTTCGGGTCGCGCCCGACCTTTACCCAGGCAGTCCAGTAGTAGATAAAGGAAACAACCAGCCCCGAAAAAAAGATAAACAGGCTCGACAACAAGCGCCTTGTCTGCCGGTCAAGCAGAACGAGTCTTTGCAGCCAGGAGGCCCTGGCGTACCCTTTTACAAATCCTATATCGACCGAAAAAATCATTCCCTCTCTTAGAGGTCGTTTCACAAAATACCGTACAATATCGCCCTGACCTGTTTCTTCGACCTCTGCGCCAACGTCCTTTCGGTCCCTCAAACCGGCATATCCGCCCGCAAAAATAACGTCGGCGCCTTTGGGAAGCCTGACTGTTGCCGTTGAGCCTCTTATGTGATTTGCCCTGCCGGCGCGCCCGGCGATTACGAAACATAATTCATCATGGCGCGGATTATTCATGATCATGACATCGGTATTATACTTTATTACTACCTTATGTTCGCCCTCCGGCAGCGGCGCATCTTTTATTTTGAAATGCAGCAACCCGGCCGAGATATAATGACTGCCCGGCTGTCCATCCACCTCGATTGATTTTACATGCATTCGCGGGCTTGGGAATATAGATTGGGAGTTGGAGGCCCTGCACTCCCACATTTGAAGGCTCTTGTGATACCCCTCTTTATATTCACCACCCGGTCTGTCGATTATAGTGGCTGTTTCAATAACCTCGAGAGTGCCGTCGTTCTTTACAGTAATGTCCGCATCCAGTCCGGTTATTTCGTCTCCCTTGTCAGAGGACTCATACCTCCGAAGTTCAGCGTCTGTTGGACTCAGCCCCGCCTCCCTGTTCTTCAATGCCTCTTCAAGGGTAAACCCCGAATCCTTCCAAAGAACGCTTTCGTTGAAAGAGAACCCTGCCTCTTTCCATCGCTTTGCTTCAGAAAGCTCAAAGCCATATGTGCCGGCCATATGCGCTTCCTCTGCAGTAAAGCCCGAGACCCTCCAGCTCCTGGCAAATTCGATATCATATACCGTTTGGGAATAACGGGTGTCTTTTGTAAAGTAAAATTCGCTCATCCTCGGTCCATAGTGCCACGCCAGCATTGCGTCGGCATCAAACCCCGCATCCCTCCATTTTTTTGCTTCGTCAGGGAAAAGCCCTTTCTTCCAGAATGTGCCTGCTTCCCCGGCGTCGAGACCGGCGGACAGATATTCGCGCGCCCGTTGACCGGATTTAATGCCGTGGTCCATCCACTCTCTGGCTTCTTCAGGGCCAAAGCCGTTTTTTAAAAAATCCCCTGCGGTATACACATTAACTATCCTGTGCCATTTGCCCGCGGACCCGGCGCTGAACCCCTCGCCCTTCCACTGCGCCGCCCATCCGGCGAAGATGATACCTTCCTGTATCCATTGCTTCGATTCATCGGCGCTTATGCCATAGTACCGCCACTCCGATGGAGCCGACGGAGGCACCCCTTTAAGGTTATCGTCAAGGTCTGCTGCAGCGTCTGCCGGAAAATAAAGGATACCAAACAACAATGAAAACGCTATGAGCAAGAGCGTGACAAACGATACAAAAATCTCACGACATATCAGCTGGGGACACGCATATCTCATCCTGTCGTATTTTATCACATGTTGCATGGCCGGTCCCGGAAGGATATGAAATGTGCAGAGAAAGATGGAAGGAACTATTGGGATTGTGTTTATCGATGAGATAATAGGCGACGGACTGGTTGGACTCCACGCTCATTTGATCTTGTTACCAACCGGTCGAGGGCCTTATTTTCCGCCCTAACGATAAATGCCGAGGGGCAGGAACTTCGACATTATAAAAAAATGTTTGTCATTTGACAATAATCGTAAGCCCCCTTGAATTGAGTTTTGAGCGATGATTAAGTCCGGAATGCCGACCCCGTTAGTTCCTTTATTCAAGCACAATGACTGCATTTTAATGATATCATTCCAGTCAATATTCATAGGTTGCCGTTTGATCTCACGCAGGAGGGTGACGAGTTCCTTTAATTTTCGTATTTGAAGAGCTGGAATAAGCTCTGCCAAAATTAATTCGTTTGTGACTACAAGGTCTTCTTCGATAAGCATCTCTAAAACATCTGATTGTTCCGCATTCCGAAAGTATTCTATCCAGACAGATGAGTCAACAAGAACACTCACGAACGTTTCCGCAGTGTATCGAGATCAATATCCAAATCAACCTGTCCTCTGAACTTCTTCAACCCCTGTATTCTGCTTTTCCTGACAAAATCCTCAAGGGCTGCCACAATCACCGCCGTTTTGGTTCTCTGGTGTGACACTTTCATTGCTTCTTCGACAAGCTTTTGCGGTAAATCTATAGTCGTTCTCACTTAAACCTCCATATGCATGAATTGAATAACTTATGCATATAAAATACAGCTTATCCTAATGGAAATCAAGCTATGGAAATTTAATAAAAAAGAATGGAATTCTGAACCCCTGGTTGCAATGACAACCCTGTTTTTTTGACTTTTGCAGGGGCCTTATATGTAATAATATTCCTAATTAACACACAGGAGAGTGCCTTGGACGGATTTGTCGAAAAAATGTCGGTGGTTTTCGAGGAGGGACAGCCTGTAGAACTTGTAATCTCCGGCCGCACGGACATCGGTTATAAAGTGATCATCGACGACTCCAGATGGGGTATGCTCTACGCCAACGAAGTCTTTCAGGACATTAAAAAAGGGCAGCGAATACAGGGGTTCATCAAGAAGGTCCGCGACGACGGAAAGATCGACGTCTGCCTTCAGAGACCGGGGCATGAGATGATCGCCGACATATCTGAACAGGTCCTTGACAAACTTAAGTTAATGGGCGGGTTTATGGCCGTGACGGACGGGAGCGCGCCTGAAATTATTTACCGGCTCTTCGGCGTCAGCAAGAAAACATACAAAAAGGCGATAGGCAGCCTCTACAAAAGACACCTGATCGTTATAGAAGAAAACGGGATAAGACTGGCGGAAGAAAGTGATGGTTAGCTTGTCCGGCCGGCTAGTCCAGGCCGGCTATCGCATCGATAAGTCCCTGAGGAGTCGCCTCGACCCGCAACGCCTTCATCCCCGTGGCATCGGCAACTTCACTCAGTGTGACATTGTCAAGGAACACGTCTTCGTCCTCTTTAAGGGCCGTATCCGGCACCAGCAGCGTTCGGCTCTTGTCGGTATTGTCATGCACTGACTTTATTATGTCCCGGCCGGTGAGAAGCCCCGTCACGGTGACCGAGGTCCCGAAGAACCGGTTTTCTACCGGTATCACTTCGATAGGCATCGACTCTTTTTCACCCAGTCTGTCGGCAAATTTCTTCAGGAACGGATAAAACGAGACGCCGGTCACGGTGACGACCGGCCGGTCCCTTTTGATCTCCTTCTGTATCCTGAGTTTTCTGGTCTGGCTCATAAAAAGCGGCACCATGCCCACACCGTTTTCTATCTGCGGAAGCACCCCGTAGTCCCTGAGGGGAGGGAAGGGGACCCCGGCCTTAATATACATCTCGTCAGAGCAGAAAACGAGGTTGTCGCCGTGTTTTTTCATGAACCGTCTCTGGAAGCCGTTGACGGTTTCGATCGCCTTTGCCGCATCTTCTTTGGAGACAGGCGCGAGCTGCTGCCGCCTGTGCATGGTAAGTCCCACGGGCACAACCGCTACTGAGGAGATATACGGGAAAAATTTATAAAGGTCCTTTATCGTGTTATGCAGTTCCCTTCCGTCATTGTAGCCGGGGCAAAGGACGATCTGGGTATGCATGCGGATCTTGTGGGATGCGAAGAACGCAAGCTCCTTCATTATGTCGCAGGACTTTGGAGTCCCCAGCATCCTGGCACGCAGGGCCCTGTTTGTAGTATGCACGGAGATGTATATCGGGCTCAGTCTCTGCTCGACTATGCGGCTCTTGTCGGAGGCCCCGAGGTTGGACAGGGTCATATAATTGCCGTAGAGGAAGGAAAGTCGGTAGTCCTCGTCCTTTAGATAGAGCGACTTCCGGAGGCCTTTCGGGAGCTGTTTTACGAAACAGAAGATGCAGTTGTTTTTACAGGTCTTGACCCTGAAGGGTTTTACCGATATGCCGAGGTCCGTGCCCCCGGCCTCAGGGACGGTCACCGTATGCCTCCGGCCTGAACGGTAGAACTCCAGTTCGATCCTGTCTGCGTCCCTGTGGAACATCAGGTCGATAGCGTCATGGAGTCTATGCCCATTGACCGATACAAGGAGATCTCCGGTTTGAAGTCCGGCCATCGCGGCGGGGCTTTCCTCTATTACCGACTCTATTTCTATTAAATGTTTAGGAGGCATTGAACGGCTTTAGTCCTTTGTATATATACTGGAGGCCCGATACCGCGGTAAGCCCGGCGGTGAGCACGAAGAATATGTCATGCACCTGGGGAAGCGCCGGAAATGTGATCTCGAGCAGCACATAAGCCAGAAGAAGAAGCTGGGACGCGATTGCGGCCTTGCCAAGGACTACGGTTTCGATCTTTGAACGGTGGTAAAGAAGTGAAAGAAGGACCCACCCGATCACTACGATCAGGTCCCTGCTTATTACCACAATGGCCAGCCACTTGGGGATCCAGTCGTAAACCGCAAAGAGCACGAACGAGGTGATGAGGAGGCTCTTGTCCGCGAGGGGGTCCAGGAATGTCCCCAGTTCCGTCTTCTGATTTGTCAGTCTTGCCGAAAGCCCGTCGAGCATGTCACTGGCCATGGCAGTGATAAAAAGATAAAGGGCGTATCTGTACCGGCCGTAAATAATCGTGGTCACAAAAAGAGGTATTATCACAATCCGTGCGATAGTGAGCGAATTTGGAATGTTAAGCACTCTCATAATAATTATCCCGTCCCCCGGACCGCTCAGGGGATGTTAAAAGGTGGTCCGGAAAATTGAAGCCGCAGTCCGAGTTTTTTGTAACAAAGGCCCTCATTTTTGCCTTCCGCGGCAGCCTTCATCATACGGGCGTGGCATTTTTCGACCATAAAGCCGTAATGGACCGCGTCCGACAATGCTTTTTCTATGGTCTTCGCGGCCGACTTTGACCTTCCCTTGAGCATGCCGACTTCGGCCATTCCAAGCCGGGCGTATATAAGACCTCGGGGGTCCTTTGTCTGTCTGAAGAGGCCCTCGGCCTTTCTGAACTGATCGACCGCCTCGTCATATCTCCCAAGCATTTTATATGTGGAGCCGATGCTCCAAACCGTATAGGCGTAGCTTACCCTGTCTCCGATCCTGTTATATATTGCCGAGGCGCGCCCGAAATCGGCGAGGGCCTTTTTGTAATCTCCGAGCATCCTCCAGGCGTTCCCTCTTCCGCAGTAGGAATAGGCCCTCCCGAAGCTGTCTCTGAGCCCGGTAAAGAGGGTGTTCGCCGCCTTGTAGTATTCAAGGGACTCCCTGAAATTCCCCGCGATACGGTTGGTCCCCCCAAGTCCGCAGAGACAGTAGCCCGCCGAAGGCCTGGACCCCAGTTTCTTGAATAGTTCGAGGGCCTCTTTATAGGTCCTGATCGCGCCCTGTATATCGCCTTTTATCCGCAGCGTGCCCGCGACCGCCCAGAGCGCAAACGCAGTGGCAGCCGCATCGTCGTGCCTGAGATAAAATTTAAGGGCCCTGCCGCAAGCCCTGAGCGCGTTTTTCCAGTCACCCTTGCCGCGGAAGGCAAGGCCGATATTGATGCCTGCGTCGGCCACTGAAACGGGGTCTTTCAGGCCCTTTGCGGTCACTATGGCGTCGCGATAGTGTTTCAGGGCATCGTCGAAGTTCCCGGTCATCCTCGCCACGTCGCCGATCGCAAGCTGACAATCGAGGACGCCCCTGAGGTCGTCCTTGGAGATAAAGCCGACAAGGGCCTTCTCGAAGAGTTCCCTGGCTTTACCATACTGGCTTTTTTGTCTCAGGCCCTCCGCTTTTTTAAATATCCTATGCATTTCCGAGCACCGCATTTACTTTTTTCATCGTCGCGTTATAATCCCCTGACCTGAAAAACGCGGAGCCCATCACAAGGATGTCGGCGCCTGCATCGGCGACCTCTTTTGCGTTTGCCGGGTTGATTCCTCCGTCAACCTCTACGGCCACGGAGTGCCCGCCGTCCGAGATCATCTTCCTGAGCTGCCTTAATTTTCCGAGCGTCCCCGGTATGAACTCCTGTCCCCCAAACCCGGGGTTGACGGACATGATCAATACCATGTCGGCATCATGAAGTATCTCCGAAAGACTCGTGACGGGCGTCGCCGGGTTTATAGACACGCCTGCCGTGACCCCGGCCTCCCTGATGACCTGAATGGACCGGTGCAGATGGACCGCGGCCTCAAGGTGGACCGTGAGCATGTCCGAGCCTGCCGATATGAAATCCCGGAGATACCGGTCGTGGTCGTCTATCATGAGATGGACGTCCAGAGGCAGCTTCGTCACCTTCTTTATTGATTCTACGACAGCCGGGCCTATGTTAATATTGGGCACAAAATGGCCGTCCATGACATCGATATGAAGCATGTGCGCGCCGGCGTCCTCAGCGGCCTTTATCTCGTCCGCGAGCCTGACAAAGTCCGCCGAGAGAATCGAGGGGGATATCTTAATCATCGGCATTACCTTCTTTCATTTCAAAATAGATCGTCTCTCCGCCCTGGACCCGCGTGCCGGCCCTGGGTTTCTGGGCCGATACGACGCCACCCTGTCCTTTTGTCTCGACCGTAAGCCCCATTTTTTTTGCAAGCTCCCTTGCGTCCTCAAGCGGCTTGTTTGTGAAATCAGGGCAGAAATAACTTAACTCATGAGGCCCGGCACTTACAAGCACAGAGATGGCGTCGGTTATTTTCTCGTCGGGCTCCGGCCGTTGGGCGACGATCCTGCCTTTTTCGATTGTATCGGAGTGGACCGCAAGTTTGCGGCCGATACGGAGGCCTTTTTGTATCAGGACGGCGTCCGCGTCGGGCACGGTCTCATTTACCAGGAGGGGGATGGAAAAGAACCTTGGGCCCTTGCTTACCACCACCTTGATCACCCTTTTTTCCTTCACCTTGTTGCCTGACGGCACGTCCTGCCTTATTATTCTGCCCGACTGGACCACAGGGTCATTGTCTTCCCCTTCGATCTTGAGGTAAAGTCCCGCCTTTGTGAGCTCCTCGTTCGCCTCAAAGAGCGTCAAACCTTCGAGTTTAGGCACTTCCACCGTGCGGCTGAAGCTGAGGATATTGAAGGTGATATACCCGAACGTCAGCCCCAGCGCAACGAAGGCCGCGACGATAAGCGGGATCCGTATGAATTTATTCAATCTTTCCTGCACAGCACCGCGCCAAAAAATCCGTCCATATTATATCTGTGAGGGAATGTCATAAAAAGTCCATCTTTGACAAATATCCCTGGGACTGATGGTCCAGCATCTATAATACCGAAATCCCCGTTGGTCTTCAAGAAGCCTTTTATGACCTCTTCCCCTTCCTCCGGCTCGATGGAACATACCGAATAAACTATCGTCCCTCCCTTTTTTACAAGCACTGAGACGGCCCGAAGAAGTTGTAATTGGGCTTGTCCAAATTCGGCAAGGTCCTGCCCCCTGTGCCTGTACTTCACATCGGGGTTTCTCCTTATGACCCCGGTCGCGGAACACGGGGCATCCAGCAGGACCCTGTCGAACGTGCCGTGTCCTCTCAATTCCGTAACGTCGGCCCTGATAATTCCGACTGATTTCATCCCGAGCCTGTTTACGTTTTCACGGAGTCTTTCCAGCCGGCCAGCGTCCCTTTCGACGGCGATGATCTCCCCGTTATCTCCGATCAGCTGGGCGATATGGGTCGTCTTGCCTCCCGGCGCGGCGCAGGCATCGAGTATCCTCTGTCCGGGCAGGGGATTAAGCAGGTGAGTGACAAGCTGGGAGGCCTCATCCTGGACGATAAAAAGGCCCCCGGCAAAGGAAAGGTCATTGTGGGTAACGTTGTCTCTGACCAGTATGCCTTCAGGGGCATACGCCGAGGGGTCCGCGCTGATGCCTTTTTCGGTCAACGTCCCGATCAGAAGTCCACGAGTTGTCCGTAGGGTATTGGCCCTTAAAGTAAGGGGCGGTTTTTGATTGTTTGCCGCGGCGAGCTCCCGGGTCTGGGCCTCTCCGAAACGCTTTATCCAGCGTTTGGCCATCCACGCCGGATGTGAAGTGTTGACGGCTATATCAGTGACCGGATCGTCGAACTTAAGCGGCAGTTTGAAGGTTTCCTGCTGTCTTATGAGGTTTCTGAGGACCGCGTTGACTACCGCTGGAACGCCTGGTTTTGCGTCTCCTGTATATTCTTTTTCCATCTCTACCGATTCGTTGACAACCGCCCAATGGGGCACCCTCATGAATAAAAGCTGGTATACGGCGGTCCTCAGATTGTTTCTGGTCATATCAGGGAGTTTCCGGGGGTTTTTCAAAAACCTCTCAAGTATCCAGTCGAGGGTGTCTCTGTGCCTGAGCACCCCGTAAACGATTTCCATCATGAACGCCCTGTCCCTCCTGTCAAGGAACGTGCCGTACGATTCTATGGATTCCTTCGGTCTTGCGTTTTCCAGGAATATGGACGAGAGGGCCTTTACGGCATAAAAACGTGTGCCCGGCATAAATTTATCCTGATTGTCTTTCCTGTATATAGGAGATTTGTTGGGATGGACAGCCGCTTAATATGAGCTCCATGCAGTCCATGCAATGTTATTAATGATGACATCGCCGCCCATAAAATGCAACCTGACCCGCCGGCCGGTATCGCGCCGGCGCTGCCGTATTAATTTAATTGCCCTGAATGGTTTATAATTTAATATGGCCGTACTGGATATAAAGAAATACCCCGAGAAGGTCCTCAAGCAGAAGGCGTCGCCCGTCAGGGACCTTGACGATCTGGTCCTGAAGCTGATCGATGATATGATCGAGACCATGTACAACGCTCCGGGGGTAGGTCTTGCCGCGCCCCAGGTGGGGGTCTCGCAGAGGCTGGCGGTTATCGACATAAGCTCCAGAGAGGCCGAGGTCCCGCTTATCGTGCTGATAAATCCGGTCGTCCTTGAGCGGGAGGGGGAAATAGAGTTTGAGGAGGGCTGCCTGAGCATTCCCGATTATACCGCAAAGGTAAAACGCGCCGAAAACCTCCTTGTCCGCACATCAGACAGGGAAGGCAGGACGGTCGAAATCGAGGCCGGCGGGCTCCTTTCGATAGCCATCCAGCATGAAATCGACCACCTCGACGGGGTCCTCTTTATAGACAGGATCAGTCCTATAAGGCGGGAGTTTTTCAAGAAAAGATACAGGAAGAAACAGGCGTCCTGACAGCGGTAGCCAGATGCGGATAATTTTTTTCGGGACCCCTCAATTCGCCGTGCCCTCGCTTAAGGCCTTGCGTGATGCCGGCCATGATGTCCGCGCCGTTGTCACCCGGCCGGACAGGGTCAAGGGCAGAGGCCACGTTATGTCCGCCCCTCCGGTCAAGGAGTTCGCCCTGTCACGGGGACTGTCGGTTATGCAGCCGGCGTCAGTGAGGACGCCATCTTTTTACGATGACCTCGCCGCCCTCAGCCCCGAGGTAATCGCGGTCGTCGCATATGGAAAGATCATACCTCCCGATATACTGCGTCTTCCCCCGATGGGCTGTGTCAATGTGCATGGGTCACTTCTGCCCCGCTACAGAGGCGCCGCTCCGATACAGTGGGCGGTCATAAACGGTGACGAAAAGACAGGGATAACGACAATGCTGATGGACGCAGGACTCGATACGGGGGACATACTCCTTCAGGAAGAAACGGCGATACGCGATGAGGACACGGCGGAGTCTCTCGGACTGCGCCTTTCCGGAATCGGCGCGGCCCTTCTTGTAAAGACACTCGAGGGGCTCAGGGACCATACCATCTCCCCCGTCCCGCAGGAAGGTGAACCAAGCTTCTGCCCGCCGCTTAAAAAGGATGACGGCAGGATCGACTGGGGCCGTCCTTCCCGCCGGATATTTAATCTCGTTCGCGGCGCTTATCCATGGCCCGGGGCGTATGCCTCGATAAAGGGCGAGAGGCTTACGGTGCTCAGGTCGGCGGTCATAGATGAAACCAGCCCGGCGGACGCCGGCAGGATATCCCGGATATCGGGAGGGGGCATTCACGTCGGAACAGGGCAGGGGACCCTGTCGCTTCTTGAGGTCAGACCTGAAGGGAAGAAGGCGATGCCCGCGGCCGCTTTTTCAAACGGACGCCGTCTGAAGGAGGGCATGTATTTCGATGTTTAATGATTTTCTGCGCGGGGCGGCGCTTAAGCTCCTTTATCCTATGCTTATGCTTGTAAGCGCTTTTATGAAGGACAGGAAAGAACCCTTCCAGAGGATGATTATAAATATCAGCAACGCCCTGGTAAGGAAAAGGAAATACGGGGTGAGGAAGATCCTGCTCCTGCTGCCGCACTGTCTTCAGATAGACGACTGCCAGATCAGACTCACCCATAATATCCATAACTGCAAGCGCTGCGGCAGATGCGGGATAAAAGACCTGATCGGCATTGCGGAGGAATATAAACTCGACCTTTTCGTCGCTACGGGTGGGACCCTGGCCCGGAAGATCGTCAAGGAGGCAAGGCCCGGGGCGATCATAGCGGTAGCCTGCGAGCGGGACCTCTCAAGCGGGCTCGTTGATACCTACCCGATGCCGGTCCTGGGCATCCCGAATGAGAGGCCTTTCGGGCCGTGCGTCAATACCCGCGTTGACCTCGAAAAGGTGAAAGAGGCGATAGGGTTTTTCGCCGGGGTGTGACACGGGATTTAACGGATTTTTCCTGACGCAGCCGGGTTTGTCGGGACTTGTCCTGTCAGTCTTGACAACGGCAAAACTTAATGTTATAAAATGTTAGCCTTTTTTAGGCGAATAGTTTGACTGAATGAGTAAAAGGAGGATTTGTAAGGATGTCGATCGAAGGCACAATCAAGTGGTTTAACGAGAAGAAGGGGTTTGGTTTTATCCAGAGGGAGGGCGGACCGGATGTATTCGTGCATTTTTCGTCCATCGCCGGCGAAGGGTTCAAAACACTTGCCGAGGGAGAGAAAGTCACGTTCGATATCGAAGACGGAGCCAAGGGGCCGAAGGCCATTAACGTAAAGAAAATGTAACCCGTTTGTATAGTCGCGATCCATGGGCCTGTCCTTAAATGGACAGGCCTTTTTTATTTCGCGGGTCCCGGTCCGATTTGACAAACCCTATGCATTTTATTATGTTTATGGATTATGAGGCTCCCAGCATGGATCCGCGGACAAAACCTTACCGGCTCTCATCAGACAAAAAATCTGATCAGAAGACACGGCCTTTCAACCGTGTGCGAAGAGGCCCGGTGCCCTAACCGGGGGAGGTGTTTTTCAAAGCCGACCGCGACTTTCATGATACTTGGGAGGTCCTGCACCAGAAACTGCGGGTTCTGTTCAGTCGAGTCCCTGCCTCCCGGCCCTCCGGACCCCTATGAGCCGCAGAGGGTGGCCGATGCGGCGCGGGAGTTGGGGCTTAAGTATGTCGTTGTCACTTCAGTGACCCGCGACGACCTGCCCGACGGCGGGGCGGCGCATTTCGCTATGACCGTGAGGGCCCTCAGACAGAGGCTCCCTGATGCAAAAGTGGAGGTGCTTACCCCTGATTTTCTTGGCAGCTCCCCCGCGCTCCGTACAGTTCTTGAGTCATCTCCCGATGTTTTCAACCATAACATGGAGACCGTCAGACGGCTCTATAAAACAGTGAGGCCCGGGGCGGACTACGACCGCTCTCTTATGCTGCTCCGGAGGGCAAAGCAAACGGCCCCCTCGATCACGACAAAGTCGGGTTTCATGCTGGGTCTTGGTGAGGCCCCCGAAGAAATATATGAGCTGATGGGTGATCTGAGGCTCTCAGGGTGCGATATCCTTACGATAGGCCAGTATCTTAGGCCAACCAGAAAAAACCTTCCTGTGGTAGAATATCCTGACCCCGGGGTATTTGAGGGGCTGAGGATAAAGGCCCTCGATATGGGGTTTATCCATGCGGCTTCAGGGCCGCTCGTCAGAAGCTCCATGAACGCGGAGGAGATGTACGGACATGTATGAATTCAGCAGAATAAAAAGACTGCCCCCATATGTTTTCGGCATAGTAAACAGCCTCAAGATGGAGGCCAGAAAGAGGGGGGAGGACATCATCGACCTCGGGATGGGAAATCCCGACGGCGCGACCCCCAGGCATATAGTGGAAAAGCTTGTCGAGGCAGCGAGGAAAGGGAAGAACCACCGTTATTCCGCGTCAAAGGGCATTACACAGCTCCGGATGGCGATAACCGAATGGTACAAAAGACGTTACGACGTCGACCTGGACCCCGAGACCGAGGCCTGCGTGACTATCGGTTCCAAGGAAGGACTTTCACACCTTGTGCTGGCCACCATCGGTCCCGGTGACGTTGTGCTTACTCCTACTCCCGCCTATCCCATACACCCTTACAGCGTGATCATCGCCGGGGGTGAGGTCAGGACCGTCCCGATCGGGGAGGGCATAGACTTTTTCGACGAAGTCGAAAAGGCCTATAAGACGACATGGCCCAGGCCCAAGATGCTCATAATCAACTTTCCCCATAACCCCACAACCCAGGTTGTGGAAGGGCTTGATTTTTTCAGAAAAGTGGTGGATTTCGCGAAGGAAAACAACATCATTGTCATACATGACCTTGCCTATGCCGATCTTGTCTATGATGACTATAAGGCCCCGAGTTTTCTTCAGACGCCGGGCGCAAAGGACGTAGGCGTTGAGTTTTATTCTCTGACGAAGAGTTATTCGATGGCCGGATGGCGGGTCGGTTTCTGTGTCGGCAACAGGGAGATTGTAGGCGCGCTCATCAAGATAAAGAGTTATCTTGACTACGGCATGTTCCAGCCCATCCAGATCGCCAGTGTCATCGCGTTGCGCGGGCCCCAGGAATGCGTCGAGGACATCAGGCGCGTCTATGAGCGAAGAAGGAATGTCCTTGTCAAAGGACTCAGGCAGGCCGGGTGGCCTATAGAGCCCCCGAAGGCCACGATGTTCGCGTGGGCGGAGATCCCGCCTCAGTTTAAGAAGATGGGGTCTCTTGAGTTCTGCAGACACCTCATTAAAAAGGCCGGGGTCGCTGTCTCCCCCGGTGTCGGGTTTGGAGAGGGCGGCGACGATTATGTGCGCTTTGCCCTGGTCGAAAATGAGCACAGAATACGGCAGGCGACTGCAGGGATAAAGAGGGTGATAAACAGATGATACACGTAGGAATAGTCGGTTTTGGCACCGTAGGAACAGGCACGGCGAGGATACTGCTCGAAAACAGGACGGTCATAAGGGAGAGGACCGGGCTGGACCTCAATCTGAAGAAGATAGCCGATCTCGACATAAAAAGGAACCGGGGCCTGAGACTGCCCAAGGGCGTTCTCACCACAAAGGCCGGCGAGCTTATAAATGATCCGGATATACAGATCATCGTCGAGCTGGTAGGAGGCACCACGTTCGCCAGAGACATTATGCTCGGGGCGCTCAAGGCCGGAAAGCATGTGGTCACCGCAAATAAGGCGCTGCTTGCTACCTACGGCGGCGAGATATTCAGGACCGCCAAAAAACATAAGGTGGACGTAGGGTTCGAGGCCTCGGTAGGAGGCGGCATACCGATAATCAAGGTCCTCCGGGAAGGCCTCGTCGCAAACAGGATCCAGGCGATTTACGGAATAATAAACGGCACGACTAACTATATCCTTACGAAGATGACCGATGAAAAGGCCGAATTTTCCGAGGTGCTCAAGGAGGCGCAGAAGCTCGGGTATGCCGAGGCCGACCCTACCTATGATATCGAAGGGACCGACTCCGCCCATAAGCTTTCAATCCTCGCATCGCTCGCCTACGGCGCGTCTTACAGCATCAAAGACGTCTACACCGAGGGCATCTCCTGGATATCTCCGATGGACATCGAGTTCGCGCGTGAACTCGGATATAAGTTGAAACTTCTCGCGATCACCAAGGAGACGGACGGCAGGGTCGAACTCAGGGTTCATCCCACCATGGTGCCGGAGGGTTATCTGATCTCGAAGGTGGACGGGGTCTATAACGCAATTTATGTAGAGGGGGATGCCGTGGGTTCGACGCTTTATTACGGAAGGGGGGCCGGAGACATGCCGACAGGAAGCGCGGTTGTCGGCGATATCGTCGATATCGCAAAAAATATCGCATGTGGATCGACAGGGAATGCCCTGACAGGTTCAGTCACCGTCAAGCCCAAGAACCTCATGAAAATGGACGACGTCATCTCGATGTATTACTTCAGGTTTTCCGCGCTCGACAGGCCGGGAGTGCTGTCGAAGATATCCGGCATTCTGGGCAAATATAACATAAGCATAATATCGGTCATACAGAAGGCCAGACAGATAGGGAAGGCCGTGCCCCTTGTAGTGCTCACCCATCTCGCCAGAGAGAGAGACGTCATTAAGGCCCTGAGGGAGATCAACCGCCTGCCGGTCGTAGCCGGCAAGGCCGTCTGCATAAGGGTCGAAGGAAAGGAAACAGAATAATATGATAGAACCACTGAAGAGTTCCGAGCTGTATTCATGCTGCGACCAGGACGCCTTTGCGTTTAATACGACGGACGAGCTGCCTGAGCAGATCGAGACGATCGGACAGGACAGGGCCCTCAGGTCCATAGACTTCGGGCTTAACCTAAACAGCAAAGGGTTCAATATATACATACTCGGGGAAAACGGCACGGGCAAGACTACCACCATAAAGGCGCATCTTACCGCCAAGGCCTCGGGCGAGCCGGCGCCCCAGGACTGGTGCTATGTGTATAACTTTCAGGACCCTGACAGACCGGTCGCCATATCCATGGAGCCCGGAGACGCGGTCGTTTTTCATAAGGACATGGAAGAGCTGATTAAGGTCCTGAAGGTCGAGATCCCGAAGATATTCGAGTCGAAGGAGTATGAAAGGCAGAAAAACCAGATACTCGAGGAGTTCCAGAATAAGCAGAAGGCCATGTTCGCGGGTCTTGAGGAAGAGGCCCAGACAAAGGGTTTTTCGATCAGAAAGTCCGTAAGCGGACTTATGATAGTCCCGGTCAAGAAAAACGGGGAACCCCTCACCGAGGAGGAATACACCGCGCTTGACGACAAGACGAAGGCGAAGATAGACGAGATAGGCAAGGGTCTCCAGGAGCGGCTGAACGACGTTGTCCGGGAGGTCAGGGAGGCTGAAAAAGGCGTCAAAAACAGCCTTTCGAGCCTGGAACGCGAAGCGGCCCTTTCCGCGGTAGGTCACTTTATGGATGAACTCAAAGGCAAATACGGAGGACATGAAAAGATATCCTCCTATCTGTCGGCGGTCACCGAGGACATCCTGGACCACATCGACGATTTCAAGACGCAGGAGGAGCCGCCGTCGCCCCTTCCGTTTATGAGGCTTCAGAAGGCCGAGCCTGCCTTTACCAGATATGTGGTGAACGTCATGGTCAACAACAAAGACACCAAAGGCGCTCCCTGCATCTTCGAGAGCAACCCGACATACCTGAACCTCTTTGGAAGACTTGAATACAAGTTCCAGTACGGGGTCTCCACGACTGATTTTTCGATGATCAAGGCAGGTTCGCTCCATAGGGCAAACGGCGGCTATATCGTCATCAACGCGCTCGATCTTCTGAAAAACATGATGTCGTACGACACGCTCAAGCGGATGCTCAGAAACGGAGAGATCAGGATTGAGGACGTATGGGAACAGTACCGTATGGTGTCGATGGCGACCCTTCGGCCGGAAGCCATCCCGCTTAATGTAAAGGTGGTCCTCGTCGGCACCCCCCATATTTATTATCTCCTTTACAGTCTTGATGAGGAATACCGCGAGCTTTTCAAGGTGAAGGCGGATTTTGACAGCAGGATGGAGCGGAACAGGGATACTACGAACAATTACGCGGCCTTCATCGCAAGCACCTGCAAGAAAAAGGGCCTGAGGCACTTCGACAGGTCCGGCGTCGCGAAGATAGTCGAGTACGGCTCCCGTCTCGCGGAACACCAGCAGAAGCTGTCTTCCAGGTTCAGTGATATCGCCGATGCCATAAAAGAGGCTGACTACTGGGCGAAGAAATCAGGCAGCGCCATAGTAAAGGCTGAGCACGTGGAAACAGCGCTAAGGGAAAAGATTTTCAGGACCAACAGGATCGAGGAGCGGCTGCAGGAGATGGTCGTCGAAGGCCAGATCATTATCGACACGGAAGGCAAAAAGGTCGGCCAGATCAACGGGCTTGCGGTGCTCGGGCTCGGGGACTATCAGTTCGGGAAACCCTCGAGGATAACGGCAAGCACCTATGTGGGCAAGTCCGGTGTCGTCAACATCGAACGCGAGACGAAGATGAGCGGCAGGATCCACGACAAGGCGGTCCTCATCATCACCAATTACATACACAGGACCTTTGCCTCCAGAAAACCGGTCAGTTTCGCGGGTTCCATAACCTTTGAGCAGCTCTACGATATGGTCGAAGGAGACAGCGCCTCGTGCGCCGAAATATACGCGATCCTGAGCAGTCTCTCGGGCGTCCCTTTGAGGCAGGACATGGCGATCACCGGTTCCATGGACCAGACAGGAGAGGTCCAGCCCATAGGCGGCGTCAACGAAAAGATAGAGGGGTTCTTCGATCTCTGCGTCATAAGGGGTCTGACCGGCAGTCAGGGGGTCGTCATCCCCAGGAAGAACATCAATAACCTCATGGTCAAACAGGAGGTCGTCGATGCCGTTAAAGAGGGGAAGTTCCTGATATATCCGATCGACAGGGTCGAGGAGGGGATAGAGATCTTTACCGGCATTCAGGCCGGTGAAATGAAGGAAGACGGGACCTATCCTGACGGCACATTTTACGCGCTTGTTTCCAGGCGGCTCGACGAGATCTCCGCGGCCATGAAGGACAAAAAGGACGACCAGAAGGATAAGGACAAGGAGAAGGAAGATAACAATTCCTAGCCGCCTACGCGGCAAGAAAACTTAATATTCAACCGTAATCCCCGGTAAAAAACACCTGTCAGTCCTGACAGGTGTTTTTTTGTTCCCCGCGTGATAAAAAAGGGCTGCAGGACGCGGGGCTGACCCGGTCCGAGTTTTATAGTGTCAGGGGAGGGGACCATGAATTCACAAGGGGCGACACTCACCGAGCTTCTGGTCGCAATGGCCATTGTGGTGACGCTGCTGGGGGCAACCGGGTTTTCCTATCAGGGGTGGATGGGAGGATACGAGATCGAAAAGGCGACGAAGGAAATCTATACGGATTTTATGTCCGCCCGTTTGGCCGCAGTTCAGTCGGGTATACAGCATATTGCCGTTATCGACAGATTTTCATACACCATAGCTGAAGACAGGGACAAAAGCGGCGACCTCAACGCCGGCGATGTTACCCTGCCGGGCTTCCCGAAGTCCCTGAGATATGAGCTGCACGCCAATAACAACGGCAACGCCATTAAATTCGATAACAGAGGGATGATATCGAACCTCAGGACCCTCAATTTCGTGGAGACCGAATTCGGTCCTGACTATGACTGCCTGAGGGTCTCGATGTCCAGGATCATCATGGGCAGATACAAATTTAATCACAATCCGAGTATTACCGACACCTGCGTCACAAAATAACGGATGGGTTCAGCAAAGGGAGTCCAGGGAAAGACAGCGAATGTCAGGTCCGTCAAGCTCTCTGTAATGGAAATACCGATGGGCGGGACATCCTCCCGTGCAGGGTCCCCTGTTCGAACAACGGCGCTCGGGGCAGGTATTTCCGTTGAAGGTTCTGAAATAGTCAAACCTGGGGTGTTTCATTATATGGGCAAGGTCGTCCTCAAGGATGTTCCCTATCCGGAACTCGGGAAACCCGTGGAAAAGATTGCAGGGGAAGACCGAACCATCGGGTTGTATGGATACCTTTTTGGACCCTCCGGCGCAGCGCAGGCCCGGGGCTGCCCCGCCGGAGTTGAAGCAGGACGCGGTCACACATGATATATCCATGCCGGGATTGGCTTCCTTCAAGGTCTTGAAAGCCGACATAAAACGTGGATAGCCGAACGCCGAAGCCGCCTGAGCGGGGTCTGAAGAAAAAACGTCCATATGTATCAGGTAATAGCGCCTGATCCCGAGCCGGTTAAGAAGGGCGATGATGTTTTGTATATCACGTTCAGTCTCCCGGTTCAGGACGGTCTTCACCAGCGGGTCCAGGCCCATTTCGGACAGTTTCACCAGGCTTTCAACCGCCCTCCCGAAGTTGGACGAACGGGTTATTTTGTTATGCCGGGCCTCTGTGCCGCCCTCCAGGGAGACCCCGATGTTGAATCGGGAAGGATCAACCCCGGTCAGTCCGGGGAGCGCCCCCGGGACGCTCCCGTTTGTGCTGACATTTACCAAAAATCCCCTTCCGGTACAGGTTTTTATGAAATCGGGGACCCACTCCAGAAGCAGCGGTTCCCCGCCCATAAGGTCTATCTCCATGACGTTATGAGAGGAAAGTACCCCGATCAGTTTCAGGGCATCTTCGAAGGCAAGATCGGGCATTTTCGGACTGTCGCCGTTAAAGCAGAAGGAACACCTCTGGTTGCAGCGGACTGTAGGGTAGAGCTGGATGTATTGCGGGAGATGAAAATTCATAATTTTACTGCAATTTTACTCAGCGACTATGTGCTGACAAGTTTCCTGCCCGCCTCAAATGCGTCGCCAAGGGCCGTGGGATGCTGCTCGATGGCCCCTTTTGCGTCCACGCCAAGGAAGCTGATTACCGAATGCTCCTTAACGCTTATGGTCCTGAAGAATGCCTTTGCCGATGCGTCGCCGCACTCGACCCCGATCTCTTTTTTCATGCCCCCGACGAGGACCAGAAGTCCTTTTCTGCCGTGTGGGCCCTCCGGGATCGGTTTTTTAAGCAGGTACTTCTCGCACCAGAAGCTCTGGCACCTGTCTACAAGTATCTTGGACTGGGCGCTCAGTCCGAAAAAAAAGATAGGGGAGGCGAGGATTATCCTGTCGGCCGTCCTGATCTCGCCGTATATATCACGCATGTCGTCCTCTATTATGCACGCCCCGGTCTTTTCGCAGCCTCCGCAGTCCTGGCAGGGTCTTATATTCATAAGATTGAGATTGAATGTCCTGACCGTGCCTCCGGCAGATTCGATCCCGCGGACCGCCTGGTTCAAAAGCAGTTCAGTATTGCCCGCTTTCCTCGGGCTGCCCAGGAATGCTATCGTCTTCATGGCCGTCCCGGCTTCCTCAGCCTTCCACTATGCCGCGTTCTTCGTACATGTACCACTGACCGGTATTGTCCAAAAAGCTGAACGTCTCGTTAAGGATGGCGAAGTGGTCGTTCTCCTCGACCGCGAGGCGTTCGAAGAGTTCTTTTTCTTCCGGAGAGCCGGCCTTCGCCGCGGCCTCTTTATAATAATCGAAGCCGTCTTTTTCCATCTTCATCGCGATCCTGATCGCCTCAAGTTCATCTTCGAGGGCCTTTATCCTTTCCATCATGGCGTCTTTTTGCTCACTGAAGACGGTCTTTATGGCGTCCTTGGGTCTGTGGAACTCGAGCTGGACCTTCATGCCCCTGAAGAGTTCCTGGAGCATGCGGAGGTGGCGTCTTTCGTCTTTTACGAACCCCCGGAACATCTCTTTCCCAAACGGATGAACGGTCTTTTGGGCCGCCTCGGTATAGAATGTTATGGCGTCCGTCTCCATCTTTATCGCGGTCTCTACAGCTTCCTTCATCTTAGTTCCCCCTCATAAATGGATTGTTATTTGGATTGTTATTAAATTATATCAGAATAAAAGCGAACGTTCTAATTTTAATTCGGCGATAATCCAGCGGGACGCCGGGACGGGAGCTTTGAAACTCTTTATTGGCTTCTGGTAGAATTAAGAAGTGCCTTCGCATTAATAATTTCTTGAGATCAAAGGACAGGTAACCCCGGGTTGTCGATCAGCGGACATACGAAAGCAAATTCACCGTCGTCAGGGCTTGCGGGCCGGCTTTTCAAAGTAAAATGGCTATGGCTGGTCGTCTTCATGAGCTTCTGCGGGTGCGCGACCCATTCGGATATCTCCTTAAGGATAGAGCCCCCGTTTAACCTGGGCGCGGGCAGCGGCCAGGAATCAGCCCAGACTGATGAGGTTGTCATGAAAATCGTCATGAGGAACAACACCGTCGAGGCGGATGCGCAATGGGTCCAGGAGTCGTATAAGGACTTTATGATCAGGAACCTCGCCGATATAGATGAGACGGACTACGCAAAGTTCGCTGAGTATCTGGACGGCGGAAGTGTTTATGTCGTCATCCATCCCGCCTACCATGTTTTTTTTAACGAAAGGGCGGCTGTCTCCAAAAACGGCGGCGGACCCCTTGATTCAAAGAACGTCGTAGAGAGGTTTCTGGAGACCCCTGTGTCTTCTTCAAGTGCCAGGCTTATGAAGGCCCAGGAGAAGTCGCTGAGGGATTTTCTGGAATATATGTCGTCAGACCGGAAGTTGGTGATTTTGGTGCTTCCCAAGGCCTATCGTGACTATAAAATGTATAATTTCAGAAACGGCAGGGATGAATACATGAGGTACATAAATGAAGTGACCAATGGCTCGGCCTCTGTTATTTACACCTATTCCAGCCAACCCAGCCGCGGGACCCTAGGTGAAGACGACAAGAAGAGATTGTTTAAGCTGATATTTGCGACGAGGGCAAAAGCGGTCCTCGTAGGGGGCGGTTTTGTCGGCCGGTGTCTCGACGAGTTCTATACTTACTTCCAGCGCAATTACAGTGAAAACAGACTCTGGCTGGTCCCGGAGATATCGGCGATTTCTCCGTCGGATGTCTCCAACTCAGCGGCGGATACTATGTTAAACCCCAACGGCACTATCAATATGGCTGAATTTTCCCAGAACATAAATTCAAAGTTTGTCAGCCGCCATGAGCTTATGCCGAGATTGAGGGGCATCGGAAATGGCCGGCAGACCGGATCTTTAGTCGCTGAAATCGATGATTGACGGTGTGCGGGGCGCCCTCTTAAATACAATCGGGGCCCCATGAGCGGATTATCAGGGCCCATCACCGGGCCGACAGGTCATAAAGAGTTTTTCAGGACGGTCATTGTAGTTTTTCTGTTGAGCGTGTTTTTTTTGCTGCCGTCGCCGTCCGCGAGCGAGCGGGATGAACAATGCCTTCGATGCCATGTGTCTGTTTTAAAAGGGACCTTTCTGCATGAGCCTGTCAAGAAGGGATGTGCCTCCTGTCACAAGACCGCTGATTCATCCGGGGCGCATGGAGCAACTAAAGACAGGGTCTCCGGATGGTTTGGGAGCGGTCAGTCCGAGCTTTGCTTCTCCTGCCATGACAGGTCAAAATTATCGGGTAAGTATGTCCATGCGCCTGTAAGTATGGGTTACTGCACCGGTTGTCACAATCCTCACAACTCGGAATATCCTAAACTTCTCAAGGCCGCGGCCGGGGAGGTCTGCTTCATATGTCATGACAAGTCCGGGTTCAGAAAAAAAATTGTTCATGGGCCGGTTTCCGCCGGTATGTGCATTGTTTGTCACAGTCCGCATGCCTCGGAAGAACGGGCGCTGCTTCGCAACAAGCCCGCGGTTTTATGTTTCAACTGTCATCCGGAGGTCACCAGAGAGCGGCACGTCACCGCTGATACAAGGCATCCTCTTGGGGCATATGAAAAGATCGATGAAGACAAACGGGTGGAATATGTAAAAAAAATTATCAAGGACCCTGCCCGTCCGGGTAAAGAGTTTTATTGCGGAAGCTGCCATGATCCGCATAGTGCCGATACAAAATATCTGTTGAGATATCAACCTGTTACAATGTTTGATCTATGTAAAAAGTGTCATCCAAAGTAGCGGAATTTGACCCGGAATCCGCGTATATTGACTTGAAAGGCTGTTTCATGGTATGTTCAAAACATGAACGTTCATCGCGTGAACAATGAAAAGTCAATTAATCAGAGCAGTTACAAGTCACTGCGACTCCTTGAGGAGATAGCGAAGGGTGAACCGCTTTCGCAGCGGGACCTGAGCAAAAAACTTGACATCGCCCTCGGCCTGATCAACTCTTACATGAAGAATCTGGTCTCCAGAGGCTATATCACAATAAAAGAGATCCCCGCGAAAAGGTATAGTTATTTCCTCACGCCAAAAGGCTTCGCCGAAAAGACGCGGCTCACCTACCAGCATCTGCAGAATTACACATCGATTTACAAACAGGCGAGGCGGGATTTCAGAGTTCTGCTCAAATCGTTGGAGGAACAGGGCATAAGGCGGGTTGTCTTTGCGGGTGTGGACGAGGTGGCGGAGATCGCCTATCTTTCCCTCCAGGAGGTCGAGATCACCCTGGCGGGGGTCGTCGATGACGGCAGCGCGGGCCATAAATTCTTCAGGGGCATTGTCGCGCCGGTCAGAGAGATACATTCCATGGAATACGACAGGGTCATCCTCAGCACTTTTTTAAGGAGAGAAGAAGTATTCCGAAACCTGCTCGAAAACGGCGTCCCGGAAGACAGGGTCTGCGCGATTTATGACGCGCGGCCCGGAAAGAGATAAAAAGACGGACCCGGCCCATAGCTCCGGAGAGCATTGCATAAGGTCGATCTGAAATGGTCAGTGCCGAAATAAGACACCTTGTGGGCGCCTATAAAGGCGCCTGGTCGGCGGCAGCTTGTCAGGATGAAGAATCCCGGTGTGGATGACACTTGAAGTCAATGACCTCAGGTTTCTTTCTGAAATTATACGCTCGGGCCAAAACAGTATTTGAGGGAGGACGGACTATATGAAAAAACGCATTCTTATTACCGGTGGCGCAGGATTTCTCGGCTCCCATCTGTGCGGGCGGCTGCTGGCCGAAGGACACGAGGTCCTCTGCGTGGACAACTTCTACACTGGAAGCCGGGCGAATATAGCCCCGCTGCTCCCTAACCCGCGCTTTGAAGTCATGAGGCATGATGTCTGCTTTCCCCTTTATGTAGAGGTTGACGAGATATATAATCTCGCGTGCCCCGCCTCGCCCATCCATTATCAGTTCGACCCTGTCCAGACCACCAAGACGTCGGTACACGGGGCCATCAACATGCTCGGACTCGCAAAAAGGATAAAGGCCGGAATCCTCCAGGCCTCTACGAGCGAGGTATATGGCGACCCGGAAGTCCATCCTCAGCCCGAAAACTACTGGGGCAACGTAAACCCCATAGGTTTACGGTCCTGTTATGATGAAGGCAAGCGTTGCGCCGAGACGCTGTTTTTCGATTATCACCGCCAGCACGGCCTGAGGATAAAGGTGGCCAGGATATTCAATACCTATGGCCCTCACATGCATCCCAATGACGGCCGCGTTGTCAGCAACTTCATCATGCAGGCGCTCAAAGGCGAAGATATTACGGTATATGGAGACGGCGGGCAGTCCAGGAGCTTCTGCTATGTGGACGATATGGTGGAGGGTCTGATACGCCTTATGCGGAGTCCCGATGAGTTCACCGGACCCGTAAACCTGGGCAACCCGGTTGAATTCACTATCCTGGAACTTGCGGAAAAGACGATAAAGATGACCGGCTCCGGATCAAGGATAGTCTTCGGGCCGCTTCCTTCGGATGACCCCAGACAGAGACAGCCGGATATTGCGCTTGCAAAAAATGCGCTCGGGTGGGGGCCGAAAGTGCCGCTCGACGAAGGGCTGAAAAAGACCATTGAATATTTCAGAACAGATATGGAGATTCGCGCGCTTTATCCATGACAAAGCAGGAAATAAAAGAAAACATAACGCCTGAACTTAAGGAGCAATGGACAAAGGTCATAGGTCCGCGCAGAGGCTGGGGCGACCTCAGGCCCGCTGAACTATGGCGTTACAGGGATCTGATAATGCTTTTTGTAAAGAGAGATTTCATCACCTTTTATAAGCAGACGGTCCTGGGTCCGTTATGGTTTCTCCTGCAGCCCATTTTCACCACGCTTGTCTTTACGATTGTTTTCGGTAAAATCGCCCGGATACCTACAGACGGACTGCCCGGGGTCATTTTTTACATGGGAGGGATCGTCATCTGGAACTATTTTGCGGAATGCCTTATCAAGACATCCGACACTTTTGCGTCGAACTCCGGGATCTTCGGAAAGGTCTATTTCCCGAGACTTACCGTGCCTGTCGCCATCGTAATCACAAACCTTCTGACGTTCGCCATCCAGTTTCTGCTTTTTCTGGTTGTTCTGGCATATTTTTATCTTGCCGGCGCTGAAATCGGAATGAACCGGTGGGTCCTGCTGACTCCTTTATTATTGCTTCAGATGGCGGCGCTCGGTCTGGGGTTAGGGGTCCTGATCTCGTCGCTGACGATCAAATACAGGGATCTCAGGTATGTCATGGGCTTCGGGGTCCAGCTCTGGATGTACGCAACCCCGATCGTATATCCCATGTCCCAGGTCCCGGAGAAATGGCGCTGGGCGTTCGCCCTTAATCCCATGTCCGCGATAGTAGAGACCGCGAGGTATGCCTTCCTGGGCTCCGGGGCCTTGAAACCGGCCCATATCGGATTGAGTCTCGTCATTACGGCGCTGGTTTTGCTCGCCGGGACGGTCATGTTCACCCGGGTCGAAAAGACGTTTATGGATACGGTATGAGTGACGCGGTTATCAGAGTCGAGAACCTCTATAAAGAATACCGCCTCGGCGCGATCAGCCACGGCACCTTATATCAGGACCTCCAGAGCTGGTGGGCGAGGATGCGGGGCCGAGAGGACCCGAATTCGATAGTCTTCCATCAACAGTCAACTCTCAACTGTCAACCGTCCGTCGGGAACCCCCGTTTTCCGGCGCTCAGGGATGTCTCCTTTGACGTATCGCGCGGCGAGGTGTTGGGGGTAATCGGCAGAAACGGGGCTGGCAAATCCACGCTTCTGAAGATACTGTCCGGGGTGACGTTGCCGACCGGCGGCACGGTAAAGATCAAAGGAAGGGTATCGACCCTGCTCGACGTCGGGATCGGCTTCCATCCCGAACTCAGCGGAAGGGAGAATGTATATCTCAACGGCGCGATCCTCGGCATGACGAAAAGAGAGATCAGCGGCAGGTTTGCCGAGATAACCGAATTTGCCGGGATCGGAAGGTTCATCGATACCCCTGTCAAACGCTACTCAAGCGGCATGTATGTGCGGCTCGCTTTTGCGGTGGTCGCCCACCTCGACTCCGACATTCTGATAGTGGATGAAGTTTTGGCCGTCGGTGACGCTTCCTTCCAGAACAAGTGTCTGGGGAAGATGGAAAAGGTCTCAAAAGAAGGCAGGACGGTCCTGTTTGTCAGCCATAATATGGATATGGTGCGGCACTTGTGCGGTTCAGCAATATTACTCGAAAAAGGGTCTGTTTTGTACGGCCCCGGCCCTGCAGGGGACGTGGTGGACCGGTACGGACTATATGCCGACAGTCCCTCCCTTCAAAATAAGTCGCCTTAGTCGGAATGAATGGATATAATAAAGGGCCCATGAAAAATGGCCCCGATAAATGCTGCCGGCCGGCAGCGGGACATGAAAACTGATCTGAGAGGTATATGATGAGAAAAGAGATGGTTTTGCTGAACAGGATAAAAGACAGGAGGGCGGAAATAGGTGTGATCGGGCTGGGGTATGTCGGCCTTCCCCTTGTGCGCGAATTCGTAAAGGCCGGATTTCATGTGACCGGGTTCGACCTTGACGAGGGGAAAGTGAAAGCTCTTAAGGCCGGGAGATCTTACATAAAACATATCCCCTCCAAAGAGATCGCCGGCATGATGAAATCTGACGACCCTTCCCGGCCGCGCAAGCATCTGACACCGACATCCGATTTTTCCCTGCTGTCGAAGATGGACTGCATTGTCATATGTGTTCCGACACCTCTCAATGAATACCGGGAGCCTGACCTCTCATATGTCTTCAATACCACGAGGGTCATTGCCGAAAACCTGAAAAAGGACCAATTGATAGTCCTTGAGTCGACCACCTATCCGGGCACCACCGACGAGGACATGAGGGCCATACTCGAGGGGACGGGTCTTAAGGCCGGGAGAGATTTTCATCTCGCCTTTTCTCCCGAACGTGAGGACCCCAACAACCCGTTATTTTCGACCAGGACGATCCCCAAAGTCGTAGGGGGCTATACAGGCGACTGCCTTAAGGTCGCCTGCGCCATGTATGACTGCATTGTCGAAAAGACCGTGAAGGTCTCATCTACGAAGGCCGCGGAGGCCACGAAACTGCTCGAAAATATTTTCCGCTCGGTCAATATCGCCATGGTGAACGAAATGAAGATGCTGTTTGACCGGATGGGGATCGACATCTGGGAGGTCATAAACGCGGCCGCCACGAAACCCTTTGGATATACCCCCTTTTATCCCGGCCCGGGATTGGGCGGACACTGCATCCCGATCGATCCTTTCTATCTGACATGGAAGGCGCGGGAGTTCGATTTCAGCACCCGTTTCATCGAACTTGCCGGGGAAATCAATTCACATATGCCGTATTACGTGGTCCAGAAGACCGTCGATGCGCTCAACGAAAGGGGCAAGAGTATAAAAAAATCCAGGGTCCTTATCCTGGGCATAGCCTACAAAAAAGACGTGGATGACATGAGAGAGTCTCCGTCCCTGAAGCTTATAGAATTGTTCAGAAAAAAGGGCGCGCTGGTGGATTACAACGATCCCCTTATCCCTGAAATGCCCAGGACGAGGCATTATAACTTCAGGATGAAGTCGGTCCGGCTGACCAATAAGACCGTGGGCGGGTATGACGCGGTGGTTATAGCCACCGACCATTCCGATTATGATTACGAATTCCTGCGTAAAAACGCGAAGCTGATAATCGACACGAGGAATGCCGTTTCAGCCCCGGCCCGGGACGCAAAGGTGGTAAAGTCCTGAGGGATTTATTACACAAAAAAATACTGGATTCCCGATTAACGACTCCGGGAATAACAGACTGAATAAAGGAGAAAGATAAGATGAAACAGATCCAGATGCTCGACCTCAAGCTCGAGTATGAATACATGAAAAAGGACATCGATTCAGCCCTTGCGAGATGCCTTGAACACCAGAAGTGGATATTCGGTCCCGAGGTCAGGGAACTCGAAGAGGCCCTGGCGGCATACCTCGGCGTAAAGCACTGCATAGGGGTATCGTCCGGCACCGAAGCCCTGGTGCTTTCGCTGCGGGCGCTCGCGATAAAGACAAAGGGCGCTGAATATTTCGACAGGACTGACGAGATCGTTACGACCCCCTTCACCTTTACGGCGACAGGCGACGCCATACTGAGGTCCGGGGCGACACCCGTTTTTGTCGATATAGACCCTGAAACCTATAATATCGACGTAAATGCCGTCAGGGAATATCTTGGGTCCTCATCGGGAAGGGTGAAGGGGATCATCCCCGTCCACCTATACGGCCAGTCATGCAGGATGGACGCTATCATGGACCTGGCGGGCAAACATGACCTCTTCGTCGTCGAGGACATCGCGCAGGCCTTTGGGGGGGGATGGCAGGGCCGGAAACTCGGATCGATCGGCACGACCGGGTGCTTCAGCTTCTTCCCTTCGAAAAACCTGGGGGGCTTCGGCGACGGCGGAATGATCTCATGTAACGACGAGGAGCTCGACTCACTTCTGAGGATGCTGCTTAAACATGGCGGCAGGGACAAGTATAATGTCGATCACATCGGCTACAACGCAAGGCTCGATACACTCCAGGCGGCCATAGTGCTTGCCAAGTTCAAATACATCGATGAATTCAATGAAAGAAGGAGAAAAGTGGCCGCGCTTTATGACAAGGGCCTGCAGGGCCTCGACGGCCTTGTCCTGCCGGTGGCCGACCCGCTTCCTGACGTGCATCATGTGTATCACCAGTACACTGTCAGGGCCAAAAAGAGGTCCAATGTCCAGGCATATCTGAAGGACAAAGGCATAGCGACCATGGTCTACTACCCCTTCCCGCTTCACAAAATGAAGGTCTTCGAAGGACGCATGAAGATGCATGGCGACCTCAGGCATTCTGAGCTTGCCGCCTCCGAGGTCTTTTCTCTTCCCGTGGAGCCGCTCCAGAGCGTGGAAGACACCGAAGCCATTGTAACGGCCCTGAGGGGGTTTAATAAGTGAAGATCGTTACCGTCATAGGGGCAAGGCCGCAGTTCATAAAGTGCGCGCCTGTTTCGAAGGCGATACGCGACCTGGCCGGGGCGGACCCGTCCGGGCAAAAGGGCATGAAGGAGATTGTAATCCATACCGGACAGCATTACGACTATATGATGTCGAAGGTCTTTTTCGATGAGCTCGGCATCCCTTCTCCCGATTATAACCTCGGGGTCGGCTCCGGAAGCCATGGCCGTCAGACCGGGGAGATGCTGATAAAGATAGAGGAAGTTCTTCTTAAAGAGAAGCCTGACGTGATGATGATCTACGGAGACACAAACTCTACCCTGGCCGGGGCCCTGGCCGCCTCCAAGCTGCATATACCCGTTGTGCATATAGAGGCCGGCCTCAGAAGTTACAACATGAGGATGCCCGAGGAGATAAACAGGGTGATGTCCGACCACGTCTCGTCGCTGCTTCTTTGTCCGACCCTGACCGCGGTCAGAAATCTCGAAAAAGAGGGGTTTTCAAATATCGCAAACGGCGGCGGCACATTGGTAAAGCCGATTTTGAAGGATGAGTACGATACCTCATTACCCCTGGTCATAAATATAGGCGATGTCATGTATGATGCGATGCTCATGGGCCTTGATATTGCCCAAAGCAGGCTGGGCGCCGGGGGCCTTACGGCCGAAAGAGGCATATCGCGTTACTGCCTCGCCACGGTCCACAGGGCCGAAAATACCGATGTCCCCGCGAGACTCGATAAAATCATCAGCTCCTTTGTCGGCATAAGTGAGGAGATGCCGGTCGTCTGGCCGGCCCATCCAAGGACCCGGAAGCTCCTCGATGCGAATTATCCCATGCTTGCGGAACATAAAGGGCTCGTCATAACGGAACCTGTCGGTTATTATGATATGCTTATGCTCGAAAAAAACGCCTCCGTAATTTTGACGGACTCCGGCGGCGTCCAAAAAGAGGCCTACTGGCTCAAGGTCCCCTGCGTGACGCTGAGGGACGAGACCGAATGGGTCGAGACGGTCGAAAGCGGCTGCAATATGCTCGCGAGGCCCGGGCAGGACGACATCGGAGAGGTGTTTCATCGCCGTCTTTCGACTGCCGGAGACTTCAAAGGCAGGCTTTACGGCGACGGCAGCGCGGGGCGGACCTTGGCGTCGCTGTTGATGGAGATCTATGGTTAAGGCATTTTCACTGATATGGAAGTACCGGCATATTCTTCTGACGACCACAAAAAACGATATCAGGGCGAAGTATGCCGGTTCGGTCCTCGGCCTTGTATGGGCCTTTCTTTATCCGCTTTTATTTCTCGGTGTTTACACGCTTGTCTATGTGGCCATCCTCAAGGTGAACAGCTCCACCATGACGACTCCCGAGTACATAGTCCTTATATTCAGCGGACTGGTGCCGTTTTTGGGTTTTGCCGACGCGCTGGGGGCCGGGGTAGGCTCGGTCACCTCCAGTTCCAACCTCATCAAAAACACCCTGTTTCCTATCGAACTGGTGCCGCTGAAGACCGTTCTCGCAAGCACCGTCACGCAGGTGGTAGGGCTTATTATTTTGTTCCTTGCCCTTGTGGTCATGAGGAAAGTCGGTATGTTTATCTTGCTGGTGCCTCTGATCTTTCTCGTTCAGCTTATCTTTACCGCGGGGTTTATCTGGTTTGTTTCGAGTGTCAATGTCCTCGTCCGCGATTTGAGCCAGATGACCTCCGTACTGGTAATATTTTTCATGATGGTCTCTCCGATAGGCTACACGGCTGACATGGTGCCGGCAGGTTTCAGAATGCTTTCATATCTGAACCCGCTTTATTCCATCATCACCATGTACAGGGAGGTGATGGTCTATAACCGTCTTCCCCCTTTGTCTGAAACAGTTTTTTTCGTCCTGATGAGTTTTGCGACTTTTGCCGCAGGGTTCTTCGTGTTCAGCAAACTTAAACAGGTGTTTGCGGATTATGTCTGATAACCCGGCTGTTTCCATAAAGGACCTTTCAAAAATGTATAAGCTGTACTCAAGCAGAAGGTACAGGCTGTTTGATCTGTTCAATCTTAATTTTGCGCTTGACAAAAACTCGTACCAGGAATTCTGGGCCCTGAGGGACATAAATCTCGAAATACCCCGGGGGGGCAAGATAGGGATCATCGGCAGAAACGGGGCAGGCAAAAGCACCCTGCTTAAGATAATCTGCAATAACATCGAGCCGACTTCCGGCCGGGTACAGGTAAACGGCAGGGTGTCGGCCCTCCTGGAGCTTGGGACCGGGTTTCATCCCGAGTTCTCAGGGCGGGAGAACATCTTCGCCTCCCTGGCTTATATGGGGGTGACAGGCGGCGAGGCCGCGAAGAAGTTCGATGAGATAGTGGATTTTTCCGAATTGGAAGAATTTATCGACAACCCGATAAAGACCTATTCAGCCGGCATGTATGCGAGGCTTGCGTTTTCGGTCTCTACCGCCATAACGCCGGAGATACTGATAATAGACGAGGTGCTCGGGGCCGGGGACGCGTATTTCGCCATGAAATGTGTGGACAAGATGCTCGCCCTGACCACAGGCGGTTCGACGGTGCTTTTTGTCTCTCATGACCTTGCCTCCGTCCAGAGACTCTGTGACAAGGCCATATGGATAGACAGGGGCCGGATCGTGATGGAGGGCGATACCCTGAGTGTTTCGAAGTCCTACGGCGCGTCGGTCCGGGAACAGGAAGAAATCAGGCTCAGGGCCAGGAATACCGGCCTGAGCCGACAGAGCGTCAGACAGATGAAGGACGTCGAGACGCCCGCGATGCTCTTTCATGTCATCAACGGTTCCTGGACTGCCTTTAAGGGGAAACATCCGGTAAGAAATATCATACTTAAAATCAACGGGAATGAAATTGAACGGTTAAGGGTGGGCGACGCGATGGACAACGACGTCGGCCAGAAGGCCCATATTCTGGCCTCGCCGGGTTATATGGAGTGGGGAGCGCCTGTCCTGATGGACGGCGGGTATGTCCGGAGGATAGAGGGCCTGGGGGGTAAATACGCTCATGCGCCTTTTGTCTTTTCCGTGCCTGTCTGGATAGAGGACATAAAGCAGGCCGTCCTCGAGGTGGAGTATAAGGACATCTCGGACGAAATAATTTTTGTGGAGGTCTATGACGGCGAGAAGTACAACAGGCTCGGCGGGCTCGAGGGCCGAAACGACGGGAAGTGGAAGACAGCCGTGATGGACATCTCTACGGCGCTTCGGGCCGAGATGCGCGGCGGTCCGGAGGACGATGACGCAGACGTCGGGGCCGTCGCCCCTGCCGCCGAAGAAACCCAGGAGACCGGACCCCACGACGGGGATGAAAAGCAGCGGAAACTCCATAGCATCAAAGGCGATGTCTACGGCACCGGCGAAGTGACGATCACGAGGGTCCGGTTCCTTGACCGCAACGACAGGGAAAAAAATGTCTTTACCACGGGCGACACCCTGAAGATACGGATAAGTTATAACGCTGTGGCGCCCGTGACGCACCCGGTCTTCGTGGCTGCAATTTACAGGATGGACGGTATTGTGGTGCATCAGGCCATATCGTCGAGGGACGGAGTCGATTTCGGTCATATCGACGGAGAAGGCAGGGTCGATATTGAGTATGACCCCCTTTATATCGGCGCGGGAGATTTTATCGTTTCAGCGGCGATATTTCATTCCGTCGATCTTTTTAATCCGAATGAGTCTCCGGCATATTGTCTTCATGACAGAAAATATCATCTCAAGATCCGTTATCCGGCGGAATATGCGCTTGACCTTGGAATTGTGGACCAGCCGGTGGTATGGACCACGAACAGCAGTCCAAAGGAACGCCTGAAATGAAAGAAGAATCCTATTACAAGCAGGAGGCCTTATGGGCGAAGCCTCCCGAGCCGTATCAGGTGCAGATGCGCGCCGATATCCTGAGCATGATACCGGAAGGCACGGGGAGCATCCTGGATGTCGGGTGCGGAGACGGGTTTATCACCAACCGCCTGCCTGAGGGTATCGATGTAACCGGGATGGACATCAGCGAAGAGGCCCTTAAGCATGTCACCAGGGGGAAGATGGTGGGAAGCATCTCCAGTATCCCGTTTCCTGACAGCCGTTTCGATCTCGTCATGGCAAATGACGTCATCGAGCACTTGCCTGAAGAGCTCTACCAAAGGGCGCTGCCTGAACTGTTCCGCGTGTCATCGAAATATGTGCTTCTGACCGTCCCTTATGCCGAGCAGCTCGAAAAATCATACGTGAAATGCGCGCATTGCGCGACCCTGTATCATATAAATTATCATCACCGCTCTTTCACTGAAGAAGGGCTGATATCCCTGCGGCCCAAGGGATGGAGGCCTGTGGAGATACGATATTCAGGCGATGTGACGAGGCCCCCGTTCGATCCGATGACGTCTTTGTATCAGGAGCTGGACGTCTTCGATTCCTGCGAAAACTGCATCTGCCCCGAATGCGGCAGGCCTGAAACCGTTCAGCCCGCAGGGGAATACACCCGGAAGATACTGAGAAAACTGCGGGGGGAACAGGTTTTTAAAGATAACCCCCGCCATATCAACAGGTCTGAAATTATCGTTTTGTTCTCCAGGGAAGACGCTGACAAAAAGCCGGCCGCGCCCCCCCGTCCGGAGGGACCGAAGAGGCAGGAAATGTCCCTGCTGCGGATTGATTTCGGAAATCCCCTGCAGCGCGTAAGCGGTTTTTCTGAAGGGGCTATTTGGGCCTTGTATAGTCAGGCAAAAGTTCCAGGGGACAACACGGTGAAATATTGGATCAATTTCCCGGTCATCCCGGCTGCCGGGGACCGCATAATTGTATCCGCTGAAGGTCCGGCCTCGCCTGAGGATGTCCTGCTGTTTTCCCACGACCAGCTTCACAACCTGGCGATAAAGCCGGCGGCAGTTTCCTTGTCGGAGGACCGGATCGAGTACCGGATAGAAAAAGACTGGCCCGTTGATATATTTGGCGCCGGGGCCAGCATCCAATGGTCCGGGAGGACCAGGGTCCGGACCGTCGAGTATCTGCCGGCGGATGCTGAAAAGAAAATGGCCCGTTTTTTAGCGCTCGACAAAGGCCATACGGTCCTTGCCGGAGAGGGCGCCGGTTACGTCAGGTCCTGGGGGTATTATGCCGACACCCCGGGGCTTGTCCCCGAGCCTCTCTGGCTGTGGGACGGCAGCGGGGAGCAGCTCACCGGGTCCGGGAGCGTCCGGACTTATACTGTCAGTGATTTCAAAGATGAGCTTGAGCGGGTCATGCTGCATATAAAAAATACCAATATCGATTTAAAGGGTCTCCTTGAGGCGAGGGAGGCGGAACGCGTAAAGGCTGAAGAGGCCTGCGGTAAAAAATTGCAGGAGTTAAACGGGCTTCTTGAGATGAAGGAGTCCGAACGTGTAAAGGCTGAAGAGGCCTGCGGTAAAAAATTGCAGGAGCTAAACGGGCTTCTTGAGGCGAGGGAGTCCGAACGCGTAAAGGCTGAGGAGGCCTACCGTGAGTCAGGCAAAGAGCTTCAGCAGGCAGAGAAAAGATTTCAGGAGCTAAACGGGCTTCTTGAGGCGAAGGAGGTTGCGCGGGCGGGGGCTGAGGAGGCATATGGCAGGGCGCTTGAAGAAGTCAGCGTCAAGGAAGCGGAGCGCGCTAAATATCATCGCTTTTATGTCAACAGTCTTACGCGCAGGATAAACAGGGTGCTTATCCTGTCACATATGTTCCCTGATGAATGTCATAAAAACCTGGGCTGCTTCGTTGCGGAGCAGGCGAGGGCGCTCAGAGAGCATGAAGGTCTCGACGCAAGAGTTGTCTCCTGCCGGCCGTTTTGGATCAATACGGTCAGTCCCCTAAGGGTTGCCGGGGCGCTGTTTCATTACAACCGGCAGCTGTATAGCGCTCAATGGTTTATTCGCGATGGTGTGCCGACTCTATTTGTCCCTTATGTCGTGGGCTCTCCTTATTTCCCTTTCATGGTCCACGGTTTTACTCACCTGAGGTCGGTCAGAGCGATAGCCGGGCGACTCAGGAGGGATTTCAATTTCGACCTGGTCCATGCCCACACGGGTTACCTCGACGGCTATGCAGGGCGGTATCTGGCCCGCCGTTTCAAAACGCCTTTTGTCATTACCGAGCATATGGGCCCGTTTAGTCTTTTGACGGACAACCCTGTCGTGCGCGCGGTCACCTTAAAGTCCATGGCTGCGGCGGACAGGATTATTTGTGTAAGTCCCGCGCTTGAGGGCCAGGTCAGGAAATGGCTGTCTCCAAAGTTTCATGACAAATTTACCGTCTTGCCTAACGGCGTAAATACGGAATTGTTTCATCCGGGGACGCAGGGCCGGGTCCCCGAATATCCTAAGGCGGAACAGGAGTTGCTTACAGTCATAAGCCTGGATGAAAACAAAAATCCCTTCTGTCTTCTTGAGGCCTTCAAAAAGCTGAGGGAAAAGGGCCTGGGGTGCAGGCTGAGAATTGTCGGCGACGGTCCTCTTTTTGGCAAGATAAAAGACTGGACAGGGCGGAACGGCCTGGCCGGTTCCATTGAGCTTCTGGGGCGGCGGACACGCGAAGAAATTGCGGCGCTTATGAGGGACGCCTGTGACGTTTTTGTACTGCCGAGCAGGTCAGAGACCTTCGGGGTCGTTGTTATCGAGGCGCTGGTCTCAGGCAAGCCTGTGGTCAGCACCCGGTCAGGAGGGCCCGAGAGCATAATTACGGAGCCGTATCTCGGAGAATTGTGCGAAAACGACAATCCCCTCGACCTCGCCTCCGCCATTGAAAAGGTCCTCAATAATCCAGGCAACTACCCCTCAGGGGCGATCCGGGAATTCGCGGAACGAAATTTCAGTTATGAGCGGCTTTCAGGAAGACTTGTCGGAATGTATCAGGATATATTCAGTGTACATGCGTAAACTCTGTTTTTTGTCCGTCATTCCCGAAGTTCTTAATCGGAAATCCATTGTTTTCAATCTGTTTTGGATCCCGGGGGCAAGTTTACCCGCCTATGGCGGCGCCGCAGGCGACCAGGGCCCGAGGATGACAAATTTTACTTTGTACACAGACACTATATAGGAGCGTCGATTAATGTTCAAAAGAAGTCCTTACAAAAAAGCGATCACGATATTTTTCATTATAACTTACTGGTTTTTAGTCGGTTTTAAGACTAATGAATTTTTGGCCATGAACGAATTTTATGGCGGTGGCGATATATACGGCAACATCTTAAAGTCCGCGACCGCAAAAAAAACGACTTCCGACAAAGGTGTGGAATTTGAGGTGGAACCTCAAATGGGCTGGAAAACGGGGGGCAAGGCGATATCCAATCCTACCAAGGTTGCTGCAGATGGGCTCAGGGTCCTGTTAAATGGGGACATTGAGCTGGCCAAAAAACATGCCCAATGGCTTTTGGAGCACTCGAAAAACATTGAGGGCGGCCTTTTTTTCCCTTTTGAATTTGATTTTCAACCCTACTATCCCTATGACCTCAGGGCCCCCTGGAACTCCGCAATCACACAGGGCCTCGCCCTTGCTCTTTTCAGTTACCTTTACGATATAGGCGGTGATGAGGCCTATCTGTCTTCCGCAAGAGGCGTTTATAAAAGTTATCTCGTGCCGATTGAAAAGGGGGGCTTTACAAGGTTCGAAAAGGGGGGACCTTTTTTTGAGGAGTACCCCGCGAAAATTCCGATACGCGTATTAAACGGAGCGGTCGTTGCGATGCTGGCGCTCCATGACTATGCGGCTCTTTCGGGAGACATGGAAGCCAGGCAGTTTTTTCAAAAAAGCGTTGAAAGATTCAAGGCGCTTGTCCCTGAATATGAAGTGACGGAGCCGTCTTCCGGGATCAGGGCCAGTTCGTACAGCCTTGCCCCTAACAGGCCAGAAGTCCTGGGCCGGTTTGTCGGCGAGGGGACGGCCCGGATCTATGAGATGAGACTTATTGGTCTTGATAAGGCAGGGATAAAAAAAGAGATCTCGAAGGTGGTTGTGGGTCCAAAGGGCGATGATTATGTAATGGCGGACTTTTACATCTGGCCGGACAAAAAACATATGAACTGGAGCGAGCCCGCTGCGGATGAGGCGACCGTGTATAGAGAAGTCAACCGTACAAGAGGGGACTTCAATCATGCGCCGTTTAAATTTCACCTCCCTCTGGAGGCGGGTTATGATAAATACATGATTGAGGTCAAATGGAAGCTGACCGGGGGGAAGAAGATTGCCCTGCAGATATATGACGAAAATGAATTCTATGAGATCGGCGCCCTTCAGGAGGATTCAGGCGCGGGACAAATAACTCAGGAGTGCGTTATTCCGCCGTCGTTTATAACGGCCTGGAAGAAATATTTTCAGCCCCAGTCAAAAATAGATGATAAATATCTGGATGACAACCTGCTTCTTATGGAATTGCTCGGCAAAATTACCGGAGAGCGTATTTTTTCCAAATATGCCTCCAGGTGGAAAGAGTCTGTAGACCTTGTCCCGGCGCTTTGGATCAACTTGCCTCGTAGAAGTCTGCTCAGAGAATATGCCGCGGGGCCCGTGCTGCCAATTATTCCGCAGGGCCCGGACTCGGGACATGTCGCATATCCTTCAGTCATTAAGGGTGATAATAATTATATAATGTATTACAGTTCTTTCAGCGGAGGCCAGTGGAATATTTCCCTTGCTACGAGCCTTGACGGCGTAAAGTGGAACAGACAGGGATGGTTTTTGGACCGGTCCAAATTGCCCGCCGGCATGGCGGGCGATCATTCCTTTCCCTATGTAGTGGAAAACAGCAATAAAAGCGACCCCTCAAGGAGGTATTTGCTGTACTTTTCCTCCTCACCAAAGACGGGAAGGAAATACGACAGGATCAACGTGGCATACTCCCAGGACGGATTGAAATGGAACTATGGCGGCGTTGCAATAAAGGGACAGCCCGTGAAACCCTTCGTGTCCACTGCTTCCGGTCCCCCGAACTCCGGTTATATCATGTTTTATATCGACTCGGCGCAAAGCGGGGATGTCCTTAAGACGGCGAAATCAAGGGACGGCATACGATGGTCCCGGCCCGCGGAAGTCTTAAAAGCAGACCCAAGAAAAAGAAGTCTCGACGCGATAGCCGGTGTGCCTCTGGACGGCAGACTCTTATTGTTTGTCGATTCCACTATCGCGAAGTCACGGCGTCATGAGCTTTTGCTTTATTCATACGATAAAGGGAAGTTAAACGCCGCGGCCGACAATCCTGTCTGGATAGACAAGGATTGGGAAGACAGATGGGACGCGATACGATATGGATATAATATATACAAAGAAAAAGATAAATATGTCGTCCATTATACCGGGATCCCGCATTTAGATGACACGACAGGCGCGCAGATAGGTCGCGCTGAGTTGGATGTTGCTTCCCTGCGAAGGAATTGGACAAATATCAAGTAGGAGAATTCCATGAAGATATTAATGCTTACACCCGACAGTTTCATGATAGACCGCAGGATCATCCTGGAGGCCCGCACACTGATCGACGCGGGCCATAGTGTCACGCTGTTGGCCGGCTTTGAATGCAAAGAAGAAGAGCATTACGTGCATCAGGGCATCGAAATCCATCGCTACATGTATGATTGGGACGACGAAATACTCAAAAAAATTCGGGTTAAACTTCCCAATAACGACCGCGTCCGCATGTTTGTCAACAGGGCATATATGTTTTTGGCCAATAATTTTTTTGAAATATCTCCCTTCGACCGGTTTATTCTGGCCAGGGCGCTCGAATTCGATTTCGATATCTGCCAGGTCCATGACCTGCCTTGCCTGAAAGCCGGATACTTTGCTTCCAAAGCAAGGGGCGTGCCGCTTATCTATGATGCGCATGAACTGTATTACGCGCAGGAGGTGCATCCCGCGCATGTAAGAGCGATGTATTACCGGCTGGAGAAGAAATATATCAAATATCCGGATGCGGTCATAACAGTGAACCCCTTCATTGCCCGGCTGATGGCCGAGCGGTATGGCATTAAGCAGCCGCATGTGCTCATGAACTGCACTTCCTTGCCCGAGGGTTTTCAGACCGATAAGGCCCCGGCAAAGTTAAGGGAAAAAGGCAATATCCCGGCCCATTACAGGGTGGTCCTCTATCAGGGCTGGCTCTCCGCCGAAAGAAATATCGATACCCTTGTAAAGGGCAGCAGGTGGTTCCCCGAAAACACCTGCCTTGCGATTATCGGTTACGGGGCGCATGAGGAGGTTTTGCGCGGGATCGTGAAGCAGGAAGGACTGGAAGGCAAGGTCTACTTTCTCGGCGCCGTGCCGAGCGATGAAATGTTGGAGTATACCGCAGGCGCCGACCTTGGCGTTATTCCCTACAGACCGATAGATGATAATCATCTTTATTGTTCACCCAATAAACTGTTCGAGTATGTTTTGGCCGGGATCCCTGTAGTTACCGATGATTTGCCGTTTTTCAGGGAGATGCGGTCCAAATACGGCTTTATCCGAATTACTGATATGGGTTCTCCCGAGGCCTTTGGAAAAACAGTATCGGATGTCCTGGCCTCTCCCGGGACGCTCAGTGAGCTGAAAATAAAGACCAATGAGGCGGCAAAGGAATTAAACTGGGAGGTGGAAGGCCGAAAGTTAGTGAAAATTTACGAAAGCGTTATGCGTAAATAAAGGTTCTTCAGGGTTTTGTATGGGTATTGATCCTCCCCTTGGCGGTAAGGGGAGGCTTGGAGGGGTTATGAGGTCTTTAAGAAATGATCCACTGCTAAAGCAGAGACGTCAGGAGCTCAGAAATAATCAGACTGAGGCTGAAAGAGTTTTCTGGTCTTTAGTGCGAAACAGACAGTTTAAGGGGAAGAGATTTTTTCGACAATACAGCATAGGCCCATATGTTCTTGACTTTTATTGCCCTGAAATAAAACTTGCCATAGAATTAGACGGTGGACAGCATAGCGATAACAGGGAATACGATGCGTTGAGAACGGAATTTCTAAATGCCCACGGAGTAGAAGTAATCAGATTTTGGAATAACGAGGTCATACACGGCAAAGAGGGAATTTTGAATAGACTTTTATTGAAAGTAACCCCTCCTAACCTCCCCTTAGCCCAAGGGGAGGGACAGTGATCCCAATGTCTACAGGAATCCCGAAAGAACCTAAATATAAAATCATGGATCAGGGCAGCTCTGAGCGCGGGATAAAAAGAGTCCTTGTCCTTTCACATATGTTTCCCCATGAAGGTCAGGCGAACCTCGGGTGTTTTGTCTCCGAGCAGGTAAAGGCGCTCCGGGAATTCGGGGGAATCGACGCCAGGGTCATATCTTGTCAGCCTTTCCTTCGTGATGTAACTGTTTATTCTTTGCCCTTCTATTGGATGCAGGCCTTGTACTCCTACCGGAGGCAGGTCCATGAGGCTGAATGGTTTTTGCATGACGGCATTCCGACGCTGTTTGTACCCTACCTCGTAGGATTTCCCTTTGAATTCCACAGCATGGCTTATCTGCAGGCGGTGCGCATGATTGCCGCCCGGATAAAAAAAGTTTTTGACTTCGAGCTGGTCCATGCCCACACGGGTTATCTCGACGGCATTGCAGGCCGGTACCTGGCCCGCCGTTTCAAAGTGCCTTTTGTGATTACCGAGCATACGGGCCCTTTTAGTCTTTTGACGGACAGACCTGTCGTGCGCGCGATTACCTTAAAGTCAATGGCCGCGGCTGACAGGATTATCTGTGTCAGTCCTGCGCTCGAGGGCCAGGTCAAAAAATGGCTGCCCGCAAAAATTCATGACAGGTTTGCCGTTATTCCTAACGGCGTTAATATTGAATTATTTCATCCTGCCAATGCTGACCGAAAAGGCATCCCTCATAAAACTCTCAACCTTTTAAGTGTAATGAGCCTGGATGAAAACAAAAACCCGTTTTGCTTGATGAAGGCATTCAGAATTCTGCGCGGGAAGGGACATGATTGCAGACTGACGATTGCGGGAGACGGCCCGCTTATGAGCGAACTCAGGGAATGGATAACGGACAATGGGTATGATGACCGCATTGATCTTCTTGGATGGCAAAACAGAGAAACAATAGCGAGGCTTATGCAGGAAATTCGCGGAGGCAAATTACAGTTATGAAAAACTGGCGGGGCGGCTTTCTGAATTATATGAAGAGTGCAGCGGCAAGGGCGTCCAAAAAATATGAAATACTAAGAGCTTCTTTTGCCGTTAGGCGCCTGGATGTCTGAATAATTTCAAATGAACGCGTTGTGCGTGAAAAACCCCTAAGGCGTTATTGCTCGATTGCCCGAAGGACAAACGCCCGGGGAACTAGCGTATCGGGCTTGCCGGATTATGGTATGAATCCGGCAGGATAGCGATATCATCCCTGCCGCTTATTTGTCTCATCCCATTTTTCAATGATGGCACAGTCTTTGCTCGTAATTGAGTATGAGACTAATTTGTACATACCAGTATGGATTGGTTTTGAGCGCAGGAAGCAACCCACCCAACTGCCCCTCCCAGGAGGGGACCACGTCTATTAGGCTGGCTGCCGTTTTCAAAATTCCCTTGTGGGTGCGGGGGCGGGCCGGCATCTTTGATTGTAGGGCAGATTTTATAAGTAAAATACTTTATTTATTTTGCCTGGATTTGCTATTATATAATGCAGTGCAAGCGGCCCATTCCAGGCGGTGAAGGGGAATGAAAAGTAAATGACGTCAGGGAAAAAGATATTGATTATACTGACCTCCATGCTTTTTTTTGGCATGATTCCTTTCGCACGGTTTGCACATGCCGTTGATCCCTGCTACTCAAGCGCGTTGCCGGTTGCGATAGTAAGGGCGGGAACGCCCTCCTACTTCCCCTCTATCCAGGCCGCATATTCGGACGTTTCAACCGTCTCCGGCGATATTATACGCGTCAAGTCCGGATATTATGCTGAAGCTCTCAGCCTTTCAGGGTCTTTTGTTCTTCCAGGGGTCACAATCTCAGGCGGTCACGACGATTGTTTTGCTCAAACTCCTTCCCCAGTAACCAATATCGACGGGACCATGACTATTTCCGGAGGCCCTGTGGTGGCGGACGGTCTCGCCCTTGTAAGCAATACTCACAGTCTGACAGTGACAGGCCTTCCGCTTGACACGGGCTCGGGGACGGTGACAAGCTCGTTGCCGGGGATCAACTGTGGGGCCGTATGCTCTGCTCGATATCCCGCAGGCACAGTAGTCACACTTACTGCCGTGCCGGATATCAATTCGCACTTTGACTGGCCCTCGAATTATCCCGCCTGCTCCGGAAGCGGGAGCGGGACCTGTACAGTAACTATCAACACTGATATTCAAGCGGTGATCAGCTTTACGATAAATGTTTATGATGTTTTTCTTTCTGTCGGTCCAGGGGGGAGCACCTCGCCTTCAACAGGTCAGGTAGTACAGTACGGCAATACCACCTGGTTTGATATCACACAGGACCCCGGTCGTCAGATAGACCAGGTTGGGGGCTGCGGCGGAAGTCTAGCGGGGAACAGATATACGACAGGGCCGATCACAGGCCCTTGCACCGTCAGCGTGACTTTTACCCCTACGGTGACCGTGACCAAAAACGGCACGGGGACAGGGAAGGTGACGATGTGGCCCGGGGAAATAAGCTGCGGCACAAACTGTCTGGACTCCTATCCTCTGAACAGCACGGTGCATCTGTCGCCTTCGCCCGAGTATGGGTCAGTGTTTGCGGGATGGACCGGGGCCTGCAGCGGCACGGGGCTATGCATTCTGACTGTTGACGGGAAAAAAACAGTTACGGCCACCTTTAATCTTCGTCCGCTGTCGGCAAACTTTATAGCCTCGCCCATGTCGGCAGCCGTGTCACGGAACATAAGCTTCAGGGACCTTTCCTTCGGCGCCCCGACTTCATGGTTTTGGAACTTCGGCGACGGCGCCACAAGCACCCAGCAGAACCCGGTCCATTCGTACAGTGCCCCGGGCAGTTATAATGTTTCTCTTACAGTTTCAGACGGAAGCACTGTCGATACCCGGACTATTACCGGCTATATGACCATATGCGGCGACACCTCGACCGATCCATCTAACTGCGGGTTCTGCGGCAATGTCTGCGGTACTCCTCTGTACGGCACGGCCGCATGTTCCATGGGAGAGTGCGGTTATACCTGCGCCGACCCGGAAAACCCCCTCTGCGGGCTGATAGATGTCGGAAATGAACAAAACGGGGCTCTGGCTGTGGCATCATCCCCTACAGGCGATGGCTTTTCGTTGTGGAACGCCCTTGACGGCGACCCGGACAACGACTATACGAGTTTTACGGGGCCGTTGCCTGTTTATTTCAGTATCGGTTTTGGCCGGGAAGTGAGGGTCAAGGCAATAGAGTTGACCTGGGACAGCGATACCAATTATGCGACCGCCTATAAGATTGAGGACACTGATTATCTTTCCTCTTTCTTACTTACACAGATATATTCAACCAGCGGCGCGGCCGGAAAGACACAGACTGTCACCTTCGGCACTCCGCAGAGCAGCTCATACCTCAGATTTACCGTAACAGGCATGAGCGGGACACTTCCCCTTCTTCTGAGGCAGATAAAGGTCCTTGCGGAGCAGCCTACGGCCCTTGAGACCCTGATCTACGAAGTACCCCCTGTTTCACAATATGAAGCCCTGAACTCCAAAGACCCGGCAAATCCCCTGTCTATTGACAGTCCCCGGTTGCCTTTCATCGGTAAATATGCGACAGTCGCCGATGCTGTGCTGAACGGCAACAATACACTTACGTCGCATCAGAAGATGAAAGAATTGATCACGTTTATGGGCGACTATAAAAGGGGGCGGGCCTCATCGACAAAGCCCGAGGATACCCTGGCGGAGAAGATCGGGGTCTGCGGTCATTTCGCAAGAGCCTCTCTTCCCCTTGCCGCGTCACAGGGTATTCCGGCCAGCATCGTGACCCTTGCAAATTATCCTCCCGGCAACGGCGACACAACGGCGGAATTCCGGTGGGACGGGAAATGGCGTTTATATGGCCCATTGTATGGGGCATATTATACGACAGAGCCGGGCAATGATATAAATCCCTATGTCCTGTCCTTTGACGAGCTCAGAGAAGGCGGCGGGCAGGACCCTTCGTCAAGCCTGGTTATCCTGAACCAGACCAGATACAATGCCCAATTACCGACCTCCGCCACGTACTCGTCGCCCGCCATGTTCGAGAATGCTCAGCCGGGCGGCCCTATCGGTCCGGACCATCCTGTGTTTTATCCGCGTACGCTTGATTTGATAACAAACAACACCTTGACTGCCGCCCAATATGACGAGCTGACTGTGCAGGGGGCGAAATACGTCGGTATTAACGGTGTTAACTATAATCAGGATTTTACACTGACGGGTCTTGTCCCGGGGGCTCCTCATAAATTGTCCATGACGTCGGGCGGGATCGGCTGGGACCACACCACCAAGCCTGCTGTGTTCAACGCATACGCATTTTCACTTGGCAGCGGTTGTGTGATTACAGACGGCGGAACTTACAGCGTGACACCAGGCGCTTATGTGAATTGGGACGTCACTTTTATTCCCTCAAATTCTTCATGCGCCATAAGACTGGCGCATCCGTATATGGGGCCTGATTTCTTTTATCTCTATGTTACAGCCTATACACTGACACAACCGTGACAATAGATGCCGCAACGTTCAGCCCGATCGAGGTGGACTCATGACGAAACTATTGCTTATTATCGGGCTGCTGGTCTGGGCCGGCGCTGTCAGCGGAGAAGCCGGCGATATGCCTGAACCGCCGATGCTGAATATGGAAATGCCGGACCTTCCGGCCGGAGAGGGGGGAGGTAAAGACGGACATTTCTCCGCCCTTTACATCGGCCCCGGCGCGGTCAATCTCTATGTCGACAAGCAGGGCAGCGACGCTGACAACTGCACGGAAAAGGCCAGATGTCTTACCATCAACAGGGCGCTCAAGGTTGCGCCCTCGATAGCGGGAGGCATCAATATCTTCATCGGGGCCGGAGTATATAGAGAAAGCATAAAACTTATCGGGTTTCCCCTGAGCTTTGGGACCCGCATATCTTTTATAGGGACCTTTAATCCGGTCACGGGAATCCCTGAAACCGTTATTGACAACGAAAACGTGAGACCTTTTGCGTTTCAGGTCCAGAAGGCCGTGCAGGCGCAGATAAAGGACATTAAAATAATCAACGTGGTGTCCGGTCAAAGCGCGATAATGGCGTCCGAGCATGTTTATCTGTATTTGTTTAATGTTCACGTCACGGCCCCTACAGGTAAAGATACAATCTGCATCCAGGCAAAGACCAACAGCCGCATATATTCAAAGCGCACGAATATAGACGGCTGCAATATAGGGCTTGCGGCCGTCAATTCGTCAGTTCTTTCCGCGGGGTACAGCCTGACAATTCCGGGGACTTTTATTGGCCTGACCGACGAAAACAACTCAAAAGTCCTCACCGATGCAGCCCTTAAGCAGGCCCCGGGGCGGCTGGTGGGGGCAAGATTGGACAACACCACGGACGGCAGCTCCTGCAGGATAACCGCTAATGATTCAACTTCGGTAACCTGCCGGGAAGGCCTTGCAGGGGGGAGGCGAAATTATTGGAGTAACGGGGATTCCTATGCGGTCCATGACGGCTCCGATTCATACTCAGGCACTACATGGGCCGGGCTCTATTATGCCGAAAACGCCTCGGGCGTCGTCCGCTATTCCTACTTTTCAAATAATACGAGGGCCATGGAAGTTCGGGCCCAGAGCAGGGCAAACCTCGTAGGCAACACTTTTTTGAACAATAAAATCGCCGTGTCCGTATGGGACGGTTCGACCATATATGACACCGGAGGCAACAATTTGTCAGGGAACGATCTGAATTTCGATATCAGGACGGGGAGCACTTATGGAAGCCCTTCGATTACGCACTCCGTTCCCTGTGTTGTCTCAGCTGACTGTTCCAAACAGACCGGCCCCGGCTATTGCTGCTGGAATAGCAGGACGCGCAAACTCTACTTTGGAGACGGCGGGGAGGCGGTCGAGGTCGGAAGATGACAAAAGCGGCGACTGTCTTTTCGGTCCCTGTCTGTGGCGGGGGGGTGGCCGATAGAGGTATCATATAACATAGGGTCATGGGAGCGCTGTTTCGCACCCAATGGAGGTGAACGTATGAGAATAATGATTATTGTCGCGATGCTGATTCTAGCCGGCACGACGGAGAGTTCGTTTGCCGTCGGGCCCGGAAAGACGTTGACATGGAACACTGAGGTCGATAATGTGGTCTTCGACGGAAGAGTTCATGCTCGGCAAGGACTTACCTGCATGGACTGCCATGACGAGCCATTTCAGACGAGAAAAGGCGCGGCTATGATGAAGATGAGTGAGATCAATGCGGGAAATTTCTGCGGCAAATGCCATAACGGCACAAAGGGTTTCGACTCCAGAGACCCCAATAACTGTTCCCGGTGTCATAAAAAGAAGCCCTGAAGATTGCCTGACTATACACTCCTATCCCCTGTCGAAGCCATGACCAAAATAAGGGCGCGGACGATACTGTTTGCTTCATATGTTGTTTTGTCGACAGTTATATCCTTGGCATATTTTGCGGGTAAGGCGTCAGTCGCTTATGGAGCGCAGACGAATATCACCGCTTCGCTCGTCGCGGACAAGGCCAGTCCATATCTGATGACCAGGACAGGGAAGGTGACCTTTACAGCGCGGGCCTCAGGCGGAACAGGGGATTATGAATACGCCCCCTGGAAAAGGCGGCTACCATATATCGGTTTACGTCGTGAATTCCGGAAGCAAGTCCGGAGTCGACGCGGTGGGGTCCCTGTCATTTGATATAACGGATCAGCCGATGGTGTCGTCCGTAACGCTGACTGCCGACAAGACGAGTCCCCTATCCAAGGCAAAGGCACGGAAGGTGACCTTCACCGCAAAGGCCTCGGGAGGGGGCGGGAGATACGCATATCAGTTTTACGTCAAAGGACCCTCCGCCGGAGATGAGTGGAAGATGGTCCGGGATTACGGACCGTCAAATACACTCCAGTGGAAGCCCCCGAAGGCAGGCGCCTACTTTATATCCGTATATGCGAGGAACGTCGGAAGTTCGGCGAACGTGGAGGCCGCGGGGTCGATACCGTTTGAAATTACCGACTTGCCGTCGGAGATGGAAGTCTCCGTCAGTGCGGACAGGAAGAGTCCTGCGTCCAGGGCCTCGGCAGGAACAATAACGTTTGTCGCGCAGGCCGTGGGAGGCAGCGGGAAATATGAATATCAGTTTCACCTGAATGGTCCGTCCACGGGAAATGCCTGGAAAGGCGTAAGGGATTATAATACATCGAATACCTTTCGGTGGAAGCCTCGGGAAGCAGGCAGGTATGTCGTATTAGTATATGCGAGGAATTCAGGGAGCCGGTCCGAGATGGAAGCCGCGTGGTCGGTCCCTTTTCTTGTGGGCGAATAATAAAGTCGAAAAGTATAAATGAAATTGGACCGGGAGAAGGATTCACTTGGTATGAACGCCAAAAAAAATGAAGAATTGCAGGTCTTAAGGGCCTTCGCAATCCTGGCAGTCATAGCGATTCATACGACAACATACTTTACGCTCGGCAAGGACATGGATGCGCTGAGAATAACCAACATAGTTTTGAACCGTATGTCCACGTATTTTGCCGTTCCCTGCTTCGTTTTTATAAGCGGTTTTGTCCTGGCCATAAAATATAAGGGGAACTTCCGGTCAGAGTCTTTTTATTACAGAAGGTTTGTCTCGACAGTGCCTCAGTACCTTATATTTTCCTTGGCTTATATGGTCTTTGCGGACTTTGGAAACATAACCGGGGGAAAAATAAATATCAGCGTTTCAGGGTTTCTTTCGAACCTGGTTTCAGGAAGCGCTTATTTCCATTTGTGGTTTTTTGTGGTCCTGTTTCAGCTTTATATGATTTATCCCGTTGTTGTCAGGCTGTATGAAAAATATAATGTGCGTTTTGTGGCTGCGTGCCTGCTGGTCAAGCTGACGATGAGCTCTCTTGTCATGGCGCTGGGCGTCCTTATGTTTAACACCTTTCCACTGTCTGTCGACAAAATTATTACGAATATCGATTTAATAATACGCAATCCCGTCTTTGGCAAAGATGCGGTTTTTGTGTCCCTGTTGTTTTGGTTTGTCCTGGGAATCCATGTCTCAAGACACTATGGAAAAGTCAGGGCCATGCTGACCGGGACAAATCTCATGCTGCTCGGATTTGGGATGCTCCTGTCGGCCGCTCCGGATGTCCACCATATTTTTTCGGGGCTTAAGGAAGGCTACAATTATTCCGAAATACCAAAGCAATTCCGGGTGTCGCATCTTATTCTGGAGCCTCTCAGCACACTGCTGGCATTGATGTTTTTTCTTGCGCTTTCAATCAGGACCATTCGATCCTCCCGTTTTTTTGCCGTTATGGACTCCATAGGTTATTACTCTTTGGGTATTTACCTTGTCCATGCCATGATCATAGAATTAATTCGCAAAGAATTATTATATCGCTGGGGTATTGATTACAATTCACTGATATTTTATCCTCTAACCTGGGTTGGCTCGGCGGCGATAAGCTATTTCGCCGTCTATTTAATTAGCCTGGCGCCTTTTTCCGGCTGGATCATCGGTGTAAGAAAGAAAAAGGGGTCTGGAAGAGTCGAAAGGGCGGAGCCTTCACTTTGATTCATCCGAAGGCGGCGGCAGAGACGAACATGACTGCTGACGAACGCGCCTGTACAAAGGCGACAATGGAGGCATTTTGAAACGACAATGTAATATATTCCTGCTTTTGGTCCTGCTTATAGTCATAGCATTCCGGGCTTTCGGCGCGGCGATTGTGATGCCGCCCTCTGCGGATGTTGATCCCGCGGGTGACGGACTTCATCTGACTCGGCAGTGGTCTGGTGTGCTTACAAACGGCGGTCCACAGGTCACAGGTCCACAAAAGGACCTCAAGGTGATGACGGAACAGCCGGAGCGGTCAGGCAAAGCAAAAAAGCTGATGCTGTATAACGGCTATACGCCCTCTGCATACAGCATCGGTATGGCCACGTCCCTTGACGGAGTAACATGGACTAAAGCTAAAAACAATCCGATTATCAGTCCTTCTACCGGCTGGAAATCAACCCACGTGAAAGACCAATGGCTGATTAAAGTCAAGGATCTATATATGTTGTATTATGCCGCCATGGGTTCTCAGTGGAATATAGGATTGGCAACGAGCCTCGACGGCATTACGTGGACGGATTACTCAGGTAACCCGATCATTACGGGTGCTGGATATAACTTCCCAACCGTTATCCATGATCCGGATGAACCGGACGCAACTCAGCGGTATAAAATGTGGTACGCCTATCTGGGCGGAGCATCGGGGACGGCTATCTACTATGCCTATAGCTCAGACGGCTACACCTGGACCGCATATAGCGGCAATCCTGTGCTGCGGACCGGCAGCGCCGGTCAGTGGGACGCGCTTTATATTGTGACAGGCCCCGTGTATAAATCGGGCAGCGCCTGGAACCTATATTATGCGGGCGCAAACTCCGGCATTAACTGGGGGATGGGGCTGGCCACTTTTACAAATCCAAAGAGCACTTACGCCAAGAGCGGCAATAACCCTTTAGTTACGCGCCGCGCATCGGCTACAGGCACGTTGACGGCAGACATACTGGCAGGAAGTAAAACGGTGACTGTAGCGGATACATCGGTCTTTCAGGTCAATGAGCCCGTAGTCATTTATGACGCTGATTCATCCTGGATGACAAACAGGATTTTTTCGATGGATTCATCAACTCAAATCACGTTGCGCGATGCGGTGACGGCCGATTTCACAACAGCGCAAAACGCGATTATCAGGTCTATTTACTACGACAGTGTTTATCCCCGCTCGATGTCGGCAGAAAATGGCGTCTACACGATGTATGGCACCTGCTTCAAGCCGTTGGCTGATAAGGCGTTGTCATTCCCCGAACTGAGTTGTATATTTACGAGCTCAGCCCTGGACTCAGGATGGTCGATAGATATCAACAAAGGTGTCCTGCTGCCTTTATCCTCAAGCGGGTTTGATACACAGAGCGCTGAAAATCCATGCGTTATGGCTACCACGGATGAATGACATACTCCCAGAGGCAGCCTGCGGGTTATCCCCTCTTGCCGAAATAATATCATAACCTTCTGTTTTGCAATCTGAATTGTCTCAAAAGAGTGTCGGAAGCTCCAGGATAATTTCAAATCGGTAACGGGCATAAATGTTCTTTCGTTTATATATTCTGTAGGAAGTGGATTTAACCTGTAACTGAGCAGTTACCTTCGGCATAACAACTAACAAATGAGGCGGTCAGCCTCCGGCAAGAATATTGGGCGCTGACCGCCTCATCCTGTGCATGCTACTGAGGTGTCATTATTATCCGGTTGCCCGCAAGGGCGTTGTGAGTCCCGGCCGATTCAGAGACCGGCATCAGTAAAGCGCCTTCCAGGCATAAGCGCCGCCCGTGCGCGCGCAGACTTCAGCCCGATCGCCGTTAGTGTCATCCTGCGTAAACCAGAAGGTGCCCCTTGCGCTGGGATTAGCGCTGGAACAGTCGGGTTTCGTCGCGCTGGTTTTGAGTCTTAGCCCCCCATTGATTTCAACTTTCTGTTGCGGTGACACAACGCCGACACCCAGAAAACCTGCATCAGACAAAGTCATATTAGCCTGCGGGTCAACCGCGTTTACAGGAGTTGTATAGAAAATAATGCGGGTTCCCTTACGATCGGATGCCCAGTTCTCAGCGGTCCGAAGCGCAATGTAAGCCTTTGAGGACTCCATGGTTGTGCCATCATAACCGCCTCCTGCAAAAATTGCCATCGCATCTCCAATCCGTAGAGCCGTAGGAGCGCTTTTAGTCCCTCTTGCGGCGGTGCCACTGAAGAACCCCGCCAGATTCGCAGCGCCTCCATAAGCAGACAAATATGCGGCAGGAGAAATCCCATCTCCAACAATTTCAAAAGAGTTATTTGGCGAGGAGGTGCCTATCCCCACTTTAGAATTGGTGTAAATTGCGTCAGTCCCCTTAGTCCAAAGTCCTTCCAGCTTAACTCCTGATGTCGGCCACGCACCAGACACCTTTGGTCCATATAACATATTGGCGGTTGTGTCAATATAGAAATCTCCATCGCTGCCGGTTGCATTATCAGGCGTTCCAGCCCCATTGAGTACCGTCTTGCCATTGGCCCCCGCCGGGCCCTGCGGTCCCGTTGCGCCTTGCGGTCCCTGCGGCCCTGTAGCACCTGTTTCACCTTGTGGCCCTTGCGGGCCTGCCACATCGCCGGAGACAACTCCATTGACATCGTAGGAAATACCATGCTTATATTCTATATGCGGCGGGTTCGGAGTATTTCCGGAGGCGATATATGCCTCGGAATTATACATGGAGTAAATATCAGAGTGGCTATTGCCGGAAAAAGCATTGTGGCCGATAGTCGATGCAGCGCCATTTTTCAGTATAATACCATCTGTATTGTTAGTTATAGTACTTTGTGCCACATAGCCGGTTGATGCGTCCTGAAAAAGAATACCTTGAGCGCAGTTGGTCACAGTAGTTCCATCCGTACCGGCATTGTCGCCCGGATATCCTATATGCATAAAAGAGTTCGATATTGCTTCTATCCCGATACTGCTGTCACCGCCATCGGCATCAGCGCAGTCGATGTGATCGTGTTGTGACAGGTGTTTGCCGTTTGATGTTTTTATAAGACTGACATTTTTAGCGCCAGTGGCTCTGCTTACCCAGACGTTTTTCGTATATACAAAACAAAACACGTCTGAAGCAATCCCGGAACCGCCCTCTTTAACATTAATAACTTTCAAGTCTTTAAAGTAGCCCTGCACCCCGTTTACTAACACAAAGCCGTCTCTCATCCCTTCTGCATCTATTATTGAAGTGGGTTCTCCGGTAGAATCCTTGTCTCCAAGGAAAGATATGCGTGTCCCGATTGATAGGGGAAACCCTATCAATTCGATCTGTTCCGGGTATCTACCGGCCTCGATATGAATATATATGCCTGCATCACGACCTTTGACAAGTGAAGGCGCTTTTCTGACTGCTGCCATTATAGTTTTACATTTTGAATTACTCTTGCATTCATGGCTGTCATCGCCCGTATCATGATTGACGTAAAGATGGGTAAGTTGGGAAGGGTCGATTGACATATCGGTCATGAATATTTGATCGAATACTAGATCGTCGGACAGAGCGTTACCTGAGAGCAGCAACAAAAACAAGCAGATACTCGCAAATATTTTTTTCATTTTTTCTCCCATTGATATTTTGTAGAAACATTAAGTGATTTTCCCTACCTTTGGCGCACTTCTCGTCCTGATTTGATGGATCACCTCCTTTTTTTGACCACATTGCGGCCCACTAGTGTCCGTGTAGAAACTCTCTTTCCCTGTTTGTCATTCCGGCAGTTCGTTAGCCGGGCTCCATTGTTTCTTAAAGACTTCCGGCTGCCGGATCAAGTCAGGTGCGACTGCGGAAAGTTCGAATGCGTAGCAGAGTGGAGAAGACTTTTTGATGGATGACTCTGAAGGTTAAAGCCTGAAGTTTTGCGCATGATACCCTCCCAAACAGATATATTTATTTGTTGTCCAAAGAAGTATTTTGACGTGAGGTCCCGCTCAACGATCACATGAGTCCAAACGCGGCAAGCCCTCACACAACGATCCGCCAACTTGAACCCCGTTCTATCCGACTCCCTAACCATCGAGCCCCTTTTGAAAATTAATTTCCCGAAAAATACAAACCAGTAGCTACTATAAAACACATAAAAAAATAAGGCAATCAAACGAAGTGCCCCACCAAAAATCTATTCGAAAGTGAATCGTTGCCTCATTTAGAAATCTATTCAAAATAATTCCATACTGTCTTCTCAAAACGACATGGGAGGCAGTCATGGGATTAACAGCGCAAGAGAAGCGTTCGGCGACAAAAGTCACTGCGCCACGATATCAGAATCAGAAGGCCGGAAAAAAGCTGAGAGGGAGGACTCTATTGCCTTCACTGCCTGAATTGCAACTGGAGCATGGATTTACTTCGGTTTAATGGTTAATATATATTCTTTATCAGGAAATCCGAAAGGAGGCTTTATTCATGTTGAAAAATAAGGTGTTACTCGTAACCGCCTGCCTTTGCTTTTTTGTTGTTATCGCGTGTCAGAAGGATGCGGGAATCATATATCCGTCACTGCCCTCTTCTCTGAAAGTAGGGTCCACCCTGGCCCTTGAAGTAAAACCGGGCGCGAAGGCCCTTGATTTCAAATGGTGGGTCAAATATGAACAAATGGATTGGGTCCCCGTAAAAAACTGGGGTCCTGATAATACCCTCAATCTTGTGCCCGACAAGCCCGGCATTTATGCCGTTCAGGTAGATGTCAGGGAGAAAGGGAAAGAAACGGAACTTGAAAAGAAATGGCTGGGACAGATACAGGTTGCCAATTAGTCTCCGTAAGAAGGCGGCCCGCTTTTTTTCAAATATTTTCTATCGGAGGACCGGTCAATGTGCGGAATTTTCGGGATTGTAAATAAGGACAGCAAAGCGCCGTCGGAGGAGTTTTTGAGGGACGTCACCCGCTCTATCGCCCACAGGGGGCCTGACGGCGAGGGGTACTATACGTCGAGGAATGTCGCGCTCGCCCACCGCAGGCTTTCCATCATAGACCCTGAAGGCGGCAAGCAGCCCATGTGCAACGAGGACGAGACGGTCTGGATCACCTTTAACGGCTGCATCTATAACTACCTCGAACTCCGCCAGCAGCTCCTTCAAAGGGGCCACAGGTTCCGGACCCACTGCGACACGGAGGTCATCATCCATGCCTATGAGGAGTTCGGCAAAGACTGCGTCAATTATTTTAACGGCATGTGGGCCTTTGCGATCTGGGACTCGCGGCAGCAGGAACTCTTTTGTTCGAGGGACCGCCTGGGCGTAAAGCCATTCTACTACAGCTGCGACGGCAACTCTTTCCTTTTTTCATCCGAGATAAAGGCGCTTGTCAAGGCCGGGGTAAAACCGGAGGTCTCCCCGGAAGGGCTCAACGACTACATCACCTTCCAGTTTACCATCGGCGACAAGACCCTCTTCAAAGGCATCAAGCGGCTGCTCCCGGGCTGCTCGCTGACGCTGCGGATGGAGGACTTCAGGCTCTCGGTCGAAAAATACTGGGACCTCAGGTACGAATACGATACATACCACAACGAGGAATATTTCATCGACCGTCTCTTTTTCCTGCTCGAAGACGCGGTCAAGATACGCCTCAGAAGCGACGTGCCTTTGGGCGCCCACTTAAGCGGGGGGATCGACTCAAGCACCATAGCCTGCCTGGCGGCGTCACTTCTCGGCAGCTTCAAACTGAAGACCTTTACAGGCGGTTTCTCGGACGGCAAGGAGTTCGACGAGACCGAGTATGCGAAGATCGTCAGCAGGGCGGCGGGCACTGACTTCCACGAGATATTCCCGACGGCCAGGGATTTCATCGCGGACTTTCCCCGGCTGGTCTACTTTATGGATGAGCCCGCGGCCGGTCCCGGGATCTTCCCTCAGTATCAGGTCTGTAAGCTCGCCAGGGAGCACGTCAAGGTGGTCCTGGGCGGGCAGGGCGGAGACGAGATATTCATCGGTTACGCGCGGTATCTCGTGGGATATCTCGAAGAGGCGTTGAAGGGCGCGATATGGGAGACGGCAAAGGAAGGTAAGTTCGCGGTGACACTGGAATCCATAGTGCCCAACCTGCCTATACTCCAGGCCTATAAACCGATGCTCAGCTATTTCTGGAAGGACGGGCTTTTTGGTCCCCAGGACGAACGCTACTTCAGGCTCATCGACCGGAGCGAGGGGATGAAGGAGATGTTTTCTCCCGACGCGATGAAGGCCGACACGACCCTCGGGGAATTCAGGGGCCTCTTTAATGAAAAGAACCTTTCGTCCCTGGTCAACAAGATGACGTATTTCGATACGAAGGCCTCCCTTCCCGCCCTGCTCCAGGTCGAAGACAGGACCTCGATGGCCTTCGGACTCGAATCGAGGGTGCCGCTTCTCGACTACAGGATCATCGAGTTCGTCGCCTCGATACCCCCGGTCATTAAATTCAAGGGCGGGGACTATAAACATCTGCTTAAAAATGCCGCAAAGAGCATCGTGCCCCGGGAGATTATCGAGAGAAAGGACAAAATGGGGTTCCCCGTGCCTCTCAACAAATGGTACCAGAACGAATTGAAGGAGTTCGTAAGCGACATCATAATGAGCCCGGCTGCCGCTCAAAGGGGGATTTACAATACCTCCCTTCTTAAAAACCTTATGGAGACCGAGGGCAAATTCAGCAGGATCGTATGGGGCATACTCTGTCTCGAACAGTGGTTCAGAGGATATATAGACGGGGAATATAACCTTTGAAGATAGTGATGCTCACCTTCGACTATTCCGTCGACAGACGGATACTGCTCGAAGCGGAAAGCCTCAGAGAGGCCGGGATGGAGGTCGTAATCATCGCCTCACCGATGAGCAACGCAGGCAATGAGCCGGCGGGCCTGTGCGAGGAAAAGGGTATAAAACGCGTGGGCGGGGACGCCGACCCCAGGGACTCAGACCTTCTCCTGAAGCTTTATTTCCGTTTTCTTAAGAGGCTGTTCCTGAAGTTTCCGTCCCTGATACCGAAGATGAGGGCCGCCTACTTCACGCTGAAAAATATTTTTGACCGGAGACTGGGCGAAGACCCCTTTGCCCTTTTGCCCCACGCCTGGGCCTTTTATGAGGCCGCCGTCCGGGAGAAGGCCGATATTTACTTCGCCCACGACCTCCCGATGCTGCCGATAGCCCATAAGGCGGGTAAAACCGCCGGCGCCGCGCTGGTCTACGATTCGCATGAATTTTGGACCGGGCTTTCGGAGTTGAGCGGGCTGGAAAAAAAGATTTACAGGAAGATTGAGAGCGGACTTATCAGCGATGCCGACATCATGATAACGGTGAACGACCTGATTGCCGCTGAATTCTTCGCTGCCTACGGCAGGAGACCGGAGGTCTTGTTGAACTGCGTCGATTGGACCGCATCGGATGAGCGATACAATACCCTGAGGGAGAAGCTCGGTCTGCCGCGCGAAAAAAAGGTCCTCCTTTATCAGGGACAATTTATTCATTACAGGAACCTGGAGGCGCTTGTAAGGAGCGCATCGGGATTCAACGGGGACATCGTCCTGGTCATGCTGGGGTTCGGCATACTCAAAGACAGGCTTGTAAAGCTTGCGGTTGAAAGGGACCTGCTCAATAAAAAGGTCTTCTTCCCTGAGCCTGTTTCATACGCGGAGCTGCGCTCATATACCGCTTCCGCCGACGCGGGGATTATCCCCTATCAGTCAGTGGACACAAATACCAGGCTTTGCACGCCTAACAAGCTTTTCGAGTTCATTTCCGCCGGGGTCCCGATTATTGCGACCGACCTGCCGGCCATAAGAAAGATCGTGGAGGGCGAAGGCATAGGTGTCGTCGTGCCCCTTGAGGATGAAAATACCATCGCAAAAGCCGTCAACGAGACCCTTTCCGACACGGCGAAACTGGATATTTACCGGAGAAACCTCTCCCTCGTCCATGAGAAATACAGCTGGAAACGGCAGGGCGATAAACTGCTGGGATTGATAAGCAAACTGCCGGCGCAAAAAAGATGACACCTCTCAGGATACTTCAGGTCACGCCTTATTTCTATCCGGCGTGGGCCTATGGCGGCATACCGAGGGTGGCCTATGAGCTTTCGCGCGAGCTTGTCAGGAAGGGGCACGAGGTAACGGTTTACACAACCGACGTCCTGGATGAAAACTCAAGGCATGACCCCGGAGGGGAAATCTCCCGGGTGGACGGCATAAAGGTCCATTATTTCAAGAACCTCAGCAACTCTCTTGCATACCATCATCAGATATATCTGCCCTCAGGCCTCTCCAGCCGCATGAGGCGTTCCATCCCCGGGTTCGACCTCGTCCACCTTCATGGACACAGGCACTTTCTCAATAACATCGCCAGGCACTACGCACTGAAGAACAATATGAAATATGTCTTCTCGGGGCATGGGACCGTGCCGAGGATAGAACGGAAGATAGGGGCCAAATTGCTCTTCGACCGGTTGTTCGGGGACGTCATACTGAGAGATGCCGGCAGGCTTGTCGCGGTCTCTGACTGCGAGGTCAAACAATATGAGGAGATGGGAGTTGACCCCAAAAAGATTGAAGTCATATATAACGGTATTGATATAGGGGCGTACGGGTCCTTGCCCGGGAAGGGCGGCTTTCGCAGGAAATACGGGCTGACGGATAAAAGGGTAATCCTCTATCTGGGCAAGATCACGCGGAGAAAGGGGCTGGACTTCCTAGTCAGGGCCTTTTCCGGACTCAGGGCCGAAGACGCCCGGCTGGTCATCGCGGGAAACGACATGGGCTTCAAAAAAGAAGTGGTAAGACTGGTCATGGAAAAAGGACTCGAGGACAGGGTCATTTTTACGGGTCTCCTGACCGGGGAGGAAAAACTCGCCGCCTATGCGGATGCCGATGTCCTGGTGTATCCCGCGGTCCATGAAATATTCGGCCTGGTCCCCTTTGAGGCGATTATGTGCGGCGCGCCGGTCATCGTGACCGACGATTGCGGCTGCGGCGAGATAATCGGCAGGGAGGACATCGGGTATATCGTAAAATATGGCGACATAGCGGGGCTTGGAGACATGATAGGCCGGGTCCTTGCCCGAAGGGGCGAGGCGCTCGAAAAATCCCGGCGGGGCAGGGAGTTCATCGTGGCAAACCTTTCCTGGGACCGTATCGCCGAAAAATACGCCGGGGTATATAGGGCCTCCCTGGCGGAGGCGGCAGTATGAGCGGCCGGCCGTCGATATCCGTTATCATCGTCAATTATAACGGGAAGCATCTCCTTCCGGAATGCCTGGATTCGCTCAGGGACCAGACGTTAAGAGACTTTGAGGTCGTGGTCGTCGATAATAATTCGGACGACGGATCTTTGGCGCTGCTTGAGGCGTCATACCCTGAGGTCACTGTCGTCAGAAACCGGTCGAACCTTGGATATGGAGGGGGCAATAACGCGGGCATCGCCGTTTCCAAAGGAAGGTATGTCGTCCTTCTCAATAATGACGCAACGGCCGATCCCCAATGGCTCGGGGAACTTGTCCGCGCGGCTGAAAAAAGCGAAGGCGTCGGCATGTGCGCTTCGAAAATACTTAATTATTACGACCGCGGGATGATCGACAACACGGGCCTGCTTATATACCGCGACGGTGTGGCGCGGGGCCGGGGCCGGCTTGAAAGAGATACAGGCCAGTATCAAAAACAGGAGGAAGTCTTTGTCCCGAGCGGCTGCGCCGGGCTTTACAAAAGAGAGGTATTCGAGGAGATCGGACTTTTTGATGAGGATTTTTTTCTCTATGTGGATGATGTAGACATCGGTCTGAGAGCAAGACTTGCCGGCTGGAGCTGCGTCTATGCGCCCTCCGCGATCGTATATCACAAGTATTCGGCGACCGCGGACCCCTATTCCCCGCTCAAGGCCTTCCTTGTCGAACGCAACAGGATCTGGGTAGTCATGAAATGTTTCCCCTTAAGGATGCTGCTCACAAGCCCTTTGTATACGCTGCTGAGATATATTATGCAGGCATATGGCATGTTGACGGGGAAAGGGGCGGGAAGCCGCTTCGTGAAGACGGGGTCCGTGTTGCAGGGTCTTTTGGTCCTGGTCCGGGCATATGCCGCCGCCTTTGGCGGGGCCCGCGGGATGTTTTCGAAGCGGAGGGCCATTATGATGAAGAAAAAGGTTGAAAATAGTAATATATCCTTATGGTTCACAAGGTTCGGAATAAGCGCCCGAGAGCTCGCTTTGAAGGAATGAGATGAAGACCCTGGTAATAATACCGGCCTTTAACGAGGAGTTGAGCATAGAAGGCGTGATCGATGACGTCAGGGAGCATCTTCCCGCGGCCGATATAATCGTAATCGACGACGGCTCAGGAGACTCGACCGCGGCCCTGGCCCGGGGCAAGGGGGCGCCTGTCATATCTCTTTCATACAATCTTGGAATTGGGGCCGCCATGCAGACCGGATACAAATACGCCAATGCCAGGGGCTATGATATCGCCTTTCAGTTCGACGCCGACGGGCAGCACAGGGGCGATCAGTTCAGCGCCCTGCTGGGCCCTCTCCTTTCCGGGGAGGCCGACATATGCCTTGGGTCCCGGTTCAGGGAAAAAGGAATGTACGAGGCCGAATTCGCCCGGTTCATCGGCATACGGATACTGTCGGGGACCATATCCCTGCTGATGGGACAGAAGGTGACGGACCCGACGTCCGGCTTCCGCGGGGCAAACCGGAGGGTGATTGAATTTTACTGTTCGAGCTATCCCGACGACTACCCTGAGCCCGAGGCGCTCATACTTCTGCACCGCGCGGGCTTCAGGCTCGTGGAAGTCCCTGTCCTGATGAGAAAAAGGCTGCTGGGCACTTCTTCGATCACCTTCATCCGCGCCTTTTACTATATGATCAAGGTCATCCTGGCCATAATGATAGACCTGCTCAAGAAGGTCCCCGGGAGGTAACAATGGACATCATTCCCCTGTTCGCTACCGCGGTCAATCTGGTGATCTTTTTCATGGTCATCGAGCTTGTCCGAAGAAACAGACTCAAAGAGCGTTATTCCCTCTTATGGATATTCGCGTCAGTGGTGATGTTCTGGTTTTCGGTGTCGCGGCAGTCGCTCCACTTCGTTGCGGGCCTGATCGGCATACAGTACCCCCCCTCTCTGATCTTCCTCATAGGCCTGATATTCATGGTCCTGATAAATATCCACTTTTCGACGGTAATATCCGAACTCTCCGAAAAGAACAAAACTCTCGTGCAGGACCTCGCGCTGCTTGCCGATCGCGTAAACGAAATGGGCAGTGAAAAGAAGTAGTCTGGTCCTCCTCCTTCTGGTGCTGGGGGGCACTGCGCTGGTTTATTCCGGCGCAATCACCGGTGAGTTCCAGTTCGACGACGAGACCTATATCCTGGAAGAGCCCCGGATCAAACAGCCCCTGGGGGATTTTTTCAAAGAGACCCTCCCGCGCGCCTTCTCAGTCGGACGGCCCTTGACGCAGCTGCTTTTCAATCTCAACTATATGGCGGGCGGCTTTTCCGTAGAAGGGTATCATGTGGTCAATATAGGCCTGCATCTTCTGACGGTTGCCGCCGTCTGGTTTTTTGCGAGGACTTTGTTTGCCTCGGCCATGACGGAGAAAGGCCCTGAAGGAGGGGCCGACGGCGTGGCGCTGATACTCGCCGCGATATTCGCCCTGCACCCTCTCCAGACGGAGTCAGTCACCTACATCGTCCAGAGGTCCGAGGTCCTGGCGTCACTGTTTTACCTGCTGGGGCTGCTCTCCCTGATAAAATATGCCGGGGCGGATGGTATAAAGAGCGCTGTTTTTTGGTCCCTGGGGATGTTTTTTTTCGTCCTGGGCTGGTGGAGCAAGGAGATAATCGTGACCATGCCTGTTGTTTTCATCCTCTATGCCGCCTTTTTTATGGACAGACGGCGGCTCATAAAGGCGGTCTTTGCGATGGCGCCCTTCCTTATCGGAGGGGTCTATCTGGGCATACGCATGACAGCGGAATTCAGCCGCTCAAGCCATGTCGGGTTTGCGATGAAAGGTCTCGGCCAGCCTGAATATTTTTATACGCAGCTGGGTGTCATGCTCACTTATCTGAGGCTGATCTTCCTGCCTGTCGGGCAGAACTTCGACCATGACTATCCCGTATATTCGAAAATTTCGAGCCTTCAGGTTGCGGGTCCGATGCTGGTATGGGCCGTTATAGTCGTTTTCTGTTTCCTTACCCTCCGGGTGAGGGGCGGATGGATGCGGCATATGAGGGTCGCGGGGTTTGGCATGCTGTGGTTTCTTGTGCTTCTTCTGCCGACCTCTTCAGTTGTGCCGCTTAAGGACGTCATCTTTGAGCACCGTGTGTATCTGCCGATGTTTGGGGCGCTTGCCGCCGCCGTCTCCCTCGCCGATATGCTGCGGCAGCGGGCTTCGGAGAAGTACGGCGCCGCTTTTTCGCGGGCGTCCGTTGCGGTTGCTGTTGTGATTGCCCTGGCGTTGGGCATGCTTACCTACCAGAGGAACCTTGTATGGCAGACCAAGCTGTCCCTGTGGCAGGACGTGGTTTCGAAGTCGCCGGATAAATCAAGGGGGCATAACAACCTCGGCAACTGCTATTACCTGCAGGGGGATTATGAGGCGGCGCTGCGGGAGTATAAGCTGGCGGTGGACCTTGGCCCGGATTTTCTTGAGGCGTATTATAACGCCGGGATGCTCCTTGAAAAGCTCGGCAGACCGGAGGAGGCCGCTTATTATTACCTTTATTTTGCGAGGGAGGCCCCGCCGGAATACGACCGGCTCAAAAAAGACATATTAAACAGATACGGGCTTCAGAAACAATGACCGACCCGGAAGGACTCCAAAATGCGTAATCACATCTCATATCGCGGCTATCTGCCGCTGCTGCTTGTGCTTGTTGCCGTCGGCGTCTCCTATTCAAACGTCCTGACCGGGGAATTCATGTTCGATGACGACAGGGCCATTAATCAGAACCCGCTCGTAAAGGACCTGCGGGGGTTTTGCGGCAGCCTCAGCCCCTCGAGCCTCTTCGTGCCGGCGCAGAGGGCGATGACCACGTTCACCTTTGCCGTCAACTATGCTCTGGGCGGGAAGTCCGTTGTCGGTTTCCATGCGGTCAATATCTTCATCCACATGGTCATGGCGGTGGCGGTCTATTTTTTTGTGCTGAGGATGTTCGGGGAGCCGCCGGTAAAAGACCGGTTTGCCGACCGGAGGGGGCCGGCCCTTCTTCTGACGGCCGTATTCGCCCTTCACCCTATACAGACACAGGCCGTCTCCTACATTGCCCAGAGGTCCGAGGTCCTGTCCTCGCTTTTTTATCTTCTGGCCCTTCACTGCCTGATAAGTTTCAGCGAAGGCGGGGGCAAAAGGGCCGCGGGCTTCTACCTGCTTGGAATCGTCTCGTTTCTTCTGGGCTGGATGAATAAAGAGGTGGTGGTGACCGTGCCGGCTGCGTTTCTTCTGTACATCTGCTTTTTCAAGGGGAGGGAAGCTCTTAAAAAGGCGGTCCTCGGAATGCTGCCTGTTTTTATTGCCGTGGTCGTCCTTGGGATTATCGGCATCACCTCGTTGAGGGGCAGCAGGGAGGTCGGTTTTAATGCCGACGGGATCGGGCAGCCCGAATATTTCTATACAGGCCTTACGGTGCTCGTCCGTTATCTGAGGCTCCTCGTAGTCCCTTCAGGGCTGACCCTTGACCATGACGTTCCGATATACGGTGAATTCCTGACCCTGCCGGTGGCGGGGGCCTTTTTCCTGTGGGTCTGCCTGGCCGTACTGGGCCTGTGGTCACTGAGGATGAAAGGCCGGTGGGCCGCCCATCTCCGTATCTCGGGCTTCGGGATATTGTGGTATCTGCTCATACTCTTGCCCTCTTCCCTGGCGCTCCCTATCATCGATGTCATGTACGAACACAGGGTGTATCTCGCCATGCTCGGGGTCGCGCTGGTTTTTGTCATGATAGCGGACATATTTTCTTGGTACGCCGCTGAAAAGCTCAAAGCGCCTCGCGAGGCCCTTCTGAGAGGACTGTTCCTGGCAATTCTGATCACGCTGTCGTTTGCGACATATGAAAGAAACAGCGTATGGCGGACAAAGGTCGCCTTGTGGTCAGACGCGGTATCGAAATCGCCGATGAAATCGAGGCCGCATTATAACCTGGCAGGGTCTTATTATCTGGCGAAAAACTACCAGGCGGCCCTCGGGGAGTACCTCATCGCCGAGAAACTCGGCCATGACAATATCATGCTCTATTATGACCTGGCGATCACCTACGGCCAGCTGGGCAGGCGGAGCGAAGCCGAGACCTATTACAGAAAATTCATGGCGGAAAAAAAAGGCAGGTAACAAAGCGGGGGTTATGTTGATAAATGAATTTTTTTTGGCTATGATATATTTCATGAAAAAGCAGGGATCAGTATTTTTTCCAGTGAATGCCTTGGCTGGCTTATTTGCGGTTTTTCTTTTCCTGATGCCCGGAGCCGGACCAAACCTTGCCTTTGCCGAGGAGATCGACTGTCTTATGTGCCACGAGCAGCTCGCCAAAGAGAAGGTGGTCCATGCCGCGGTCCAGATGGGCTGCCCGGGCTGCCATTCCGCGGTAGACGCCTCCGACGTTCCTCACAAGATGAAAAACAAGATTTCGAAAGGTCTTTCCTCAGACCAGCCCGAGATATGCATGGGGTGCCACGATAAGGCCAAATTCGCGAAGAAAAACGTGCATGCGGCCGTTTCGATGGGCTGTACGGGCTGTCATAACCCTCATTCGTCTAAAAACGCAAAGCTCCTTCTGTCGGAGCAGCCGGACCTCTGTTATAAATGTCACGATAAAGCGAAGTTCCAGAACACGACGGTGCATGCGGCCGTTTCGATGGGCTGTACGGGCTGTCATGACCCTCATTCGTCCGACGCCCCGAAATTGCTGCTCAGCGACGTCCCGGACCTCTGCTATAAGTGTCATGACAAATCAGTTTTCGAGAAGAAAAACGCGCATGCCCCCGTGGCGGGCGGCATGTGTCTGACCTGTCACAATCCTCACGCGACCGAGGAGGTGGCCCTGCTTAACAAGAGGCCTGCCATGTTATGTCTCGAATGCCATCCCGCTATCGCCAAGGGGAAACACGTGACGGCGGAAAAAAGCCATCCCATAGGCTCTATCGAAAAGACCTCCGGCCCGACGGACAAGCCCAGGAAAAAAAGAGCGGTCAGAACGGTCCAGGACCCGATGCGCAAGGGCAGGGAGTTCTATTGCGGAAGCTGTCACGACCCTCACGGCTCGGACTTTAAGAGTCTTTTCAGGTATAAGGCGAATACGCTTTATGAACTCTGCATCTACTGCCACAAAAAATAAGGGAGCGGCCCTTAAGTTTATCGGCGGACCTACTTCTACTGGAGGGAACTTATGAAAACACTCAGGCTGGACAGCGCAGTACGGGGAAGGCGGCCCCTCGCCGGATCAGGCGGGCGGCTGGTGCTTTATTCTCTGCTTATCGTCCTTCCGCTCGTTTTCGCATCGTGCGCCCCTCCCCCGGAGAAGAGGAAATATGACCTTCAGTGGCCGTTGCCGCCCGACGAGCCGAAGGTCAAATTCGTGGACATGTACGAGACTTCACTGGACGTCGTGAAACAGACCGGGGCCGCCGACGTTATCTTCGGCGCGGAACAGGCGATGAACTTTGTAAAACCCTACGGCATAGTTTCCGACGGCGCCGGGAAGGTTTATGTTTCGGATGTGGGCGGCGTTGTGATGTTTGACCTTGTGAACAAGGCGTTCACCACAATCGGGACTGACCCCGGCGTGGGGCAGCTGAAGGTGCCGTTGGGATTGGCCCTGTCCTCTGACGGCAGGCTTTTTGTGTCGGATGTCGCGGCCGACAAGGTCATGATTTACAAAAACGGCAATTTTCAGACCTCTTTCGGCGACAAGAGGGAGTTTGAGAGCCCCAGCGGCCTGGCTGTCGACGAAAAAAGAGGGCTGATATATGTGCTGGATGCGAAGATGCACCGCATCTCCGTCCATTCACTTTCGACCTACAAATTATTGAAGACCATCGGCAAACGGGGAGAAGGAGACGGCGAGTTCAACTATCCCACGAATATCGCGCTGGATGACAAAGGGACTATTTATGTGGTCGACACGGGTAATTACAGGATCCAGACGATCGATCCCGACGGGACCTTCGTGAAGGTTTTCGGCCAGGCGGGGGACACCCCCGGCGCGCTTGGACGTCCCAAGGGGATCGCGGTGGACTCGGAAGGGCATCTTTATGTTGCCGACGCCGCCTTCGGAAACTTTCAGATCTTCGACAAGGACGGGAAAATACTCCTGTTCGTGGGCGAAGCCGGGTCGGGGCCAGGGAAGTTTCAGCTTCCAGCCGGCCTCGCGATCGACAAAAACGATATGATATATGTGGTCGATCAGCTGCCCGGTTCTTTCCAGGTATTTCAGTACATGAGTGAAAAGTGGAAAAGGGCACAGGAAAAGGCGGACCAGGGGCAGGGTAAAAAGTGACCGTGGCCCTTGGGATTACAGTTTTTATGTCCGTCCTTCTCTATGACGGCGGAAGGCAATTTGTGCATGCACACTAAAATCATTACTCCATCTGAGCTCTTTATTTCAGGATTATTTCAGGACCTTCGTATCGACTTATAACCTTATAATAATTATAAATGTTATAAAAAAAAATTATCTTGACATGCCGGTGGATCTCTGTTAGATTACCTCGAATATTTTTTCGAGATCATTTTTAAATTTGACGAACACGCAAAAGCCGTCACTCCGATGAAAGTCGGACTCCGGGGATGTAACCTGATGAAAAGACCGGGTTAGGCTTTGGGTGCCGGCTTAAGGACTGCCGGAAGGCGTAAAAAAGAAGACTCTTTACCGAAGGCATCATTTTCGAGATTTTTTTTGATTTAATGTGGGGAGGCCGCAAAAAGGATGCGTGAAATAACGCAGCGAATTGAGGTATTTGACTTACAGAAACTCAGCGGCATCCGCTTTTTTTTATGCCGCGGTCCCCAAAAAGGTGTTAAATCAGGCATGGCAGGATATGAGTAAGGCTCCCGTGAGCAGCGGATTAGCTGGCATAGAAGTTGCAGTCTTAATAGCTGGAAGAATAACAGCTATTAGTTACAATAAACCTTAAGGAGGTGGTGGAACGGGACACATGTTAGTAGCAGCAGAAGTAAGGATGGTTGTTTTTAAATAAAAAAAGGAGAAAAAAATGAAGAAATTATCAGTTCTGGTTTTGATCGTAGTATTTTCCGTCTTCGCTACCGTTGCCTTCGCAACAATAGCCAACACAAAGCATAACCTCACCGCAACCGGTGGAAGTGTTACCCGTACAAATGATGCAAGCGCAACCCTGTGCGGTTTCTGTCACCTTCCTCACGGTGGAAACACCTCACAGGCCGGTCTTCCTCTCTGGGCCAGGTCTATGCCTACCGCTACATATCAGACTTACGGCGCGGGCGCAGGCGGCACAACCCTCAACGGCACGGCTGTCGGCGTACCCGGCACGTTCTCAAAGACCTGCCTGAGCTGTCATGACGGCACGATCGGCCTCGGCACGATCACCAAGAATGGCATCACCAAGGTCATGACCATGACATCGACTCTTCCCGGCGGACTGGCTGCCAATGCCCTCCAGGCGACAAACATCGACCCTGCGAACGGTTATTCGCCTTACATCGGGACGGACCTCAGGAATGATCATCCTGTCGGCTTTACATTCCCCGCTGCTCCTTCATATGGCGCAACCGGCGGCAAGCCCGGCATCGGACTCACTCCTACTGTTGATGCCGGCGGCGCTCCCGCCCTTCAGGGGTTCACCTCCGGTCAGTTCTTCCCGCTGTTTATGGGTTCAAACCAGTTTGAGTGCGCAACCTGTCACGATCCTCATCTCGAGAATTCTGGCAGCACCCAGACAAAGTTCCTCAGGGCGCCCAATGCAGGGTTCTGTCAGGATTGTCACAACCTGAAATAGAATAGGCCTCAAGATATCAGGAAGCAAAAAAAGAGGGGGAATATGTTCCCCCTCTTTTTTTTGTACTCCGGCGGTTTTTGAGACGCGTCTTCATAAAGTATTCATAATGAAAAGTTAAGCTACAGCAAGTTTTGAGTTTGTTGCCGGAGCCGGCAGCAAAAAAGGTAAGGGGTGGTCATGAGAAATGAAGATATTGGCTGGTGCAGGCGGTGGATTTCCCTGGGCGTTCTCACCGCCGTCTTATTATTGGGACCCGCGGTCTCTTTTTCAGGCGGAAATGTCGTGGCGAGGATCGGCGATGTCGAAATAACGGAGGTCGAACTGGAGGAGGCCCTGCTTCAGTTGGTCCCGCAGGGTATCTACCATTCAGGGATAGACCGTTCCGACAGCGAAGAGTACAGGACAAAGGCCCTCGATGCGCTCATCGAGGTGGAGCTCCTTGCCAGGGAGGCGGAAAAAAGGGGCATAAAGGCGCCGGAGGAGGCCATCTCTTCAGTCATTGACGAAAATACCAGAAAATTCGGTTCTGAAAAAGAGATGAAAAAGGCGATGGAGGAAAGAGGGTACACTATGGAGGGCCTCAGAAAGAGGATCGGAAGGTTCGAGGCGGCAAGGACCCTCGCCCTCGAACTCCTGAGCGCGAGCCGGTATTCTGAAGATGAATTAAGGAAATATTATGAAGAAAACAGGCCGAAGTTCAGGAAGCCCGAGACGGTATTCTTGTCCGGCATCCTCATAAAGGTCGACCCGTCCGCGACTGAAGAAGTGTGGCAGCAGAAAAAAAAAGTCGCTGAGGACCTCCTTGCCAGGATACGCGGAGGTGAGGACTTCGGGGCCATAGCCTACAAGTACTCCGAGGACTCATACAGGTTCACAAGCGGCTCAATCGGCCAGGTCCACAGGGGCAGGCTCTCGGCCCCCGAACTCGAAAAGACCGCCTTCAGTCTGGGCAAAGACGAAATCAGCGGGGTGGTCCGGACTATCCAGGGGTTCCATATCCTGAAGGCCGGAGAAAAAACCCCCGGAGAATTGAAGAGTTTTGAAGAAGTCAGCGGCAAACTCAAAAGGGACCTCGAAAAAGACCGTTTCGAGGAGTCGAAGAAAAGTCTGATCGGGAGACTGAAAAAAGAATACGTCGTTGAGATAACACCCTGGTCCCGGAGCAAAAATTGATGCCGGTTAAAAGCCCTCTGCCTGATGTCTCATGCAGTTGCTGACAGCCCCGGGACTCCGGGACCGAAGACGTGGGGATGAAATTGGCCTCCATTTCCAGCGGCCTTACGGCAGCGCTGCGGTTATTGCTTAAACGGAAAGGGCATGGTCTTGTGCTTCTGTCTTTCCTTGGACTTCTTGCCTCTACAACCCCCGCGCAGGCGGCCACCTATAGCCTGTCCGGCCTTACGAACCTTTATTACGAGGGCCATTGGGGTTCACCGCAGAGGCCGTTTAAGAGGGTCGAGACCAACGTGACCCTGGCGCTGAGCGGGCAGGTCGTCGACCGCAGGCTGATGGTGTTTACCGTCTCCGGCATATTCGGCAAGGTATATACCACAGGGATCAAATCCTCGACAATAGAGGGGGTCGGCTTCAGCACCACGCTGCTTTCCGAGAAACCGAGGAAAAGTCTGCTGGTCTATCTTCCCCAGCCGATAAACATTACTTACACTTATAATCCGGGCACCGGAGGCGCGGCCGGCACGAGCACCTCTAATTTCAGACTTAATTTTATCTATAATCTCGGGTATGTCGAGATAGGAAAGGCGCCTGATGTCCTGGATGCCGGAAATACCGGAAACACGAACGACACTAACAACACGGACAACGTAGAAAACGACGAGGAAGTAAAGAAGGTCAGGAAACCTAAAAGACGGATCTTTCACATCCCCTTTATCTATGTCGACTTCAGCCGGGACACATACGACGGCTTTGGCGGTTCTTCCACGAATGACCGTTTGAACGTCAGGGCCGAGCAGACCGAGGGACACTACTATTACTCGGCCGAATACCGGATGGGCGACACCAGTGTTTCTCCCGCCATACACTATCTCAATCTGCGGGCGACTTACGATGAGCTGTATGCAGACAGAATTACGAGGGTCTCGGATTACGCCTCCGGGAACCTTATTAAATCCGCGGGCAGCACGACCATTGCGATATACGACCAGTTTGCGTGGTCGAGGCAGATGGGCAAGGGCATTAA